>JAZKBD010000010.1:7471-11888 GCA_040388785.1 Pseudomonadota bacterium
GTTGACGAAGTCGTACACTACGCGGCGTTCGCAGCCCATGATCAGGTCGAGGTTGCGCAGGCCGACGTCGAAATCGATGACAGCGGTCTTGTGGCCGCGCTGCGCAAGGCCGGCGCTGAGCGAGGCGGACGTCGTGGTCTTGCCGACGCCGCCCTTGCCGGAAGTGATGACGATGGTTTCGGTCAAGGGAATGCCTCCGTGGTGCTGGGTGGTGGAGAAAACGGCGTGCCGGTCGATTATTCGGACGGTGCCTGAATGTGTTGTCAAAGCGGAAGAATCTGCAAGCGATCCTGTTCGAGTCTTATCTGCACGGCCTTGCCGGCGTATTCCTTCGGCAGTTCCTCGAACACGCGATAGTGGCCGGCGATCGAAACGATCTCGGCGCGGAACTCGCCGCAGAAGATGCGTGCGTTCTTGTCGCCGAGCGCGCCGGCGAACGCGCGACCGCGCAACGCGCCGTACACGTGGATGTTGCCATCGGCGAGCACTTCGGCGCCGTTGGCGACCGCACCGACCACGACGAGGTCGCAGCCCTGTGCGTACACCTGCTGGCCGGTGCGCACCGGCTGGTGGTGCTGCAACGCGGTGGCGGGTTCGGCGGGCGCGATCGGGGCCACTTGCGCAGTGGTCGCGGCGCGCGGCGCGGTTTCGTCGTTCGAAGCCGCGCGTTCCGGGCGCTCGTATTGCGCGCGGAACTTCGCGATCAGCGGCAGCCCGATGCGCCGTGACAGTTCATCGGTCGCGTCGTCGCCGTAGGCCAAGCCGACCGGCAGCATGCCGGCGCCGCGTATCGCGTCGAGCAGCGCACGCACCGCATCGTCATCCGGTTGCGGCGACAAAAATGACAAATCCACCACCACCGGCGCGCGTTCGAACAAGGCCGGCGCTTCGCGCACGCGCACTTCGAGGGCGGCGCGCAGCGCTGCGGCGTCGTTGCTGCGGACGCGCACGTTGGCGATGCCGACCTGGCCGAAACGCAGATCGGCGGCTTCCAGGATTTCGGCGCTGGCGCCGGACGGGCGCGCGCTCACGCCTGCCCCGCCGCGCGCAGCTGCGGTTCGCCATCCGGCAGGTTGCGCGGCGTCAGCCACGACAATGCCGGCAGGCCATCGGGGTAGGCATCGCACACGAATGGATAGCAGTCGAGTGCCTTGAGCAGCAGGCTCACGCGGCGGCCGGTTTCGGGCATCACCTGCTGGCCGGCTTCGTGGAAACCGAACACGCCGTGGAACAGCACGGAAACGTCGTCGCGCGGTTCGAGGAACACTTCGCAGGCGAGGTTGGGCGAGCGCACTTCAGCATAGCTCTGCACGTCGGCGTAGAACGTGCGGCCCAGCCCGTGGCCGCGGTGCAGGTCGCCAATCACGACCCTGTCGATGTACACGAAGCGCTCGCAGTGGCCGCGGAACCACTGGAAATTGGAACTCGCGTGCGAGGCCGTGTGCTGCAGCGCGATCAGGAAGCCGGCGAGGTGGCCGTCCACCTCGGCGACGCGGAAATAGTCGGCATGCTGGTAAAGATGGTTCAGTTGCGGCGCATCCATCGGCAGGATGGAGGAACCGGCGGTGTTGTTGAGGCCCATCACCGCGGCGAGATCACTCGCACGCACGTCGCGCAGGGTCAGGTTCGGCGTCAGCGTCATGTGTGTAGCTTGGTTTCCAGACTGCGGCTGGCCGTTGCGACCGCCATCATCGGAACATTATCGCACGCCACCCGCCGCTGTCGCGAAGCCGGAGCCGGCGCGCGGCCCGCGTGGCCCGGCTCCGTTATGATCGGCGCGTGCAACGCCTCTCCGTCAGTCCCGTCACCCTGCTTCGCTACGCAGGGTTCATCACGTACGCCAGTGCCGGCGTGCCGCTGGTGCGGCGCAACTGGATCGATGCGGGCGCCGACGAGCAGACGGCCATCCATGCCACGCGCGCCCTGCACGTGCAGAGCCACGACATGCTGTTGCTGTGGGCCGTCAGTTACGTCGTGTTCGGCGTGGTCTACTGGTGGCTGACGCGCAACCTGGCGTCGCGACGCCACCTGACCATGAAACTGGCGGGTTTGCTGGTGCTGACCGCCACGGCCATCGCGATCAACTGGTTCAGCGTCAGCGGACTGGGCGCCTTGCTGCTGGCCGTTGCCACGCTGGTGCTGCCATGGCTGCTGCCGTTGCCGGTGGCGATCGTGTGGTTGATGCTGCAATACGCGGCGATCATTCCCGTGTATGCGATGTTCCCGAACGTCACGCTGGATTTCGCCGTGATCCAGTCCGGTCTTTACCTCGGTTCGTCGGTGATCGTTTTCATCGCGTCCGAAGTCGCGCGCCAGCAGGTCAACGCGCGCGAGGATCAGCGACGCCTCAACTCCGAACTGCGCGCCACGCGCGCGCTGCTGGCCGAATCGAGCCGGCTGAGCGAACGCATGCGCATCGCACGCGAATTGCACGATCTCGTGGGCCACCACCTCACCGCGCTCAGCCTCAATCTCGAAGTGGCCGGGCATCTGGTGGTGAATCCGGATGCGTCCGACCACGTCACCCGCGCGCGCAACACGGCCAAGCAATTGCTGGCCGACGTGCGCGAAGTCGTCAGCGAGTTGCGCGACGACGAAGGCATCCAGTTGACCGATGCCTTGCGCGATCTCACCGAGGGCGTGCCGGGTCTGGAAGTCCATCTGGAATTGCCGCCGCGTTTCGCGGTCGCCGACTCGCGGCGCGCGCAGGTGCTGTTGCGTTGCACCCAGGAGATCATCACCAATGCGGTGCGGCACGCGCGTGCGCGCAACCTGTGGCTGCATTTCGAGGAAGGCGAGGGTGGCAAGTTGCTGTTGAAGGCCAGTGACGACGGCCGTGGTGCGATCGAGTTCAAGCCGGGCAATGGCCTGAACGGGATGCGCGAGCGGCTGGCCGAGGTGGGCGGCAAGCTGGCCATCGAGACGCAACGCAACCAAGGGTTCGTTCTGGAAGCTTCATTGCCGATGGACGCAACCTGAGGATCGCGCGGATTCATCCGGCGGCGTACGCGCCGCAGGGGAGGGCGCCGGAGGGTCGGGGCCGTTTTTTCTTGAAGAGGCAGAATCGATGATTTCCGTGTGTCTCGTGGATGACCAGACGCTGGTGCGTCAGGGCATACGCTCGCTGCTGGAACTGTCACCCGAAATCCAGGTGGTGGCCGAGTGCAGCGACGGCGCCGCGGCGTTGCAGAAAATCCCGGAGGTCAAGCCCGACGTGGTGTTGCTGGACATGCGCATGCCCGGCAAGAGCGGCCTCGACGTACTCAACGAATTTTCCGCGCGCGGCAAGGTGCCGCCGACCATCATCCTGACCACTTTCGACGACGACCAGCTGGTGCTCGCGGGATTGAAAGCCGGCGCGCGCGGCTATCTGCTGAAGGACGTGTCGCTGGAACAACTGGTGGACGCGGTGAAAACCGTTGCCGGCGGCGGCTCCTTGATCGCGCCGGTGGTGACGCAGCGCCTGCTTGCCGGCGTCAACCGCATCAACAACCAGTTCAGCAGTCTCGGCCAGCCGGATCCACTGACCGACCGCGAGACCGAAATCCTGCGCCTGATGTCCGGCGGCTACAGCAACAAGGAAATCGCCAATTCATTGAAGGTGGCGGAAGGCACGGTGAAGAACCACGTCTCCAACATCCTCTCCAAGCTCGGCGTGCGCGACCGTACGCGCGCGGTGCTGAAAGCCCTGGAATTGGGGATCGTCTAGGCGTCGCTCTCTGGCCTGCGCCGCACCCGCCATGGCCGTTCAGGAACTCGCCCGCGCGGCCTGTTTCCGGGGCATGGCGCGATCGCCACGAAGCCGCTACCATCCGCGATTCACGTTTCGCATTGACGTGGCACCTGCCGGCTCCTGCGGCGGGCGCCGACCAAGTGACAAGCCGTCCGGAGATTCCTGGCATGACCCGTGTGCTCGAATTCGTCGTAGCCCTGATCATCGTGTTCGTCCTGGCCGTGATCGTGGGAGTGTTCCTGCCCAGCCACGGACACATCCAGCGCTCGATCGAGATCAGCCACAACCCGCAGCACATCTATGACGTTCTGAACAACTTCAGGCGTTTCGAAGATGGCGCCGGCGCGGGCCTGAAGGCGCTCGACCCCGGTGTGAAGTTCACGCTGTCCGGCCCCGCCTATGGTCCCGGCGCGACCCTCAACTGGCAGGGCGACAAGGCCATCGGCGACGGCACGCTGGTCAACAAGTCGGGCAACATCGACATCACCAACAAGAGCACCGTCACCTGGGATCTGACCAACGACTGGCACGGCACCAACAAGGTGTTCACGCTGGAAGTCGATCCGAAGCAGAGCCAGCGCGTCAGCACGGTGACCTGGTCGTACGACGTGGATTACGGCTGGAACCTCATCGACCGTTATTCGTCGTTGTGGATCCACGGCGATCCCTCCACGGTGATCCAGT
>JAZKBD010000010.1:11927-14724 GCA_040388785.1 Pseudomonadota bacterium
CCGCTGATGATCAGATCAAAGCCTTTTTCACTGAGAACATGCTGGCCGGCATCGCCAACGTCGATTACAGCAAGGTGAACCCCGGCCTGTACCGCACCGATGCCACGCCGGTGCTGCTGGTTTCCACCAAGGCGCCGCGCACGGTCGACGACATCGATACCGCCAAGGCCGCGGCGATGAAGGAAATCCAGGCGGCGATGGCGAAGCTCGGCGTGAAGGCGGCGGGTCCGACCACCACCATCCGCACCGAGTGGGGCGACACCACTTTCATCTTCGATCTGGCGGTGCCGATCAACAGCACCACCCTGACCGTCAATGGCAAGACCGTCGATTTGACCAAGCTGCCGCCGCCGCCGAATCCGGAGGCTCCGCCGCCCGCGTCGGCGAAACCGGCGTCGTCCTCCAGCGTGGCTTTGGCGGGCAGTGCCGGTGCACCGGCGTCGGCGTCGTCGGCGGGCGCTGCCGCGTCCGAGAATGGTCCCGCACCGGGCGGCCTCGACAAGCAGAACCGTTTGGTCATCGATGCCAACGTGCGCGCGGCGATGATGCCCGCCGCCGAAGTGCTGGCGGCGTCGTGGACCGGCGAGAGCGGCGTGGAGTTCATGGTCAAGGCGCTGGAAGCCTACGCCGGCACGCACGGTTACAAGTTCAACGAAGCGATTGCGCCGGCCTACAACCAGCTTACTTCGCTGCCGAACGTGAGCGACGACGACCAGATCTACCGCGTGTTCCTGCCCGTGCAGGATGCGCCGGCGCAGACGCCGGACCAGCAAGCCGGACGCACGCAGGCGTTCACCGCGCTGGATCCGTCGATCTGGTCGAGCGCGCCGCCGGCGTCGAAGGAAGCCAAGAAACCGGAAGCGGGCAAGAAGCCCGAGCACGAGAAGAAGCGTCACCACGGTTGACATTGCGCTACATGCAAAAGAAAAGGCCCGCCGAGTGCGGGCCTTTTTGTTTCCAGCTCTTTCGCAGGTTTGTTTTTTCACATCCGGCAAGCAGCCATCCATGGCACTGGGCGCCGGCCCGCACATCCTTGTGCGGGCGTTCGTCGACGCACGCGATGCCCCCGGCATCGCGTAAACGCGTCGACTCACCCCTGCTAAAGTTCGCGCTAGATGCAGTGATCCTGGCACGCGATGATCCAGACCGAAAATCTCGGCAAGCGCTACGGCAGGTTCGATGCGGTGGCGGGCCTGAACCTCAAGGTGGCGCAGGGGCAGGTGCTGGCGCTGCTGGGTCCGAATGGCGCGGGCAAGACCACGTCGATGCGGATGATCGCGGGTTTCCTGCGGCCGAGTTCGGGGCGCGCGGTGGTATGCGGCCACGACGTGGTGCGCGATCCGATCGAGGCGCGCCGTGCGTTGGGTTACTTGCCGGAAGGCGCACCGAGTTACGGCGAACTGGCGGTTGCCGAATTCCTGAATTTCGCGGCACGCGTGCGCGGTCTCACCGGCATCACCGGCGCGCGTCGCATGGACGAGATGATCGAACGCCTGCAGTTGCAACCGGTGCTCGCGCAGACCATCGAAACCTTGTCGAAAGGCTATCGCCGCCGCGTGTGCCTCGCGCAGGCGCTGCTGCACGATCCGCCCGCACTCATTCTCGACGAACCGACCGATGGTCTCGACCCGAACCAGCAGCGCGAAGTGCACGCGCTGATCCGCGGCATGGCGCGCGACCGGGCGATCATCGTTTCCACGCACGCGCTGGACGAAGTGCGCGCGGCGTGCAACCGCGTGGCCATTGTCGCGCACGGCCGGCTGCGCGTGGAGGGCACGCCCGCGGAGCTGGAAAAGCGTTCGCGCTATCACCACGCCGTCAGTTTCCGTGCGCCCGCCAGTGCGCTCGCGCGGGAGCTGCTGGCGCGCCAGCCGGAGATCGAAACCGTCGAAGTCGATCAAGTGGATGGCCGCGTCACGGTGTTCCCGCGCGACGGCGGCGACATCTTTCCGGTCGTGGTGAAGCTGCTGGAGGAACAGCGCGTGCGCGTGGAAGAGTTGCAACTCGAACGCGGCCGGCTGGACGACGTGTTCCGCCAGGTGACAGACGAAGCGTCCATCGAAACGCCGGTGGCGGCATGAACGCGCGCGCTGTCGCTGCGATGGACGGCACCGGCCGCGGCAGGGCCTTCCGCGGCGTGTTCCTGCGCGAGCTGCACGGCTATCTCATCACGCCGGTCGCGTGGCTGTTCGCGGTGATCTTCCTGTTGTCGGCGGGTGCGTTCACGTTCTACCTCGGTGCGTTTTTCGAGCGCGGCCAGGCCGACCTCGACCCCTTCTTCCGTTTCCATCCGTGGCTGTACCTGGTGCTGGTGCCGGCGCTGGCAATGCGGCTGTGGGCGGAGGAACGCCGCAGCGGCACGCTGGAACTGCTGCTGACGATGCCGATCCGGCCGTGGCAGGCGGTGGTCGCGAAATTCCTCGCTGCGTGGCTGTACATCGGTTGCGCGCTGGCGCTGACGTTTCCGATGTGGCTGACCGTCAATTACCTCGGCCATCCCGACAATGGCGTGGTCCTCGCGAGCTACATCGGTAGTTTCCTGATGGCCGGCGCCTTTCTCGCGATCAGCGAATGCCTGTCGGTGCTGACGCGCAGCCAGGTGATCGCCTTCATCCTCGCGCTGGCGGTGTGCTTCCTGTTCCTGCTGGCGGGCGATCCGCTGGTGCAGCAACCGTTGCTCGCGCTCGGCTCCGATCGCGTGGCCGACGGTTTGGCGAGCCTCAGCCTGCTCGCGCACTTCCAGGCGATCGCGCGCGGCGTGCTCGATTTCGGTGACGTCGCGTATTTCATGCTGACG
>JAZKBD010000010.1:14734-39239 GCA_040388785.1 Pseudomonadota bacterium
ATTTCAGGGGAAGGTAGTAGCATGCGAGCTAGACGCGTATTTCATGCTGACGATCGTGTTCTGGCTGGCGGTGAACGTGCTGATCCTCGACGCGAGGCGCGGCGGATGAGGCTGCATTGGCGCGGTCGCCTGTGGCTGCTGTTGCCGCTGCTCGCGGTGGCGTACGTGCTGCTGGTGCTCGGTGCCTCGCGCTTTTTCGGTGGCGAACGCATCGACCTGACGCAGGACCACCTGTACACGCTGTCGCCCGGCACGCGCAACATCATCGCCAACCTCAAGCAGCCCATCGACCTGACGCTGTATTTCTCCGATCGCGCCAGCCATGGCTTGCCGCAATTGCGCGCCCAACATCAATACGTGCTGCACGTGCTCGAAGAGGTCGTGCGGCGCTCGCACGGACGCGTGCACCTGACCCAGGTCGATCCGCTGCCATTTTCGGAAGACGAGGACCGCGCGACCGCGGCCGGCCTGACCTCGGTGCGCGGCCAAGGCACCGATGAATCGATTTTTTTCGGACTGGCGGGGCGCAACGCCGGCGACGGACGCACGGCGGCCATTCCGTTCTTCCTGCCCGCGAAGGAACCCTTCCTCGAATACGACGTGGCGCGCCTGCTGCACGATCTCAGCATCACGCACGCGCCGCGCGTCGCGATCTACAGCGGCCTGCCGATCTGGGGTGACACCGATGCGGAAGGCAATAGCGCGCCGCCGTGGACCGCCCTGCAACAGGTGCAGCAGCTGTTCGAGGTGCAGCGCCTGGATGCGAACTCGCTGGCGGCGCTGACGCCGGCTGATGCGGCGGTGCTGGTGCTGATCCAGCCGGCCGGATTGACGCAGGCGGACCTGCGCGCGGTCGATCGTTACGTGCAAGCCGGCGGCCGCTTGCTGGCGTTCGTGGATCCCGATTCGGAAGTGGACGGCGGCACGTCCTCCGATCTGCGCACGTTGTTGCAGGCGTGGGGCGTCGCGTTCGACACCGGTCGCGTGCTGCTGGATCGTTCGCGTGCGCTCAGCGTGCAGTCACCCGTCACCGGCGCGACGGTGCGCGATCCATCGGTGCTCGGATTGACCGGCGACGAATTGAACCGGCGCGATGCCGTGACGCAGGCGCTGAGCGTGGTCGACCTGGCGGCCACCGGTTATTTCAGCCTGCTTCCGGGCGCGCAGGTGCGGCTGGACCCGCTGATCCAGAGCACCACCGAGGCGATGGTGGTGCCGGCCGAGCGCGTGCGCGAAGCCAGCGATCCGGCCTCGCTGTACAAAAGTTACACGCCCGATGGCGAGCACTACGCGATCGCAGTGCGCCTGGAAGGCGAGCTGCCGCGCGCGTTCGCGGATGATGCACCCGCCAGGCCGGCGCGCAAGCCCGCGGTGATCCTGGTCGGCGACACCGATCTGTTGTCCGACCGCCTATGGGTGCTGCCGAGTTCGACCGAAGGCCAGACGCTGATGAGTCCGTTCGCCAACAACGGCGATTTCTTCGTGAATGCCATCGACGATCTGACCGGCCCCTCGGACCTGATCGGGATCCGCGGACGCGCGGTGAACGAACGCCGGTTCACACGCGTCGACATGCTGCGTCGGCAGGCGGGCGAAAAGTTCAACGGCAAGCAGGCCGAATTGCAGGCTGAACTCGAAGACACCGAAAAGCGGCTGGCCGCGCTCAAACGAAGCGCGCAGGGCAGCCGCCGCACCGCGGCGCAGAAGGCGGCGGTGGCGCAGTTCACCCAGCGCAAGCTGGCGATCCGCAGCGAATTGCGCGGGGTGCAACGCAGCCTCGACGCCGATATCGAAACGCTGTCCATGCAACTGAAATTCATCGACATCCTGCTGATGCCGATCCTGGTGGCGCTGGTGGGGCTGCTGTACGGACTGTGGCGGATGTGGCGGCGCTGGTCGCGGGAACGCTGGCAATGACGGGGGCAGGCATGCCACGCTGGCCGGGCATTGCGGCTGCGGCGACCGGCGCCGGCGCGGTATTGCTCGGCGCGCTCGGCGCTCATGCGCTGAATGCGAGATTGTCGCCGCAAATGCTGGATGTGTGGCACACGGCCGTGCAGTTCCAGTTCTGGCACGCGTTGGCGCTGCTGGCCTGCGCGCTGCTGCCGCGCACGCGCGCCGCGCACCTCGCGGCGGTGCTGTTCGCGCTGGGCATCGTGTTGTTCTGCGGCAGCCTGTATGCGCTCGCGTTCGGCGCGCCGCAAGCAGTCGGCGTGATCACGCCGATCGGCGGATTGGCTTTCATTGCCGGCTGGGTCATGTTGGGCATCGTTTTCTGGCGTGGTCGAGGGAGATAGAGGTATGCAGGCGTTGCGGATTCCGCGCGGTTTCGATGTCGATGCTGCCACCACGCATCTGGCGAAATGCGATCGCAAGCTGGGCAAATGGATGCGCCGGATCGGCCCGCTCGAACACGATTTTGGCGCGCGTTTCGAGCCGGTCGATGCACTCGCGCGTTCGATCCTCTACCAGCAATTGTCGGGCAAGGCCGCCGCCACCATCACCGAGCGCGTGCGCCAGCGCATGCCGCGCGGCGGCAAGATCAGCGCGCGCGGCATCGATGGCGTGGACGATGCCGGCTTGCGTGCGGCCGGCGTGTCGCGCAACAAGATTGCCGCGCTGCGCGATCTTGCGGCCAAGTACCACGCCGGCATCGTGCCGACCTCGGCGCAACTCGATCGCATGTCCGACGAATCGCTCATCGAACATCTGACGCAGGTGCGCGGCATCGGCCGCTGGACCGTCGAGATGCTGCTGATGTTCCGGCTCGGCCGTGCCGACGTGTTGCCCGTCGATGACCTCGGCGTGCGCAAGGGCGCGCAGATCGTGCACGGTTTCGAGGAAATGCCGCCGCCGCGCATGCTGCGCGAATTCGGCGAGCGCTGGGCGCCGTATCGCACGCTCGCTGCGTTCTACCTGTGGCGGGTGGTCGACGCCGCGAACCCACCAAAACCGGGCACGAAGCCGGTCAAGCGTTCGCAGGACTGAGGCGGCATCAGGAAGATCCGGTCAACTGCCGCAACAAGCCGCCGTGCGTCGCACTGTCGGTCGGCGAAACGGCATGGCTCCAGACCTCGGCAGAGTGCTTCGAGGGAAGCTGATCAACGGTGCACTTCAAACTTGATGCTGCGGGGCGTACCGACGGGCTATTGCGGCACATGCACGGTACTGTCATCGAGGCAAAATGGATTGGCTCTTGGTGCGTTGGGTTTAACGCCAAGAGGGTACACCCGTTGGATTGTGCCGTCGGCATAGCGGCAATAGCGCGTACCAGGCGGGTCATAGTCCAGCCACGGCCCGGCCTCGGTGCTGTTGGTACTTTCTTGAGTCCAACCTTCCGCCGCAAGGGAGCCCCGAATAGCTGTGTCGGCTCGCGGAGCCGCCTGCGCCACGCCATTGGAAAGCTCTGAACTCTTGGAACCGCTGCCGCTGGGCAATACCAATGCAATAACGATAACGACAGCCACCATTACAACAAGCGAAATTCCGGCGATAGCAACATCGCTGATTCTTTCTCTCGCTGTTGATCGCTTACGCTTGAGCTTACCGAGCCAGTAAAACGCACCTGCACAAATAGCAGCTACTACGGCTTTGAACACAATACCTGCGGCCATGCCGAGCGTAACCGCTCGTGGATTGCTCACCCACGTCACGACCGACATGATACCTATGATTTGCCACAGCCCTACGGCTGCAAACAATACTCGCAATACACGTAGCACAGTGATCATGCTAGCCCCCTAACGCCGAAAATCAGCGGCGCGAACCCGCGTAGCGGGTTTGCGTCCGCTGATTGAGTTGCTAGGTGCGCGACCGCCATACACCCAACAACTCAACAAGATCTTTGTTGCTCGGTCGTTCACGGCCAAGCAGCCAGCGAATCGCTGTATGCCCCGTGGCCTTGGCTACCGCGCCGACCCCGCTGAGGACAACCAAAACGTCGGCTGCGGTGTTTGGCGTTGTAGGGCCTACAGCGTTGCCATGAGTTTGGATGGACGCGAACCGGTAGAACATGTCGTAGATACCGACGGCACCAACATCCCTAGCCATTGCCTCGACCGACTTTTTCTTGCCGGATGGTGCGAGTCTGTCGCTCTTCAAAAAGCGTGCGCTGTGATCTTTACCCTGTTTATCGGTTATGCGAGCTGTACCGCCTTCATTGTTTGCGCGCATTATGTTCTTGAGATGATCTATGCTGGCGTTACATAGCTTTTCTGCGTTTGATTCTGAAATAGTTGCCCAAAGGATCTTGATCAGGTCTTCAAGCATAGACCTCATTAGTACATGGCCAGCCACAATGTGCGCCGGCTCGACGAAGAGCGCGCATGCACCAACCAAATCGGCTGTTCGAGTGAGAGTGAACCTCGCGTATTTGTCGCGGATTGGTTGATCCGATAATTTGGCGTCGAACTTGGAAGCCGCGCGAAGCATCTCGGCTTGAGTTGCCAAACCTACGCCATAGTCTTGCGGTTTTCCTTCCATGCGCACCTAACTACAAGTCGATTCCAAGGTGGAATGTAACTCCACCATGTAAGCCGGGCCCCATGCCACGCAGCGCCGGAACATTCCTGCGCCAATTCAAGGGTTGCACCACTCGCTCCGCCTAATCCCCTTACCTAATCCGGCTTTCTTTCCCACGCGCGGACGGCTCAGCAATCTTCCCACCCGGTATCCATCGGTGCAAGCAGGCCCGTGGATACGGCGCGGAGGCGGCGGGGCGGAGCATTGGGTCGCTGCTTGTGCTGTCCACGCCGGCGTCTGGCTCGAAGCCGGTCAAGCCTTGCCGGAGTTGAGCGCGGTGGAAGTCTCGTTGGTGGTGCCGGAGTTTGCGCCGGCATAAGCGAGCGCGCGGGCCGTAATGTCGTGCGGAAAGCCGAGCCGGTCGAGCAGGCGGATCGCGTTGCGTTCCGTCGCGGGACCGGGCCGCAGCCGGTAGTCGAACCAGCCTTCCGCATCGGGGTTTTCCTGGAAGTGGTACAGCGCATAGCAGTCGCCCAGCATCGCCTGCAGTTCGACGTCGTGCGTGGTGACCAGCACGATGGCGCGCGGTTCCAGTGCTTCCAGCACCGCACGCGCCACGGCGATGCGCTCGACGGTGTTGGTGCCGCTGAAGGGTTCGTCGATCACGAGGATGCGGATGTGCCCCGATG
Organism: Pseudomonadota bacterium; assembly: GCA_040388785.1. Lineage (GTDB taxonomy): Bacteria > Pseudomonadota > Gammaproteobacteria > Xanthomonadales > Rhodanobacteraceae > 66-474. The sequence continues at coordinate 19,885 of JAZKBD010000010.1, forward strand.
TGCTCTCGCGGATGAAGGCATCGATGGTTTCGATTTCGGTGAAGTAGTGGCTTTTGCCCGACGCGACGGAATGCAGGCCGTGGATGGACGCCATCACCGTGGCGCGCGGGATCGTCGCCGCCGATGCGAGGCAGAAGCCCACGGTCTGGCCGAGGATGGCGTTGCAGGCGAGCATCTTGATGAAAGTGGTCTTGCCGGCCATGTTCGAGCCCGTGACCAGCGCCGATTGCTGCGCGAGCCGCACGGAATTCGTTACGCCCGCGGGCAACAGCGGATGGCAGCCGTCCGTGATCGCCAGCGTGCGCTCGTCCACAAGCTGCGGCAGGCAATGCTGGCGATATTGCTGCAGGAACGAAGCGACGGCGATTGCCGCGTCGATTTCGCCCGTCAACACGAACGTGGCGTGCAGTTTCGAACGGTTCGCGAAGAAGCGTTCGATCGTGCGCGCGTGGATCACGAGTTCGATCAGGAACGTGAAGTTCAGGATGGAGAACACGGCCGAGAAAAACGGCAGCTTCATCAGCGCGTACCAGAAAAGAATCCGCCGCAATGCCCGGCGCGACGGCGCCTCGTCGCGCAGCCGCGCCGGTTGCGGCAGTGCATCGCTTGGAATCTGGACGCCCGCGAGTCTGTCCGCGACGTCCAGCAGTGCCGCGGCGTGCTTCAGCATTTCCGATTCGCGTACCCGCCACCATACGCCGCGAAAAATGATCGCGGTGTTGATGGGAATCACCGCCAGCCAGACCCAGGCTGGCCAGCCGAACGTTGCCACGAGGACGAGCAGCACCAATGAGCCGAGGCTCCAGGCTCTGATCAGCGCGTCATGGTTCGGTCGTTCCGGCCGTTCGGCAAACAGCAGTTCGGCGATGTCGGCGTTCGCGTCGTCCTTCAGTCCGGCGAGCCGAAGCTGGATGCTTTCGCGCAACGCCGTGTCGCGGGCCAGTTCAGCGTAGCTGCCGTAGCGCTGCGCCAGCGCGCCGGTGTCGTCGACATAGCGGCGCAGCTGCGCGAACAGCACCTGGCTTCCGACCGGCGTCACGGTGGTGTCCATGCGCGCGAAAATTTCCGGAAACTCCAGATCTGCCCAGGTCTTGTCGTCCACCTGGGGCATGGGCGAATCGTTGCGGGTGAGTTCGAAATAGCGGCTTGCGAAAAAGCCGCTCTTGTCGCCTTGCGCGCCCCAGCGCGCGCGCAGTTCCTTCAGCAGCTTGCGTTTCGGCGACAGCGCGTCCAGCAATGCGCCCCAGGAATACTTTGCATGGGCAATGACAGGTGTGCCTGCTACGAAGGCCGGTGAGCGCATGCGATGTCCTGCTGGCGAGGTCGCGATTTATATGGGGACTACGCGTGCCAGCACCAATGCCAAGGCTCGTACGCGATGCCGTGCACATTGCCGCGCGGGTAGGAGAGGACGAAGCCGAAGCGCGAAGCGTTCCGCTGCAGCCACGCGAAAGCGGACGAACGTTCGAATTCCTCTTCCAGGGCTTCGAATCCCGGTGTCGTGAAATCGACGCAGCGCCCGGTGTGATGTTCGCTGTAACCAGGCGCGGCGCTGACGCGCAGGATTTCATCGATGGACAATCCACGTGCGCGTTTGCGTTCCACGATGCCGAGTTGGTATTCGATGGAACGAAACGCCGACACGATCTGCAGTTCCACGCCGGCGTTCGCGGCGGCTTCCCGCATGCCCGCCAGTGCACGCGCGGCGCGTGGTTGCAGCCATTGCGTCCGGCCGTGGATGTCGCTGCCGATGGTGACGAGCCGCGCCGGCTCGCGCTGCATGCGCAGGTGTCGCGCACGCCCGTGATCGCGGGGGACACCGAGCGCGAAAGCGCGTTCCAGCAGCGCGCGACGCTCGGCCGCATCCCGGCAGCGGCGCGGCGGTGATGACGTCGTATCGGCGGCTGCGGTCATTCCGCGCGAGGCATCAGTTCGAAGGCGCCGGCGCGAGCGGTTGGAGGTGGAAGCCGGCGATCTTGTCGTGCATGGTGCACACGACCTGCGCCTTCAGGCCGCCCTTCTCGAAGTACAGCGGTGTCACCACGATAAACAGGTCCTGGTACATCGTCGCCTGTGGAAAGCCGCGCGATTGCAGGGCGCCGAATTGGCTGCTCATCGACATCCAGACCTGCCCCAGTTTCTTCGCGTCGAGATTTGCGCTCATCCGGAGATCGAAGTTGGCGGTGGCCGTCTTGTAGTCGCCTTTCTCGAGCGCATTGAGCATCTTGGCCGACAAGTCATCGCAGGCTTCGAGCCGGGTGGCATTGGCTTGCCCCGCCACCGCATTCGCGTGCGCGCTGGTGGAAGGATGCGGTTTCTCGGTGGCAGCCGGCGACTGGGCCGCACCGAAGGCCAGCGCGGGCAGGGCGGCGATCAGCGCGGCAGCAACGGATAGGCGAGGCATGACGATTTCCCTGCTTGATTCTCAGGCCTGACGTTTGAGATAGAACACCGGCAAGGTTACACCGTAGCCTTCGACCACGTGCACCAGTTCCCAGCCCTCGCGCCCCAGTTGGTTCAACTGGTCGGTCACTTCGTCAGGGTCGGGATTCCGCAGCCTGAAGAAATTCGAGGGTTTGAATCGGACGACCTTGTAGGTCCAGCGTGTTTCGGTGTTCATGTCGATGGTTTCCTTCTCAGCCCGAATGGGAGCGGGAGGACTTGGCGTCGGCCTTGATGCGTCCGGCCTTGCGCAGCGCGTCGCGCAACACGTATTCGATCTGCGCGTTGAGCGAACGCAATTCGTCGTTCGACCACTGCTGCATCGCGTCCAGCACCGCTGCGCTGATGCGCAGCGGATAGGCCTTCTTGTCGGATTTGTCCGCGCTCACGCCTCAACCCTGGTACAGCGTGCCCGTGTTGAGCACCGGCTGGGTGCCGCGCTCGCCGCACAGCACCACCAGCAGGTTCGAGACCATCGCGGCGCGGCGTTCCTCATCGAGTTCCACGATGTGCTGCGAACTCAACTGCTCCAGCGCCATCTGCACCATGCTGACCGCGCCTTCGACGATCTTGGTGCGCGCGGCGATGATCGCGCCCGCCTGCTGGCGCTGCAGCATGGCCTGCGCGATTTCCTGCGCGTAGGCGAGGTGGCTGATGCGCGCTTCCAGCACCTGCACGCCGGCGCGGCCGAGGCGTTCCTGGATCTGGTCGCGAATGTGCGCGGTGATTTCGTCGCCGTGGCTGCGCAAGCTGGGCTTGCCGTCTTCGTGCGAATCGTAGGGATAGCTTTGCGCCATCTGGCGCAGCGCCGATTCGCTCTGGATGTGCACGTAGTTCTCGTAATCGTCCACCTGGAACACGGCTTCGGCGGTGTCCACGACTTGCCACACGATCACCGCGGCGATCTCGATGGGATTGCCGTCGGCGTCATTCACCTTCAACTTGGACGATTCGAAGTTGCGCACGCGCAACGACACCGCGCGCCTGGAAAGGAACGGGTTGGTCCAGCGCAGGCCGGTTTCGCGCGCGGTGCCGGCATAGCGGCCGAACAGCAGCATCACTTGGCCCTGGTTCGGCTGCACCTGGAAAAATCCCTTGGACAGGAACGCGACGATCACGAACACCACGATGCCCGTGGCAAGTGCGGCGGGGATCTGGTTCGCGCCGCCGTAGAAGAACAGGGCGGCACTGCCCGCCAGCAACAGCACGAACAGCACGGCAAGCGGAATGCCTGACAACGAGGGCGCCTTGGTTTCGTTCATGGGGGTTCTCCCGAGTGGTGGCATGAAGATATCATTTTGATATCTAGCAGGCAAGCGTGGACGACCGGCCCGCGCGTGGCGGGCCGGACAGGGCGGACATGGAAGGGCGGCTCTCGCGGTGGAAGCGAGCGTGCGGCGGGTGCGCAGCCGTTGCGTGCGCACCTTCGCTGCGCCTCAAGCGCGGATTCAATGCGGGGATTGGGCCGACTTGCGCAGAGTTTCCTGCGACGATACCGCGCGCCAGCGGCCGTCGATTCGCGAAAAGACGTCCGTGAATGCGACGTCGACCGACCAGCCCTTCGCGCCGGAATGCATGTGGTTGGTGCCCGTGGCGACCGCGGTATCGCCCCACACGCGGACGCGCATTTCCGTGACGTGTTCGGTCACGTCTTTCGCCGTGGCTGCGCCGAGCAGGTTGGCCTTGTTCCGGAGATGGCCCTGCCAATCGGTATCGACGTAATCATCGGCGAGGATGCCGTCGAGCGCGCTGCGATCGCCGCCGGGTGAGACGGCGGCCAGCCAGCGCTGTTCGAGCCGCGTCACGGCGGCGCGGTCCGTCGCGACGGAGGCTGCAGCGGTTTGCGGAAATACGGACGCTGCGCACGCGATCGTCACGAGAGCGGTTGTGAGGGTGAACGTCCCGCCATTCACGAGGGCGTGCGCTCGCCCAGCGTGCGCCAGCCGTCCGCGCCGAGCACCTGCAGGCCGTGGAAGCGCGCCTTGTAACCCATCTTCGGGTGGCCCTCGATCCAGTAGCCGAGATACAGGTGCGGCAGTTCGCGTGCGCGCGTCAGTTCGATCTGGCGCAGGATCGCGTAGGTGCCGAGCCCGCGCCGCGGCAGCTCGGGTTCGAAGAAGGTGTACACCGCCGACAGTCCGGTATCGCATATGTCGGTCACGGCCACTGCCACCAATTGCCCGGCAAGACGGAATTCGAGGAACACCGTCGGGCTCCACGGCGAGGCCAGGAAGTGCGAGAAATCCTCGTCGCTCGCGTCGTCCATGCCGCCGCCGGGATGGCGCGCGCGCAGGTACCGCGCGTAGAGCTCGTGCCGTTCGTCGGTCAGGCCGGGCTCGCATTCGGAAAGTTCGAGGTCGCTGTTGAGCGCCATGCAGCGGCGCAGGCCGCGATCCGGCGCGAACGCCGCGACGTCGATGCGGCACGGTTCACATGCGTGGCAGCGCGGGCAATGCGGGTGATAGACGTGGCCGCCGGCGCGGCGAAAACCGCGCGCCAGCGAAAGCGCATACAGCTTGGGCAGGTTCGGTGCGGCCGGATCCAGCACCAGGTTCTGCGCGGTGCGCGCAGGGAAATAGCCGCAGGCGTGGGGTAGGGTCTGGAACAGGCGGACGCGTTCGCTGCGCAGGGTCATCGCGGCATCACCAGACGGAAATCAGCTTCGCTCCATAGATCGCGACGGCGATGGCCACGGCCACCAGCACCGCGGTGCGCACGCGCGCGGCGATGCCGACGGGGGTGCGTCCGCCATTCTTCTGGAAGCGGTAGGCGGCCAGTTCCTCGGCGTAGCGCGTGACCGGTTCGATGCCGATCTCGCGCATCAGTTGGCGCGCGCGGGTGTGGTCGCTCGCGTGCTTGACCCACACCGCCGGCCAGTCGTCGCTGTGGCCGGGCCGCGCATAGGAGAACTGCTTGTAGCTCTTGCTGTCGTAGGCACGCTTGTTCGTCACCTTGGTGGCGATGCCGTGTTCGGCCATCACCGCGACCAAGCGTTCGACGTTTTCGATGCGGGGGGAAGAATAGATACGGCGCATGACGGCAGTTTACGACAGCTTGCGGCCGTTGCAATTCGGGGCGCGGCGGTGTTTCAGCCTTTATTTCTCAACCGCAACAAACCTTCCTGCGCGGTGGACGCCACCAGCTTTCCGGACAGGTCGAACATCTGCCCGCGCACCAGCCCGCGTGCACCCTGCGCGGTCGGACTTTCGCAGGCGTACAGCAGCCAATCGTCCACCCGGAACGGCCGGTGGAACCACAACGCGTGGTCCAGGCTGGCCATCTGCAGGTTGGGCGTCAGGTAGGAAACGCCATGCGGCAGCAGCGCGGTGCCGATCAGGTGGTAGTCGGATGCGTACGCCAGCAGCGTGCGATGCTGCGCGGGCGTGGCGTCGATTTTCTGCGCCAGCCGGAACCAGATGTGCTGGTACGGCGGACGCTTGGCCGGATGCAATTCGTCGCGCGGCCACACGAAGCGGTATTCGAACGGGCCGTTGGTGGACAGCCAGCGCTGCAATTTCGGCGGCAGCCTGGCGAGTTCGGCTTCCGGGAGCGACCGGGCCGGTTCGAGATCGTCCGGCGTCGGCACCTCGGGCATGGTGGCCTGGTGCTCGAAACCGGGTTCGTCCAGCTGGAACGACACCGCGCAATTCAGGATCGGCTGGCCGTGCTGAATCGCCTCGACACGGCGCACGGAAAAACTGTGCCCGTCGCGCGCGCGATCGACGTGATAGACGATCGGTGCTTCGACATCGCCCGCGCGCAGGAAATAGGCATGCAGCGAGTGCGCGGGGCGCGCGGCATCGACGGTCTGCTGCGCCGCCGACAGCGCCTGTCCAAGCACTTGGCCGCCGAACACGTAGCGGGTGCCGATGTCGCGGCTCTGGCCACGGAACAGGTTGTCTTCCAAGCGTTCCAGTTTCAGCAGTTCGACCAGTTCGGCGACGTGCGGTTGGGTCATGGCGATGGGGCGCGCGCAAAAAGACGCGGAATTATAGCGGTGCCTTTTTCGCCGCCTCGAGGTGGCGCTTCATGGCTGCCAAGCCCTGTTCGATCATTGTTGCGATGGTCGGCGCGGCTTTGTGGGGCAGCAGGTCGGCGAGCCAGACAACGCGGCACGTGCCTCCACCTGCATCGAAAAGCTGGGCCGAGGTACTGTGGTGCGCCAGGTTTCCGCCTTCGGCGGACCACGCCACCCGTTTCCTGCCTGGATCGACGTCGATGATCCGCTCCCTTGCAACGAGGCCGTTCCCGAAGGTGAGGGTGCGGACCTCGCCGTCGTAAACGCAGTCGATGACGAAGCCCGGCACGAGCCGGGTGTGGAGGGCGCCGACATCCGCAAGCGCGGCCCAGACTTTTTCGATTGGCACGTCGATGAGTGTTTTCCGATGGATGTGCGCCATCGTGATCTCCTTGTTGTTGCGGGTTCGGAAAAGCGGCGCCGGTTGTCCGCCGGCGCCGTGCGGCCGATGCATTCGTTCACGCCTGCGCTTCGGCGTCGCGCAACTTCTGTGCGCACTCCTCGCAACAGACCTCGACGGTGCGCCCGCCGATCGTGACCTCGATGGCGTTGCCATCGAGCGGGTAATCGCAGACGGCGCAGGTGGCTTCTTTCGCTTGCATGGTGGTGCTCCGGTGATGCCCGGGATCGGGCATGCACATGGAACCACTGCGCGAATTCGGCGGCTGTCAGGAAATTTAGCCGTTCACGACTTTCGTGCCTGCGCGGCTTCACGGAATTCTGTGGGCGAGCGGCCGTAGGCCTGGCGGAACGCGGCGCTGAAATGGCTGTGGCTGGAGAAGCCGAGGTTCAGCGCCAGCGCGGCGACGTCTTCGCAATCGGCAATCAGATCCAGTGCGCGCGCCAGCCGCAGGCGCAGGTGGTAGCGGTACAGCGGCATGCCTTCGACCTGCTTGAAAGCCTGCGTGAGATAGACCGGCGAGCCGCCGACTTCCGATGCGATTTCGGCCAGCGTCCAGCGCCGGGTGGGATCGCTGGCCAGCAGCAGCTTGGCGCGATCGACCAGCCGCTGGCGCACGCGGGTCGATCCGGCCGCGTGGGCGGTGCGCGGGCCGAGGCTGCGGCAGACCAAGGTCAACACAAGGCTTTCGGCTTCCAGTGGTTCGATGGCGCCGCTGCGCAAGCTGTGGCGAAGCAGCGCCACCAGCACTTGCGCGCGTGCGTCGATGCGCAGCGACTGGTTGCGGAACATCGGCGCATCGCGAGGTTGCAGCAACTCGGCGGGCGCCAGTTCGCGCAGCAGCGGTTGTGAGATCGAAAGCGACAGGCAGGCGTCGCCGCCCGTTGCCGGATGGCTGACCTGATAACCCTCGCCGCCGTTGAAGAACAGCACGTGGTTGGCGTCGGCCACGGATTGCGTGCTGCCGACGTGGCGCATGAACAGGCCACGGTAAGGGAATACCAGGTGCGTGGCCGCTGAACACTCCTCGGCGCTGCGATGGCGGCACTCGCCGCGGCAATGCACATCGTGCGCCGCGACGGCGGTCGCTTGCAGCAGCGGCTGGACGACGAGCTCCGGCATGGAAGTGGCGTGCTGGCGTGGGTGCAGTCTAGCGCAGCCGTTGCAGGCCGCATGCGTCGATCACCTGCGGCCACGGGAACAGCGGGCCGGGGTCGAGCTTGCGTCGGATTTGCTTGGAAGCATCATTGCTGGCGGCGACCGTGCCGGTATCCAGATCCTCGTGGCCGGCGATGTTGCGAAGATTGGGCAGGGCGCCGCGCAGGTGCGCGAGCAACGCGAGCAGTGCATCGATCTGTACCGCGGGATACGGTTCGCTCATGGCTTGTTTGCGCGAATCGAACCAATCCGGCCAGCGGCCGGTGTTGACCAGTTCGATGCCGACGGAACGTTCGTTGTGCCCGCGCACGTGGTGCGCGACGCGCGCGGCGGGCACGTAGCGGAACACGCTGCCGTCGCGATCGATGTAGTAGTGGCCGCTGTTGCCGGTGCCGCTCGCGTGCACGATGCGTTCGCCGTATTCGCGCGCGGTCGCGAGATCCGGCAATTCGGTGCAGTGGATGACCGCGAGGTCGACGTCGGTGATGTCGCGCGCCTGCAGATGCGCGACATAGGGCAGGGGCTGATCACGGATGACGACTCGTTCCATGGCGCGAAGTGTTGCACGGAAAGACGAAGCGGGTAACGTGGCCTGTAACATGGCGGAAGGGTCACGGCGTCCATCGAGGTTTGCCCCCCTCACCCCAGCCCTCTCCCCCAAGCGACACTGCCGCTTGGGGGAGAGGGAGTACACGGCATTTCGCCAGCCCGACACCTCTCGCCCTCATCCCTCATCCCTCGTTCCCATGCCTGGCCACGTCATTCTTTCCCACGGTTCCGACAGCGGCCCCGAAGCCACCAAGGTCAGCGCGCTGGCGCGCGTAGCCGAAACGCTCGGCTGGAGCACCTTCCGGCCCGACTACCGCGATGAAGACAAACTGGGTTACGCCGGATGCGTGCCGCCGCGCGTCGCGCGCCTGCTCGATGTGATGCAAGGCCAGCCGCGTCCGCTGGTGCTGGCGGGTTCCAGCATGGGTGCGTTCGTGTCGGGGCTGGCGTCGCTGCGCGCACCGTGTGATGGCTTGTTCCTGATCGCGCTGCCCGTCGACATTCCCGGATGTCCGCAATGTTTCGATGCGGCGCAAGGCGTGCCGGGCATGCTGGTGCACGGCTATCGCGACGAGATGTGCCCGGTGGACGCGGCCGTGGCGTTCACGCGCGAACGCGGCATGCCGGCGTTGCTGCTGGATGATGACCATCGCCTCGGCAACCACGTCGCGATGCTGGAACGGCAGTTCGAGTTGTTCCTGCACACGGTCGAAGCTTGATGGCGACATTCTTCGCCACCTGCCCGAAAGGCCTCGAATACTTGCTGCGCGACGAACTGGCCGCGCTGGGCGCCGGCGCGCGCGAAGCGCTGGCCGGCGTGCGTTTCGAAGGCGACCTCGCCTGCGCGTATCGCGCCTGCCTGGAATCGCGCCTCGCCAGCCGCATCCTGATGCCGCTCGCGGAATTCGACGCCGCGGATGCCGACGCGCTGTACGCGGGCGTGCAGGCGATCGACTGGTCGCAGCGCATCGCACCGGATGCCACGCTCGCGATCGACGCCACCGGCAGCAGCGGCTCGATCAGGCATTCCGGTTTCGCGGCGCAGAAGGTGAAGGACGCGATCGCGGACCAGTGTCGCGCACGCGACGGCACGCGCCCGACCATCCAGCCGGAGCGGCCGGACGTGCGCCTCAACCTGCGCCTGCACAAGGGGCGCGCGACGTTGTCGCTGGACTTGTCCGGCGAACCGCTGCACCGGCGCGGCTGGCGGCGCGAGCAGGGCGAGGCGCCGCTGAAGGAAAACCTGGCCTGCGCGATGTTGTTGCGCGGCGGCTGGCCGGACCTCTACGAGCGTGGCGGCGCGCTGGTCGATCCGATGTGCGGCTCCGGCACGCTGCTGATCGAGGCCGCGTGGATGGTGGCTGGCGTCGCGCCGGCGTTGCAGCGCGACTATTTCGGTTTCCTCGGATGGCGTGGCCACGACAGCGCGCTCTGGCAAAGCCTGCACGATGCGGCGCAGGAGCGCGCACTGGAAGGCCTGCGCGGCTTGCGTTCGTGTTTCTACGGCAGCGACAGCGATCCGCGCATGATCGCCATTGCCACGCACAACCTGCAAAGCGCCGGCGTGGCGGGGTTCGTCATGCTCGACAAGCATTCGGTCGAACACCTGCAGGCACCTGCCGGATTCGCGACGGGACTGGTGATCACCAATCCGCCTTACGGCGAACGCGTGGGCGACCTCGCGACGCTGCCTGCGTTGTACTCGTCGATGGGCGAACGCCTGCGCACGGGCTTCGCCGGCTGGCGCGCGGCGGTGCTGACCAGCGAACCGGAACTCGAACGCGCGCTCGGCTTGCGTCCGGACAAGCAATATGTGTTGTTCAACGGCGCGATCGAATGCCGGCTGGACGTGTGCGAAATTCGCGCGCCGTCGTCCGCGAATGCTTCGGCAACGCTGTCGGCCGGCGCGGAGATGGTCGCCAATCGCATCCGCAAGAACCTGCGCAACCTGCGCAAGGAATTGTCGCGCGCGAACATCACCTGTTTCCGCGCCTACGACGCGGACCTGCCCGAATACGCCGCGGCTATCGACGTGTACCGCGGCTGGCCGGAAGATTCGGCGGACATCGGCGACGACGCGACCGCGCAAACCTGGCTGCACGTGCAGGAATACGCGCCGCCTGCGAGTATCGACGTGAATGCCGCGAAGACGCGCTGGCGCGACCTGCTGCACGCGGCCCGCGCGGCCACGGATATTCCACGCGAGCGGCTGGTCATCAAGACCCGCACGCGCGGCAAGGGCGGCAGCAAGTACGGCCGCTTCGATGCGCGCGACGAGTTCCTGGTGGTGGAGGAGGGCGGCCTGCGCTTCCGGGTGAACCTGCATGACCGGCTCGACACCGGCCTGTTCCTCGATCATCGAATCGTGCGAGCGCGCGTGCGTGAACTTGCGCGCGACCGCGACGTGCTGAACCTGTTCGCCTACACCGGCGCGGCCAGCGTGTACGCCGCGGCGGGCGGCGCGCGCAGCACCACCAGCGTGGATCTGTCGCAGGGCTACCTCGAATGGGCGTCGCGCAACCTGGTGCTGAATGGATTTCTCGGCCGCGAACACGTGCTGGCGCGTGCCGACGCGATGACGTTCCTCACCGAAACGACGGCGAGCTATGGATTGATCTACGTCGATCCGCCCACGTTTTCCAATTCCAAACGCGCAAGCGATTTTGACGTGCAGCGCGATCACGTCGCCTTGCTGGAGGCCTGCGGACGTCGTTTGCGCGATGACGGCGCGATCGTCTTCTCCAACAATTTCCGGCGCTTCAGGCTGGACACCGAGGCGCTGTCACGCACGTTCAGCATCGAGGACGTCAGCCGCGCCAGCATTCCGCGCGACTTCGCGCGCCGGCCGCAAATCCACGGTTGCTGGATTCTTCGGAAATGCTTAGGCGGCACCTGATTTTTCCTGGAGCTTTTCACTCCAGATTCAGTGTCATGGCGCAAGCATGCAGATGATCCACTTCGGAGACATGCCATGAACATTCGTGGGTTCGTTCGCCGTGCAGGCCTGGTCGCCGCCGTGCTCGCGGCCTCGTTCCTGATCGTGCCGAGCGCGTTCGCGCGCGTGCACGTGGGCATCGGCATTTCCGTGCCGGGCGTCGCGATCGGCGTCGGCAACTGCTGGAATTGCGGTTACGCGTACGCGCCGCCGCCCCCGGTGTATTACCAGCCGGCGTACGTGGGTCCCGCGTACTATCCCGCGCCGGTGTATTACCCGCCGCAGCCGGTGTACTACGGCTACGGTTACGCGCCGTACTATCCGCGGCATTACTACTACCGCGGTTACGACCACGATCGCGGATATCACGGCCACGACGGCTACTACCACCACGGTCATCGTTGATGTTGGTGGTGGCCAGCGGCGCAGGTTTACGGACGTTGTACGCGCGGTGTGCTAAAACACTCCGCGCATGAGTCCACTGTCCGGCCCTTCCCTGAACGAGCACGATGGCTGCGAAGCCGCGATCGACGTGCAATCGATCCGCACGTTCCTGCGCCAATGGATGCGCGACCCGGTGAAGACGGCGTCGGTGACGCCTTCGGGCCGACAGCTCGCAAGGCTGATGGTCGCGCAGCTCGTGCCGGGTTCGGCGCGGGTGGCGGAACTCGGCGCGGGAACCGGCGTGTTCACTCGCGCGCTGCTCGACGCCGGCATCGCGCCGTCGCAATTGCTGGTGGTGGAAATCAATTCACAACTCGTCGAGTTCCTGCGCGAACGTTTTCCGGGCGTGGCGATCGCCTGTGCCGACGCGCGGCACCTGGATGCCTTGGCAGGCGAGCACGGCCTGCTGCGGGACGGCAAGCTGGACGCAGTGATCAGCGGACTCGGGATGCTGTCGATGAGCAGCGGGTTGCGCTGCGACATCATGCGCGCCGCGTTCGCGGCCCTGGGCGAAAACGGCCGCTTCATCCAGTTCACCTACGGCCCAGTCAGCCCGGTGCGCCGCCGCGAGCGCGAGGCACTGGGCCTGCGCATGCGCCGCGTCGGGTTCGCCATGCGCAACCTGCCGCCGGCCACGGTTTACGTGTACGAGCGGCTGCGCTCGCAGGAAATCGCCAGCGTCCGCCAGTCGCAACGCTGAGGAACCCTTTTATTTTCTCGTCATGCCGGGGCCGCCGCGGCTTTTGCGGCGGAACCCAGAATCCAGTGTCTTTGCACATCTACAACAAAAGACGCTGGATTCCCGCCTTCGCGGGAATGACCAGATCGGAGACTGATCAGCCCGTTCGAAGTTCCAGCGAATAATGCCGCTCGCCTGATTCGCGGACGTAGCCCAGCGATTCGTAGAGCGCTTGCGCCGCGTGATTGTCCTCGGCGGTTTCCAGTATCAAGCGTAGTGCACCGGCTTCCATCGCGAAATCGCGCGCACGGTCCATCAGTGCACGCGCGACGCCGCGTTTGCGTGCCGCGGGCGCCACGTACAGGTCGTTGAGCACCCAAATGCGGCGTGCCGATACCGAGGAGAACATCGGATACAACTGAGTGAAGCCGAGCGCTTCGTGGTCGCCGCCATTGCGGGCGATGAAGATCACCGATTCGTCACGCCGCAGGCGTTCCTCGATGAACGCGTGCGCGAGTGCGGGGTCGGATTGCTGTTTGTAGAAAACGCGGTAGCCGTCGAACAGCGTTGCCAGCGCGTCGAGATCGTCGAGGCTGGCGCGTGAGGTGAGAATCCTGGTTGCTTGCGCGAGGCTGGACATGCGGGCGTTGCCGATGCGAAGAAACCCGCATCATGCCCAAGCACCGAGCGGCCGTGCAAGCACGGCCGCTCGGCATCATTCAACACGTCATGCCCTTACTGCTGGGCTTGGGTCTGCACCCACTTCTGGTACTGCGCGCGGCTGATGGTCTTGGCCTGGCCACTCGCGTACAGGAAGTCGCTGTCCAGCGGCGGATACGCGGCAGCCTCGTCCTGGCTTATGCGGCCGTCGTGGTTGGTATCGAGTTGCTGGAACGACGGTGGCGGCCCGTAGTTCTGCACCTGCGCAGGCATGCCCGAGTTCACCGTCAGCGTGCCGCCGTTGCTGCCGGGCAACGGAAACGACGCGCTGGATTGCGTGCCTTGCTGGAACTGGCCCGAATCCGATTGCCCGGTTGCGCCCTGCGCCGCCATCGGCTGCGCAGGTGCCGCAGCAGGCGGTTGCGATTGCGCCGTTTCCTGCGGCGGGGCAGGTGATTGCGGCGGCTGAGGCGGTGGCATCGGTTGCGCGGGCGGCGGCGCCGTCGTCGCTGGCGGCGGCGGCATCGGCGGAGGTGGCGGAACCTGCTGCGCGGATTGCTGCGGAGCCGGCTGCGCCGTCGCGACGGACGCCACACCGTACATGGCCAGCGCGATCGCGCCTGCCAGCGACAGACGAATCGAACGTTGCTTACTCATGAAGCCTCCTTTCGCGATGCGGCGGGGAGCGCCGTGACACACGATTTGACCATGCTGACGCCGAACGGTTCAGCAACGCCGTACCCACGCGGCGGCGATGGATCAGGATGCATTCAAGTGCGTGATGGCGGCGTTATGGCGTTCGGGAAGCACCCAAGCGTTGGCGCGTGCGTCGTTTGCTTGCGGTCGAGGTCAGCGGATGGGAAGATCGTGCGGAGCCGACCTCTGGGGTAAATAAATGGATCTGCAGACAATCAAACGAGAAGCGTTGGGCCTTGCACCTGAAAGCCGCGCGAAGCTTGCGCACGAACTCCTTGAGAGCCTCGATGCGCTTTCGGCCGAGGAGATCGATGAGCTCTGGCTCGATGAAGCGGAACGCCGGCTCAGGGAGTTGGACGCTGGTCGCGTGCAACCGGTCCCTGCCGAAGAGGTGTATCGCAAGGCGCAGGCACTGCTCAAGTGAGGGTGTTTTTCCTTTCAAGAGGCCGAGGCGGAGCACCTGAAACAAGTTTCCTGGTACGAATCACAGCAGGCCGGTCTTGGCGCTCGTTACCTTGCGGAAGTCACTGCTGCGCTCGAATATATTTGCGAGGCGCCGCACCACTTCCCCATCGCGCGTCCTCCTGCATTGCGCAGGCTCGGTCTGAAGCGCTTCCCCTTCACCATCTTTTTCCGCGAGCTATCCGGCACGATCCAGGTCGTTGCGATTGCGCCGCACCGCAGGCGACCGGGGTATTGGAGTGGCCGGTTCTAATTACATTCCAGTAGGGTCCGATCAATGGCAAAATTCCTGAACACAAGCGCGACAAACTATTTCCTTGAAGAAATGATCAAGGAAGCGAAGGATCGCCTTATCCTCATCAGCCCATTTCTTCGGCTCAATGATCGAGTCAAAGAGCTTCTTGCGGACAAGAATCGACTGAAAATCGACGTACGAATCGTGTACGGCAAGAGTGAGCTCCAGCCGGAAGAGATCGGCTGGCTTAATGCGCTTTCCTATGTGCGCACGAGCTTTTGCCGCAACTTGCATGCGAAATGCTACTTGAATGAGGAGTTGTGTATTGTCACCAGCCTGAATCTCTATGAGTTCAGTCAGGTTAACAACAACGAGATGGGCGTTCTCATCCGTCGCTCCGAGGACAGCGAGCTTTACCGTGATGCGTATGAAGAATGTCAGCGCATTATCCGCATCAGTGAAGAAGTCAGGATCGCCTTGGAGCGTGTTGCGACCGAGGCCGAGACGGAAAAATTGGAAGGAGGTGAGTCCGTCGCAAAGCTCACATCGTCCAAACTCGGCCAGCAGCTCAAGCTGAAAACTGCGGAGTTGATGGACAAGCTCGTCTCTTCCGGTCACCTCGAGGTAAGGGATGGGAAGCACTACCTCACTTCAAAGGGGAAGGACGCGGGCGCCGAGTTCCGCATGAGTCCAAAACATGGACCGTACTTCCTCTGGCCGCGAGACTTCACGCCGTAGGCGGGGTTCCGCAAGCGTCTGGATACGAGAGCTCAGCATGAAGCAGTAGGGCTTCAGTGCGCCAAAAACAACTCGCCAATCGTGAGCGCGAGGGGGTAGGGTTTGAAGTGGTTGCGGTTGCTCAGGATCACCACGGTGACGTGCTGCTTGGGCCAGCGGATGATCACGTTGCGGAAACCCTGACTTTCGCCGGAATGCCATTCCGTGTCGCCGCTCAAGCGCCAGCCGAAACCGTAGTCGGTGTCGGGATCGGCGATCGGGTCCTTGGGTGTGAACGCCAGCTTGCGTGAGTCGGCGTCGAGCAGCTTGTCGGTGTACAGCGCCGCGTCCCATTTCGCGAAATCCTCGATGTTCGAGTAGATGCCGCCGTCACCGCGCGTGGCGCTGGTGACGTCCTGGTCGGTGCGCGTCCACTTGCCATTGATCAGGCTGTAACCGTAAGCGCGATGGGTGGGCTTCGGGCCGCGGTGGTGTTCGTACAGCAGCGTGTGGTCCATGCCCAGCGGCTGGAAGATGCGCGTCTTCATGAAGTCGGCCAGGTCCATGCCCGACACGCGCTGCACGATCAGACCCAGCAGCACGTAGCCGCCGTTGCTGTAGCGGTGCGCGCTGCCGGGCTGGAAGTACAGCCGGTGCTGCGACGCGATCATGCGCAGCACGTCGTTGTCGTCGATCTGCGCGGTCTGCGTCGGAGGTACCAAGTCTTCGTAATCGATCAGGCCGCTGGTGTGCGTCAGCAGGTTTTCGATCGTGATCGCCTCGTCGCTGGCAGGCAGCTCCGGCAGGTACTTGCGGATCGGATCGGTGAGTTTCAGTTTGCCGTCCTGCTTCAGCAGCAGGATGCTGGCGGCGGTGAATTGCTTGGTGACCGAAGCGAGGCGGTAGTCGGTTTCGGGACCGGCCTTGATGTGTTCTTCGAGATTGGCGTAGCCGTAGCCGCGCTCGATGATGGGCTTGCCGTCCTTCACCACCAGCAGTGATGCGCCTGGCACATCGCCTGTGTAGCGGCTCATCAATGCGTCGATCTGGGCCTGGTGCGGCGCCGGTGTTTGCGCGGAGGCGGCCGTCAGTGACAGCCATGCGAGTGCAAGCAGGGCAAACGGGTTGCGTGTCATGGCCGAACCTCGCAGAGCGGAACGTCAAAAGTCAAAATGGATTTCCGCTTTCGCGGGACTGACGGCAAAGAGCGATTGGACGTGCTTTGTTTATGGGGTGCCGTGGTGTCATTGCACGGGCACATCGTAGAGCGTGGTTGGCTGCGGGTGCATGGTGAAGGTGTAGTGCCACCACTCCGCGGGATAGTTTTCGAAACCCTGCGCGGCCATCGCGCGCAGCAGCCGTTGGCGGTTGGCGTGCTGCGCGGCGGTCGCATCGGGCGAATCGGTGTGGGCCAGCGGGTCGAACATGTCGAAGTGCGTGCCCATGTCGAGCGGTTTGCAGTGCCGGTCGTGCGCGTCGCATTGCATCATCGTCAGGTCGACAGTCGCCCCGCGGCTGTGGCCCGACACCGGCGCGATGTATTCGCCCAGCAATTTGCTCTTGTCGACGTTGGGGTAGTGCTCAGGCTTGGCATGCGTGTCGTCGTTGTGCGCCCAGCGCACGAACGCGGCGACCGCGCGGGCAGGGCGGTAGCAGTCCCAGATCTTCAGCGCCATGTGCTGCTGGCGCAGCGCGTGCTCGACGCGCGCGAGCGCTTCGGCGGCCGGTTTCAGCAGGAAGCACTTCGCAGCGCGGTAGCCCGGCACCGGCGCGCCGGTGAAGTTGTCGCTGCCGGCGTAATGGATGTTTTCGGCGATGTCGGGAACCAGCGCGCGGATGTCGACCATGCCCGCCTCCGCCATGGTTTTGGCGGGCGAGATTTGCGGCGGCGCGTCGGCGTGAGCGGCAATGGCGACGGTCGCGAGAACTGAAGCGAAAATGCATGCGGTGTGCTTATTCACACGAACCCTCCCGCGCGAAATCGAGATCCTGGTAGTCGTAGCTGAAATCCGCGTCGGGATCGACCTTGGCCATGTGCAGTGTGCCGCCGGCCTTAGTGGGGAAATCCAGCCACGCCTCGGCGTCGCCGTGGAACCAATGCACGAGGTACTTGCCGCCCACGCGCATGATTTCGCCGGTGAGGTTTGGCGATTTCCGCGAGGCAAACTGTACCTCGTTGCCGCGCGCGCAGATGCGCGCTTCGCCAAACCACGGGTCGCGCCACACGCCGAGGTCGTTCTTCAGTTCGGAAGCCGTGGCGGGTTTGCGCGAAGACGTGTCGGGCACGCGCGAGATGCGCCGCTGCTCGTCGGTGCGCTTCAGTTCGTCGGCGTAGCTTTGGACACTGCGCGCTTTGTCTGGCGCGGTGAAGTGCTTGGTCAGCACCTCGTTGAGCACGCTGCGCGCGCTCTCGGCCTCGGCGTTGATCAGGAACACGTAGCCGCTGTGCTTGAACGGCAGCAGCGTGACCGCCGAGTACATGCCTTCCAGCGTGCCGGTGTGCGACACCGTCATCTCGCCATCGACGTCGCCGATGCGCCAGCCGTAACCGTAGCCCCAGAACAGCGTGCCGTCCCATTCGTGCTTGAGCTTCGAGATCGGCATCGGCGTGTACGGCGTCCATTCCGCGTGAC
Organism: Pseudomonadota bacterium; assembly: GCA_040388785.1. Classification (GTDB taxonomy): domain Bacteria; phylum Pseudomonadota; class Gammaproteobacteria; order Xanthomonadales; family Rhodanobacteraceae; genus 66-474. Next base: position 37,913 of record JAZKBD010000010.1, read on the forward strand.
GCTCCTCTGGCGTCAGCCATTGCAATTGCTGCGGCGTCGGCACCAGCCAGTTCATCGCCCAGGTCAGCATGTCGTGCAGGCTGCAGCGCACGCCGCCGGCCGATTCCATGGTGGTGGCGTGGACGATCGCGCCGTGCGCGGGCACCGCAACGAAATGGCCGTGCTCCATGATGTGCGGGTCGGCCACGTTGGCAATTTCTTCGCGATTCCAGGTGCCGATCTGGCAGCGCGTCATGCCGAGCGGATCAAAAACTTCTTTGCGCATCAGCGCTGGATACGGCGCGCCGCCGGCCGCCGCCGCGACCTGGCCCGCCACGATGTACAGCGTGTTGTCATAGGCGTAACCCGCGCGAAAACTGTAGGCGGGCTTGAGGTAGCGCAGGCCGTGGATCACGTCCGCGGGCGTGAAATGGTTGGGCGTCGGCCACAGCATCAGGTCGCCCGCGCCTTCGGGCAGGCCGCTATGGTGCACCAGCAGGTCGCCAACCTGCATGTTCTGCGTCACCCATGGGTCGTACATCCGGAACGACGGAATGTATTTCGTGACCGGGTCGTCCCAGCGAAGCTTGCCTTGCTGCACCAGCCGTGCCAGCAGGGTGGAGGTCATCGCCTTGCTGTTGGACGCGATCTCGAACAGCGTGTTCGCGTCGATGGGTTTGCCGGAGGCGAGCGTGCCGATTTCGCGCGTGTAGACCACCTTGCCATTGTCGATGACGCCGACCGCGATGCCGGGCAGGTGGTAGTACGCGACCACCGCATCGACCAGGCGATCGAGATCGGCGTGTTGCGTGGATGGCGGCGCGGCGGCTTGCGCCACTCCGCAGAGAATCAGTGCCGCTGCCGCCGAAACAATCCGGGTCAACAGCTTTCCCGCAGTTCCGTTCGCGCTGAGCGTAGCGCCGCAGGCGCGAAGTCGAAGGGCAGACGATTCCACATTCCCCGGTGTTTCGACTTCGCGGAGCTTTGCTCCGCTGCGCTCAACACGAACGGTCCCGAAATTCGAGATGGGTTCCGGAGCTTTCATGTGTTTCGCCAATTCAGCGCCGCTTGTTCACCCGCAACCATTTCCTCGAACGTCTGGCGCTCGCGTGCCACCGCATACCGGCCGCGATCGACCAGCACTTCGGCGGCCAGCGGCCGCGAGTTGTAGGTCGATGCCATCGACGCGCCATACGCGCCGGTGGCCTTGATCATCACGAGGTCGCCCGCCCGGCATTCCGGCAGCTCGCGATCACGCGCGAAGGTATCGCCGGTTTCGCAGACCGGGCCGACGACGTCATACGTTTGCAGCGGGCGCGACTCGTCCACCAATGGAACGATGTCGTGC
>JAZKBD010000010.1:39249-63489 GCA_040388785.1 Pseudomonadota bacterium
TCGCAGCAGATCGTTCATCGCGGCGTCGAGGATCAGGAACTTGCGCCGCTGCCCATGCTTGATGCGGACCACGCGCGTCATCAGCACGCCCGCCTCGGCGACCAGCCAGCGTCCCGGTTCCAGCAGGATGTGGCCTTCGAAACCTGCCAGCGCATCGCGGATCGCGCCGGCGTAGTCATCGATCGACATCGGATGATCGTGGCCCGCACGATAGCGCACACCCAGACCGCCGCCGACGTCGATACTGCGGATCGTGTATCCGGCGCCCGTCAGCTCGCGCCAGAAATCCACGACGCGCTGCAACGCCGCGCGGACCGGATCGAGGCTCAGCATCTGCGAGCCGATGTGCACGTGCAGGCCGTCGAGACGCACGTGCGTCAATGCCGCGCTGCCCGCAAGCCATTCGCGTGCCTCATCGATGCTGACGCCGAACTTGTTTTCCGATTTGCCGGTGGAAATCTTGGCGTGGGTGAGGGCATCGACGTCGGGATTGATGCGCGCGGAAGCGTTGGCGATCACGCCGCGCTCCGACGCGATGCGTTGCAGCAGATGCAGTTCGTCCGCCGATTCCACGTTGAAACGCGCAACGCCGGCGTCGAGCGCACTGGCGATTTCCTCGGCGGTCTTGCCGACGCCCGAAAACACGATGCGCTCGGCGGGAATGCCGGCGCGCAGGCAGCGCCACAGTTCGCCGGCGGACACGATATCCGCGCCGAGGCCGGCTTCGGCCATTAGTTGCAGGATCGCGACGTTGGTATTTGCCTTCGCCGCATAGCAGACCAGCGCGTCCAGGCCACGCAACGCCGCTCGCAGCGCACCGATGCGTTCGCGGATCGCGGTCGCGGAACAAACCTGGCACGGCGTGCCCACGCGCCGTGCCAGAGCGGGCAGAGCGACACCGTCGAAGCATGCAACATCGCTGCATGCGGTATCGGCGTGGGCAGTCGCTGCGGTCATCGCTCGGTCAATGTCTGGTTTCGCAATAGTTGCAGGAGCCGGCCTGCCGGCGACATCGATGCAAACCTCTGTCGCGCGCAGGCGCGCTCCTGCAAGTGAGGTTCGTGACGAGGCGGTCAATAACCGGCCGCCAAGCCCGCGGAGCGGTGCGGATCGGCGGCGCCTTCCAGCATGCCGGTCTTCGGATTGACGAGGATCGATTCCAGCACGCCGAGGTGGCGTTCCTTCAGCGTGTAGCCCATCGCTTCAAGTTGCTGTTTCGATTCCGGCGTCAGCAGGCCCGGCCCGACGTACACGACATCCGGATACCACTGCATGTGGATGTGCGGCGCGTTGACCGCCTGCTGCATGTTCATGCCGAAATCGACCACGTTGATGATGCTCTGCATCGTGGTCGAGATGATCGTCGCACTGCCGGGGCTGCCGCTGATCATGAACGGTTTGCCATCCTTCAGCACCACGGTCGGAGTCATCGAACTCAACGGACGCTTGCCGGGCTCGACTTCATCGGCCTTGCCCTGCACGAGACCGGCACCGTTCGAGGCACCGGGTTTGGCCGTAAAGTCGTCCATCTCGTCATTTAGGTAGAAACCGGTGTCGCCCGCGATCTGCTTGTTGCCGAACAGGAAGTTGATGGTGTAGGTGACGGCGACCGCGTTGCCGTGCTTGTCCATCACCGAGTAATGCGTGGTGTTGTCGCCTTCGCTGGACGGCAGGAAGCTTTTGATCTCGGACGAGGGCGTGGCCTTGTCCGGCTTGATCGTTGCACGCAGCGATGCCGCATACGACGCCGACATCAGCTTCTGCATCGGGATCTTCACGAAATCCGGATCGCCGAGATAGGTGTTGCGGGTCGCAAAGGCGCGGCGCTCGGCCTCCGCGAAGGTGTGCACGAACGGCACCGAGGCGTAGCCCCAGTCGGCGATCGGGTAGGGCTTCAGGATGTTCAGCGCGAGGCACATCGTGGTGCCGCCGGAACTCGGCGGTGGCGCGGAAATGATGGTGTAGCCGTGGTACTCGCACTGCAGCGGCTTCAGCCACTCCGCGTTGTAGGTGGCGAAGTCGTGCATGCTGAGGATGCCGCCGTGGGTCTCACTGGCTTTGACCACCGCTTGCGCGATGGAGCCCTTGTAGAACGCATCGGTGCCGCCCTTCGCGATCTTCTCCAGCGTGTCGGCCAGGTTCGTCTGCACCAGGCGCTCGCCAGCCTTCCATGGCTTGCCGCCATGGCCGAACACCGCCGCCGATTCCGGATACTTATTGAGCGCTTCGAGGTCGTCATTGATGATGTCGACGTCGCCCTGCTCCAGCACGAAACCGTCGCGCGCCAGCTTGATCGCGGGCTGGATCACCTGCGCGATGCTCATCGTGCCGTACTTCTTGAGCGCGGTGTCGAGACCCATCACCGTGCCCGGTACGCCGACGCCGAGGTAGGTATCGGTGCTGCGGCCTTCGACCACGTTGCCCTTGGCGTCGAGGAACATGTTCGGGGTCGCCTTCAATGGCGCCTTCTCGCGGAAGTTCAGGAACAGGTTCTGCCCGTTGGCGAGATGGATGGTCATGAAGCCGCCGCCGCCGATGTTGCCGCAACATGGTTGCGTCACGGCCAGCGCGTAGCCGACCGCAACCGCCGCATCGATCGCGTTGCCGCCTTGCTTGAGGATCTGCACGCCGGCGTCGGTGGCATAGTGCTGGTCCGAAACGACCATCGCGTGTTTCGCTGTCACCGGATTCGCCTTCGCCAGCATCGCCTGGGTCGCGGCGGGCGCGTGGGAGAAGTTCGGCGCCGCAGGCCGGGTCTCGCGCGCAACCGCGACGGTGCTGATTGCCGCGATCGCAACCGCGAGGGCAGTGCGGCGCCATGTCGCGCGGTGGTGCGCCTTCGCGCGCAGGGATTGCTCAAACATCGATTTCACCTTCTGATGATCGGATCGAAAATAATCGCGGGCCGCGGGCGGCACCAATGAAAAATGCGGCACGTGGCATAACCGGAGATTGTGGAGCTTTTCTCCCTCTCCCCCGAGCAGCTTTGCTCGGGGGAGAGGGCCGGGGTGAGGGGGAAGATAGTTCGGATTCACGCAGCGGCTCTGGGATACGAGACGCTTGCCCCCTCACCCCATCCCTCTCCCCCAAGCAGAAAGCGCTTGGGGGAGAGGGTGAACAGTTCGTCGCTCTGCTGGCATTCGTCTCACGACCCCCAGAATCCCGGCGCGGGCGGCGAAAGCAGCCCGCCAATCAGCTTCACGCCATCGGCGTAATCGTTCTCCAGCCACAGCGGCCCATCGAGGTCGATGAACTCCGCTTCGCGCGCGATTTCCAGCGCCGGCGCGATGCCGAGCGACGAGCCGACCATGCAGCCGACCATGATGCGGAAGCCTTGCGCACGCGCGGCGCGCAGCAGGCGCCACGCTTCGGTGAGGCCGCCGGTCTTGTCGAGCTTGATATTGATGGCCTGGTAGCGCTCCAGCAGGCGCGGCAGATCCGCGCTGGTGTGGCAGGCCTCGTCGGCGCAGATCGGGATGCGGCTCGCGAAACCCAGCAGATCGCTGTCGGCCACTGCGGGCAACGGTTGTTCGACCAGGTTCACGCCGGCGCGTTCGAGCGTCGGCAGCAGCTCGGCGAGGATGTCGATGGACCAGCTTTCGTTGGGATCGACGATCAGCCGCGCCGAAGGCGCCGCGCGCCGCACCGCTTCGATGCGCGCAGCGGAATCGTCGGCATCGACCTTGATCTTGATGAGCTTCGCATCGGCGATCCTCGATGCCGCTTTTCCCATTGCTTCCGGCGTGTCGAGGCTGACGGTGAGCGCCGACACCAGCGGTTCATGCGGCGGGCGCGCCAACTGCGTCCACACGGGCACGCCGGTGAGTTTCGATTCCAGGTCCCACAAAGCGGCATCGACGGCGTTGCGCGCCGCGCCGGGGTGCACGCGCGCCTGCAGTTCGTCGCGGCCCATGCCCGCGCACAAATCCCTGCGCAGCGCTTCGATCTCGTCGAGCACCGACGCGATGGACTCGCCATAACGCGGGTAGGGCACGGATTCGCCGCGCCCCGTGCAAGCACCCTGCGCCAGTTCGACCGTCACCACGTCCGCGGCGTGCTTGACGCCGCGCGAAATGCGGAACGGCGAGTGCAGCGGCAGGCTGCGGTGGCGAACGGTCAGTTGCCGCAGCATGCAAGCAGGTTGTCGACGATGGCTTCGACGCCCATGGTCACCGGGTCGAGGCAGGGCAGGCCGAGCTGGCCGCTGATCTTGCGGCACTCGGCGAGCGCTTCGCCCGCGCCGAGGTTCGACGTGTTGAGCGCGACGCCGACGGGCTTGACGTTCGGATTGGTGAGGCGCGCGGCGGTGAGGTTGGCTTCGAGGCACAGCTTGAGGTCGGGCATCGGATAATCCGGCAGGCCGCGCATGTGCATGCGGCCTGCCTCATGGCACAGCACCAGCGCGTCGGCCTGCGAGCCGTGCAGCAGGCCCAGCGACACGCCCGCATACGACGGATGAAACAGCGAGCCTTGGCCTTCGATGAGGTCCCAGCCGCGGTCGTCGCGCGCGGGTGAAATCCACTCGGCCGCGCCGGAAATGAAATCGGCGATCACGGAATCGATGGGAATGCCGCCGCCGGCGACGAAGATGCCGGTTTGCCCGGTGGCGCGGAAATCCGCCGTGATGCCGCGCTTGCGCATGCTGCGTTCCAGCGCGAGCGTGGTGTACATCTTGCCGACCGAGCAGTCCGTGCCGACGGTGAGGACGCGCTTGCCCGCGCGCTTGTGGCCGTCGCCGACCGGGATCTTGCGGGTGAACTCGCGCGCATCGAACAAGGTGCGGCCGTTGCGCTTCGCCGCCGCGACGATGCCGGCGTTGTCGCGCAATTTCTGGTGCAGGCCCGCGATGACGTTGAGGCCCGCATCCAGCGCGGCGATGACGTCGGTGACGGTTTCCGGCGCCATCACGCCGCCGGCATTGGCATTGCCGACGACCATGGTGTCGGCGCCCGCGGCTTTGGCTTCCGCGAAGCCAAGATCGGTCAGGCCGAGCGTGTAGCGGCAGTCCGGATGCCGGTGCTGGCCCACGCACCATTCGGGGCGCCAGAAGGCCAGTCCCCTCGCGGTCTTGATGGACAGCTCGTCGGCGGCCTTGCCGAGATACAGCAGGTAAGGCGGCCCCCAATGGCCGTGGCCGGCCGCTTCGCCCTGATCGGACATGACGTCTTTCCTTCGGGTATCCATCGCGCTGCTCAAGTGGCCCGCGAAAGGTTACCCGTGGCCGCGCACCGGCTGCCAATGAAAAGACGGACACTTGGCATAACTGGCGGTTGTGAACCGCGGCGGCGGGGTTGCGGTGTACCGATGAAGCGGCGCATGCCGGCCCATACTTTCGGCCCGGGCCGGCGCCGCGCGTGCATGCGATGATTCGTCGGCGAGGTCTCCCATCATGCGCTTGCGCTATATCGAACTTTTCCATGCGGTACTGACCACGGGCAGCCTGACCGGGGCCGCGAAGCTGCTCAACATTTCGCAGCCGGCCGCCAGCAAGGCGCTGCAGCATGCCGAAGACAAGCTGGGCTTCGCCTTGTTCAGTCGCGTGCGCGGACGCCTGCAGCCGACGCAGCAGGCGCTGGTGCTGCGCGATCGCATCGAAAAAATCATCCAGGATGTGCACGAGTTGCAGCGGCTCACCACCAACATGGGCCAGCCGGGCAGCAGCCCGCTGCGGGTGACCTGCACGCCGACGCTGGCGATGAACCTGCTGCCCGCGGCGACGGTCTTGCTGCGCAAAGCCTTTCCCGACGCGATCATCGAATTGTCCACCCAGCATTCGGCGGCGATGTGCGAATCGCTGACGCTGCGCGAGACCGACATCGGCCTGACCTTGCAGGACACCGGCCACCAGAACCTGCGGCAGAAGGTGCTGTGTCGCGGACAGGTGATGGTGATCGCGCCGCCGGGCTGGTGGCCGAAGGCGGAACTGTCGCAGCCGCTGCCGATCAACGCGTTGGCCGGCCAGCCGCTGATCGGCATCACGGTACGCGATGCGCTCGGCAGCATGCTGCAAAGCCACCTGTCGCAGGTCGAACCCGCGCCGCGCGTCGCGGTGTCGGTGCAGACGTACCAGCTCGCGCAATCGCTGGTCGCCAAGGGCGAAGGCTTGGCGCTGGTCGATCCGTTCACGGCGCGCTGCGGCGCGCACAGCGTGCAGATGCGGCCGCTGCGTCCGCAGCTCGATGTCGTGCTGTATGCGATGCATCGTCCCGACAGCCCGCCGAATCCGGTGCAGAAGCGCTTCCTCGACATCGTCAAGCAGCTCGCGCAACGGATGTTGGCGGGCGGCTGAAGGCGCGCGGTTCGGGCTCGCCGAACCGGCGCGACTACAACTGCAAGTTATGCCTTGTGCCCGCCTTTTCATTGGCGGCACCGGCGCGCTCGTGGCTACGCTTGAACGGGAAAGGGACATTGAAGCTCACAACAGCGGGTTGGCTGCCGGAGTGGTGCGCCCGCAATGCGGAGGGACTGCGATGAACAAGCGCGCGATGCAATTCGTTCCGAGCCTGCTGGCGGCGTCGGTGCTGCTGGCGCTGGCGGGCACGGCGGCGGCGCAGGACACGCAGGCGGCGAGTGGTACGAATCCGCCGTCGTCAGCCAAGCCATCGTCCAACCAGCCTGCGACGCTTTCGACCGTGGTGGTGACCGGCACGCGCGTGCTCGGCCGCACGCTCAAGGATTCCTTGCAGCCCGTCGACGTCATTTCCGGCGAAACACTGCGGCAGACCGGCGCGTTCGACTTCGGCACCGCGCTGTCGCGTGCGATTCCGTCGCTGAACTTCCCGATGTCGCCGGCCTCGGACCTCGAAGCCTTCCAGCGTCCGTTCCAGTTGCGCAGCATGCCGCCCGACGAAGTGCTGGTACTGGTGGACGGCAAGCGCTGGCATCCGGGCGCGCTGGTGATGACGCTCGCGAACATCGGCGTGGGTTCGCAGGGCTACGACCTCAACACGATTCCGCTGTCGGCGGTCGACCACATCGAAGTGCTGCGCGACGGCGCATCCGCGCAGTACGGCTCCGACGCGATCGCTGGCGTCGTCAACGTGATCCTGAAGAAGGGCGCGCAGGGCGGCTCTGTCACGGCCACCGCCGGACAATATGCCGCGGGCGACGGCCGGACTTGGCGTGGCGCCGGCAATTTCGGCGTGTCGCTGGGCGACAAGGGCTGGATGCGCTTCAGCCTTGAGGACGGCAACCAGGACGAAACCAATCGTGCCGAACCGGATGTCCGGCCCGGCCTCGCGCAATACGGCAAGCTGTTCCACTATGGCGTCGTGCCGTTCAAGGATTCCAACGCGCTGATCAACGGACAATACGACATCACGTCCGACGTGCAGTTCTATGCATACGGGCATTTCGGGAGGCGCGAAGGCACGCCGTACGACTTCTACCGTTACGGCCTCAACACGCCGTATCCGAAAAGTCCCTGGCTGGCGATCAGCCCTTATCCGGATGGTTTCCTGCCGCACGAACGCGGCGTCTCGACCGACAGCGCGCTGGTCGCAGGCTTGCGTGGACAGGTCGACGGCTGGAATTGGGACATCAGCGCGAACACCGGCGGCAACCGTGTTTCCTATGCGACGGAAAACACCACCAACTTCGCGATGCTGGCGGATTTCGGCACCAGCCCGACCGAATTCCACGACGGCATCCTGCGCGCGAAGCAGCAGACCTTCGATGTCGACATTTCCAAGCCGCTGGATGTCGGCTGGTTGTCGCATCCCTTGAACGTCGCGTTCGGTACGCAGTGGCTGCGCCAGAGTTACAGCGTGGCGCCCGGCGACCTCGGTTCCTACTACATCAGCACGACGCACAGCGACGCCACCGGCGGCGCGCAGGGTTTTGCCGGCTGGTCGCCGGCCGATGCGATTTCGGTCGCGCGGCATAGCCTTGCCGAGTACGTGCAACTGGAATCGAACCTCACCGATGCGTTCGACATGTCGTTGTCGGCGCGCCACTCGAACTACTCGGACTTCGGCAGCAACACTTCGTATGCATTGTCGGGTCGCTACGAATTCAACAAGACGTTTGCGTTGCGCGGCACGATTTCCACCGGGTTCCGCGCGCCCACGCTGGGCCAGGAACACTATTTCGAAACCTCGTCGACGTCGTTCGGCGCGGGCAACAACCTCGGGTTGCCGGAAGGCATCTACCTGCGCGGCATCGTGCCCTCGACCATGCCGTTGGCGCGCCTGCTGGGCGGCGAACCGTTGAAGCCCGAGACTTCGCACAACTACACTCTCGGCGCGGTGTGGACGCCGAACAACGCCCTGACCACGACGCTGGACGTCTACCAGGTCACGGTCGACAACCGCATCGCGTTGTCCAGCACGATACCGCTGACGACGCCCGAGGTGCTGGCCTACCTTGCAAGCCATGGCGTCACGGCGCCCGGCTACAGCGGCTTCAACTATTTCACCAACGCGGGGACGGTGCGTTCGCAGGGCATCGACCTGGTCCTGACATACCGTTCGGACTTCGGCAATGCGGGCAGCCTGATGACCACGCTCAGCGCCGACTACCACAAGAACAAGGTCACCAACGTCGCGCCGAATCCGGCGATCCTGGATTCGCTGGGCGTGAACTTCCAGCGCCTCAACCGCAACGCGATCAAGGGCCTCATGGCGGATGCCGCGCCGCGCAGCAAGTTGATCCTCGACGAGCGCTACGATGTCGGCAACTGGGAATTCGGCGGCACGCTGACCCGTTACGGCTCGGTCACCGACTACAGCTCCACGAGCTACCTCTACGACCAGGTCTATTCGCCCGAGTGGGTGCTGGACCTCAATGCGAACTACTTCCTGGACAAGTGGACTTTCACGCTGGGCGGCGACAACGTGCTCGACAATTATCCGGACCGGACCCGCGCGGACGAGAACACCAACGGCGTGTTTCCGTACTCGCAGCTCTCGCCATTCGGGTTCAGCGGCGCGTACTTCTACACCAAGGTTACGTACCGCTGGTAGGCGCATTCGTTGTATGTTGGCGCGCCTGCACTGCCGTGCGGCTTGCGTGATGGAGAGGGTTCAATGAAATCGTTCCGCATGCTGTTTTCGGGCGCCGCGCTCGCGGTGGTGGCGACCACGTTTGCGGCCAGTGCGCCGGTGCCGGGCTTCCCGCCCACGCTGCAGCCGGCCGACCTGGTGTTGCGCGACGCGACCATCGCCACACTCGACCCGCTGCAGCCGGAAGCACAGGCGCTCGCGATCCGCGACGGCAGGATCCTGGTCGTCGGCGGTGATCAATCGATCTCGCGTTACATCGGCAAGCAGACGAAGGTGCTGGACCTGCACGGCGCGTTCGTGACGCCCGGTTTCATAGAAGGGCACGGCCATTTGCTGGATACCGGCGAGTCGCTGATGCAGATCAACGTCGGCAAGGCGGCCAATTGGGACGGCGTGGTCGCGATGGTGAAGGCCGCCGCCGCCAAGGCCAAACCCGGCGAGTGGATCGTCGGTTTCGGCTGGCTGGAGAGCAAGTGGAACCGCGTGCCGCAGCCGAACCTGGATGGGTTGCCATTGCCGGCGAGCTTGAACGCGGCGTCGCCGAACAATCCGGTGTTGCTGACGACTGCCAGTTACCACGGCCTCTACGCCAATGCGGCGGCATTGAAACTCGCGGGCATCACCGACAAGACGCCCGACCCGGTGGGTGGCACCATCGTGCGCGATGCGCAGGGCCACGCGATCGGCATGCTGAAGGACACCGCGGCGGACCCGGTGTACGCCGCGTACCAGAAATACCTCAAGGAATTGCCGCCGGCCGAGCAGGCGGTGCGCCGCGAGAAGGCGCTGCAGCTCGCGGTGCAGAACGAGATCAGCAAGGGCATCACCAGCTTCGTCGACCAGGGCGAGGATTTCGAAACCATCGACTGGTTGAAGCAGCAGGTTGCGAAGGGCCTTGCCAACGGAAGTTTTCCGCTGCGTCTTTACGTCTACGTCGGCGTGCTGGACGTTGCCAGCCTCGACAAGAACCTCGCGAGGTACAAGACGATCGGCTACGCCGACAACCACTTCACCGTGCGCGGCGTGGGCGAGGACGTTTCCGACGGCGCGCTGGGCACGCGCAGCGCGTGGTTCCTGAAGCCCTACAGCGATGCCCCGAACATCACCGGCAAGAACGTCACGCCGATGGGCGACCTTGCGCAGATCGCGCGGATCGCCGCGCGCGACGGCTTCCAGGTGTCGATCCACGCGATCGGCGACCGCGCCAACCACGAAGTGCTGGACATGTACCAGAAGATCTTCGAGGAAGACCCGGCGGCGCACGCACTGCGCTTCCGCATCGAGCACGCGCAGCACCTGAATCCCGCCGACATTCCGCGCTTTGCCGAGATGGGCGTGATCGCGTCGATGCAGTCCATCCACACCTGCTCGGATGCGCCGATGGTGGTGCCGCGCCTCGGCGAGCAGCGTGCGAAAGAAGGCGCGTACGTCTGGAAGAAACTGATCGACAGTGGCGCGATCGTGCTGGACGGCACCGACACGCCGGTCGAGGACACCAACCCCATCCCGGTGTTCTATTGCGGCGTCACCCGCGCCTACGACCACGGCAGGAAAACGTTCTTTCCGGACGAGGCCAAGACGCCGATGCAGGAACTGAAGTCGTACACCTGGAACAACGCCTACGCGATGTTCGAGGATCACGAACTCGGCTCGCTGACGCCCGGCAAGCTCGCCGACATCGACGTGTTTTCGGGTGACCTGCTGACGATGCCGGCCAACGACATCCTGCGTACGCGGGTGCTGTATACGATCATCGGCGGCAAGGTGGTGTACACGCGGCCGGGCGCGGACAAGTGGCGCAAAGGCCGGCAGTTCGACGCGATGCCCGAGTTCGATCACGCCGAATAAAAGAAGCGATCGGTTTCCCTCTCCCCCAAACGGTGAAGCCGTGTGGGGGAGAGGGTAGGGTGAGGGGGCAGGCGTCGCGCGACGCGAATTGCCGGGCGTGTACGTACTTCTCCCCCTCACCCCAGCCCTCTCCCCCGAACAAAATCGTTCGGGGGAGAGGGAGCAAATCGGCACCTCAATGCGAACGATCGGTCAGTCAAGAATTGGATATTCGGGGACAAGAGCAACAATGCACGTACTCGTCTTGGGCAGCGGCGTCATCGGCGTGAGCAGCGCGTGGTATCTGTCGCGCGCGGGTTTCGAAGTGACGGTGGTCGACCGCGAACCCGGCCCGGCGCTCGAAACCAGTTTCGCCAACGCCGGACAGATTTCACCGGGTTACGCGGCGCCATGGGCCGCGCCGGGCGTGCCGTTGAAGGCGTTGAAGTGGCTGTTCTCCCGCGAGGCGCCGCTGGTGATCGAGCCGGGACTCGAACCGCGCCAATACCTTTGGCTGTTGCAGATGCTGCGCAACTGCACGGCGAAGCGCTACGCGATCAACAAGGCGCGCATGCTGCGGCTGGCGCGCTACAGCACCGAATGCCTCAACGAACTGGCGGATGAACTCGGCCTCGATTACGAAGCCCGCAAACTCGGCACGCTGCAACTGTTCCGCACGCAGGCGCAACTGGACGGCGCGGGCAACGACATCGCCGTGCTGGAACAACACGGCGTGCCGTATGAACTGCTGGATCGCGGCGGCATCGTGAAGGTGGAACCCGCACTGGCTGACGTCGCCGATCAGTTCACCGGCGCGCTGCGTTTGCCCGAAGACCAGACCGGCGATTGCGCGCTGTTCACGTGCCTGCTGGCCGAACGCGCGAAGGCGGCGGGCGTCGAGTTTCGTTTTGGTGCGACGGTGGAAGCGCTGGAAACCTCGGGTGATCGCGTGATTCGCGCACGCATCGATGGCAAGGTCGTTCGCGCGGACAAGTACATCGTCGCGCTGGGCAGCTACGCGCCGCGCCTGCTCGCGCCGCTCGGAATCAAGCTGCCGGTGTATCCGCTCAAGGGCTATTCGTTGACCGTACCGATCACCTATGCGGCGATGGCGCCCGTATCCACCGTGCTGGACGAAACGTACAAGGTGGCGGTGACCCGGTTCGATGAGCGCATCCGCGCCGGTGGCACCGCGGGCGTATGCGGCTTCGATCTGTCGAAGCCCGCGCGGCGCCGCGTGATGCTGGAAAACGTCGTCGCCGGTTTGTATCCGCGAGGCGGCGATGTGAAGCAGGGCGAATTCTGGGCAGGCTTGCGGCCGGCGACGCCCGACGGCACGCCGGTGATCGGCGGCACGCCTTGCAAGAACCTTTTCCTCAACACCGGCCATGGCACGCTCGGCTGGACGATGGCGTGCGGATCGGGGCGTTATCTTGCCGACCTGATGGCCGGCGCGATGCCGCAAATCAGCGGCGAAGGCCTGGATGTTTCGCGATATCGACGGCGCCGCGAGAAGGCGCCGCTCGACCGGTACGACGCCGCGAACGGCTTTGCCGTTTCGCGCTGAAACATCGCGCCATCATTTCTCGGTATCACCGCGCTCGATCTTGCCGACCAGGTTGTAGAGGATGCGCGCGTCCTCGGCGTCCAGTGTGTCGCCACCCATGCCGCGGAAGTGGTTGTGGAACGCGCGCACCGCGGCCTTGGGATCGTCCAGCGAATAGCCGACGACCGACAATGCCGTCCATGGATTGAAGCCGGGCGGCGGCGTGAGGCTTTCGAAACCCGGATCGGGCCACAGGCCGAAACCGTGCGCGGCCAGCGTTGCCCACGGGAACAGCGGGCCCGGATCGTCCTTGCGCGAGGGCGCCATGTCTTCGTGGCCGATGATCTGCGCGCGCGGGATGTGCCAGCGCGCGGTGACGTCGGTCAGCAGCCGCATCAGGCTGTCGATCTGCACAGGCGGGAACGGCTCGTGCCCGTTGTTGTCGATCTCGATGCCGATGGATGCGGAATTGACGTCGGTGATGGTGCCCCAGCGGCCGCCGCCCGCATGCCACGCGCGATCGACGTCGCTCACCAGTTGATAGATGTGGCCGTCGCGGCCGACCAGGTAGTTCGCACTGACCGGACCGCCGCTGTTGGCGGTGCGCAGCGTGTCCAGCGCCTGCTGCGCGGAATCCTGGTTGGTGAAGTGCAGCACGATCAACTGCGGTTTGCGGATGTCGTAGTTCTTTGACGGCACCCAGGTGGCGATCGGATTGCGCGGCGGCAGTGGTGCGCACGCGGCCATGAACAGCGTCGCGCAAATCATGAGCAAGCTGGGAAGAAGTGCACGTGCAGAAAACGCTCGCTCAACCCATCTTCTCGTCATTCTCGCGCAAGCGGGAATCCAGTGTCTGTGACGTTGAAGCACAAGACGCTGGGTTCCGGATCGCCGCTGCGCGGCGTCCGGAATGACGAGCAAAATATTCGTATGCATTTCCTTGAGGCAGGCTCTACTCATTGGGTGATGACACCCGCGTCCTGCAATCGCTGACGCAATCGGTCCAGCTTGTCGCCATACAGCGCGCTGCGCGCAGTGTCGCGCCGGATCGGTTGCCGTACCTGCGCGGCGCTGGGCAGGCTCTGCACGGTGCGCGCGGTCTTGTGGAACTCGATGCACGCGGGATCGAACGGAAGGCCGCAGAAATCCAGCATCCGGTGCACCTCGGTTTCGGGATCGGCGACCAGCGATTCGTATTGCAGGTCCATCACGCGGTCCGGATATTTCTGCAGCCAGAAACGCGTGAGGCGCAGGAAGTCGATGCAGTAATCGGCCAACTCGTCCATGCTGCAGGCGAAGCCGCTGTTTTCGCTGAAGCACTGGCGGAAGCAGCCGAGGCAGGTTTCGACCGGATCGCGTCGCACGATGATCGCGCGCGCCGCCGGCATCATCGCGAGCGCCGCGCCGACCAGATACCAGGTGACCAGGCTCTTGTCGGTGAAGCGCGGCTTGCGTTCGCGCCAACGTGCGGTGCGCGCGAGATAGTCGCGGCCGAGGCGTTGCCAATCCTCGGCGTCGGCGTCCGGCACCCATAGCGGAAAAGCCGATTGGCGACGCGCAGTTTCTTCATCAATAATGTGCGTCATGTCCTTGATTTCATTTGCACCCTCCACCTCCGGATGCGACGCAAGGATCTGCTCGACCAGGGTCGAACCGGAACGCGGGATGCTGACGATCAGGATGGCTTCGCGGCCGAGCTTGGGATCGAGCGGCGTGGGCAGATCGTTTTCGAACACGCGCAGGATGGCGTCGACGCGCCTGCGCTCGCCCGCGGCATCCCACTTGACCCGCTGGCGACGCGAGGCGTTGGCGCGCGCGAACACGTCGTACGCCTGCGCGTGTTCGCCCTGGTTTTCCAGCGCCTTGGCATAGCTGAAAGCCAGCAACTCGTAATCGCGCCCCACCAGGCCGGGACGCGCGAGCGCGTGCTGCATGCGCGCCGCGTCGGCGGCATCGAAGCGCACCGTGTTGAGATTCGACAAGCCGAACCAGCCTTCGGCATTGCCGGGGTCGCGGCGCACCACCTCGCGATAACCCGCAACCGCCGCGCCGATCTGGCCGAGGCTGGCTTGTACGCGCGCCAGCGACAAACGTGCCGGAATATGCGCAGGGTTGAGCTGCACCGCGCGCCGCAGCGCCTCGACCGAATCGTGCGATTGCGCGTGACGGCCCAGTGCTTCGCCGAAGTTGAACCATGCAGAAGCGGAATCGGGGGCCAGCGCGCAGGCTCGGCGGAAATGCGCGAGCGCCTGTTCGGGCTGGTTCTGCTCGAACAATGCGATGCCGAGCCCGACGTGCAGTTCGTCGTCATCCGGAAAAGTCGCAAGCACTTTCCGGAAACAATCCGCAGCCTTGGCGTGATGGCCGCAACGTTGCGCCACCATGCCCAGCATCCGTACGGCATCGAGACAATCCGGTGCCAACGCCAGCACGCTGTTAAGCGATCCTTCGGCGGCCTCGAATTGCCGTTGTTCCCACTCCCTGCGCGCCCGCGCCAGCAGCCGCGTGGCTACGGACGAAAGCGGTCGCTGCGGAGAATCTTGCAGGGATGGCGACATCGAAAGCGCGTTCACTTCATCATCGACAGTGGATCAATACTAAAGGCTGCGCTGGCTAATCGCGGGGCAAAAAAACGCCGGGCTCGCGCCCGGCGGGGGAGAGTGGGCGGAATGGTCAGAAGTCGTATGACACCGAGAACCGGACGCTGCGCGGCGGCCGCGTGTCCTGCACCTGCCCGAAGTTGGGATTCGGGCTGTTGGTGCTGCCGAACACGTCGTTGTAGAACACGGGCGTCTGTTCGTCGAACACGTTGAACACGGCGAGGTTGAAGTCGAGCTTGTGGTCGGCCCACTTCGGTTTGTAATCAACGCTGAGGTCCAATTGATGAGTCCATGGCAAGCGGCCAATCGAACCCGGCGGAACAGGCACGCCGCCGCACCAGTAATAGGTGCCGGAGCCCGGCAATTGGTTCGGCCCGTAATGGCCCCGACACAGACGCGGCGTGCCCGAAGCGATGTAAAGGTTGCCGCCGACCGTCCAATCCGGATTGATCGCATAGGCACCGAAGATCTTGAACGTGTTCCTGCGATCGTTGGGCAGGAAGCCGTACGAGTTCTCCATTCGCAACGGAAAGTCCCACGCGGTCGTGATCGACTCGTAGGAGCCGCTCTGCTGGGAATACGTGCTGACCGGCCCTTCGGTGTTGCCGATGGTCTGCGCCCACACGTAGTCGAACTTGGCGAACCATTTGCCGTCCCATTCGTGTGACAGTGACAGATCCACCGAGTAGTACTTGCGCGTCGGTCCCCGCTGGAACTGCTGATCGGCGGCTGTGAGGGTCACCGGAACGAGGCTGCCGTCCGGTGCCTTCATCAGGAGATTTTGCGTCACGCCCGGATTGATCAGGACCAAGCTTTGGGCATAAAGAGGGCAATCGTTGGTCGTCATCCAGGAATAGCCTTGCGCTCTTCCCGCGGCGCACTCGATTTGCTCATCGTCGAAGTCGTCGATGATGCGGCTCATCTTCTGGTAGGTGCCGGTGGCTCCGAACACCCAACTCGTGCCCAGCATGTTGAACTGCTGCTGCATGCCCAGCACGAAGTTGTCGGAAAACTCGTTCTTGACGTTCTGGGAGGCGGAAATACGCGGATCTTTCGCCTGGCCGTATTCGCTGTCGATCGAGGCGCCCGTGGCCGGATTTTGGGGAATGGGCGTCAACCCGGTCGGCTCGCCGGTCGTCGGATCGACTCCGGTATAGGTGTAGTACACGCCGGCATTCGTCACGGGCGCGGCGATGGACAAAGCCACCTGCGTCGGCAGAGCCAGGTAATAACGTCCTGCATTGCCGAATACCTTCAGCGTGGAATCGCCATGCACGTCCCAGCTGAAGCCGAGGCGGGGTGCCCACATCGGTTTGGTCTGGCTGATGTAAGGAATGCCCGACGCGTCGTAATTGACGAACTGGTCATTGCGGATGCCCAGGTTCAACAGCAGGTTTGGCGTCACCTGCCAGTTGTCCAATATGTATTGGGCGCGTTGGGCCACGCGCATCGAGGCCTGGCTGATGTCGACGTGCTTCTGTACGTAATAACACGTGCTGCCCGAACAAAACGGAGCTTGATTAGGGACCGGTCCCACGTAAGGCGGTGAATTGGGATCACTGTTGAGGATTGGCTGGCCGGCGTCGACGGTGCCGTAGATCCATTGGTAACCGGGACCAGTATCGTGGCTGCCGTCGGACAAATCCCACGAATTGATATTGTCGATGCCGATCTGGAAATCGTGCGTGCCCAGCTTATAGTCCAAGCTCAGGCGATAGTTCTCTACCGTCTCACGGTGTTGGGGAAACGCGGCGCTGGAATTTTGCTGCGAGTTGGAAATACCACTGCTTCCGGGTGGCAGGAACGCCGGGTTTTGATAGGAAGCACTCGCTATGTGAGGCAGCGAGGGATCGAAGCCGGGAAACGCGGGCTGTTCGGTGTAGTACTCGCCATGCATCTTACCGAGCATCGCGTTCAGAGTGAGGTTGTCGGTCAGGTAAGAGGTGTAATTGGCCACCCACATCCTGAAAGCCGTCTTGCTGGTCTGGTTCAAACCGGTGGAGCCGGGAATGACCTGCTTGGTGTCGTAATCGAAAGCGTCGTACGAGCCCCACTGCTTGAGAGAATTCTGCAGGCCGCTGACGCTCAGGATGTTGCTGTCGTTGATGTGCCAGTCGAGCTTGGCATAAAGCTTGGGGGCGTGATCGGTATAGAAGTTCCTGTACGTATTGCCGACCGCCGCAGTGGTCGAACTGTAGTGCGAGTTGTCCTGCTCGGCGCCCAAGAAGAAGAACAACTTGTCCTTGACGATCGGCCCGCTGATGTAGGCGTCGTAAATCGTTTCGCTGCTCCTGTCGCCCTTGCGGTAGCGCTCCAGATCCCCGGGTTGTTCGCCGGGTTGCGTTTCCAGCGGATTGGCGTAGTAGTAGTTGACGGGATCGGCCCGCCAGTTCGCCGGTTGCCACAGGGCGCGCCCACCGAAGTGCCATTCGTTGGAACCGCTCTTGCCGATCTGGTTGATCACGCCGCCGATGGAACGGCCATACGCGGCGCCATAACCGCTGATCATGGTCTGCTGCTGCGCGATCGCGCCGTAGGGAAGGCTGATGCCGCCCTGGTTGTTGAGCATCTCCGTGGTATTCATGCCATCGACGTAGTACGCGTTCTCCGCCGTCGAAGCGCCACCGAACACGTTGATCGGGTTGCCGGTCGGGCCGGTTGCCAGTTCCGGTGAACCCATGCCCACGCCCGGCGCCAGCAGCGCAATGTCTTCTGCCGTGCGCCCCAGCGGCAACTGCTGCAACTGCTTCGACGTGATCGTGGTGACCTGGTTGGTCGTGGACACGTCGATCGCGGGAATCCTGTTGGCGGTGACGTTGACGGCGCCGAGCGTCTGCACGGCGCCCGACGAGGTCGAGAAATCCACCGCCACCGCGCCTGCCGCCACCGGGCTGACGCCGCTGCGGCTCTGCACGACCTTGCCATCCTGCAGCAGCGATACCGTGTAGGTGCCGACGGGCAGGGTGATCGAATATTTGCCGGACGGGCCCACCGTGATGGTGCGGTTGAACCCCGCGCCGCCGACGATCTGGATGGTCTCGCCCGCCGCCACGGGAACCGTGCCGTAGATGGTGCCATTGACCGCCTGGCCCCAGGCTACGCCCGTGATGCCGAGGGCAGCCGAACCGATCGCGATGGCGAGCGCCTTGCGCCGGAAAAGATTGTTGCGGCGCGACGCGCGCTGAGACTTGCTCTTCATGTTACCCACTCCGCATTGGTGAGACACCGGTGTGCCTTGCGGTGGTGCGGCCCCTGACGTTGCGGCATCGCAAAGTGCGCGACGTGCGAACGTGGGCCCCTCCAGACGCCAGCTTTTCGCATGAATCGAAGTTCGCAGCCGTTGTGGACGAACCGCATCGGCATGCCGCCGAGCATACTCATGGGCCTGCAAACACCACCAATGAAAAGACGGGCACCCGGCATAGCTGGGGGTTATGGTCTGGGCGCCGCTGCATGGCGATGAATACGCGCAAGACGCGCCATCCGCCGCGTTTCGGTGTCGCGTGTTTGCGCAGACGATCGTCGCTGGATGCTTCAACAGCGCCGCGATGAACCTGTACGATCGGCGGCCATGAGCGAATCCCCAGCCAACGCACGGCGCGAACTGCCGCGCAAACTCGGTCTCGCCACCGGCATGGCCGTGGTGGTGGGCGTCATTATCGGCAGCGGTATCTTCCGGGTGCCATCAGGCATCGCCGCGGATACCGGCAATCTCACCGGCATCGCGCTGGTGTGGGTCCTGGGCGGCATCGTGGCGCTGTTCGGCGCGCTCTCGATCGCCGAACTCGCTGCGATGTATCCGGCGGCAGGCGGGCCGTACGTGTATTTGCGCGAGTCCTACGGCCGCCCGCTGGCGTTCCTGTTCGGCTGGATGTTCCTGTTGACCCAGCCGATCTCGTGGGCGGCGCAGGCCTTGATGTTTTCCGAATACCTCGGTTTCTTCGTGCCGATTCCCGGACAAATCCAGCATGCGATTGCCGCGGTGCTGATCATCGTGGTGGCGGCGGCGAACTACCGGTCGGTGAAGCTGGGCGCCTACATCCAGAACCTGTCGACCGCGGCCAAGGTAGTGGCGATCGTGGGTTTGTCGGCGACGATCTTCTTCCTCGCTCCAGGGGGCGAGCACAACCCGCTGAATGCCGAGTCGATGGGCGTGGCGAAATGGTCGGGGGTCGGGATCGGCCTGATCGCGGCGTTGTGGGCCTACGACGGCTGGGAAAACCTGACCACGCTTTCGGGTGAGGTCAGGAACCCGGGTCGCAACTTGCCGATGGCGCTGATCGGTGGCGTCGTCCTGGTGATGGTGGTTTACCTGCTGATCAATGTCGCCTACCTGCGCGCGTTGCCGCTGCCGCAACTGGTGGCCTCGAAGTCCGTGGCCACCGATGCCGCCACGGTGGTGCTGGGCCGCGCAGGCGCATCGCTGGTCGGCGCGCTGGTGATGTTGTCGGTATTCGGCACCTTGAACGGCAGCATCCTCTCGACGCCGCGGGTATTTTTCGCGATGGCCGAGGATGGCCTGTTCTTCCGCACCGTCGGCAAGATCCATCCGAAATACGAAACGCCCTACGTCGCGATCGCGTTCATCGTGGTGATCGCAGTGATCTATGTGCTGCTGCGCGATTTCATGCAGCTCGCGGAAGCCTACGTGCTGGGCATCTGGCCGTTCCTTGCGCTGTGCGTGATCGGCCTGTTCATCCTGCGCCGGACACGGCCGGAAATGCCGCGCCCGTATCGCACGCTCGGCTATCCGGTGATACCGGCACTGTTCGTGCTGGCTACGTTCGTCGTCGTCGCCAACGCGCTGTACGCGCAGTTCTGGCCGACGATGGCCAGCATCCTGATCACGCTGGTGGGCCTGCCGCTGTACTACCTGTGGATGTGGCGGCAGCGGCGCGTCCAGGCGGCCTGACATCGCGCGCGTCGAAGCAGGAGCAACTTGTCCATGAAGAACGCGAAGGGCGCGAAGCAAGGACAATCAGTTGTTTGCTTCCTTCGCGCTGTTGGCGTCCTTCGCGACAGAGATTTTGATGTTGAGATTTGCGCTCCGGAGGAATCATGAAACGGTTGTCATTGTTCTTTTGCGCGTTGGCGCTTGTCGCGTCGGCATCGTGTTTCGCCGCGGAGGCGCCAGGCCAGGTCGCCCTGACCGTGAGCCTGCCCGATCCGGGCCAGAAGATCCTGTACGTGCACGAGGTGATGCCGGTCGCGCCGGGCGCGCTGACGCTGTATTACCCGAAGTGGATCCCCGGCGATCATTCGCCGGATGGTCCCATCGAGGACGTCATGGGTCTCGAGTTTTCCGCGAACGGGAAGCGCATCGCGTGGCAGCGCGACGAACTCGATCGCTTCACCTTTCATTTGACGGTGCCCGAAGGCGTGCACCAGCTCGACATCCATTTCGAGTTTCCGTCCACTGACCGCGTGACCGCCAACCTCATCGATCTCACTTGGGATCACGTTTCGCTGTATCGCGCGGGCACGCCGACCAAGGACCAGATGTTCCAGCCGTCGCTGGTGATTCCCGCCGACTGGAATTACGGCAGCGCATTGGAGACCGACAAGCGCGACGGCAAGCGCATCGACTTCAAGCCGGTGCCGTTCAACACGCTGGTCGATTCGCCGGTGATCGCGGGCAAGCATTTCCGCGAGATCGACGTGACGCCGAAGGGCTCGTCGGTGCATCGTTACCTCGACATGGTCGGCGACAGCGCTGCCGCCATTGCGATTTCGGACCAGCAGAGCGCCGGTTTCCATCACCTGATCGAGCAGGCGCAGGCGCTGTTCCATTCGCATCACTACGACAGTTACCACTTGCTGCTGACCTTGAGTGACCACACCGCCAAGGGCGGTCTCGAACATCACCAGTCGAGTGACGACAAGGCGCGCAGCGGCTCGAAAATGTTTGCCGACCCCGCGCACTTCATGCTCGACGGCTCGCTGCTGCCGCATGAATACACGCATTCGTGGAACGGCAAGTTCATGCGGCCGGCGGGTTTGTGGCGGCCCGATTTCGAGCAGCCCGAGAAACCGAAACTGCTTTGGGTGTACGAAGGGCTGACGGTGTATCTGGGTGATACGCTCACGGCGCGCAGCGGCCTGTGGTCGCCGGAAACCTGGCGTGACGTGGTAGCTTATCGCGCGGCGCGAATGGCACACCGCACCGGCCGTGCGTGGCGACCGCTGATCGACACCACCATCGCGGTGGACTACAGCTCCCCAGAGGCTTGGTCCAACTGGCGCCGCCAGAACGACTTCTATCCCGAAGGCGAATTGCTGTGGTTGGCGGTGGACATGAAGATCCGCGACTTGAGCCACGGCAAGCGCAACATCGATGATTTCGCACGCGCATTCTTCGGCATCGACAATGGCAGCTTCGTCACGCACACCTATGATTTCGACGATGTCGTTGCCGCGTTGAACAAGATCCAGCCATATGACTGGGCGACGTTCCTGCACACCTGGGTGGATGGCACGGGCGACCAGGTGCCGCTGCTGTCCGGCATCGAAGCCAGCGGCTGGAAGCTGGTCTACACCGATAAGCCGTCGGCCTACGAAAGCGCGCTGGAAAACGTCGGCATGGGCGAGCTGGAAGGGCACGGCGTCAACGCGATGTTTTCCGTCGGCCTGTTCCTGGGCGTGGACGGCAGGATCGAGGATGTGCTGTGGCAAGGGCCGGCGTTCAAGGCAGGACTTGCACCGGGCATGCAGATGGTCTCCGTCGATGGGCAGGCGTACAGCGCGCAGGTGTTGCGCGACGCGATCGCGGCCGCGCAGCACAACAAGCAGCCGTTGCAAATCCAGGCACGCAGCGACGGAACCGTTACGACGTACGCGGTGCATTACGACGGCGGCTTGAAGTATCCGCATCTCGTGCGCGAGCAGGGCAAGCCGGATTACCTGAAGCCGTTGCTTGCGCCGAAGCCGGCTGGGAACGGTACGTGAAAGCCCACGGACACTGGTTTTCATCGTCATCCCGGGGCCGCCCGCGGATTCATCGCGGGCGGAACCCGGGATCCATTTTGGTTTCGGAATTGGCGGAGCAAAGCAATGTGGATCCCGGCCTGCGCCGGGATGACGGTCAAAATCGGGACTTTCCCTGTGCTCGCCGATGTGGCGTCTGGTTGGTATTGGTGATGGCGATAGTGCTGCCCCTGTTCGCTTCCGCCTCCGGCATTCCTCCGGTCGTTCCGGGCAACCGTGACCTGGGCGCCGTCGTCGAGCTGGTGACGGCAGGACAATTCAAGGCGGCCGATGCGCGCATCGACTCGGCGCTGAAGCAGCCCGATTTGTCGCCGGACGTGCGACGCGCGTTCGAATTCCAGCGTGAGCGGATGCAGCGCATGCGGCTGGATTTCGACCTCACCGCCGATCAGGTGAAGGCGAAGGTGCGCAAGCAGATTCCCGATCTCAGCGACGCGGAATTCGCGCAGTGGGATGCGCACGGCCTGTTCGAACACATGGACATCGACGGGCAGCGGCTGTATTTCAACCGCGCGCCCTCCAACCTGTTCCACCTGAGCGCCGCCGCGGTGGCGCGCCAGAAGGGCGGTACGGCGTACGTCGACAGCGGTTTGCCGAAAGAAGTCAACGACAACTACATCGATTTCGACCGCAAGGTGATCGCGGCCGCCAGGGGCACTGGCAAAACCAGCGTGCTGCCGCAGCGTGTCGAAGTCACGCAAACATTGACGGTCGATGCGGACGCCGTGCCCGCCGGCAAGACGATCCGCGCATGGATTCCGTATCCGCGCGCCGATGCCGGCCAGCAGGAAGACATCCGCTTCGTTTCCAGCGAGCCATCCGCGCACCAGATCGCGCCGGAGTCGGCGCTGCAGCGCACCGTGTACCTGCAACAGCCCGTGCAGGCGGGCAAGCCCACGGTGTTCAGGATCACCTACGAAGTCACGCTGTACGCGCAATACCACGCGATCGATCCTGCGAAGGTGCAGCCGGAGAAGATCACGCCGGAATTGGCACCGTTCGTGGCCGAGCGTGCGCCGCACATCGTGTTCACCGAACCGTTGCGCGTGTTCTCGAAGCAGGTCATCGGTGGCGTGACGAATCCGTACGAGATCGCACGACGCATTTTTGCCGCGGTGGACGAGGTTCCCTGGGCCGGTGCGCGCGAATACTCGACCATTCCCGACATCAGCGCCTATACGCTGCACGCGGACCATGGCGATTGCGGCGAGCAGACCCTGCTGCTGATCACGCTGCTGCGCATGAATGGCATTCCCGCGCGCTGGCAATCGGGCTGGACGTTCACGGACGGCAAGTACGACGACATCCATGACTGGGCGGAGATTTGGCTCGCGCCGTATGGCTGGATTCCGGTGGACGTCACCTATGGGCGGCTCGCTTCCGGTGATCCGGCGCTGAAATGGTTCTACCTGGGCGGGCTGGACAACTACCGCATCGCCTTCAACGACGACTTTTCGCAGAATTTCGTTCTGGCCAAACAGCACTTCCGCTCAGATACCGTCGATTCGCAACGCGGCGAAGTCGAATGGGATGGCGGGAATCTCTACTACGACAAGTGGGATTACCATTTCGATTGGAAGATCCTGTCGTCATCGCAGCACTGAGGACGTCGCGCGGACGTCGATTACACTGCAGGCGTTGAACTGCCGAGCGCTCGTCGATGCCGGATGCCACGATGGCTGAAGCTGCCAAAGCGCATTCGTTGCCGCGCATGTTCGCGCGGCAGCGCGAGGCGTTTCAGCGAACGCCGTATCCCGCATGGCCGCAGCGCGCCGCATGGCTGGAAGCGCTGCGTGCATTGTTGCGCGACAACGGCGCGCGCATCTGCGAGGCGATCTCGGCCGACTTCGGTTGCCGCCCGCCGGAAGAAACACGCCTGCTGGAACTGTTCCCGTCGCTCGGCGCGATCGATCATGCGCTCACGCATGGGCGCCGCTGGATGCGACCGCGCCGCCGTTTCGCCGGCTTCTGGTTCCTGCCCGCGCGCACGGAAGTGATGCCGCAGCCGCTCGGCGTGGTGGGCATCATCGTGCCGTGGAATTATCCGCTGTACCTCGCGGTCGGCCCGCTGGTCGATGCGCTGGCGGCGGGCAATCGCGTGCTGGTGAAGATGAGCGAATACACGCCGTGTTTCGCGGCGCTATTCGAGGAACTGGTCGAAAAACATTTTCCCGATGGCGAGGTGGGCGTCATCAACGGTGATGCGGGGGTCGCGGCCGCTTTCGCCGCACTGCCGTTCGACCATCTGCTGTTCACCGGCTCGACCGCGGTGGGACGCAAG
>JAZKBD010000011.1:0-139820 GCA_040388785.1 Pseudomonadota bacterium
GCTCGCGAAAGTGTTGCGCGTCGCGTCGTCGCTGGACGAGCGTCCCAACGTTTCGCTGCCCGACATGGAAACGCTGAAGGCATTGCTGACGCACCGCTTCGAGGCCATGACCGATTACTACAAGACGGTCATCAAGCCGACCGTGCGCGAACAGTCGCACGAGGAAGGCACGCGCCGGTTCGGCGCGATGCCGCGCCGCCGCCTGCGCCGCGCGCTCGCCAATGGCGGGCGCTGGCTCGACAAGAACGGCAAGGCGCGCGTCCGCGCCTGCAGCAGATCAGCGAATACCGCGCGCGCCTCGCCGCGCTGATGGAACAGCGCAAGCCCGAATCCGCGCTCGCCGCGTTGCAGCAGTGGTGCCGCGAAGCCGAAGCCAGCGGCAACCGCAAGCTGGCCGAGTTCGCCGCAAAGTTGAAACGGTATTCGGTGGCAAGGGCGTAAGGCGTTTCGCCATTTTGGATCCAGCAAAAACCCGCCGCGAGGCGGGTTTTTGCTGCCCGCGCGTCGCGTGACACAATCGGCGTCGATGAGTATCTTGTGGCATCCCGCGCTACGCGCCGACTGGCTCGTGCTGCGACGCACTGGCGCGATTGCGTTCGTGCGCATACTCGGCGTCCCGGTGCTGCTGCTGACGTGCTGCGCAGCCCTCGCCTGCGGCGATTTCTACCGCGGTTATGGATGGTGCCTGGCGGCGGCTGCATTGCTGGCGCTGGGCGGCAGCCATGCGATCGCACATCAAGGGTTGCTGGACGCGCTGGAGCGATGGCAGCTCGGTTGGTGCGCGGCGTTGCCGGTTGCGCGCGGCGCAGCGGCACGTACATTGTTGTTGATCACGATCGTGGCGTTGACAGCGTCGCTGGTCATTGTCACGGTGCTGCTGCTCGGCGTTTCGTTCGGTGCTCCGCATCGCGGAGACCTGCCGTACGCGTTCGCCGGGATCGCGCTTGCACTCGTCGCGGGCACGGCGCTCGCGATCTTGCGCGTGTTCCGCCGCGGCGCATTTGCGGCGCATCACGCAGACGGCATCCGCGAACCCGTGCTGGCAGCGGAATGGTTGAACGATCCACGCCTGCCGCATCTGCTCGATTGGCAACGTCGCGCTGCGTTGGTGCGGTGGCGGCGCGGCGGCAGCCTCGTGATGGTCGGACTCGTGCTGGGCACAGTGCCGATGGGTGCGCCCATGTTGGAAGTCGCGGCACTGGTGCTGCTGGTGTTGTCGTGGTCGTGGCTGGCGCTGGTGATGCGCGCCAGCGCCGATGCAACCTCCCTCGCGGTAACCCTGCTCGGCGCTGAGCCGCTCGATATGCGTCGCGCGCGCTTGGCTTCGTTTCGTTATCCGCTGGTCGCCGCGGCGTGCGCGCTGTTGCCCATGGCAGCCGGCGCGATATTGGGCCGTAGTGGCGTGGCCGCGCTCGCATGGATGGTTTGCGCATGCGCGTTTTCAGCGTGGCCGTTCGTTCGGATCCTTCGCGCGACGCGCGCGGAATCGCCGGCATGACGGCGCTGCTTCGTGCCAAGCGTGTGTGCGTCGCCTACGGTGACGCGCGCGTGCTCGATGGCATCGATCTGGAAATTACGCGCGGAGAATTCGTCGCGCTGATCGGTCCCAATGGCGCGGGCAAGACGACCCTGCTGCACGCGATCGCCGGCATCGCACCGGTGTGCGGCGGAACAGTTGACATCGCGGGGCATGACCTTGCGAAAGCGCCGCGCGAGGCGAAGCAATCGATCGGACTCGCCATCGACCCACCCAGCCTGCCGGAATTGCTGACGGGCCGCGAAGGTCTTGCCCTGTTCGCGGGCGCACGCGGGCTGCCGGCCATTCCACGAACGACACTTGCGCTCGCCGAAACACTATCGCTGACCTCGGTACTGGATCGGCGCGTCGCAAGTTATTCGCTCGGGATGCGCCAGAAACTCGGCATCCTCCTGGGGCTGATCGGCGAACCGCCGCTGCTGTTGCTGGACGAGCCGTTCAACGGCCTCGATCCGCGCAGCGCGCTCGCGTTCAAGGCGCACCTTGCCGCGCTGGCCGCGAAGGGCGACGCAAGCGTGCTGCTCGCAACGCACTCACTCGATATCGCCGAGCGCCACGCGACGCGTGTCGTGTTGCTGATGGATGGACGCGTGCGGCGATCGTGGGATGCTGACGAGCTTGCGGCGATGCGCGAACAGCCGGAGCGCTCGCTGGAAAAGGGGATGGCAGAGGCGTGCGAGAAGGAATCGTAATGACAGGTCCGCGCTCTCATCATGAAATCCCACGACGCGGCATCGGCTACGTTCCGGGATCCGCATCGCGCCGACGTCTGTGCACGGGTCCGCGCAGTTGGCGATGCGGATTGTCACCGCCCTACAAAACGAAACCCGCCTTTCGGCGGGTTTCGCAAGAGCAAAGGCACTGGATTCCGGATCGCCGCTGCGCGGCGTCCGGGATGACGCGATGGCAAAGGCGTTCGCGCAAAACGCGAACGCGCCATCACGTCACTTGATCTTGCCTTCCTTGTAGATCACGTGCTTGCGGACGACGGGGTCGTATTTCTTGACCTCCATCTTGTCCGGGGTGTTCTTCTTGTTCTTGTCGGTGGTGTAGAAGTGGCCGGTGCCGGCCGAGGAAATCAGGCGGATCTTGTCGCGTTTGGTTGCCATGAGGATTCTCCTTAGACCTTCTGCCCGTTCTTGCGCAGGTCGGCGAGCACGGCGTCGATGCCATTCTTGTCGATGGTGCGCAGGGCCTTGCCGGATACGCGCAGTTTCACCCAGCGGTTTTCGCTCGCGACCCAGAACCGGCGTTCGTGCAGGTTGGGCAGCCAGCGGCGGCGGGTCTTGTTGTTGGCGTGCGAGACGTTGTTGCCGGTGCTCACACCTTTACCGGTGACCTGGCATACACGTGCCATGGCATTCTCCTCATGGTGATCCGCGTGGCCCGCGGAAGTTCGGCCCGGCTGGTTCACGCGATTCGCCGGAGTTGCCGCGTCGATCCCGCGTCGCGTCGCGGAATGCCCGGAAAGGCCGGGCCGGCTTGAAGTCAGCCGCGTAATGTAGCAGGCGGCCGGCCGTGGGGCAATCCGGGAGCGTGCATGCAACGGCGTCATGTGGGACAATCCCCAATCTTTGACCCTTTCCCAGCGGAGCTTGCAAGAACATGGCAGAAGTGACCCCGGCCCCGAGCAACGGCCAAGCCGCCCCCCAGATGCAGATGGCGCTGCAGAAGATCTACGCGCGCGACGTCTCGTTCGAGGTCCCGAATGCGCCCAAGGTGTTCCAGGAAGAGGGCCAGCCGCAGGTTCAGCTGAACCTCTCCCACAAGGCCACGCCGATCGAGGGCGACAATTATGAAGTGGTGCTGACGCTCACCGTCACCTGCACCCTGAACGAGCGCACCGCGTACCTCGCCGAGGTGCACCAGGCCGGCGTGTTTTCGTTCGTCGGCTTCGACCCGCAGAACCTTGGGGTCGTGCTGGCCACGTATTGCCCGAACGTGCTGTTCCCGTATGCGCGCCAGGTCGTGTCCGACCTCGTGCTGAACGGCGGTTTCCCGCCGCTGCTGTTGCAGCCGATCAATTTCGACGCGTTGTACGCCGAACAGCAGCGCCAGCAGCAAGGGCCGGGCGACGCCCGGCCAGCCCTGAACGCCTGACACCATGTCTCGCGCGACGGTTGCCGTTCTCGGCGCCGGATCGTGGGGCACCGCGCTGGCGGCGCTGTTGTGCAACAACGGTGCCGCCGCCCGCTTGTGGGGACGCGACGCGGGCGCGCTGGCGGAAATCGAGGCCACTCGTCGCAATCAGCACTATCTGCCGGATGTCGAATTGCCGGCGGAACTGGCGTACGTGCCGGATCTCGCCGAAGCGCTGCATGGCGCCGACATGGCGCTGGTCGCGGTGCCGAGCCACGCCTTCCGGGAAATGCTGATCGAGGCCGCGCCGCTGTTGCCGGCGGGCGCCGGTTACGCGTGGGCGACCAAGGGCTTCGAGCCGGGTACGGGACGCTTCCTGCACGAACTGGTGGCCGAACATCTGCCGGGCACGCCCGCGGCGGTCGTGACCGGACCGTCGTTCGCGCGCGAAGTGGCGGCCGGCATGCCCACCGCCGTCACCGTGCATTCGGATGACGACGCCTTCGCGCACCGCGTGGCCGAGCTGCTGCACGGCAGCACCTTCCGCGCCTACACCGGCAACGACATGCTGGGCGCGGAACTCGGCGGCGCGATGAAGAACGTGCTGGCGGTCGCGACGGGTGTCGCCGACGGCATGCGGCTGGGCCTGAACGCGCGCGCCGGCCTGATCACCCGCGGCATGAACGAGATGCTGCGCCTCGGCGCTGCGCTGGATGCCAAGCCGCAGACGCTGATGGGCTTGGCGGGCCTGGGCGACCTGGTGCTGACCTGCACCGGCGATCTTTCGCGCAACCATCGCTTCGGTTACGCGCTGGGCCGCGGCGTGCCGCTCAAGCAGGCGCTGGCCGACATCGGCCAGGTGGTCGAAGGCGCCATCACCGCCGACGAGGTGATGCGATTGGCCGTGCGCCATGATCTCGACCTGCCGATTTCGCAACACGTCCAAGCGGTACTGCGTGGCGAAATGACGCCGACCGATGCCCTGCATTCCTTGCTTGCGCGCGAACGCAAGCCGGAGTATCCCGAAAACCTGTTCCAGTAAGGCATCCTGGTTGCGCTCTGCGCTATGCTTTGACTCTTTGGGTCGCGGATTGATCGCGAATGCAGTCCCGCAACGGCCAGAGTGAAACACCGGCGCAGGCGCCGCGGGCCGGCCACGCGGGTGCGCAACTGCCGGCCGCGTGGTCGCGCCTGATCGACGCCGCCGACGCGACGACCGCCGCGCCCGCCGGGCCTGCTTCCACGCTCGGTTTCCTGCTGGAACTGCTGCAGGACGAACCAGCGCTGTCGCGCCTCGAAGCGGCGCCCGTGCTGCTGGAAACCGTCGCGAAAGGGCGCCTGGGACGCGCGGTGCCGCTGGATTCGAAACAGCTTCTGGCCAGTGCCTTGCCCGACGCCGAAGCGCGGCTTGCCGCCAGCGTGCTGGGTCTGCCGCAGACGCAGCGCAAGGGCCGCACCTACGCGCAGCTCGCGGGCCCGTTCGGGGATGCACTGTTGCGCGACATCCTCGCCAATGCGCCGAGCTTGCTGGGTGGCGTTGCCGGATTGCAGTTGTCGCTGGGCAAGCCGCGTCCGCTGGAATGGGAATGGCAGTTGGAACGCGACGGCCGCCAACGCCTGCTGCCGAAACTGCCAGCGCACCAGCGGCTGATCCGCGTCGGCGGCCTGTGGTATCTCGATCCCGAGCGCGCCGAACTCGGCCCGCTGGACGGCGAGGCCGCCGAAGTCGCGCTGATCGAAGCGCCGCCGCTGTCGCCCGAACACGCCGAGTTGCTGGCCGCGCGCGTCGCCGCTTCACCGTGGGCTGCGCGCATTCCTGCACCGCAAGCGTTCGATGCCGTGCAGCGCGCGGATTTCACGCCCAAGCCGGTGACGATCTTCCAGGCGCTGACCCGCCACGCCCGCATCGGTGCAGGCACGCCGCCGCTCGCGTACGCGCGGCTCGCGTTCGATTACGGCGGCGACCGCCTGCCGGGACGTGGCGGCGAAGCCATCGTGCGGCGCGTGCGCAGCGGCAAACTGGTCGAGATCGTGCGCAAGCGGGCGGAAGAACTCGCGACTATGGAACGTCTGGAATCGCTCGGCCTCGCGCCCGCGGTCGATTGCGAAGGCCTGCCGTGGGACATGGCCGACGCGCTGCCGGAAGACGCGTGGGTGTTTCCGGGCAAGGGCTACGCCGGCGCGCTGGAAGTCAACACGCCCGCGCGCTGGCTGGGCTTGCGCGAAAAACTCGAGCAGGAAGGGTTCGCCGTCGAATACGCGTCGAGCTTTCCGTTCGAAGTGCTGGAAGGCCCACCGCGCTGGTATGGCGTTGCGCACGTCGACGAGGGCGGCGAAGCGTTCGAGTTCGAGATGGGCATCGAGGTCGAGGGCAAACGCATCAACCTGCTGCCGACCGTGGCGCGCGCGTTGTCCGAACGTACGCTGTCACTGACCGCGCCCGAGAACGAAACCAGGGACGCCGTGTGGTACGCGCCGGTGGACGATCGCCGCCGCGTCGCGGTGCCGCTGGCCGTGTTGCGCAAACTGTTGGCGCCGCTCGCCGAATACCTGACGCATCCGCGCGACAAGTTGCGCCTGCCGCGCGTACAGGCGGGACGCCTCGAGGAATTCGAAGGCGCGTTGCCGAAGAACGGCAAGCTGGATGCGCCGAAGGACCTGACGGGGTTCACCACGCGCTTGCGCGAAGCCGGCGAACACGCGTCCGACGCGGTGCCGGAAGGACTGATTGCCGAGCTGCGCCCGTACCAGCGCGAAGGCCTGCGCTGGTTGAATGCGTTGGCCGGCGCGGGACTGGGCGGCGTGCTGGCCGACGACATGGGTCTCGGCAAGACCGTGCAGATGCTCGCGCACATCCTGGCGTTGAAGCAGAACTCGGCGCTGACGCAGCCCGCGCTGATCGTCGCGCCCACCAGCCTGATTCCGAATTGGCAATCCGAAACCGAACGCTTCGCGCCGTCGCTGAAAGTGCTGACGCTGCACGGACCGGAACGCGTCAAGAGTTTCGACCGGCTCGCCGGCCACGACGTGATCCTCACCAGCTACGCGCTGCTGCCGCGCGACCTGGCGGTGCTGCGCGAGCAGCCGTTCGCGCTGGTGGTGCTGGACGAAGCGCAGCAGGTGAAGAACCCGCGCACGCAGGCGCGGCGCGCGCTGCTGTCGATTTCATCCAGGCGCCGCGTGTGCATGACCGGCACGCCGCTGGAAAACCATCTGGGCGAGCTGTGGTCGCAGGTCGACCTCGCGGTGCCGGGATTGCTCGGCGACGAGGGTTCGTTCCGCCGCCACTACCGCATTCCGATCGAACGCCAGGCCGACGCCGATTGCCAGGCGCGGCTCAACCACCGGATCGCGCCCTTCATCCTGCGTCGCACCAAGGCGCAGGTCGCCACGGAGTTGCCGGCGAAAACCGAGATCGCGCGTCGTGTCGTGCTGTGCGGGAAGCAGCGCGAACTTTACGACACGCTGCGCATCTCGCTGGGCGAGGAAGTGCGCGAGGTGGTGCGCCAGCGGGGCTTCGAGCACAGCGGCATCATCGTGCTGGATGCGTTGCTGAAGCTGCGCCAGACCTGCTGCGATCCACGCCTCGTCAAACTTGAATCCGCGCGCAGCGTGCGCGAATCGGCCAAGCTGGAACTGCTGATGGACATGCTGCCCGACCTGCTGAGCGAAGGCCGGCGCGTGTTGCTGTTCTCGCAGTTCACCGAAATGCTGGCGCTGATCGCGCGCGAGTTGAATCGCCGCCACCTGCACTACGTCACGCTGACCGGCGATACGCGCGATCGCGCCGAACCCGTGCGCAAATTCCAGGACGGCGAAGTGCCGCTGTTCCTGCTGTCGCTGAAAGCCGGCGGCGTGGGCCTGAACCTCACCGCCGCCGACACCGTGATCCACTACGACCCGTGGTGGAATCCCGCGGCCGAAACGCAGGCCGCGGACCGCGCGCACCGCATCGGCCAGGACAAACCGGTGTTCGTGTATCGGCTGATCTGCGCCGACACCGTCGAGGAACGCATCGAGGATTTGAAGGCGCGCAAGGCCGAACTCGCGCAGGCCGTACTGGAAGGCGGCGGCACGCGCGACAAGTTGAAGTTCGACGAGGACGACTTGAACGCGCTGTTTGCCGCCGAATAAATCAACTCGTCATTCCGGACGCGATGCGAACGCATCGCAATCCGGAACCCAGTGTCTTTGCGATTGAGCACCCAGGCACTGGGTTCAGGGTTCGCTTGCGATAAAGCCGCAGGCGCCCCGGAATGACGACAGAAAGCGTCGAATCCACTCGTAAAGCATGTCGGGCTCATGACTCTCGCTGGAACCTTCGAAGGCGGCTGCGATTGCCGCATCATCCGCTACCGGCTCATTCGCGCGCCGCTGTTCGTGCACTGCTGTCATTGCCGCTGGTGCCAGCGCGAAACCGGCAGCGCGTTCGTGTTGAACGCGCTGATCGAAACCGAATCCGTGGAGTTGCTGCACGGCGCGCCGGAAAAGGTAATGACGCCGTCCAACAGCGGCAAGGGACAGAACATCGCGCGCTGCCCGCATTGCCGCATCGCATTGTGGAGCCACTATTCGGGCGCAGGCCCGCTGTTTGCGTTCGTGCGTGTCGGCACGCTCGACGACCCCGATCGCTTCCCGCCCGACATCCACATCTTCACGATGTCCAAGCAGCCGTGGGTAAGCTTGCCCGGAGGCGTGCCGGTGATGCGCGAGTATTACGATCGCGAGAAATACTGGCCGAAGGAAAGCCTCGCGCGCCGCGCGGCGGTGCTCTCACGCACCAAGTGATGCAGCGTGGAATGCAGATTGCAACTGTCGCGACGCGCTACTCAAGGGTGATGGCCGACGTGTCGAGCGGCTTTGAGAAGGGTGCGTAGCGCGTCGTTGACCGATGCACTGTCCGGAAAAGCGGCAGCCACTTCCGGTTCGAGTACGACGATATTCGACGCAGTCATGGCTTTCTTCGCGTATTTTCCGCGGACCATGCCGCCCCGGAAATCGGATGCCTTGTATTCCGGGCGTAGAGTGTCTTTCTGGGCTTTGGGCGTTTTAGGCGTTTTCATAAAGTTTCCGCTCCGAAGCGGTACAGCGACGCGCGCTGATGATGCGGATCATTTCGCCGTTGTCCGTATGAGAGACGACGAGAAGGCGACCCCGTGACGAGCGCCCGAACGTGAGCCAGCGTTCTTCGGTTCTCGAGTGATCGGGATCGGAACCTGTGGCGGACAATGGATCGAGAAATACGCTGCACGCCTCATCGAAGGTAACGCCGTGTTTCTTTGAATTGGCGGCCGCCTTGGCACGATCCCATACGAATTCCATGCCCGAAGTATATGCGACTGATGCGACTTGGCGCGCTGGATCGCTACTTCGGCTTCGGCC
Source organism: Pseudomonadota bacterium (assembly GCA_040388785.1). Taxonomy (GTDB): domain Bacteria; phylum Pseudomonadota; class Gammaproteobacteria; order Xanthomonadales; family Rhodanobacteraceae; genus 66-474. Next base: position 8,999 of record JAZKBD010000011.1, read on the forward strand.
CCCGCATCGGCACGGGATGTCCGTACAGCGACGCGGGGTCGCGCGAAAGATTGGTCTTTTCCAGCGCGTCGAGGTATGACTGCCAGTTCTTGTCCTGGTTGACGCCGAGGTCGTGCAGAGTTTCCCAGGAATATATGCCCGTCGCGTGGCCATCGGTGAAGCGCAGCGACACGGCGTAGTTGCCGACCGGCTGCAATTCCATGATTCCGACTTCGCGCTTTCCGGCGACCAGTACTTGCTGGCCGGGGCCGTGGCCCTGCACTTCGGCGGATGGCGAATACACGCGCAGGTATTCGGCCGGCAGGACGAAGCGTTCACCGGATTCGAACAGCACTTCCAGCGTGCGCGACTTCTTGTGCAGGGTGATGTCGGTGGGTTTGGGCGTGGTCATGTCCGTGATTTTAGCGACGCAGCGCGCCGAACCCTCTGACGATAATCAGGGATGACCGGTCGCGCTGCTCGCCGCAATCGGCAGGAGTGTCGTTGCGGCCGACGCAGGAACAGTCGCACTCGCAGCCATGGCAGGCTGTGCCGCTGTCGATGCTTCGTTGGCGGGCAAGCCATCGATCATCTGCTCGGCCAGACGCTGATAGCCCTCGTCGAAATGATGCCCGCCCGCTTCGCCGTGCACCGTCACCCAGGCGGGCAAGCCTCGCATGGTGCACAGACTGTCGTCGGCATCGTCCTTGCCGTAGTAGCAAACCACGGGAAACCGATTGTCCAGCGCCACCACCGGCGGCAGCGCGGGATATTCCGGCACCTTGTTGAATTTCTCCGACAGGGTTTTCACGAACGCCTTGAAACGTCCCTGCGCAGCCATGTAGCCCTCGAACTGGATCTCGAACGTGGCGTCGTGGCTGGGCGACAGCAGCACCAATTGCGCGATGCGCGAACGCGCAGCAGGACTCAGCTTGTCGATCAATGTCGGCAGCACGTCGGCGCCGAACGAAAATCCGACCAGCCACACGCGCTGCTTGTGCCATTTGGCCAGCGAATCGGTGATCAACGCATCGAGTTGCTGCGCGGCCACCTCGGGCGATCGCGCGCGCCAGAAATACTTGAAGCTGTTGACGCCCAGCACCGGAATGCCGCGTGCCGCGAAGGCGGTGCCGAGTTGCTTGTCGAGATCGGACCAGCCACCGTCACCGGAATACAGGACCGTCAACACGTCGCCTTTCCCGACGGGCGCCTGCACGCCCGGCGTGGGTGGAACCACGACGATGGAACGTTCCAGACTCGGCCGCGCGAACGGATTCCAGAACAGGGCGAACCCCAACACGCACGCACCCACGATTGATCCCATGATCCACTGACCTCGCTTCGACAGACTCATCGGCGCACCACCCCGGTGAGGCCGCCCGAGATCAGACTGGCCACGTTCGCGAGGATCATCGGCAGGGCGATGCCGCCCGGCACGGCCATGTAGCGCGGTTCCCACTCGGGGTCGAACTTGTCCTTGTAGCGCTTCAGGCCCTGGAAATTGTAGAAACGTTCGCCGCGCCCGAACACCAGCGCGCCGAAGCGATTCCACAGCGGCGCCAGCCGGCGGTTGGTCATGCCGGCCATCGGCGCCATGCCGAGATTGAACCAGCGATAGCCTTCCTGCCGCGCCCAGCGCATCAGCGCGATGAGAAGGAAATCCATGCTGCCGGACGGGCTTTCGGGCGTGAAGCGCATCAGGTCCAGCGAGGCTTCTTCCTTGTTCCCGGTCAGGAACAGGTTGGCGAAGGCGAGCAACCGTTCGCCTTGCCAGACCAGCGCCATCGGCGTGCGGGCGAGATATTCCGGATCGAACGCGCCGAGCGAAAAGCGCTTCTCGCGCGCGCGCTTGTCGGCCAGCCACGCGTCGGAAATTTCCTTGAGCCGCGGCAGCAGCGGCGGCACGGCGTCAGCCGGGATCACTTCGAGCCGCAATCCCTCGCGTTCGAGTTTGTTGAGCGTGCCGCGCAAGGTCTTCTTCGACTTGCCGTCCAGATTGAAATCGTCCAATGGCACCCGCGCTTCCTCGCCGATCTTCAACAAGTTCATGCCGACATCGAGATACAGGTCGAGGTCGGCCGGACTGACCTGGTAGAACACCGGCCAGCCGCCGGCACGTTCGCATTGCTCCATGAAGCTCCACACCAGTTCGCGGCGCGCGTCTTCGTCATCACCCACCGGGTCGCCCATGCTGACCCAACTGCGGCCCTCGATGCCGTACATTAGGAACGCGCGGGCATCGGGCGAAAAAAGAAGGTGCTTGTCGCCCATCAACGCGAGGTGCGCCTGCGCGGAACGATAGTTGCGGATCAGCGGCCACGCGCGCTGCAGTTCCGCGGCACTGGGCGCGGCGCGATGTGGCGTTTGCGGACGGATCAGACTCGCCAGCGCGAACAGCAGTCCGGCCGCAGCCGCGGCGACCAGTGCGCGCAGCGCGCGCGGCGCACCGCCGTGCTGGAAGGTGAATTCCCACCACAGGCTGGTGCTGTAATCCACGTGCTTGTAGCTGAATAACACCAGCCACGCGGCGCAGCCGAACACCGCGAGAATGGCGACGATCCAGCCCGGCGAAAAGTTGGTGCTGAACAACGACGCGCGCCGGTAGAACAACTTGTGCGCCGGCATCAATGCGAGCGCGAGCAGGCCGAGGAAGATTGCCTCCTCGTAGTCGATGCCTTTCAGCAGCGAGAACACCGCACCCGCTATCAGCAACACGAGCGTCAGCCAGTACGCCGCGTCGAGCCGGCGCTGCAAACCGCGCGCGAGGATCAGCAGCAGCATGCCGATGACGCTTGCCAGCAGGTGCGACACTTCCAGCACCGACAGCGGCAGCACGCTGCGCAGGATCGCCATGCGCTCGGGCAGCGCCTTGGTCGCGCCGGAAAACAGCAGCACCGCGCCGGACACCAGCGTCAATCCGGCGAAGAAGGGCGGCAGCAATCCCGCAAACCACGGCGACCACGGCACGTGCCGGCGCAGGCTTTGCGCCTCGCGCTGCAGCACCAGCACGGTCGCCGCGCCGAGCGGCATCAGGTAATAGATGATGCGGAAGGTCGCCAGCGAACCGAGAATCGGTGCGGCAAGCTGCGTGTTGCCGGTTGCGTGGAAGCCAGCCAGCATCACCGCTTCGAACACGCCCAGGCCACCCGGCACGTGGCTGATCAAGCCGGCGATCTGCGCGACCACGAAGATCGCGAGGAAATGCCCGAAGCCGGCGTTGAGGCGGTCTGGCATCAGCACGTACATCACTGCCGCGGCCAGCCACCAGTCGGCGGCGCCGACGGCGACTTGGCGCATCGCATGCATCGGCGCCGGCAAGCGCAGTCGCCAGCGCCAGAGTTTCAGCGGGCGCCGCACGAAGCTGCCGAGAATCCATGCGAGCGGGATTGCCACCATCACGCCGGCGAAGGCAATCCGCCAACTGCTCATCGGCAGGCCTGACGGCAACGGCACCACCAGCAGCGTCACGCCCGTCAACGCGAGCAGGCCGAGCCAAAAACTCAGCGTGCAATACAGGACCAGTTTGCCGATTTCGGCCGGCGAAAGACCGCTTTGCAGGTAGAAGCGATAGCGGATCGATCCGGAAACCAGCAGCGACATGCCGACGGCATTGCTGAAGGCGTAGCTGATGAACGAGATCAGGGTGACGCGCCGCCACGGCAGTCGTTTGCCGATCGCGGCGAGCCCGAAACGATCGTAGAACGACATCACGCCGAACCCGAGTATCGTCAGCGCGATGGCGAGGACGAGCCTTTGGCGAGATACGCCTTCGACGTAATGGCGGATCTCGTTGTAGGTGACGTGGCGCGCGAGCAGGTGCAGCGCCCACAGCGCAAGCGCAAGCATGCCCAGCGACACAACGGGTCCTGCGATGCGGCGCAGCCACACGCTGCGCGGGCTGGGCGGCGTCAGTGCGCCATCAACGCCTGGCATCTGCGCAAGGTTCTCCACCAGCCGGTCACGTTCCCCTGAAAGACCCCAGTGTACGGCACGCGCCGCAGCCGCCCACCTCGATTGCATGGACAAGAGCTTTCGTGGAAGGTCAGGCCACGGGGCTCTTGGCCATGGGTGGCGGTTCCATGGCGTGATGGCGCTCGAGAACGCCGTCAGCTCAATTCGCCGATGCGTCGCTTGGCGCAGCGGTCATGGATGACCGCACGAATCAAGATGCGCTGCCGAACCCCGAGCCCGTGAAGTCGATCCGCGGCGGTTGCCCCGCGACGTCCAGCAGCACCTGCGCGTAGGGCTCGTCGAAGCTCACCGTGGAGATCTCGTCCCAGCCGAAGAACGACGGTTCGCGCAACCATTCCGCGTCGGGCGTGATTTCCTGCAGGGTGAAACCGTCGTCCTCGATGCCGAGCGGGCGGCCGATGTAGCACACCTCCTGCTCATCCTCGGTGTCCACGTGCACGCACATCACCGCCGCGTATTCGGCCGCCGCGCGCACCACCTGGGTGACGTCGTCCAGCGGGAAATTGCGCGGCAGGCGCGGATGGATACTGCGCACCGCCAGCGCCTTCTCGACGAAAGCCGCGTGGCTGTCCGGGGCCTCGACTTCGGTGATGTCGGCCAGCCGCATCGCGTACAGGCCATCGAAGCTGATCTGGTCGCCGACCACCCACATCAGCAGCCATTCCTTGCCGATGCCGGCGAGGTAGCCGCAAAAACTGCCGTCCTCGATGTTGCCGCGCCACACCCGCACCAATTCGCCGCGCTGCATGGCGCCGCGCAGCTTCGGGCGCGGACTCTCGGATTGAAATTTCAGAATCTTGCCCATCGCGTCATTCTAACGGCGGCAGGCAGGAAGCTGCCCGCCCGCCGATCTCACAGTATGTAACGGGACAGGTCTTCGTTCGAAGCCAAGTCTTTCAGGTTTTTGTCTACATATTCGGCGTCGATTGCATAGCGTTCGCCGCTTTTGTCTGCAGCTTCGAACGAAATCGATTCCAGCAGCCGTTCCATGACGGTTTGCAGGCGGCGGGCACCGATGTTTTCGGTGCTTTCATTCACCTTGAAGGCCACCTCGGCCAGCTTTGCGATGCCGTCATGGGTGAACTCCAGCTTCACGCCTTCGGTGTTCAGCATGGCGGCGTATTGCTTGGTCAGCGCGTTGTGCGGCTCGGAAAGGATGCGCTCGAAATCCTTCACCGACAGCGCCGACAGTTCGACGCGGATCGGCAGGCGGCCCTGCAGTTCGGGGATCAGGTCCGACGGCTTGGCCATCGAGAACGCGCCCGAGGCAATGAACAGCACGTGGTCGGTCTTGACCGGGCCGTATTTGGTCGACACCGTCGAACCTTCGACCAGCGGCAGCAGGTCGCGCTGCACGCCCTCGCGCGACACGCCCGCGCCGCCCCAATCGCTGCGCTGGGCAACCTTGTCGATCTCGTCGATGAACACGATGCCGTTCTGCTCGCAGTTCTCGACCGCCTGCGCGCGCAGCTCGTCGTCGTTCAAGAGCTTGCCGGCTTCCTCGTCGATCAGCATCGGCCGCGCGGCCTTGATCTTCAACTTGCGTTTCTGGCTCTTGCCGCCGCCCATGCTCTGGAACATCGAACTCAATTGCTGCGACATTTCTTCCATGCCGGGCGGCGCCATGATCTGGACGCCGACGTTCATCGCAAACTCGAGTTCGATTTCGCGCTCGTCCAGCGCGCCTTCGTGCAACTGCTTGCGCAGCTTGCCGCGCGTGGAGGAATCAGACTCGACCTGTTGCGTATCGCCTTGCTGGTCCCAGCCGCCGCTCTGGTCGCGGCGCGGCAGCAGTGCGTCGAGGATGCGTTCGTCGGCGTGTTCCTCGGCTTGCGACTTCACGCGTTCCTTGGCGAGGTCGCGCGTCAACTTGTAGGCGACGTCGGCGAGGTCGCGCACGATCGAATCGACGTCCTTGCCGACGTAGCCGACCTCGGTGAACTTGGTGGCTTCCACCTTCACGAACGGCGCTTTCGCGAGCGTCGCAAGGCGCCGCGCGATTTCGGTCTTGCCGACGCCGGTCGGGCCGATCATCAGGATGTTCTTCGGCGTGACTTCGTTGCGGAAGCCGGGATCGAGCTGCATTCGGCGCCAGCGGTCGCGCAGCGCGATCGCGACCGCGCGCTTGGCATTGTGCTGGCCGATGATGAAGCGGTCGAGTTCGTTGACGATTTCGCGGGGAGTCAATTCGGACATGGGGATTGAGCCGGTTGGAAGGTTTGCCGCCATTCCGGCGCAAGCCGGAATCCAGGTGTTCGCGTATTGGAAATGGATCCCGGCCTGCGCCGGGATGACGAATCAAAGCTCTTCGATCGTCACGTTGTGGTTGGTATAGATGCAGATGTCGCCGGCAATGCCCAGCGCCTTCTCGACGATCTGGCGTGCGTCGAGTTCGGAGTTGTCCAGCAGCGCCTTGGCCGCAGCCTGCGCGTAGGGGCCGCCGGAACCGATCGCGATCAGGCCGTGCTCCGGTTCGAGCACGTCGCCGTTGCCGGAAATCAAAAGGGATGCGTCCTTGTCGGCCACCGCCAGCATGGCTTCCAGCCGTCCGAGCCGTCGATCGGTGCGCCATTCCTTGGCCATTTCCACCGCGGCGCGCGTCAATTGGCCGTTGTGCTTGGCCAGCTTGTCCTCGAACAGTTCGAACAGCGTGAAGGCGTCGGCGGTGGCGCCGGCGAAACCGGCCAGCACGTCGGCGTTCTTGCCGAGCCGGCGAATCTTGCGCGCGTTGGCCTTCACCACGGTGTTGCCCAGCGTGACCTGGCCATCGCCGCCCAGGACGACATGGCCATCCTTGCGCACGGACAGGATGGTGGTGGCGTGGAAAGACTCCATGGCAGCCTCTTGGCGGCGGGTAATGTCGCCTAGGTGGGGGCGCCAGCGGGCGATGGCAAGCAACCGTGCGCGGGGCGATCTGACGCAGCAAGCCGCTCCGGCACGGGCATGGCCAATGACACTTGCATTGCACGAATTTTTCCGACCAGCTATCGTTAAATTGAAGTTAGCGGTTGGCTGGATTGCGGGGGGATGGTGCGCGACACGTTGGAGCGCGTTGCATCGGTGCATCCGAAACGGCTCAGCGTGCGCGTTTACGTTGTTTGGTATCCACCGGGAAGAACCCATGAACCACAAAGTAAAACGCTTGTCGCTGGCCGTACGCGTTGGCTTGACGGCCGGGCTGGTTGCAGCAGCCGGGTTGGCGCAGGCGCAGCAAGCGCCGAGCACCCCTGCCACCAATAACTCCGACCAGTCGCAGAACCAAACCAAGACGCTGCAAACCGTGGTGGTCACCGGCTCGCTGATCCGCCGCGTGGATACCGAAACGGCCAGCCCCGTCACGATCATCGATCGCCAGAACATCACCAACTCCGGCAAGCCCACCCTTGGTGACGTGCTGCAGCAATTGCCGAGCATCGCCGGCAAGGCCACCAATCCGCAGAACAATTCCAATGGTGGCGGCATCGCCTCTCCATTGACCGAAGGTGGCGACGGTGCCTCGCGCGTTTCGCTGCGTGGCCTCGGTACGAGCCGCACGTTGGTGCTGATCGATGGCCAGCGCATGCTCAATGCCGACATGAACCTGATCCCGCAGAACATGATCCAGCGGATCGACGTTCTGGCCGAAGGTGCTTCGACGGTGTACGGCTCGGATGCCGTGGGCGGTGTGGTCAATATCCTGCTGCGCAATGACTTCAACGGCGCCGAAATCAGCTTGAACGACGGTATTTCCAGCCACGGCGACGGCCAGCGGCGCGGGTTCAGCATGACCATGGGCCACAGCGGCGACAGGTACAACATCGTTGGCGGCCTCGACTACAACAAGTACGACGCCGTGTCTTCAACCCGGCGTGATTTCTCGGCACACCAGTTGTATCTGTCCAGCGGGTTGGTCAGCGTAGCCGGGTCCAGCTCGATCCCGACCGGTGCGGTACAGGTTCCCCCAGCCCTTGTCGGCCAATTCAATTGCAAGAAATCGCGCGGCCTCCCGAACGGAAATCTGACGCTGGCATCCGGCGATGGAACGAGCGTGAGCGACTATCGCTGCTTTGTGTCCGGGGTGGATTCATACAATTACGCGGCATACAACTTTATCCAGGTCGAACAGCAGCGCACCGACGGTTTCGTACTTGGCAGCTTCAACCTGACCGACAACGTCACGGCTTTTGTGGATGCGTTCTACAACCACACCTCTTCCGCCGGGCTGGATGCATCGATCCCGATAGGTACCGGTGACGGTCTGGTCATCCCGGCCACGGCGCCATTCAATCCGTTCGGCGTCACCTTCAGCCAAAGTAATGGCGGCTATGCCTTCCAGACACGTCTCACAGGTGTGGGCACCCGCTACCACCCCTACACCACCAGCACCGGCCAATTGATTGCCGGTCTGCGCGGCGCGGTCGGCCAAAGCAGCTGGAACTGGAACGTCAGCGTCAACTACGGCCATACCTCGCGCACCCAGACCGACGAAAACGAGATTTACATCCCGGCGATGCAGGCGGCCATCGATGCCGGCGCCAATATCTTCGACCAGGCCGCCAATAGCGCCGCGCTCTCAGCGGGCGCGTTGAACGCGGTCTACCAGAAGAACGAAATCCAGCGGCAAATCAGCGCGAGTGCCAATGGCAACCTGTTCTCGCTGCCGGCGGGAGACGTGCAATTGGCGGTGGGCGCCCTGTACCGCAAGAACTCCATGAACTACACGATCAACCCGCTGGCCTTGCTTGATCCGACCACAGGTTTCTGCGAGTTCTCCCAGGAAGCCTGCGGCTCGCCCGGCAGCGGCAAGGACAACGTCAAGGAGGCCTTTGCGGAAACGCTGATCCCGTTGCTGAAGGAAGTGCCGGGTGCATATTCATTGAATCTGGATCTGGGCGTGCGCTACTCGGATTACGCCAGTGCCGGGTCGACCACCAACGGAAAGATCGCGATCGAATGGCGCCCGATCCAGGACCTGCTGGTGCGCGGCACCATCTCGCAGGTATTCCGGGCACCGAATCTCGATGACCTGTATGACGGCCGTTCGCTGGTCCAGCCGACCTTGAACGACCCCTGTGGCGGTCTCAGCGCCGCTGAACTCGCGCAGCACGCCAACGCTTGCCAGTACGTGCCGGTCAATTGGCCCGCTCCTACCGGGCAGGTCAACACCTATTACTCGGGCGCCAGCGTGGTGGGGATCAATCTCAAGCCGGAGCACGGCAAGTCGGTGGATTTCGGGTTTGTCTACAACCCGAGTTGGGCACCTGGTTTGAACACCAGTCTCGATTTCTGGCACATCTATCTCTACGACACCCTGGTGGCGATCGACGGACGTACGGTGGTCAGCGCCTGCTTTGACAACAACGCAAGTCCACTCTGCCAATACATCCACCGTTTCGACACGTCCACAACACAACCCGGGAACATCCGCGTGATCGATGCGCCAGTTTTGAACCTGGGTACGTTGAGTACCAGTGGCATCGACTTCACGGCCAACTACAAGCTTCCGCACTTTGATTTCGGCGGGTTCAACCCGGGCGACTTCAAGCTCGGGCTGGCGACCAGCTACATCGCGACCTTCAACAACAACGCCACGCCGGGCAATCCGGGGTCGACGGTTGACAAGCTCGCCGGTACCTGGAGTGCGCAGTTCGGCAATGTCTCGCGCTGGCGTGCGACGGCCACGGTCGGCTGGAATCGTGGGCAGTGGGATGCGCAATGGCGGACGCGCTACATAAGTCCGGTGACGGCGCTCAATGTCGATGCTGCTATTGCCAACTACAACATTCCAGTTGCCTCAGTGGTTTACAACGACATCCAGCTTGGCTATGCGGTGCCGTCCATCCACACCCGCTTCGACGTGGGCGCGGACAACGTATTCAACAAGAGGCCGCCGTTGCTGTACCAGAACGGCCAAGCCAACACGGACTCGAACACGTACGACACGATGGGCCGCTACTACTGGGCGAGGGCGACGCTGAAGTTCTGAGTGTCAGTCCATGCCGGCAAGGGCGCCGCGTGAGCGGCGCCCTTTTTCTTGGGTACACTCAAGTGTTTCGCGCAATGGATTCGATCTCATGCCGACGTCGGCCGACGACCTTGCTCAAGCCATGGCGGCCGCGTGGAATGCAGGCGAACCCGAACGGGTGATCGGGCTGGCGCGGGGCGCCCACGCAACGGCCATCGAATCCGAACCGGTACTCGCGTTCCTGGGTCTGGCGTGGCAGCAGACTGGGCGCCATGCGGAAGCCACGGAAATCTTCTCGCGCTTGTCCCGGATGCGTCCGGATGTCTCCGCGTACTGGAACAATTTTGGCGTCGCCAGCCGGCACACGGGTGACTTCGCGGCGTCCGAACAAGCGTTGTTGAAAGCCAAGTCGCTGGCGCCCGCCGATCCAGAAGTGCTCTACAACCTGGGCCTGCTGTACATCCAGCAGCAGCGCTGGGCGGTGGCGCGTGAAGTATTGCTGGACGCGGTACAGCTAGCGCCGCAATTCGTCGAAGCGCGACTGGAGGCCGCCCACGCCTGCCACGTCTGCGGCAACATCGAACGCGAGGAAGCCTTGCTGGCGGGATCTGGCGATTGGCCTTCGCAGTCGGCAGAGCAGGCTCTGGTCCTGGCTTCGATGCTTTCCGTGCTGGGGCGCCTGCAAATCGCGCTGAAGGTGCTTGCGCAGGCGCGCCTGCCGGAAGGATCGGCGGCTGAAGCCATGCAGCTTCGCATCACTGCGCAACGCGTCGCCTTGCATGAGCGCAACAACCAACTCGATGAAGCGCGCCGCGAGCTGCAACGCCTGCCGCTGGACGCGCTCGACGCATTGCCGGACGATGCGATCGACGCGCGCCTCGATGTCTGGCGCGCGCACGCGGTGATGGCGATGCGCGGTCGACGCTACGAAGCAGCCGCGGCGCTCCATCAGCGCGTACTGGATTTCGCCAAGGATCCGGAAGTCGTATCGAATGCCGCGTTCGGTCTGGCTGCGGCGCTCGACAAGCAAGCACGCCATGGCGATGCATGGAAGGCGCTGGAAATCGCCCACGCAACGCAAATGCTGATCGCCCGGCAGGCCGCTCCCGAGTTGTCGGAGCGCAACGGACATCCGTTGCCGATGGTGACGCGTACGGTCGATGCACGAACGTACGCGACATGGAAACCGTTGGCGAGCCCGTCGATGTTGCAGAGCCCGGTGTTCGTGATCGGCTTTCCGCGCTCGGGAACGACACTGCTGGAACAGATGCTCGACGCGCACCCGGATTTCCGTTCGATGGACGAACGCGGTTACGTGTACCAACTGATCGAGCGCATGGAACACGTGGGGCAACGTTATCCGGCCGATCTTGCCGATCTGCCCCAGGTCGATGCCGATCAATTGCGCGCGGTTTATTGGCGCTTGGTGGAACACACGCTGCCCGATCTTGGCCAGCGCCGGCTGATCGACAAGAACCCGCTCAACATGTTGTGCCTGCCGATGATCCTGCGCCTGTTCCCGGAGGCGCGCATCATCCTGTGCATCCGGCATCCGTGCGACGTGCTGCTGAGTTGCAGCATGCAGGCATTCCGCTCGCCCGCGTTCCGCGCGATGTGCTCATCGCTGCCGCGGCTCGCGCGTGGTTACACGGAAGCGTTCGAACAGTGTGTCCGCCACATCGAGGTGTTCGAGCCAAAAGTGCTGGAATGGCGATACGAGTCGCTTGTAACCGATTTCGATGCGGCGGTTGCGCGCCTCGGAGAATTCCTGGAGGTCGTGGATGCGTCACCGTTCGCGGGCTTTGCCGCGCATGCGCGCGACAAGCAGTTCATCGCAACGCCGAGTTACGCGCAGGTGACGCAACCGGTCAACGCGCAAGCGGTCGGACGCTGGACGCATTACCGCGAGCAGTTCGAGCCGGTGCTGCCGGTGTTGCGTCCATGGATAGAAAAGTTTGGTTACACCGTTTGAGGTGTGCGGTGCGACGCACTCACTTGCGCTTCGCACGCGGATGCGCCGCGTCGTACACCTTGGCGAGATGCTGGAAATCCAGATGCGTGTAGATCTGCGTCGTGCCGATGTCGGCATGACCCAGCAGTTCCTGCACCGCGCGCAGGTTGCCCGATGATTCCAGCAGATGCGACGCACAGGAATGCCGCATCAAGTGCGGATAAACGCGCCGCCAGATGCCTTGCGAGCGCGCGCGTCGCTTGATCGCGGCGCGCACCGCGCCGGGCGTCAATGCCTGCCCACCACGCCCTTGCAGGATGGGTGCGTCGGCATCCGCGGCTAGCGATGCGCGCAATGCGGCAAGTGCTTCCAGCGCCAGCCGGCCCACCGGCACGATGCGCGTCTTGTTGCCTTTGCCGGTGACGCGCAGCAAGCCCTGTTCCGGATCGAGATCGCGCCAGCGCGCGCCGCACAATTCCGACACGCGCAGGCCGCTGGAATACAAAAGCTCCAGCAGCGCGCGATCGCGCAGCGCCAGGGGATCGCCAGCCGTCACTTCGACCAGCGCGGCAGCTTCGTCCACGTCCAGCACTTCGGGCAGCTTGCGGCGCACCTTCGGCGAGCGCACGCCCGCGGCGGGGTTGTTCTGGATTTTTCCTTCGCGCGCAAGAAAGCGGAAGAAGCTGCGGAACGCAGACAGCATTGCGCGCAACGACGGCGGCTCTAGTCCGCGGCGGTGTTCGTTCGCGATCAGCGTCTGCACCTGCTCGCCGCGCAGTTCGTTCCACGCGGCGAGCGAAAGCCCGTCGGCGAAGCGCGTCAGCATCTCCAGCGCGTGCGTGTAGTTGCGCAGCGTGCCCGGCGAGTAGTGCCGCTCGACTTTCAGGTAATCCAGGAACCGTGCGGCGTCGGCGGCGAGACCGCTCATCTCATGCGGCCCTGATTCATTGAGTTGTGAAGCGGGAGATCGCCGCGTCCAGCGCCTGCGCGATGAGTTTCAGGAACAGCGTGCCGATGCCGGGATGGAAGCGATTGGGATCATCGCTGCCGATCGCGAGCATGCCTTCGTTGCCGATCTTCAGCAGCGCCGCCGAATGCACCTTGCCCGCGTCGGCGCCGAACAGACGGTCGAGTTTGTTCTGCGCAAGCCGGCCGCACGCGGGCTCGCCGTGCGCGAGGAAATCCGTGAACTCCGGAAGCGCCTGCTTGCCGGCGGGGATGCAGATCAGCCAGTCCGCGCGTGGCAGGTCGGCGCCGTCGCGGAACAGCAGCACGCGCACCAAGTCGGAATGGAAATCCTCGTTCAGCGCGCCGACGAAGCTCTTCAAGACATCCGACAGATTATCATCGCGCAGCAGTCCGACGGTGAGCGTATGCACGCGCACCATCAACTGTTCGTTGTCGCCGGCGATCGCCACCAGTTCCGCCAGCCTGTCGTTCAACTCGCGGTTGCGCGCGCGCAAGGCTTCGAGCTGGTAAGCCGCAAGCGACGCGGCGGGGCCGTTTTCGCGCGGCATCACCAGTTCGGTGGCGACGTCGGGAAAGTGTTCCAGGAAGCGCGGGTGCTGGCGCAGGTATTCGGCGACGTCCATCGCTGCGAGGCTTTGCTTCAGGGTCAGGTCGGCCATGCTGGGCTCCGGTGGCATGCGCGCAGTGTGGTGAGTTGCGCGCGATCGTGCAACGCCACTCAGACTCCCAGCCATTCGCCATCGAACGCGAATGCCGTCGGTCCGGTCATCCACAGCGCATGCCCCGGTCCTTGCCATGCGATTCGCAGATCGCCGCCCGGCAATGCCACGCGCACCTCGTCGCCGACGCGGCCACGATTCCGCAATGCGGCGACGGCCGCGCAGGCGCCGCTGCCGCAGGCCTGCGTCCAGCCGGCGCCGCGTTCGTGCACGCGCAGTTCGAGGTGGCGCGCGTCGATGACCTTGGCGAAACCCGCATTCACGCCCTGCGGAAAGCGCCGATGCCCGGTGATGCGCGGTCCCAGGATCTCGACGCGCGGATCGTGCACGTCGGTGACTTCCATCACCGCGTGCGGATTGCCCATCGACACCGCGGCGATTTCGACACGTTCGCCGTCGACGTCCAGCGGGTAAGTGTCTGCGATCGCGGATGCATCGAAAGGAATCCCCGCAGGTTCGAACGCAGGCTCGCCCATATCCACGGTGACCGTCGACGCATCATCCAGCCGCATTCCGATCACGCCGGCGGGACTCTGCAGCTTCACCGTCGTGCCGATCGTGATGTCGCCCGCGCGATGCAACCAGGCGCCGATGCAGCGCGCGCCATTGCCGCACTGTTCCGCGATCGAACCGTCGGCATTGCGGATCGAATACGCAGCGACGCAGGCGGGATCACGCGCAGGTTCGATGACCAGCAACTGGTCGAAGCCGATCCCGGTGTGGCGATCGGCCATGGCGCGAATGCGCGCGTCGCCCGGTGCCGGCGCCGACGCACGCGCATCCAGCACCACGAAATCGTTGCCGAGGCCGTGCATCTTGGTAAAGCGCAAGCCCACGGATGTTCCGATCAACCGCCGCTCGCGGCGGACGCGGGCGATACCACCGTCGCCGCGCCTGCGGGCCTGGCGACGGAAGTCGCGGGCGCTGCCGTCGAAGCAGCCGAAGCCGGCGCCGCCGGTTTGGTCGGCAAGACCAGCGGGCCCTTTTGTCCGCAACCTGCGAGCGACCCTGCGGCCAGCAACAGCAGCGAAACGGAAACAATGCGACGGCGCATGCAGGCAGCCCGACAGGAAAGTGCCGCCAGTATAGAGGCATGCTCATCGTCGCGAAGCGCACGCGCGGCAAGGCACGGCATCAGCGCTGATGCCGTGCCCCTTGGTCCGCGGTTCAGTGGCCCGCGCTGGACGCCGGCGCAGGCATGCCGGTGGGTTTCGCGACGGCACTGGACGGCGGCGCGTTCAAATCCTTCAGGTCGCCGATCGTCACGGTGCCGCGCCAGTGTGCGTCGCGCGCCGCGAAATATTTCTGGGGATCCCAGCGCCACGGACTCCAGAAATCGGTGCTGCCGCAGCCGGCGACCGGCGCATCGCCGACGGTCGGGCCGCCGCAGTTGGACTTGACGCCCGTCGTCGTGATGCCGCTGTCGAAACCGAGTCGCGAACCGGTGCCTTCGGTCTTGGCCATGTCGAGCGCGCGCACCATGCGCTTTTTCGCAACGACGTCGCCGTACTCCGGCATCAGCTTGTCGAGCACCGCGACCGCCTGGTCGTGCTGGGCAGGGGTCAACGCTTCGCACACGCGGTCGCGGGTGGCGATGAAACTGGGATATTTGCGTTCGGCCGCCAACGCGAGCCACGCGCACGCCGTAACGGGATCCTTCGCGACGCCGTGGCCGTTGTCGTACATCAGGCCGATGCTGAGCTGCGACAACTTGTCGGCGTAGCGCGCGCCGTACTTGAAGTATTTGATGGCGGCCGCGTAGTGGCCCTCGGAATACAGCCGCATGCCGGCGAATTCGCCGAACAGGTCCGGGTGTCCCCACGTCGAGGCATCGTTCATCGCGGTGATGATCTTTTCGATGTCCGGGCTGGCCTCGGGCGGCGGCGGAATCGGATTCTTCATGGGCCGGGCCGGCGCCGACGCGGTCGTGGCCGTTGCCGGAGCGGCCGCCGTGGCGGACGTCGTCGTCGCGAACACGGGGCTGGCGCAAAGCAGCGTGGCGCCAAGCGAAGCGAACAAGCGGGTACGGTTCATCACATCGACTCCTTGTCAAGGTTGCTTGACATAAAGATATCCATGGTGATGCTGCATGTCAAGCATGCTTGACAGGCCGTGGCGAGATCGGGGCTGCTCCGGTGTGCATGATGGATCGCCGTGCGGGCGCGCGCATGTCCCGGTTGGCACCTGCTCAGGGCGTGACAGCTGTCAGCCGTTTCATGTAACGCCAACCATCCGTGCGGTCTTCGTAGAACGCGGGCAGGTGCGCGATGCGCGTGTAACCGCGCCGCTCGTACAACGCGATCGCGGACGGATTGTCGGCGCGTACTTCGAGCCGCATCGAGGTGCAGCCGCGTGCGCGAGCGTCGGCTTCCGCGGCAGCCAACAGCGCGCTGCCGAGCCCGCCGCCGCGTGCGTGCCCACCGACCGCGAGCGAATACAGGCGTGCCGCCTGCGCGTTGCGGCGATAGAACACCACGGCCGCGGCATCGGCGCGCTTCGGCGTGCCGTTGACGAACACCGCCGTGCTGGCGCTGCCGATGTAATGGCGCCACTGCGCGCGGCTGATGCGGTCGCTGTCGAAAGTCGCATGTTCCAGCGCAAGCAGCGCATCGATGTCGGCACGGGTGGCGCGGCGAACCTGGCGGGCGGTTTGCGTGGGCGGCATGGATGCAAGCGTGGCGCGCGGGTCGGCGGCGCGCAAGCCTGAATCCTGGCCGGACCGGAGCGGCGATTACCTCTTGCGTTCGGCACCGGCGGTGCCGACACTGCAACCCTTCGCCGCGCCGGCACAACTCCGCCACGTGCGCATCGAATCAGGAAGATCGCAATGAGCCGGCTGGTCATCGTCGTGGAAAAAGCCTCCGACTGGGGTTCGTATTACCCGTCGGACAACGTCGTCACCGCGATGCAGTATCTGCGCGAGCCGGTGGGCGGCGACGAGCGCACCCATGTCGTCAACCTGTGCCGCAACTACAAGTATCTCGGGATCGGGCATTACGTCTCGCTGCTGGGCGAGGCGCGCGGACATCGCGTGATCCCGTCGGTGCGCACCATCAGCGACCTGCGCAAACGCGCGCTCTACAACCTCGACGTCGAAGACCTCAACCAGAAACTGACGCATTTCCTGCCCGCCGGTGGCCAGGACACCACCGACCTTGGCATCCTGGTCTACTTCGGCGTCACGTCGTATCCCGCGCTGCAGGATCTGGCGCGGCAGGTGTTCGAGACATTCCCGTGCCCGCTCTTGCGCATCGAATTCGAGCGCGACCGCGTGTGGCAGATCAGCGCGATCAAGCCGGTCGGGCTGCATACGCTGGACGACGCGCAGGAAGATGCTTTCGCGCAGGCGCTGGATGCATTCTCGCGGCGCTTGTGGCGCAAGCCGCGCGCGCGCAAGCAGTTCCGCTACGACCTCGCGATGCTGGTGAATCCCAGGGAAGCGATGCCGCCGTCGAATGCGCGGGCGCTCAAGCAATTCATCACGGCCGGCAAGGACCTTGGCATCGAAGTCGACCCCATCCAGAAAAACGACTATCCGCGGCTTGCCGAATACGACGGCTTGTTCATCCGCGAAACCACCGCGCCCGACGACCACACCTACCGCTTCGCGCACAAGGCCGAACGCGAAGGCATGATGGTGATCGACGATCCGACCTCGATCCTGCGCTGCACCAACAAGATCTATTTGAACGACCTGTTGCGCGCGCACAAGATCGCGCTGCCGCGCTCGGAGGTGCTGTACCGGGAAGATCCGAAACAGCTGCGCGAGCTGCCGGAAAAACTCGGCTTCCCGCTGGTGTTGAAGATTCCCGATGGTTCGTTTTCGCGCGGCGTGATCAAGGTGGACGACCAGGAACAGCTCGCCAAGGCGGCGGCGCATTTGTTCCAGAGCACGGCGCTGCTGATCGCGCAGGAATTCCTCTACACCGAATTCGACTGGCGCATCGGCGTGCTCAACCGCAAGGCGCTGTACGCCTGCAAATACTTCATGTCACGCGGACACTGGCAGATCTACAACCACAGCGCGCGCGGCAGCGCGCGTTCCGGTGGTTTCGAGTGCCTGAAGATCGAGGATGCGCCGGCTGACGTCATCAAGCTGGCGTTACGCGGCGCCGCGGCGATCGGCAACGGCCTCTATGGCGTGGACATCAAGCAGACGCATGACCGCACGGTGCTGATCGAGGTGAACGACAACCCTTCCATCGATGCCGGCGTCGAAGACGCCGAACTGGGCGACGAGTTGTACCACCGCGTGATGCGCGAGTTGCTGCGGCGGATGGAGGCGAAGCGGAACGGCGTGGTGGCTTGAAGCAGCATCAGGCCACGCGTCGCGCGTGTCCGCCCTGACGCGTGCCGGTTTTGCGACGCCGGACGGCCTGCACGTTCGTGGATTGAATCGAACGAACTTGGCGTCGTGGTGTTGCTTCGGCTCGCAGCGGGAACGCACGCCTCGCAATGAGCAGCAGGGCGGGCGCCGCGACCAGCCAGAACGCGGGCGACCAGCCCAGCGTCGCATCGCACCAGGGCAGCGGCGTCAAGCCGAACAGCACGACGCCGCAGGCCAGCCAGGTGGCGGCGGCGAGGGTCAGGGCGTCGTACCGGGGTGTCGGTTCGGAACGGGCGTGGCGGCGCATGGCGGACTCCGGTTCGGGTGGTGACGCGATCCTGCGCGGCCGCCGTCTCACGGATCGGGACAAGTTGTTGCGATCATCCCTGATCGCTGCTTCGCCGAGCATGGCGTGTACCGGCCACACTCGTGAGTTCGTGACGTCCACCACGGCCTTCCATGGCCTGACTTTTCACGAAAGCTTCTAAACTGCGACGATGATCGCAGTCAGCCGCTACGCCGTTTTCGGCCATCCCATCGCGCACTCGCTGTCGCCGCGCCTGCATGCGTTGTTCGCGGAGCAGGCCGGCATCGCCATCGAGTACACCGCCATCGATGCCGCGCCGGGCAGATTCGAACAGGCAATCCGCGAGTTCTTCGCACGCGGCGGCCGCGGGGCGAATGTCACCCTGCCGCACAAGGCTGCCGCGTTCGCGCTCGCGAACGTGCACGCGCCGATGGCGCAGCGGCTCGGCGTCGCCAACGTGTTGACGGTTCTGCCCGATGGTCGTATCGAAGCCGACAGCAACGACGGCGCCGGCATGCTCGCGGACATGCGTGGCCGGCTCGGGCTCGATCCGCGTGGATGCGATGTGCTGCTGCTCGGCGCCGGCGGCGCGGGACGCGCGGCGGCGTTCGCGTTGCTCGATGCCGGCGTACGCTCCCTGGCCGTCGCCAACCGCACGCACGCACGCGCGCAGGCATTGGCTGCCGCGCTGTCCGCACCGGAACGAGCGCGTGCCGTCGCATGGCCTGCACTCGACCATTGCGGACCGTTCGATCTGATCATCAATGCGACTTCGGCGGGCGTGCAACATGCCGCGCTCACGCTGCCGCGCTCTTTGACAAAAACACACACGGTCGCCTACGACCTGAGTTACGGCCCGGCCGCGCGGCCGTTCGCTGAATGGGCGCAAGCGGCCGGATGCGCGGCCGCAACCGATGGCCTGGGCATGCTGGTGGAAACCGCCGCGGCCTCATTCGCGCGCTGGCATGGCGTGCGGCCGGACGCGGACGCCGCGCTCAAAACGCTCCGCGCAGGTATTCGTCCTTGACGCGGACATAGTGGTCCGCCGAGTACTGCAACGCTTCGATTTCGCCGTCGCTCAACGTGCGCACGCAACGCGCGGGATTGCCGATCCACAGTTCGCGTTCGCCGACGGTCTTGCCGGGCGCGATCAGCGCGCCGGCGCCCACGAACGCGTGGCGCCGTACCACCGCGCCGTCCAGCACCGTCGCATGCATGCCGACCAGGCAGCAGTCGCCGATCGTGCAGGCGTGCACCACCGCGCCGTGGCCGATGGTGACATCCGCGCCGATGAGGCAGGGCGAGCCGCCGGGCGTGTACGGACCGTCGTGGGTCACGTGCAGCACCGCGCCATCCTGCACGTTCGTGCGCGCGCCGATGCGGATGCGTTCCACGTCGCCGCGCACCACCGCCGCGGGCCAGATCGACACGTCATCGCCGAGTTCGACGTCGCCGATCACCGTGGCGGCGCGGTCGATGTACACGCGCGCGCCGAGCTTCGGCAGCACGCCCCGGTATTCCCGCACGTCGGCCATCGCTGCGCCTCTTCGAAACCGTCGAACGGTCATCGTAGCGGTCGGGCGGCGCGCGGGAAATGCGGACCAGGCCGTGCGACTTCGCAAGCTTGATTTCGGCGGAGAGGAACGCCACGCTGTGGAATCCACCGGAGCCCTGCATGTCCACCGAAAACCCCCTGCTCAGCGACGCCGCCTTGCCCGCGTTTTCGAAGATCGAACCCGCCGACGTGGTGCCCGCGATCGACGCGATCCTGGCCGACTACCAGGCCGGCATCGACCGGCTGGCCGCGGCCGGCGCACCCGGCGATTTCGCGCACGTGATGCTGGAGCAGGAACGGCTCGACCAGCGCCTGTCGCGCGCCTGGGCGCCGGTGTCGCACCTGCACGCGGTCGCGGATACGAAAGAACTGCGCGCGGCCTACGAGCAGGCCGAGGAAAAGATCACCGATTTCGCCAGCGCGCTGGGCCAGGACCGCGCGCTGTACGCCAAGGTACAGGCGGTCGCGGACGCGCCGGATTTCGCGCAGCGTTCGCTGCCCGAGCGCGCGCTGGTCGAACATGCGCTGCGCGATTTCAAGTTGTCGGGTGTTGCGCTGGAAGAACCCGCGCGCACGCGTTTCCGCGACATCGCCAACGAGCTTTCCAGGCTCACCACGGCGTTTTCCAACGCGGTGCTGGACGCCACCGATGCGTGGCAGGAGCACATCCAGGACGAGCGCGACCTCGCCGGCATTCCCGAATCCGGCCGTGCGGTGCTGCGCGAATACGCACGCGAGCACGAACTCGACGGCTGGCTGGTGACGCTGAAGCAACCGGCGGTGCAGGCGGTGCTCACCTATGCCGACAACCGCGGCTTGCGCGAACGCGTGTACTGGGCCTACCAGACGCGTGCATCCGACCAGGGGCCGGATGCCGGCAAGTTCGACAACTCCGAACGCATGGAGAAGATCCTCGCGCTGCGCCACGAGGCCGCGCAATTATTGGGCTTCGCCAACGCGGCGGAAGAATCGCTGGCGACCAAGATGGCGGAAACACCGAACAAGGTACTGGCGTTCCTGCGCGACCTGATCGCGCGTGCCAAGCCGGTCGCGCAGCGTGAGCTGGAAGAACTGCGCGATTTCGCACGCAGCGAACTCGGGCTGGAAGCGCTGGAATCCTGGGATGTCGCGTACGCGTCGGAAAAACTGCGGCTCGCGCGTTACGCGCTCGACGAGGAACAACTGAAGGCGTATTTCCCGCTGCCCTCGGTGATGGACGGGATGTTCGCGCTGGCCGGCAAGCTGTACGGCATCACGGTCGAACCCGCGCGGGAGCCGGTGGACGTGTGGCACCCCGACGTGCGCTATTGCGAAGTGCGAGACGCCAATGGCATGCCGGTCGCGGGCGTGTACCTCGATCTGTACGCGCGCAGCGGCAAGCGCGGCGGCGCCTGGATGGACGTGTGCCGCGCGCGTTTCCGCGATGGCGACGGCGTGCAATTGCCGATAGCGTTCCTCACCTGCAACTTTGCGATGCCGAGCGGCGAATGCCCGTCATTGCTGACCCATGACGACGTGCAGACGCTGTTTCACGAATTCGGCCATGGCCTGCACCACATGCTCACCCGCATCGACCTGCCTTCGATCGGCGGCATCGACGGCGTGGAATGGGATGCGGTGGAACTGCCAAGCCAGTTCATGGAGAACTTCTGCTGGAACCGGCAGGCGCTGGATCTTTTCGCGAAACACTGGTCGACGGGTGCAGGACTGCCCGACGACCTGTTCGACAAGATGCTCGCGGCGCGGCATTTCCAGGCCGGCATGTTCCTGTGCCGGCAACTGGAATTCGGCCTGTTCGATTTCCTGCTGCATGCGGACTACGATCCGGCGCGCGGTGCGCGCGTGCTGGAAACGCTGGAAACCGCGCGACGCGAAGCTGCGGTGCTGCATCCGCCGGCGTGGCAGCGGTTCCCGCACGCGTTCACGCACATCTTCGCGGGCGGCTACGCGGCGGGTTACTACAGCTACCTGTGGGCCGAGGTGTTGTCGGCGGACGTGTTCGGCGCATTCGAGGAGCACGGCGTCATCGATGCCGCGACGGGTGCGCGCTTCCGCGACGAATTCCTCGGCGTCGGCGCCAGCCGTCCCGCGCTGGAAAGCTTCGTGGCGTTCCGCGGGCGTCCACCGCAAGCCGATGCGCTGCTGCATTCCTATGGACTGCAGTGAAGCTGTCATGCGCCGCTGCCATAATCCGGCGCGATTGAAACAGGCCTGACTCGTGCAGACGCATTCCTGGCTGGCATCGGTGCTGGTGTTCCTGGTCGCGGTGGTGATCGCGGTGCCGCTGTCGCGCAAGTTGAAGCTCGGCTCGGTGCTGGGCTACCTCGCGGCCGGCGTGGTGATCGGGCCATACGGCCTGAAGTGGATCCAGAATCCCGACGCGGTCGCGGGCGTTTCGGAATTTGGCGTCGCGTTGCTGCTGTTCGTGATCGGCCTCGAACTTTCCCCGCAACGGCTGTGGGTGATGCGGCGCGCGGTGTTTGGCGCGGGCACGCTGCAGGTCGCCGGTTCGGCAGCGGTGATCGCGCTGATCGCGGTGTTCGGTTTCCACCTGGAACCGGTGACCGCGATCGTGGTGGGACTGGGCCTCGCGTTTTCATCCACCGCGTTCGGTTTGCAGATACTGGCGGAGCGGCGCGAGCTGCAGAGCCCGCACGGACGCCAGGCGTTCGCGATCCTGCTGTTTCAGGATCTGGTGGCGATTCCGTTGATTGCCGCGATCCCATTGCTGGCCGGTCACGCGGGTGCACACGCAACGAACGTCCCTTCCTGGGTATCGGCGCTGCGCGTCGCCGGCGTCATCGCGGTGGTGGTGGTGGGCGGCCGCTACGCGCTGCGGCCGGTGTTCCGCGCAGTCGCCAGGACGCAACTGATCGAAGTCTCCACCGCGGTCGCGCTGCTGGTGGTGATGGGCGTGGCGTGGCTGATGCAGCTCGCCGGCATCTCGATGGCGCTGGGCACCTTCCTCGCGGGCGTGCTGCTGGCCGATTCGGAATACCGCCACGAACTCGAATCCAATATCGCGCCGTTCGAAGGTCTGCTGCTCGGCCTGTTCTTCATCACGGTCGGCATGGGCGTGAACCTGGCATTGCTGGAACAGCACCCGTGGGTGATCGCCGGGCTGGTGGTCCTGCTGCTCGCGTGCAAGGCGCCGGCACTGGCGCTGGTGGGCCGGATCAACAAGCGCATGGGCAATGCCGACGCGCTGAAGCTGGTCGCGTTGCTGGCGGGCGGCGGCGAGTTCGCGTTCGTGGTGTTCAAGCTCGCGCACGAGCAGGGCTTGTTGTCGACGATGCAACACGGCGTGCTGGTGCTGGTGGTCACGCTGGGCATGGCCGCGGTACCGCTGCTGGTGCTGGCGGCGGCAAAGCTGCCCCAACCGAAAGCGCCGGTGCGCGAATACGACACCATCGACACCGGCGCGCCGCGCGTGGTGATCGCGGGCTTCGGGCGCGTCGGCCAGATCGTGGGACGCCTGTTGCGCGCGCGCGGCATTCCGTACGTGGCGCTGGAAAGTTCCATCGAACAGGTCGACCTGTCGCGCCGCTTCGCCGGCACCGAGATTTTCTTCGGCGATCCGACCCGCGCGGAAATCCTGCGCGCGGCCGGTGCCGGCAAGGCCGACGTGTTCGTGCTGGCGACCGACGATCCGGATACCAACGTGCGCACCGCGCGCATCGTGCGGCGGATGTACCCACACCTCAAGATCGTCGCACGGGCGCGCAACCGCCAGCATGCATTCCGGCTGATGGACCTGACCTCCGATCCCGACGACGTGGTGCGCGAGACGTTTTACTCCAGCCTCAAGATGGCGGCGCTGACGCTGAAGGCACTGGGCATGGACAAGGAGCAGGCGCGCGCGGTGGTGGAGCTGTTCCGCGAACACGACGAACGGCTGCTGCGCGACCAGCACCTGGTGTACGACGATGACGTCGCGCTGCGCCAGACCACGCGCGAAGCCTACGAGGAACTGCAGGGGCTGTTCGAAGCCGATACCGCGCGGCGGCAGGAAACGGCAACCGACAAGGTGTGAAGCACGTTGTCAGTGCGGGTCAGGGATGATCCGCCGCGGATCGAGCACAGCAGGTACTTGGTCCGGCGACATTCAAGTGCTCGGATGTGTCATCACCGGTGTCACCACCGGTGCATTGAGCGGCACGCCGCGGCGCGGCGCCAGTTCCATCGCGAGGTCGATGTAGCCGAGCACATTCGCGACATCCGATGGCGTGCGCTGCATGCAATCACGCGCCTCGCGGTTGGCGCCACGCTGCAGCAGCACGCGCGCGGGTTCGAAGGTCGCGTGCATCGCGCAGGCGTGCAGCGCGGTGACGCCGTGTTCGTCGGGGTGGTCGAGGTTCGCGCCCGCGTCCAGCAGCGCCGGCAGCAGCGCGCCGAGATGCGTGCCGTCGCAATCCGCGCCGGGCTTAGTGTGCACGCCCAGCAGCACCAGCAAGGGCGTCGCGCCGCTGCGGTCGGCGGTGTTCAAGTGCGCCGCGTCCTGCAACAGCGCATCGAGCAGGCGGCGGCAGCGCAGGCTGTCGCGGCTGTCGAAGCAGAAGCGTGCGGCCGCGTGCAGCGCGGTCTGGCCGCGTGCATCGACGAGGCCGGGCTGCGCCCCGAGTTCGCGCAGCACCGCCACCATGTCGGGGTAACCCAGCGCGGCGGCGATCATCAAGGCGGTCACGTCGTCGGCGTGGCGCAGATCGACCGGCACGCCCGCGGCGACCAGCGCGCGCGCGATGTCTGGCTGGCGCGCGCTGACGGCGGCCGACAACGACGACGCGCCGGTGTCCACCGTGAGTTTGGGATCGGCGTGCGCGGCCAGCAGCCGTTGCACGCTTTGCAACGCGCCCGCGCCGCTCGCGCGCAGCAACGCGGTGGCGCCGCGGCCGTCGCGCGCGTCCACCGGCAGGCCGAGTTCAAGCAGGCGCGCCACCGCATCGGGATCGGCGGCCGCCGCGGGCAGGTCTTCGTCGCGCAGCGGACGCCTGGGCAGCGCCCAGTCGTTCCAGCGCAACCAATGTTCGAGTCTGGTCGCGTCGCGCGCGAGCGCGAGGCCCAGTGGCGTTTCGCCGCTGGCGGCCGGGCTTTCCGGATCGGCGCCGTGCGCGATCAGCGCCTTCACCAGCGGCAGTACTTCGTCGGGCTTGCCGTCCAGCGCGACGTGCAGGGGTGTTGCGCCCGCGCGATCACGCGCGTTGGGATCGGCGCCGCGCACGAGCAGTGCGCGCAACACCGGCAGCATGCCCGGACGGCTGGCGTGGTGCAGCGGCGTGCGATGGTCGGCATCGGCACCGAACGCGTCGGCGCCGCGTTCGAGCATCGCCAGCGCGAGTGCCGCGCCTTCGCCGCCATCGAGGCGCGCGAGCGCCTGTGCGAAGCGTCCCGCGCCCGCGGGCGTGGCACCGGCGTCGAGCAGTTGGCGCACCGCGGCAATCGAGGCCGGCAGGTGATCGAGCAGTGCATCGAACAGGCGGCTGCCGTCGTCGAGGCGTGCTTCGCCGTCGAGGCCCTGCTCCAATAGACCCTGCTCCAATAAACCATGTTCCAGCAGCCACGCGCGCGGCGCGGCGTCGGCGTGATCGGCGAGATCGAGATACAGCGCGGCGAGTTCGGTCGCCGGCCACGTGCGCACGCGCTCCTCGAACCGCGCGACGACGCTCCAGTGCGCGAAGCGCAGCGCGTCGAGCAGGTGCTGCGGCGTATCGGCGCCGGGATCGGGCTCGTTGCCGCGTGCGTGGCTGGCGGGCAGTGCCGCATCGGGATCCATCAGCGCGACGAGATCCCAGCGCCCGGCGGTGCTGGCCTGGTCGATCGCGCTGCGGCCGTCGCTGCCTTTGCGCGCCGGGTCGGCGCCCAGTTCCAGCAGCGCGCGCACGCAGGCCGCGTTGGCGCGCGGCGACTGGCATGCCAGCATCAGCGCGGTGCGGCCGTGCTGGTCGCAGGCGTTCACGTCGGGATTTTTCTCGGCGAGCAGCGCGACCACGCCCGCCGCGCCCGCGCGCGCGGCTTCCATCAGCGGCGTGGTGCCGTAACGATCGGCCAGAGACACGTCCGCGTTGGCGTCCAGCAGCACGCGCGTGATCTCGACATGGTTCTCGCGCGCCGCGTGCAGCAGCGCGCTGCGGCCCAGC
Source organism: Pseudomonadota bacterium (assembly GCA_040388785.1). Classification (GTDB taxonomy): domain Bacteria; phylum Pseudomonadota; class Gammaproteobacteria; order Xanthomonadales; family Rhodanobacteraceae; genus 66-474. The sequence continues at coordinate 34,856 of JAZKBD010000011.1, forward strand.
GCATCGACCGCGGTGGCGCGGCCCTTGTGCTTGAGCAGGATGCGCACGCCTTCCGGGTCGTCGTCGGCGATGCCTGCCGCGGCCGGCATCGCGGCGTCGGCGTGCGCGCCGTGCTCCACCAGGAAACGCAGCACCGGCCAGTTCGCGGAGGCCGCCGCGACCGCGAGCGGCGTCGCCTGTTCGCGATTGCGGGCTTCCAGCGGCGCCTGCGCATCGACCAGGATCGCCGCGACCGCGGGCTCCGCGCACAGCGCGGCGTGGTGCAGCGGCGTGTTGCCGTCGACGTCCGCGCGCGCCGGATCGGCGCCATTCGCGATCAGGCTGGTCACCATTTCGGGGCGGCCTGCGTGGCAGGCGCGCGTGGTCGCGAGCAGCGGCGTCAGGCCGGCGTGCGCGCGATTGACGTCGGCGCCTTTCGCGATGAGCGCGCGCAACAAGTGCGTGTCGGGCAGTTCCGCAGCCAGCACCAGCGCGGAACGCTGGTCGCGCGCGCCCGCGGGCGGGATCGCGTCCGGGTTGGCGCCTTGCGCGAGCCATTGCATCGCTGCCGCGGTATTGCCGCTGCGTGCTGCCGCCAGCAGGTTTTCATCCAGCACGGCTTGCGCGGGTGCGTCGGGGTTTGCCGCAACGGTTTCGGGGGTCCGGACGGTATCGCTGAAAGCAATGGACGTTTCTTCGGAACGGCTGCTGTCGTCCATTGGCGGCCGTTCGGAAGACGGCGGCGTCGGCGGCCGTGGCGTGAAGGCGCGCACGCGGCCGTCGAACAGGAGACGCAGCGTGCGATCGGCGACGATCAGCGAACACAGCGGCAACACCACGACCGCGAACAGGAACAGCGAGGCCGTGCGGATTTCGTCGGGCAGGCTGGCACCGATGCCCGCTAGCGACAGCGCGCCGAATGCGATCGCGAGTTGCGCGAGCGAAGCCGGCAGGAAGTGCGTCAGGAACAGATCGCGTCCGCGCGTGAGGTGGCGCGCGAAGGCGAGGCTGCGCGCCAGCGCGGCAGTGATCCAGGAATGTTCCTCGCCGGCGGGAAAGGCATCGTCCCACGCGAACACCAGGCCGAACACGGGCCAGAGCCGCCACAACACCAGCAGCGCGACCACCAGCGCGACCGCAAGGCCCAGTGTCGCCGCCAGCGACGGCGCCTGCGACAGCACGGCCAACGGCCACGCCACCAGCAGGAACACAATCGCGGTATGGATCGCCAGCGCGATCAGGTGCGCCGATCCGCGTCGCAGCGCGGTGCGCAGGAAAGTGGGTTCGCAACCGAAGCCGATCGCATGGCACACCGCCGCCATCGACAGCGATGCGCCGACCAGCAGCAACAGCAACGAGTAGCGTTCCCACGCGGGGGGAATCCAGATCGCGAGGAACACGGCGATCAGCGAAGGCAGAAAACAAGGCAGGGATCGGGACAGCGGCGGCCGGCGGCGGGGCTTGGTTTGAGGCATGAGGGCATCGGAGGCGGCGGACGGCCCCAGTATAAGGAAGGCGCATTTACGAGAAGTTAGGCAGCGCCGTTGTGCGCGACGGTGTGCAGCACGGCCCGCTGCTTTTTGTTCGCGCCGAGCGTAGCGGCTGGAGGCCGCGGAGTCGAAACGCTCGACCGTTGTCCTTCGACTTCGATGCCCTGCGTCTCCGCCCGGCACGAACGAGTCAATCCGGGCGCCACGCTCGAGTTGCGGACTTGCACGGACTGCGCCGCGGTGCGATAGTCCGCCGTAACGAAATTCATACAAACGTATGAAAGACCCGAGGCAGGCCGCTTTGCGGGCATGGATTGGGCGCCGTACCCCTTCTTGATGTACAAAAACATTCGACTGGAGATCCACATGAGCAAGCATCCGATCACCGCGCCCAGACTGGCTGGCCTGGCGCTCGCCACCCTGAGTGTCGCCGTCGCCGGCGCGCTGGTCAGTCCGGCGGCCATCGCATCCGGCTTCCAGATCAGCGAAAACACCGTGCAGGCGATGGGCCGCGCGTACGCCGGGCGCGAAGCCGCCGGCAACGACGCTTCGGTGGTGATGAACAACCCCGCCGCGATGGTCGACTTCGACACTTACGCGGTGCAGCTCGATGCGACGGCCATCAACGTCAGCACGCAATTCCACGGTTCAGGCACCGATGCAATCGGGCAACCGCTGTCGGGCGGCGATGGCGGCAACGGCGGCGGCGTGCACGGCGTGCCGGCGATCAGCTTCATCGCGCCGATCGCGCAGAACTGGCGGCTCGGGTTCGGCATCAACGCGCCTTTCGGCTTGGCCACCGAATACGACGCCGGCTGGATGGGCCGCTATCAGGCGCTGAAGACCAGCGTGAAGTCGACGGACTTCACGGGTTCGATCGCGTGGGCAATCAGTCCGCAGTTCTCGCTGGGCTTTTCGGTCATCGCGCAAAAGACCACCATCGATCTTGGCAACGCCATCGACATGGGCGCGGTGATGGCGGCGCCGCCGTTCAACCTGGCGCCGACCTTCCTGCCGCAGTCGGCGGACGGCGCGGTGCGCATTCGTGGTGACAACTGGAAGTGGAGTTGGGCGGCCGGCGCGGAATGGAAGCCAACCACGCAGGACACCCTGGCGCTCTCCTACCACGCCAAGATCAATCATGACTTCACCGGCCAGGCCTATTTCACGGTGCCGGCCAGCGTGCAGTTCGTGCTTTCGCAACCCGGCGTGCCACCGTTGTTCCAGAACACCACGGGCAGCGGCCAGTTCGCCACCCCGGCGACCGCGTCGTTGAGCTACTGGCACAAGACGATGGGCCCGGTGTCGTGGGGCGCGGAAGTGAGCTGGACCGGCTGGAGTTCGTTCAGTCACCTGGCCATCGATTTCGCCAATCCCTACCAGCCGAACATCGACCAGTATTACGGCTGGAAGAACACCTGGTTCGGTTCGCTCGGCATGGACTACCGCTTGAGCGATGCGTGGACCTTGCGCGGTGGCGTGGCTTTCGACCAGACGCCCACCCAGGATTCCACGCGTGATCCGCGTATTCCGGATGGCGCACGCAAGTGGATCTCGCTCGGCGCGGGCTATACGCCCACGCAGAACCTGACGCTCAATATCGGCTATACGCACCTGTTCGTCGACAACGGCGACGTCAACGACATGAGCGCCACCGGCGACCACCTGGTCGGCAGCTTCGACAATTCCGGCGATCTGTTCGGCATCTCGATGCAGTACAAGTTCTGACGCGCCGCTTCAAGGCCGGCGCAGTGACGAGAACCCCGCCGCAAGGCGGGGTTTTTTGTTGCGTCCGGAAACGTCCGCAAGGTGTCCGCGGACACCGGGCGTGGCGATTCGCACGCCGCAAGCGCTTGATTGCCGGTGCGTTGTTCGGGCCACGCGTGTGGCATGCAGGATGCAACCTGGACGCAGGAAGCAACGATTCATGCGACAGCGTCGTTTCGCTCGGCGCAACGCGCTCGACACCTTCGCGGAAAATGGAATGCTCGGCTATTACCTCGACCTTGCACTGCGCAGCCTGAAACGCAACACGCTGCTGACCGCGCTGATGATCGTGGCGATCGGATTCGGCGTGGCCGCGTCGATGATCACGTATTCGGTGTTCCGCGCGGTGTCGGGCAATCCGATCCCGGACAAGTCCGCGCAATTGTTCACGCCGCAGATCGACAGTTGGGGGCCGCAGCAGAGCTTCAATGGCGATGGCGAGCCGCCGCAGGCGCTGGACTACACCGATGCGATGGCGCTGATGCGCGCGCACGCGGCGAAGCGGCAGACGCTGTTGTATCCGGTGCAGGTGTCGTTGATGCCGGGGGGCAACCGCAGCCTGCCGCTCAAGGCGAACGGCTACGCGGTATACGGCGATTTCTTCCCGATGTTCGAAGTGCCATTCCAATTCGGCAGTGGCTGGGACGCGACGCAGGACGAAAGCCGCGCGCCGGTGATCGTGCTGAGCGAGGAATTCAACAACAAACTGTTCGGCGACACCAACAGCATCGGACGCGAAATCAATCTTGACGGCCACGACTACCGCGTCGTGGGCGTGACCCGGAACTGGGATCCGGTGCCGCGCTTCTACGCCTTGTTCGGCAGCAGCGGATTCGAGGAGCCCGCGGATTTCTACCTGCCATTCACTCGCGCGCTGGATTTGCACATCGACACTGCCGGCAACAACAGTTGCCGCAAGCCCACCACCATGCGCGGCTGGAATGACTGGCTGCACAGCGACTGCGTGTGGCTCACGCCGTGGGTGGAACTGGACAACGCGAACGACGTCGCGCGCTACCGCAACTTCCTGGAAGGCTATTCCGCCGACCAGCAACGCGCCGGCCGCTTCGGCTGGACGCCCAACGTGCGCCTGCGCGACGTGACGCAGTGGATGGCGTACATGCACGTGGTGCCTCCCGAGAGCCGCATCTCACTGATGGTGTCGCTGGGCTTCTTCCTGATCTGCCTGGTCAATACCGTCGGGCTGCTGCTGGCGAAGTTCATGCGCCGCGCCAGCGAGATCGGCGTGCGTCGAGCATTGGGCGCATCGCGGCGCGAGATCTACATGCAATTCCTCATCGAAGCCGGCACCGTCGGCGTGGCGGGCGGCCTGCTGGGATTGCTGCTGACCGCCGTGGGCGTATCGGGCGTCGGCTTGCTGTTCCGCCCCGAGATCGCGCGTCTGGCGCACGTGGATTTGTCGCTGGTGATGCTGACGCTGGCGGTCGCGATCGTCGCCACCGTGATTGCGGCGTTCTATCCCACCTGGCGCGCGGCGCACGTGCAGCCGGCCTGGCATTTGAAAACCAACTGAAACGGGGCTCGCACATGCAGATCCAGCCCATCATCGCCGCGCTGCGCCAGCACAAGGCCGGCACCGTGCTGATCGCGCTGCAGATCGCGCTGACCCTGGCGATCGTGTGCAACGCGCTGTTCATCATCCACCAGCGTCTGTCGCACCTGACCGAGCCCACCGGCATCGACGAAGCCAACCTGTTCGTGATCGGAAGCCAGTGGGCGGGTCAGCATTCCGAGCAGCAGATCGACGCACAGATGCAGGCCGACCTTGCTGCGCTCCGGCAACTCCCCGCGGTGCGCGACGTGGCACCCGCCAATTCGTATCCACTGCGTGGCGGGGGCTGGGACAACTTCATCACCATGAAGCCCGACCAAGTGCAGAAGACCACCGACGCTTCGGTCTACTTGAGCGACACGCACCTGATCGACACGCTCGGCCTCAGGCTGATCGCCGGGCGCAATTTCCGCACCGACGAAATCGAGCCGATGGGGATGCGCGAAAACAAGACGCCGGCGGTGGCAATCGTGACCAAGGCACTGGCCGACAAGCTGTATCCCGATGGCTCGGCGCTGGGCAAGACCTTCTACACGATGAGCACGACGCCGACCACCATCATCGGCATCGTCGCGCGCCTGCAGCGGCAGGAAACCGACACGTGGTCACGCGATTACGTTTACCAGGCCATGCTGTGGCCGCGGCGCCTGGACATGTCGTTCGGCACCTACTACATCGTGCGCGCCAAGCCGGGCGAACTGGCGGCCGCGATGCGGGAGGCGCCGAAGGCGCTGTACGCGCAGAGCCGGTTGCGCGTCATCGATCCGAAAGACGGCGTGCTGAGTTTCGCCGACATCCGCCATCGCGCCTACGACAGCGACCGCGGCACCGCGATCCTGATGGGCATCATCTGCACGGTGCTGCTGGTGATCACCGGCGCGGGCATCATCGGGCTTACCAGTTTCTGGGTCGGCCAGCGGCGCAAGCAGATCGGAATCCGCCGCGCGCTCGGCGCGACGCGGCACGACATCCTGCGCTACTTCCAGACCGAAAACCTTCTGATCGCCGGCGGCGGCGTGGTGGTGGGCGCGGTTCTCGCGATCGGCTTGAACCTCTGGATGATGCGGCAACTCGCGACGGACCGCATGCCGCTGCTGTACGTGCTGGCGGGCGTGATCGTGCTGCTGTTGCTGGGGCAGGGTGCGGTACTGGTGCCGGCGATGCGTGCGTCGCGCGTGTCGCCGGTGGAAGCGACGCGGACCATTTGAGGAGACGCATGTTCGCCTACTACTTCGACCTCGCGCTGCGCAGCCTGAAGCGCAATCCGGTGCTCACCGCGCTGATGGTGCTGGCGATCGGGCTCGGCATCGGCGCATCGATGACGATGATCACCGTACTGCACGTGATGAGCGGCGATCCGCTGCCCGGGCGCAGCGCGAAATTGTTCGTGCCGATGCTCGATCCGCGCACGCCCGACCATGCCCAGAATGCCCATGCCGGCATCATGGGCACGCCGGACGCGTTCACCTGGGTGGATGCGATGAACCTGCTGCGCGAGCATCGCGCCGACCGGCAGGCCGCGATGAGCTCGGGCTCGGTCGCCGTCACGCCGGCGGATGCGGGCCAGCATCCGTTCTTCGAGAACGGGCAATACGTGACGGCGGATTTTTTCCCGATGTTCGACGTGCCCTTCAACGCTGGCACGGGCTGGACGAATGCGCAGGACGATGCGCGCGCGCGGGTCGTGGTGCTGAACGCCGAACTCGCCCGCAAGCTGTTCGGCGATGCCGGTGCGATCGGCAAGCTGGTGCGCCTCGACAACACCGAGTTCCGCGTCATCGGCGTGTTGCGCGACTGGCATCCGCAGCCCGCGTTCTATGCCCAGCACGGCGCGCGCGTGTTCGGCGGCGCCGACCAGTTCTTCATGCCGCTGCAGACCGCGATGGAATTGCAGCTTTCGTTTCGCGGTCATTTCTCATGCTGGGGTGACGGCAGCGAGTCGCGCACGAGTGACCAATGCACGTGGCTGCAGTTGTGGGTGGAACTCGACGATCCCGTCAAGGTGTTTGCGTATCGCCGCTATCTCGACAACTACTGGCACGACCAGCAGGCCCACGGGCGCTTCCCGCGCAAGGATGCGCCGCCGCACCTGTTCGGCCTGATGGCGTGGCTGGCGCATGAACAGATCATTCCGGACACGCTGTCGATGCAGCTGTGGCTGGCCGTGGGATTCCTCGCGGTGTGCATGTTGAGCGTGGTGGCGCTGCTGCTCGCCAAGTTCCTGCGCCGCAGTGGCGAGATCAGCGTGCGCCGCGCGATGGGTGCACGGCGGCGCGACGTGTTCGTGCAGTTCGGCATCGAGTCCGCGTTGATCGGCACGCTCGGCGGCTTGCTGGGACTGGCCATCGCGCAACTGGGCTTGTGGAGCGTCCGCCAGCGCCCCGACGGCTATGCGCAGCTCGCGCAGATGGATGCGGGCATGCTGATCGGCACGCTGGCGCTGGCGATCGCCGCGAGTGTGCTGGCCGGCGTGTTGCCGGCATGGCGCGCCTGCCTGGTGCCGCCGGCGCTGCAACTGAAAACCCAATGACGGAATGGCCATGACCGAATTCAAGCCCATCCTCGCGAGCCTCGGCCGCCACAAACTGATCGCGAGCCTGCTGGCGCTGTTGGTCGCGCTCACCTGCGCCATCGTCTGCAACGTCGCCTTCATGATCCAGCGGCAGGAGGCGTTGATGAGCCTGCCGAGCGGCGTGGCCGAGGATCAGCTGGTGCTCGTCCAGAGCGCAAGCCTCGATCGAACCGCCAACCAGCTCGCGCGGCACGAAACCGATCTCGCCGCATTGCGGATGATTCCTGGCGTCGAGTCGGCCGTGGCCGTCGATGCGCTGCCCTTCAACGGCAACAACTGGACCAGCAGCGTGCAGACCTCGCCCGATGCACAGGCCTACGCACTCGCGAGCCTGTTCACCGGCACGCGCGGCGAACTGGGCACGCTCGGATTGAAGCTGGTCGCCGGCCGCGATTTCCGCGAGGACGAGTACATGCCGCTGGACGCCGGTCGCGGCAATGACGGCATTCGTCATGTACCGGCCGCCATCATCACCAGGGCCCTGGCCGAACGTTTGTTTCCGGGCCAGAATCCGCTGGGCAAATCAATCTATCCGTACGACAACCCGATCCGCATTGTCGGCGTGGTGGAGCACCTGCTGCGGCCCGACGTGGACGAGGGCGCCGACAACGGCCAGAGCATCCTGTTTCCGCTGCTGCCCGACAGCAACAGTGTCACCTACGTGCTGCGCACGTCGCCCGGCGAGCGGGCGCGCGTGATGCAGGAGGCGGCGGACACCCTGTATCACCTCGCTCCGGATCGCGTGCTGCGTGATCCGCAGACCTTCGCGCAGATGCGTGACGATTATTTCCAGCGCCAGCGCGAAATGATCGGTTTGCTGATCGCATCGGTCATCGGGCTGATGTTCGTCACCGCGCTCGGCATCACCGGGCTCGCGAATTTCTGGGTGCTGCAGCGCACGCGCACCATCGGCATCCGCCGCGCGGTGGGTGCGACACGCACGGACATCCTGCGCTACTTCCAGACCGAGAATTTCCTGATCGTCACGCTCGGCATCGCGCTCGGTGTGCTGCTGGCGGTCGCTCTCAACCTCGTGCTGATGGCGCACTACCAGCTCCCGCGCCTGCCGCTGTGGTACCTGCCGGTCGGGGCGCTGGCGCTGTGGCTGCTCGGCCAGTTCGCGATACTGGCGCCCGCGTTGCGCGCCTCGCGCGTGCCGCCGGTGGTGGCGACGCGGAGCGTGTGACCCATGGCGCGGTGAAGGGGACGCCTGCCGGCGCCCCGCTCACTTCAGGACGTCGGCGGTTGCTGCGGCTGTTGCGGTTGCTGCGCGCCGAGCTGCGGCGGCATGAACTTCTGGACCTTGGCCCGCACGCTGCTGTCGGTCTGCACCAGGTTGGCGATCTGCACGTAGCGCTTGGGCGACAACTGGTGGCTCTCGACCACGGCTTCCATTTTCTTTTCGCCGGACTGCTGCAGTTGCGTGCGCGCGTCCGCTGTCTTTGCTGCGGCGAGTTGTGGCTGGAGCGAATTCTTGATGTTCTGCACATCCACCACGGCACCCGCGAAGTTCTTCAATTCGGTGTCGCTCGGTGCGGGCCCGGTGTCGGTCTGGGATGCAGCGGCATTGTCTTGCGATGGGGCCTGCTGCGGCGCGGGCTGGGTTTGCGCCAATGCGGCGGGCGCCAGCATGGCAATCGCGAGTGACACGGCAGCCGCGATGCCCGTGCGGTTGAGTGATCCGATCATTGCGTTCTCCTCGTAAGCGAAATGCGCGGCGCATGGAAGCGCCGCAATCACCGTAACGAGGCTTGCTACACGCGCGCAACCCCGCGCCGCGTATCAATTCAGGCGCAAGACGGGTTTCACACGAAATCCGAATACGTCATGAACCCAATGGCAACATTTCCGCGTTGCGGGCATCAATCCTGCAGCGTCAGCAGCGATGCATTGCCACCCGCCGCGGTGGTGTTGACGGTGAAGGTGCGTTCGGTCGCGAAGCGCAGGAGATAGTGCGGACCGCCGGCCTTGGGGCCGGTACCGGAAAGGTTCTCGCCGCCGAACGGTTGCACGCCGACCACAGCGCCGATCTGGTTGCGGTTGACGTAGAGGTTGCCGACTTTTGCGCGACGACGGATGTGGTCGACGGTTTCGTCGATGCGGCTGTGGATGCCGAGCGTCAGGCCGAAGCCGGTGGCGTTGATCGCGTCGATCACTTCGTCGAGTTCGCTCGCCTTCCAGCGCACCACGTGCAACGCGGGCCCGAACACTTCGCGGGTCAGCAGCTTGATCGACGGGATCTCGTACGCGCGCGGCGCGAAGAAGGTGCCGTGCTCGGCGCCTTCGGGTAATTTGGCCACGTTGATGAGCTTGGCCGAGCCGCGCATCACTTCCGCGTGTTCCTCGAGCGTCGCGCAGGAAGGCTGGTCGATCACCGGGCCGACGTCGGTCGAGAGCAGCGCCGGATCGCCGACCTTCAATTCGTCCATCGCGCCCTTCAGCATGTTGATCACGTGGTCGGCGATGTCGTCCTGCACGAACAACACGCGCGCGGCCGAGCAGCGCTGGCCGGCGGAATCGAACGCGCTGGTCATCACGTCTTTCACGAGTTGCTCGGGCAGCGCGGAGGAATCCGCGATTAAGGCGTTCTGGCCGCCGGTTTCGGCGATCAGCGCGGCGATCGGCGCATTGCGTGCAGCCAGCGTGCGATTGATGGTCCACGCGGTTTCGGTGGAACCGGTGAAGCACACGCCGGCGATTTCCGCGCGCGTCAGCAGCGTGTTGCCGATCACCGAGCCGCGGCAGGGCGCGTACTGCAGGACTTTTTCGGGCACGCCGGCCTGGTGCAGCAGCTTCACCGCCATGTAGCCGATCAGCGTGGTCGGCTCGGCGGGTTTGGCGATCACCGCGTTGCCTGCCGCCAATCCGGCGGCGACTTGTCCGGTGAAGATCGCCAGCGGGAAATTCCACGGCGAAATGCACACGAACACGCCGCGCCCGCGCAGGAACAACTGGTTGGATTCGCCAGTCGGGCCGCGCAAGTCTTCGGGTTTGCCGAACAGCTTGCGCGCCATCGCCGCGTAGTAGCGACACATGTCGGCGGCTTCGCGGATTTCGCCGATCGCGGCGGGAAGGGTCTTGCCGGCTTCGCGCACGCACAGCGCGATCAGCTCGCCGCGGTTCTGTTCGATCAGGTCGGCGGCGCGTTCCAAAATCGTCGCGCGCGCGTCGGCAGGCGTGTCGTCCCACCCGGTTTGTGCAGCGACGGCATTGTCGAGTGCGCGCAGCAAGGTCGCGGCGTCGGCATCGCGCGACTGGCCGACCACGACACGGTGATCGGCCGGGCTGGTGACGTCACGCGTTGGCGTCGACGGTTGCGCGCCCGGGACCAGCGGTTCCGCCTGCCACGGTCCGCGCCTGGCGTTGACGGCTTCGGCGAGCGATTTCAGTTCGTCGTCGTTGGCAAGATTGACGCCCATGGAATTCTTCCGGAGTGTGCCGTACAGGTCGACCGGCAGGGGAATGCGGGGATGCTGGTAATGGCCGCCGTGCGCCGCGCCGAACGCGCGCACTTCGACGCAGGGGTCGGCGACCAGATCGTGGATCGGCAGCGTCTCGTCGCTGATGCGGTTGACGAAGCTGGTGTTGGCGCCGTTCTCGAGCAGGCGACGCACCAGGTACGGCAACAGGTCTTCGTGGCTGCCGCACGGCGCGTACACCCGGCACGGCACGTTCCAATGGTCGGGACCGACGACTTCCGAGTACAGGTCGGCGCCCATGCCGTGCAGGCGCTGGAATTCGAAGGGACGTCCATTTGCGATGTGACGGATCGCCGCGATGGTGTGTGCGTTGTGGGTCGCGAACTGCGGATAGATCACGTCCGCGCCGGCATCGAGCATGCGCCGCGCGTTGGCGAGATACGACACGTCGGTGTTGGGCTTGCGCGTGAACACCGGATAGCCGGCAAGGCCCAATTCCTGCGCGCGCTTGATTTCGGAATCCCAGTACGCGCCCTTGACCAGCCGCACGCACCAGCGGCGCTTGGCGGCCTTCGCGGTTTCGACCAGCCAGTCGATCACGAACGACGCGCGCTTCTGGTAGGCCTGCACCGCGAGGCCGAAACCGTTCCAGCCCGCAAGCGACGGATGCGTGAACACCGCTTCCATCACGTCCAGCGACAGTTCCAGCCGGTCGGCTTCCTCGGCGTCGATGGTGAGCGCGATGCCTTGTGCCTTCGCGAGTTGCGCCAGTTCCAGCACCACCGGGGTCAGCTCCGCGTGCACGCGTTCGCGCTTGGCGACTTCGTAACGCGGATGCAGGGCCGACAGCTTCACCGAGATCGACGGCGCGACCAGCAGGTTGGCGGAGGGGCCGCGCCGGCCGAGCGCGAGGATCGCGTCGTGGTAGGCCTTCTTGTAACGCAGCGCGTCGGGCGCCGTGAAGGCGGCCTCGCCCAGCATGTCGTAAGAATAGCGGTACTTTGCGTTGTCGCCCTTGGCCGAACGGTCCAGCGCTTCCTCGATGGTGCGGCCCATCACGAACTGGTGGCCCATGATGCGCATCGCCTGGCGCACCGCGAGGCGGATTACCGGTTCGCCCGCGCGCCCGATCAGGCGCTTGAACGCGCCCGGCGCATCCGCGCGCGTGGCGTCGGCGAGGTTCACCAGACGGCCGGTGAGCATCAAGCCCCAGGTCGAGGCGTTGACGAACAGCGAATCGCTGGCGCCGAGATGCTTCTTCCAGTCGGCTTCGCCCAGCTTGTCGCGGATCAGCTTGTCGGTGGTGAGGCGATCGGGGATGCGCAGCAGCGCTTCCGCGACGCACATCAGCAGCACGCCTTCCTCGGAAGAAAGGTCGTACTGGCGCATGAAGGATTCCACCGCGCTCTGGTTGGCGCTGCGTTCGCGCACGCGCGACACCAGCGCCGCGGCCTGCGCTTCGACCGCTTCGCTTTCGCGCGCGGGAAGCGTGGCTTCGGCGAGCCGCGCCGCGACCACTTCGGATTCGTTGCCGCTCCACGCGGCGGTGATGCGCGCACGCGCGGCGCTCGGCGGCGCGGGCAATTCAGGGGCGAGGATTTCAGCCATCGGCAATGACTCGGATATGACCGTCCATTGTAAGGCTTGCGCGCAGCGCAGCCAATGATGCGCGGCAGGATGCAGGCGCCGTGACGGCCTATTCTTGCCGCGATGTGCGGGTGGCCTTATGATTCCCCGGATTGCGGTACCGCTGATGTCCATGATCACACGTCTTCCGGTGGCTGCCGAAACCGGGCAGGTGACACTGCTGCTGGCGCCCAACCGGGCGCTCAGCCGACAGCAGATGCGCCAGTTGACGTGGGAGTTGTGCATCGCGGCGTTGCTGGTGGCAGGCCTTGCGGCGTGGGGGGGCGATGTGTTCGCGCCGCTGTTCGCGCTGATCGAGGTTCCGGTGCTTAGCGTTGCGTTGTGGCTGGTCTGGCGCAGCGGCGATCGCAGGGAACGCATCACGCTGGATACGGATCAGGTCCGCATCGAGCGACTCCCGGCCAGGGGCCGTGCAGCCAGCACGTTTCCGGTGGCGTGGACCCGGGTGCAGGTACGGGAGCGCGGCGATGGTCATCGCCACGTGGTACTGGCCGCGCAAGGGCGCGAGCAGGAAGTGGGCGAATGTTTGGGCGACGACGAAAGGATGCAGTTGTCGCGATGGTTGAAGGCCTTGCTGTCCGGCCGCAGCGGCTGGCGCGACAACTAGAAGATTATTCGGGGTGCGAATACGATGATTTCCAGCAATTGCAAACGGCGGATCGTGGGGGCGGGCGCCGCCTTCGGTGCTCTGCTGGTATCCATGGCCGCCGCCGCCGATCCGCGCCCGTGGCAGCTCAATCTCGACAAGGGCGTCACCCCGATCTCGCAGCAGATCTGGAACCTGCACATGGCCGCGCTGTGGGTATGCGTGGTGCTGGGCATCCTGGTGTTCGGCGCGATGTTCATTTCGATCGTTCGCTTCCGCAAATCGAAGGGCGCCGTTGCGGCAACCTGGAGCCACAACACCTTGCTGGAAGTCGCCTGGACGGTCGTGCCGGTGCTGATCCTGATCGGCCTCGCGGCGCCGGCGACCATCCTGACCCGCGACATGTACAACGCCACCGATTCGCAGATGACCATCAAGGTCACCGGCTATCAATGGCTGTGGCGCTACGACTACGTCAGCTACGACGGCAAGCCGGTCACCAGGGTGCCGACCATTTATTCGCGGCTCGCGTGGGACAGCAACACCGCGCGCCAGCTCGACTCGGGGGTCAGTCCGTGGAGCGTGGTGGACAAGCAAACCGGCTTCCACGATTACCTGCTCGACGTGACCCACCCACTGGTGATCCCGGCGGGCGTGAAGGTGCGCTTCCTGATCACCGCCGATGACGTGATCCACGGCTGGTGGGTGCCCGATTTCGCGGCCAAGCGCGATGCCATTCCCGGCATCATGAACGACGCGTGGGCCAAGGTCGACAAGCCCGGCATCTATCGCGGCCAGTGCTACGTGTTGTGCGGCCAGGACCACAGCGCAATGCCGATCGTGGTCAAGGTGTTGCCGAAGGACCAGTTCAACGCCTGGCTCGCGGAACAGGAAAGCGCCGCGACACTCGACAAGGCCGCGCGCACCGCGCAGACCGCGCCGCAGAAGCCCGACCCCGCAAAGGGTTGATGCGGCGATACGAACAGCAGCACAAGGCATTCCAGAGGATTTCGCACCATGTCCAGCACCGCGCAGGCCATCCACCACGAGGAACACCACCAGGGCTTCTTCGAGCGCTGGTTCATGTCCACCAACCACAAGGACATCGGCACGCTGTACCTGTCGTTCTCGTTCCTGATGCTGTTCGTGGGCGGCAGTTTCGCGATGCTGATCCGCGGCGAGTTGTTCGAGCCGGGCTTGCAGTTGATCCAGCCTTATTTCTTCAACGAACTCACCGCGATGCATGGGCTGGTGATGATCTTCGGCGTGATCATGCCTTCGTTCGTGGGCCTCGCGAACTGGATGATCCCGATGCAGATCGGCGCGCCCGACATGGCGCTGCCGCGCTTGAACAACCTGTCGTTCTGGATCCTGCCGTTCGCGTTCATCCTGCTGCTGTCGACGTTCTTCATGCCGGGCGGCGCGCCGGCCGCGGGCTGGACGATGTATCCGCCGCTGGTGCTGCAGGGCGGTGACGCCATCGCCTTCATGATCTTCGCGATCCACCTGATGGGCATCTCGTCCATCCTGGGTTCGATCAATATCATCGCGACGATCCTCAACCTGCGCGCGCCGGGCCTCGACCTTTTGAAGATGCCGATGTTCTGCTGGTCGTGGCTGATCACCTCGTTCCTGGTGATCGCGGTGATGCCGGTGCTGGCCGGCGCGGTCACGATGATGCTGTTCGACCGCTTCTTCGGCACCAACTTCTTCAATGCCGCGGCGGGCGGCGACCCGGTGATGTACCAGCACGTGTTCTGGTTCTTCGGCCATCCCGAGGTGTACATCATGATCCTGCCCGCGTTCGGGATCATCTCGGAAATCGTGCCGACCTTCTCGCGCAAGCCGTTGTTCGGCTACAAGGCGATGGTGTACGCGATCGCATGCATCGCGTTCCTGTCGTTCATCGTGTGGTCGCACCACATGTTCACCGTCGGCCTGCCGCTGGGCGCCGAGGTGTTCTTCATGTTCTCGACCATGCTGATCGCGGTGCCGACCGGCGTGAAGATCTTCAACTGGGTCACCACGATGTGGCGGGGCAGCTTGAGCTTCGAGGTGCCGATGCTGTGGGCGATCGCCTTTATCGTGCTGTTCTCGATCGGCGGCTTCTCCGGCGTGATGATGGCGCTGGTGCCGGCCGACTTCCAGTACAACCAGACCTACTTCATCGTCGCGCACTTCCACTACGTGCTGGTGGGCGGCGCGCTGTTCGCGATCATCGCCGGCGTGTACTACTGGCTGCCGAAGTGGTCGGGCCGCATGTATTCCGATTTCTGGGCCAAGCTGCACTTCTGGTCCAGCGCGATTTCGGTGAACGTGCTGTTCTTCCCGCAGCATTTCCTGGGCTTGGCCGGCATGCCGCGCCGCATCCCCGATTACAACGTCGCGTTCGCCGACTGGAACATGGTCTCGTCGATCGGCGGCTTCTGGTTCGGCGCGACCCAGTTGATCTTCGTGGGCGTGGTGATCCACTGCATCTTCTTCTCGAAGCAGAAAGCCGCCTCGAGGGTGTGGGAACACGCCTACGGACTCGAATGGACGCTGCCGTCGCCGGCCCCGCACCACAGCTTCACGGTGCCGCCGGTGATCGACGATACCAAGCTGGCGCATGGAGACATCAGCCATTGATTTATGCAATCGTCCTTGATTGCTGCACGATGAAACGACGATACGCGAACAGTCATCCGCAATAGCAACACTACCTCGTCCATCCATGGCCTTGTTTTCAACAAAAGCCGCTCCGTTTGAATTACACGAAAGCATGCTTCGAACACACGAAAACATTCCATTGAACGAAAAGCCGGCGCCGGACGAACTCGCGCAACGGAAGGCGCGCGCGCGCCGCACCGCTTGGATCATCGCGGCGATCGCGGTCGCGTTCTTCGTCGCCAGCCTCGTGCAGGGACATTTCGCCGGCATCCCCAACTGGGTCCCCACACGTTGATCGGGTCATACCGTTCGCCAGCCATTTCCCGGAATCCATGACATGAGCCAACTCGACGCCAACGTCTACTACGTTCCGCACAGCAGCCGCTGGCCGATCATCGCGGTGATCGGCATGTTCCTGTTCATGGGCGGCGCGGCGATCTGGCTGAACGGCTACGACGGACCCGGGCAGATCGTCCTGGCGATCGGCGCGCTGACCATCATCGGCATGATGTTCGGCTGGTTCGGCAACGTGATCCGCGAGTCGATGAAGGGCATCTTCAACGGCCAGGTGGATACCTCGTTCCGGATGGGGATGATGTGGTTCATCGTCTCGGAAGTGTTCTTCTTCGCGGCGTTTTTCGGCGGCCTGTTCTACATCCGCACCTTCGTGGTGCCGTGGCTGGGCGGGCTCGGCGACAAGGGCGTCCTGACCAACGGCTACATCTGGCAGGGGTTCTCCGCGGCGTGGCCAACCAACGGTCCGGATTCGGTGGGCGGTTCGTTCATCGCCACCTCGCCGTGGGGCATTCCGCTGATCAACACGCTGCTGCTGCTGTCCTCGTCCATCACCGTGACGATCGCGCATCACGCGTTGCGCGCGGGCAACCGCAAGCGCCTGATCGGTTTCCTCGGCCTCACCATCCTGCTGGGCGCGACCTTCCTCGGCCTGCAGGCGCACGAATACTGGGAATCCTACGTCGACCTCAACATGACGTTGCACAGCGGCATCTACGGTGCGACGTTCTACATCCTCACCGGCTTCCATGGCCTGCACGTGACGCTCGGCACCATCATGCTGATCGTGATGTGGCTGCGCTGCGCGCGTGGACACTTCAACCGCGAACACCATTTCGCGTTCGAGGCGGTGTCGTGGTACTGGCACTTCGTGGACGTGATCTGGCTGTGCCTGTTCCTGTTCGTGTATATCCTGTAGCTTCGTGTGAAGGGCCAATCCCTCTCCCGATCGGAGAAGTGATTCGGCATTCGGCGTAGTCTTCGTTGGCGAGGCACGGCTGCCCGTGAACGCGATGCGTCACGAAGGGTGGATCGGTCTGGCGGCCTGCGTACTGCTTGCCTGCGCAGGGCCCGCGTCGGCCGCAGGGTGCACGCTGGGCAAATACGGCACGTTGTCGGTCGAAATGATCGGCGAGCGGCCCACCACGCTCGTCAAGGTCAATGGCGCGACCACGCGCTTCGCAATCGACACCGGCGCGTGGTTCAGCTTCATGTCGCGCGCCAATGCCGATGCGCTGGGACTGAAGCTCGTCCCCGCGCCGTTCGGGTTTCGCATGGGCGGGATCGGCGGTTCTGCCGCTGCGGAAGTCGCCACGATCAAGGACTTCGACATCCTCGATACGGACCTGCACAACGTCGATTTCCTGGTCGGTGGTTCGGACGCAGGCGAAGGATCGCTGGGCGTCAATCTGCTCGATCTCGCGGATCTCGAAATCGACCTCGCGCACGGCAAGGTGACGCTGTTCAAGCCGGATGGCTGCCGCAAGTCGGCGCTCGCCTATTGGGTCAAGCAAGGCGGCACCTACAACGTTGCCGACCTGCATCCTTCCGTCGACTTCAATGACCGGCGCAGTTTCGTCGACGTGACGATCAACGGCAAAACGGTCCGCGCGTTGCTGGACAGCGGTGCCGTCGCCACCCTGCTTGACCGGCGTGCCGCCGAACGCGTGGGCATCGACCTGAAAGGGCTGGGCGTGAAGCCGGGTGTGCGTATCCGCGGCGTCGGCGCCAGGACGTATGCGTCGTGGATTGTGCCCATCGACACGTTCTCGGTCGGCACCGAAACGATCCAGCACAGCGAAATGCTGGTGATGGACGGCAATTTCGGCGATGGTTCGCACGACATGATCCTCGGCGTCGATTTCATGCTGGCCCATCACATGTATATCGCCAACAGCCAGCACAAACTTTATTTCACGTACAACGGCGGCCGCGTGTTTTCGCTGGACACTGCCTCGATCGGAGTGCACGAGACGGCCGCTGCCGCGGCGAACGATGCGGGCGCCGAGCCGAAGACGGCGACGGATTATGCGTTGCGTGGCCAGGCGCGCCTGGCGCGCGGCGAGCTCGCGAACGCGCTGTCCGATCTGGATGCGGCCATCCGGCTGGACCCGAACAGCGCGGACGATCATTTGACGCGCGCCCGCATCCTGCTCGCGCAGAAACAGTCCGCAGCGGCGCTGGACGATCTCAACAAGGCGCTGGACCTCGATCCGAAAAACCTCGATGCGTTGCTGCTGCGCGCCCGACTGCATTACGGGAAAAAAGACCAGGCCGGCGCTGCGGCGGATATCGCGGCAGCACAAAAACTCGCGCCGCCCGGTTCGATGCAATCCCGTTCCATTGCCTCGTTCTATCTCGCGATCGACCAGCCGGCCAACGCCCTGCCTTTGCTGGATGCGTGGATTCGCGCGCACGGGGACGACTCCACGCTCGGCAGCGCGCTCAACGAGCGCTGCTGGGCGCGCGCGTTGGCCAACCAGTCGCTGAAAGATGCCCTGCACGATTGCCGCGAGGCCATCAAACGCGACGGCGACCGGGCGGCTTATCTGGACAGCCTGGGCATGGTGTACCTGCGGATGGGCAACGATGCCGAATCGATCAAGGCCTACCAGCAGGCGCTCGCGCAATCGCCGCACACGGCGTGGTCGCATTACGGCCTTGGACTGGCGGAATTGCACAGCGGGCAGACCGCTGCCGGCAACGCCGAATTGGCAACGGCGCGTTCGCTCGACCAGCAGATCGACGCGCGCGCCGCCAGGTTTGGCCTGGTTGCGCCGGGCGGAGCGCCAGCCAGCAAGGCGTCCGGCGCACAGCCTTCCAAGGGTCGGCCGGAGTTGCGATAATCGGCGGTCTTCGTTGTCAGCGCACGTACACGCCGTGCGGATGCAGCACGCCGGTGACGATGCCGATCACGATCAGTGCGATCAACAGCACCGAGAATGCAACACGTCGCGTCAACGCCCACACCGTGCGGCCGGTGAACGCCGTCGAGATCATCCAGTACACGGGGAAGATCACCACCAGGAACACGATGACCAGAACGGCCTTGTACACGGTGGTGAATGACATGGGCAGGTCGTGCGCGGAAACGCCGAGTATAGCGTTGCGCTGCGGGCCGACGGCGCGCGCGGCGTGATGCGCGTGCGGCGGCCGAGCGCGTTCGCGGTGTTGCTGACCGTGTTCGGCGTCGCGGTGTTCTGCGCGCTGGGCGTGTGGCAACTGCGCCGCGCCGCGTACAAGGAAGCCGTGCTGGCGCATTTCCAGGATGCCGCGCGTGCGCCGCTGGTCAGCCTGCCGGATACGCGCGCCGAGCACGACAAGGATGCGTATCCGCACGTCAAGGTCAGCGGAACACTGGAAGGCAACCGCGTGTACCTGCTGGACGACCAGATGCGCGCGGGACGGCTGGGCGTGATGGTGTTCGTGCCGTTCAAACCGGCGGATTCCGCGCGCGTGCTGCTGGTGAACTTGGGTTTCCTCGCCAGGATGGGAGCCGACACCACCACGTTGCCGGACATTCCGCCGATTCCGGCTCGCGCCGTCACGCTCACCGGCATCTACGCGCCGCCGCCGCTGCCGGGCCTGAAGCTGGGCGGCAATCCGCTGCCGGGCGAAAAGGCGTGGCCGAAGCTGATGACCTTCATCGATCTGCGCGCGATCGCCGCCGATCTCGGCGCCGCGGTTTATCCGCATGTATTGTTGACCGACCCCGACCCGCACAGCGCCTACATCCGCAGCTGGACGGCCAACGTGATGCCGCCCGCGCGGCATCTTGCGTACGCGCTGCAATGGTTTTGCTTCGCGGTCGCGGCGGTCGTGATGTTTTTCGTGCTGCATCGCGTGAAGCGCGATGACACCCTCGATACCGGACAGGAATAGACACGATGGATTTGCGCAATCGACGCCGCCTGCAGGCCGCGATCATCGTGGGCATCTTCGCGGCCTCCATGATCGGCGCGGCCGTGATGATGATGTCCGGGTGGGCGCCGCCCACGCGCAGCTACGGCACGCAAATCCGGCCCGCGCGCAACCTCGCGCAGATGCCGATGCAATTGGCCGACGGCAAACCGTTCGCGTTCCGCAACCGGCAAGCCGCATGGACGCTGGTCGCGTTGCCGGGCCCGGATTGCGCCGAACGCTGCCTGCGCGAACTCGACCTCGTGCATCGCGTGCAGATCACGCTGGACAAGCAGGCCGACATGCTGCGGCTGGTGTACCTCGGCGCGGGTCGCGGCGGCTCGGGGCTTCGGCAAGGTCTGGACGCTCGCGACCACGCCGTCGCGGACGCTCGAGGATTTCCGCGCGAAGACGCCCGACAGCGTCAGCGCGGTGCTGGTCACGCCGAGCGGCAGGGCCATGTTGAGTTATCCGGCGGGTTTCGATCCGATGCGCCTGCGGGCCGATCTCCTGAAAGCGGTGAAGGTGGCCTTGTGATGCCGACGACGAATCTGCCGTTGCGCGTGCTCGCGTGGATCGCGTGCGCGCTGGCATTTTTCCTGATCATGTACGGCTCCTTCGTGCGCTTGTCCAACGCCGGCCTGTCGTGTCCCGACTGGCCGACCTGCTACGGGCGCGTCACCTGGCCGGTCAAGCCGGCCGCCGTCGCGAAGGCGGACAAGGCGTTTCCGGATCGGCCCGTGGAAACGCACAAGACCTGGCGCGAGCAGACCCACCGCTTTGCCGCGGGCACGCTCGGCCTGCTGGTGCTGGCCGAGGCGCTGGTCGCGACGTTCGCGAGCCGGCGACGTTTCGGACTGGTGATCGCCGCGATCGTGCTGATCGGCATCGGCATACCGATGTACATGGCCCGGAACTACGTGACCGCCAGCGTGCTCGCGGCGATCGGCGAGGCGCTGCTGCTGGCCGTCGCGTTCCTGTGGCGAGGCTCCGGCTGGCGGCGCATCGCGGTGCTCGCCTTGGCCGTGGTGTGCTTCCAGGCGCTGCTCGGGATGTGGACGGTCACGTGGCTTTTGAAACCGATCGTGGTGACGGGACATCTCCTGGGCGGCATGGCGACGTTCGCGCTGCTGGCGTGGGTGGCGTGGCGCATTTCGATCCGCGAACAAGCCAATTGGCGCGTCGCACATCTGTTCGCGGCGGCGGTGATCGGCGTGGTGTTGCTGGCGTGCCAGATTTTCCTGGGCGGCTGGACCTCGTCGAACTACGCCGCGCTGGCCTGCGGCATCGGCGGCTCGGCGTTTCCGGGCTGTCTCGGCCAGGGGTGGCCGGCGATGGACTTCCACCAGGGCTTCATCCTGTGGCGCGGCATCGGCGTCGATTTCCAGGGCGGCATCTTGGATGCCGCCGCGCGCACCGCCATCCAGATGGTGCACCGCTTCGGCGCCGCGGTGGTGTTCGTTTACGTGCTGTGGCTGGCGCACAAGGCCGGCCGCGCGGGCCTGCGCGGGCATGCGATCGCGCTGGCGCTGCTGCTGCTCCTGCAGGTTGCGCTGGGCATCAGCAACGTGGTGCTGGGCCTGCCGCTGGCGATCGCGGTGGCGCACACCGGTGGCGCGGCGCTGCTTCTCTTCGCACTGGTGACGTTGCTTGCGCGTGCGCGAGGAAGCGAAGAACGCCTCGACACGCAACCGGCGTCGACGATCCCGGTTTCGGCGGCCCGGTAAAATAGCTGGATGTCCACGCTCGCCGGCCAATACCTCGCCGCCACCAAGCCGCGCATCGTTGCGTTGCTGGTGTTCACCGCCGTCATCGGCATGCTGCTCGCCGCGCCCGGCGTGCCGCCGTGGCGCGCGCTGGTGTTCGGCACGCTGGGCATCTGGATGGCGTCGTCGGCGGCCGCGGCGCTGAACCAGCTGATCGACCAGCGCATCGACCGGGTGATGGCGCGCACCGCGCACCGTCCGCTGGTCACCGGCACGCTCACCGCGCGCCAGGTGCTGGTGTTTGCGATGCTGCTCGGCATCGCATCGATGCTGATCCTCGGCCTGCTGGTGAACTGGCTCACCGCGCTGCTCACCTTCATCGGCCTGATCGGTTACGCGGTGATCTACACCGCGTTCCTGAAACGCGCGACGCCGCAAAACATCGTGATCGGTGGCCTGGCCGGCGCAATCCCGCCGCTCCTCGGCTGGGCCGCGGTGACCGGGATGCAGGGGTCCAGCGACTGGGCCTACGGCTTGCTGTTGGTGCTGATCGTGTTCGTATGGACGCCGCCGCATTTCTGGTCACTGGCGATCTTCCGGCGCGAGGATTACCGGCGCGCCTGCATCCCGATGTTGCCGGTGGTCTACGGCGTCGAATACACGCGCTGGCACGTGCTGTTCTACACGGTGCTGCTGGTGCTGGTGAGCCTGCTGCCGTACCTCACCGGCATGAGCGGACTGCTCTATCTCGGCGGCGCGGCGGTGCTGGGCCTCGCCTACCTCTATTATGCGATCCGCCTGATGCGGCCGCCGGACGAGCGCTTCGCGATGAGCGCGTTCGGCTACTCCATCGTCTATCTGATCGCCCTGTTCAGTTTCCTGCTGGCCGACCATTGGCTGGCCGCGCCAGTGGTGCGGGTGGGCGGATACGTGTTGCAGCGAATCGGGTAAGCTGGCGCGGCGCAGGCAGGGGAACTAGCGCGGGTGTTGGATCGGGAGCCAAGGCTCCCATGCCGGGAGGCTGGCTGCGCTTGAACGTGGTCCTGCTGGTGGTGGCGATCGTCGCCGCGCTGATCAGCATCGCGCTGGCGGCGTGGGCGTTGCGCAAGCAGCGCCGCATCCTGAAAGAACTGACGGCGAGCCGCGAGCGTTACATGCTGCTCGCCGAATGCGCCAACGACGGCATCTGGGAGTTCGATGTCGCGGCGCGGCGTTTCGATTTCTCGCGGCGGTTGTACAAGCTGCTCGGTTACGCCGAAGGCACGCTGACCACGCCCGAGGACCTGGAGCGCATCGTTTCGCCCGAGGATTATCCCGGCTCGCGCGATGCGATCTACGCGCACATGCAGGCGCACCGCACCGAGGAATTGCAGCGCGTCATGCGGATGCGCACCGGCGACGGCCGGGTGCTGACGGTGCTGGCGCGCAGCGTCGTTCAATATGCCGAAGATGGCACGCCGGTGCGGGTGCTGGGCTCGTACACGGACATCACCAAGCGCCTGCGCGACGAGCGCCAGTTGCAGATCGCGGCCAGCGTGTTCGATGCGGGCAGCGACGGCATCCTCATCAGCGACGCGCTGCAGCGGATCGTCTCGGTCAACAGCGCCTTCCTGCGCGTCACCGGCTACCAGCGCGACGAACTGACCGGGCGGCCGGTGCGCGACATGCAGATTCCGTCGCCCGCGACCCGTGCCTGCGATCTCGCCTTGCGCGAGTCGGACAAGTGGAGCGGCGAAATCGCGTGGCGCCGCCGCAATGGCGAGGGCAAGGCGCTCGACAGTTCGGTGGTGGCGGTGCGCGATTCGTCCGGCGAGGTCGCGTTCCACATCCACGTCTGCATCGACACCGCCGAGTTGCGTTACGCGCAGGCGCGCATCCGGCATCTCGCATACTTCGATCCGCTGACCGGCTTGCCCAACCGCACCCACATGCGCGGCCAGTTCGCGCAGGCATTGGCCGTGGCGCGGCACGGTGCGCGGCCGCTGGCGGTGGTGTTTTTCGATCTCGACAACTTCAAGGAGATCAACGACACCGCCGGCCACAGCGTGGGCGACGACGTGATCTGCATGGTGGCGCAGCGCCTGAGCGAAGGCGTGCGCGAGGGCGACGTGCTGTGCCGCTTCGGCGGCGACGAGTTCCTGCTGCTGCTGCCCGACACCGATGCGGTCGCGGCCGAAGTCCTGACGCGGCGCCTGATCGAGCGGATCTGCCAGCCCGTCGACGTCGAAGGCCGCTTGCTGGACATCGCCGCCAGCGCGGGTTTCAGCATCTTCCCCGACGACGCGACCGATGCCGAGAACCTGGTGCGTGAGGCCGACACCGCGCTGTTCCGCGCCAAGGCGGAAGGCGGCAACATGGTGTTGCGGTTCCTGCCGTGGATGGGCGAAGCCGTGACCTGGCGGCACGACATGCAGGCCGCGTTGCGTGCCGCGATCGTGCGCCAGCAATTCGTGCTGCGCTACCAGCCGATCGTGGATGCGCGCGCGAATCGCATCCGCGGATTCGAGGCACTGCTGTACTGGAACCGGCCCGGCATGGGCGTGGTCGGGCCCAGTTCGTTCATCGGGCTGGCCGAGGAATCGCGGCTGATCGAATCGATCGGCGCGTGGGTGGTCGATGAAGCCTGCCGGCAACTGGCCGCATGGAAGCATGCCGGCCTGCCGGCGTTCTACATCGGCATCAACGTTTCGGGCATGCAACTGCGCGTGGGCGGCGCCTTCCAGGCGGTGCTGGCCGAAGCGATGCGCAAGCACGGCATCGGCAACGAAGAGCTGATGCTGGAAATCACCGAGCGGCATCTGGTGCAGGACGTGAAGGGCGGCCTGCCGCTGCTGGAAACGCTGACGGCCAGCGGGCTGCGGGTGTCCATCGACGACTTCGGCACCGGCTATTCCAACCTCGAATCGCTGAAGAACCTGACCGTCAACCAGATCAAGATCGACCGCGCCTTCGTGCGCAACCTGATGACAGAGTCGGGCGATCGCGCGATCGTGCGCTCGATCATCGCGCTGGGCCGCAGCCTTGGCCTGCAGGTGGTCGCCGAGGGCGTGGAGACTGGCGAGCAGATGCAGATGCTGCGCGAATTCGGCTGCGACCTGCTGCAGGGCTTCCTGTACGCGCGACCGCTGGAGATCGACGCGGTGCCAGGATTCCTGATCGAACTCGCCGCCGGCAAGGCCGGCCGCAAGGCTGGCGAGCGCGGCCCGGTTGTGATGTGATGTGAGATTGCCGCATCGCGCCGTGCGGCAGTCGGTGTGCGATGGATGATGCCTTGAATCAGTTTCTCGACTTCCTGCGCTGGTGGATTCCCTGGGAACCCTCGGCCACCGCGGTCGTGGTGTTCGCGCTTGCGGCGTGGCTGTACGGGCGCGGCGCGCGGCGCGCGCCGGCGAGCGCGCCGTGGCATCGCCAGCTGCTGTTCTGGCTGGGCCTGTTCATCATCTACTTCAGCCTGCACACGCATCTCGACTATTACGCCGAACACGAATTTTTCGTGAATCGCCTGCAGCAATTCGGACTCCAGCACCTCGGACCGTTCCTGGTCGTGCTGGCGTATCCCGGCGCGACCTTGCGCAGCGGCTTGCCGTTGCGCTGGCGCGTGCGCGGGTTGCGACCGGTCGCGCGCAGCGCGCCGTGGCGCGCGCTGGCCGATTTCCTGCTCAATCCGTGGATCGCGTCGTGCGTGTTCGTCGGCGTGATGCTGTTCTGGCTGTGGCCGTCGGTGCTGTTCTACGCGATGCTGGATTGGCGCCTGTACCGCGTGATGAACTGGAGCATGATCGTGGCCGGGCTGCTGTACTGGTGGCTGATCCTAGACAGCCGTCCCAGGCCGCCCGCGCGGCTGGCGCCGGGCCTGCGCGTGCTGGTCGAAATGCTGGTGATGGTGCCGCTGATCCTGGCCGGTGCGTACATCACGTTCACCGGCAAGGACCTGTATCCGATCTACAGCCTGTGCGGACGCGCATTCAACGGCATCACGCCGGCCACCGACCAGTACCTGGGCGGCCTGATCCTGTGGATCCCCGGCGCGATGATGAGCGTGCTGGCCGCGGCCATCGCGTTCGGCCACTGGCTGTCACTCGATTCGCGCGGGCGCCTGCCGTCGCGGAAGGCGTGCCGCGAAGCGTGGCGCGCGCGCGTGGTCGCGCGCACTCACGGTCCCGAGGCGTTCGCCGGCCGCACCGAAAAATCCACCTGAAGCGTACTGCCGTCGGCGAAGCGCAGCGTCACGGGCACCTTGTCGCCCGGCTTCACCGGATGCTTCGCATGCATCAGCATCAGGTGATAGCCGCCCGGCGCGAGCTGCACGCTGCCGTGCGCGGGAATGTCGAGGTGATCGACCATCTCCATCGTGCTGTCGCCTTGTGCGAGGCGCGAGTGATGCAGCATCGCAGAGCCGTAGTCGGCGCTGCCGGCATCGGTGAGGCGCTGCACGTTGTCGCCGTCGTTCACGATCGTCGCATAACCCGCCGCCGGCAGGTTCGCCGGCAGCCAGCGGATCCACGCGTGTTCGACGCGGATATTCGCGGGCGCCGAAGGCGCGGCGTTGACCGCCAAGGCCGCGAGCAAACTTGCGCAAGCGGCGACGCGAATCAGGTTGGTCATCGCACGGGTCATTGATGCACCAGGATCCCGAGATCGTGCAGGATCTCGTCGTTGGAAGAACCCGGCGTCGCCAGCAGGCGCGCATGGCCTTCGCGGTCGAACACGTAGATCGCCGAGCTGTGCGTGACCTCGTAATCGCCGGCCTTGTCGTTCGGCGTCTCGGGCTTGTAGAACGCGCGATAGCGCTTGGCCAGTTGCGCGATCGCGTCGCGCGTGCCGGTCAATCCGACAATGCGCGGATCGAACGCGGTGACGTACTGGTGCAGCACCGGCACCGTGTCGCGCGCAGGATCCACCGTCACGAACAGCACGCGCACGTCGTCCGCGGCCTTGCCCATTTTCATCAGCACCGTGTGCAGGTGCACCAGCGTCAGCGGGCACACGTCGGGGCAATTCGTGTAGCCGAAATACAGCAACACGACCTTGCCGCGATACGTCGCCGCGGTGACCGGCTGGCCCAGATCGTTGTTCATGCTGAATTCGAGGTCGGGCAGGTGGCCCTGCACGTCGTCGAGCTGCCATTGCGGGTGCGCGGCGCAACTTGCGAGCAGCGCGATGGCCAGCGCGGCGAACAGCCAACGGACGGGTGAACGGCGGAACGGCATGGTGTGCCCGGACGAAACAATGCAACCGAAGATGATAGCGCGATGCTCAGCGGCTGCTTTCGAGCCGCTTGAGGAACACCTGCATTTCCCTCGCCGCCTGCACGTCGCCGCGCGCCTCGGCAGCGGCGATGCCGCGCCGCCACGCTTCGGCGGCGCCCTGCATGTCGCCGGCGCGCCGGCAAGCGTGCCCGAGTTGCTTCCAGGCCGCGGAATAGCCGTCGTTGAAGTCGAGCGCCGCGCGCAGGTGCGCGATCGCTTCGGTCGTGTCACCCGCATCGAGCAACGCCGTGCCCAGCGAATAACGCAGCAGCGCGCCATCGCGGGGTCCGCCGAGTTGCGCCCTCAGGGAATCGATACGCTTCATGTGATGGCCGAGGTGGACTCCACGAAATTCGTGCGCTTCAGGTGTGCCAGTTGGCCAACCGAAGCAGCGATCATGGACGCTCGCCCAAATAACGCCAGTAGCTCGGCGCCGGCAGCAGGATCGTGGGCGTGAAGGATTCCGCGGGTTGCTGGCCGCGCCGCAGCGTCGCCAGCGTGGGCGCATCCCAGATGACCATCCACACGCCGCGATAAGGCTGCACCATGCGGGCGTAGCGCAAGGCGTTGGCGTCGAGGCGTTCCGGGTACGCGATGACCAGGCCGTGCGGATGCTTCGCCGCCCAGTCCTGCAGGACCTGTCCGTCGTACAAACGATCGATGGGCTTCGTCATTCGGCCGGCGAATTCGAACTGGCCGTCGTAGATGCCGAGGTTGCCGATCGCGTGGCCCTGCGCTTCGGCATGCGCCAGCAGTTGCGCGGCCGGGCGCATGTCGAACGCCGGATAGAACGCCAGCGCGAACAACGCGTAGGCGCCCGCGGTTCCGACCAGGCTGGCGCCGGCGATGCGGCGCAGCTTGCCACGGCCCGGCAGCAACAGGAACGCGCCCAGCAACAAGTACAACACGCCGAATGGCGCGCCGACGCTCGCGCAGTCGTGCAGCCAGTGATCGTGCAGCTTGCCCGCGTTCTGCAAAAACGGCAGCGCGAACAACAGCGCGGCTGCCGCGAACGATCCCAGTGCGAGCGGCCACGCGCCCAGCCATGCACTGTGTGATGCCCAGCCACCGCGCGTGCGCAGGAACGTGACCGCAGCCGCCATCGCGATCGCCGCCGCGACCAATTCCGGCACGAGGTAATAGCTTTGCTTGCCGCTGAACGCGCTGAAGATCAGGAACGCCGGCACCAGCCACGCCAGCAGCATCCGCAGGCCTGCCGGAAGCGGACGCCGCAGCGCGAACAGGCCGGCCCACATGCGCGGCCACAGCACGAACGGAAACGTCAGCACGAACAGCCACGGCACGTACCACCAGAACGGCCGCCTGTGGATGAAGGCATTCACGACGCGTCCGCCGGTCTGCTTGAACAGCAGGGCGTGGCTGTAGGCGCCGCCGCTCGCGTCGATGGCCGGGATCACCCACGCAGCCAGGATGAAGCCGCCGCCGATGATCGCGGCAACGCCGAGCGCATACCAGCGCGCGCGATGTTCACGCGCATAACCGCACCACCACGGACCGAGCAGCCATGCCGGCGCGACGTGCACCAGCATCACCGGTCCCTTGGTCAGGAAACCCAGGCCGATGCAGACGGCGAAGCCGATCCAGCGCGGTCGCGAATGTCGTGGACCGGGCACGAGACACAGCATCGCGCCCAGCACCCACACGGCCAGCAGGCCGTCGTACATGATCTGCAGGCCATACAGGAAGCCGAACGACAGCGCCAGCAGCATCCACGGCGTGGTGCGCGCGATCCACGCGTGTTCGGGAAACAGCCGGCGCGCCAGCGATTGCGCGAGGATCAATTGCGCGGCGCCGATCAGCACCATCAGCACGCGCGGCCACACGTCGTTGACGCCGAACACCGCCCAGCCCGCGTGGATGAACCAGAACAGCAGCGGCGCCTTTTCCGAATACGGCGCGCCGTTGATCTGCGGCACCAGGAACTGGTGGTGCACCCACATGTCCCACGCCACCGCCAGCGCGCGCGTGGAGTGCAGTGGGATCGGCGGTTGCAGGAAGATCGCGATCAGCGCGACGAGCAGATACAGCGGCAGCCACCACAACAGGGCGCGCAGATGTTCGGATCGGGCGTAGGAGGCGTCGGTCACAGGGAATTTCGGTTGCGTCGCGGCGCGAGGCGGGATTGTAGCGGGGGAGCTGTCGTGAAAAGTCAGGCCACGGAGTGGTTTGGCCGTGGTGGTGTTGCTTGTCCGAAAGTGCCTGCTACTCCGAGTTGCTGCGTCGAAGCAGCGATCGTGGACGATCGAAAAATAAATCATGCAACGCGGCGATCACTTCACGTGGACTGATTTCGCTGACACGCGAATGTCGGGGCGGGCCGCCCAGCACGATCACCGCGCTGCCGGTCGGGCTGCGCGGGCACCACGCGTCCGGCGACTGCGCGCCGAACAACACCACCAGCGGGCAGCCCATCGCCGCCGCGACGTGCGCGGGACCGGTGTCGACGGAAAGCATGCCGACCGCGATTTCCGCCAGCGCCATCAGCCGCCGCAGCGGCAGTTCGCGGGCGGCGACGTCGACGCCGGGCACGCCTGCATCGCGGGCGATCGCATCCAGCAATGCGGCCTCGTGCGGCGCACCGCACAACACGATGAGCGCATCGGGATGTTCGTCGCGCAGGGCGTGCAGCGCGGCGATCCAGTTTTGCGCCGGCCAGGCCTTGTCATCGTCCGCCGCGTCGCGCGGCCCGTTCCAGCGCACGCTGCGCTTGTTGAACGGCTGCACCAGCCACAGCGGTTCGCCGCGCCAGCCGCGCGCGCGCAGCCACGCGTCGCAATCGCGGCGATCGGTTTCGCGCAACGTCAAACGTGGTGCGGGAATGCCGACGGTCGCAGGTGTCTGCCACGCTTCCGTGCAGCCGGGCGGTGGCTGACCGCAACCCCGCAGCAGGCGCTCGATCCAGTGTTCGCCGGGGGCGGCCGGCGTATCGGTCAGGAACACGCATTGATCTCGTCGGACACCGGCAAGCGCGAGCATGCGGCGGATTTTTGCCAGCGCGCGCGGCTCGGTTTCGCACACGTGCACCGGCGCGCCGCGATGCCGGCGCAACGCGCGCAGCATGCGCCAGCGATCCAGACTGAAGACGAGCGGCCGATGCCGCGCATTCACCTGCAGCACCTGCGCGACGTCCGGGTGCGCGTCGAACAGCGCCGCGCTGCACGGGCCGGTGCCGAGCAGCAGGCACGGTTCGCCGTAACCGCGGTGCAGGTGATCGAGCAACGGCGCCAGCAGCAACATGTCGCCGAGCCGGCCGAAACGGATCACGATCGGGTTCATGCGGACGCGCTGGCCATCACGCGGGCAGGCCTGCGCAGCGGCAACGCCCGCCATGCGGCGACCACTTCCTCGAGGCTGATCTGGTCGACGCGGCTGCGTTCGGGCAGGCCGCCCAGGGCAACGACCGGACTGCCGGTCGGACTGCGCGGCAGCCACAGCGTCGGCGGCTGCGCGCCGTACAGCACCACCAGCGGACAGCCGAGCGCCGCGGCGGCCTGCGCCGGACCGGTATCGATCGAAATCATCGCGGTCGCGTATTCGCACAAGGCCAGCAAGCGGCGCAGCGGCAATTCGTCGCCCGCCGCGAGCACGCGCGCGGAACGCGCGCCCTCGGCGATCCGCCGCAACAGCGCCGCTTCGGGTGGCGCGCCGCACAGGATGATCTTCAGATCGGGTTGGCGCGTGAGCGCCGCGCGGATCAGTCCCGTCCAGTTGCCCAGCGGCCATTGCTTGGCGTCGCCGAGCTGGCCGGCGCGTCCGCGCTTGAGCGTGCGCTTGTTGCCGGGTTGCAACAACAGCAGCGGCGCGTCGTCAAACGCATGCGCGCGCAGCCACGCGTGCAGGTCCGTGCGATCGGCGTGTTGGAGTGCGAGGCAGGGCGCGTTGGGCGCCTGCATCGCATCGGCCGCCGGCGCGCACCCGAAAGCCGCGGGCGTCATCGCGCCGAAGCGGTGCCAGCGATCGATCCAGTGTTCGCCCTCGCGCAGCATGCAATCCGGGTTGGCGAACACGCAGTGCTCGTCCGGGATGCATGCGCGCTGCAGCAGCCAGCGGATCTTGTCGATCGAATAATCGTCGCAGACGTACACCGGCCCGGGCGGTTGCGCGCGCAGCAACGCAACCAGTTGTCGCTGGCTTGCGTCCAGCCAGTACGGACGCTTGCGGCTGGACAGCTTGAGCGTTGCGCGCACGTCGGGGTGGCCGGCGAACAACGGCGCCAGCCAGCCACCCGAGCCCAGCACGCGGCACGCCTGCCCGTAACGGCGATGCAACAGGCGCAGCAACGGCGTCAGCAACACCATGTCGCCGAAGGCGCCGAAGCGGATCACGAGGGGTGCGGCGAAGGTGGGCGGCATGACGGTCTCGGGCACGATCGGGCAGTGTCGCGGGCTTGCCTGTCGCCGACCTTTCCGGCGGGCCCGTTACACTCGGCACGATAGCGCCATTCGACTTGACCATGTCCGAACGCCCCCGCATCTCGGCCTGCGTGATCACCTTGAACGAGGCCGATCGCATCGGCGATTGCCTCGCTTCATTGGCGTTCTGCGACGACGCCGTGGTGGTCGATTCGGGTTCGACCGATGGCACCCGCGACATCGCCGCCGCGCATGGCGCGCGCGTGATCGAGCATCCGTTCGAAGGCTTTCGCGCGCAGAAGGCCTTCGCGGTATCACAGGCGCGCCACGATTGGGTGCTGTGCCTGGATGCCGACGAGCGGGTGACGCCGGCGCTGCGCGCCTCCATCGAAGCCGCGCGCGACGCGGGTTTCGCCGATGCTGCCGGCTATCGCTTCGCGCGCGCGACCGAATACTTCGGTGAGTTCCTGCGCCACGGCAACGCCTATCCCGATCGCGTGCTGCGCCTGTTCGACCGGCGCCGTGGGGGCTGGCGCGCGGGGCGCGAAATCCACGAACACGCCGTTATCGACGGACGGGTCGTGACGCTTGCGGGCGACCTGGAGCACGTCGCCTATCGTTCACTGGACGACCAGCTTGCGCGTTACCGCCGCTACGCCGCGATGATGGCCGAACACATGCACGCCGCCGGGCGCCGCGCGCACCTGCACAATCTCGTGCTCAATCCATTCTGGCGCTTCCTCCGCGGTTACCTGCTGCGGGCGGGCTTCGTGGATGGCTGGCGCGGCTTCCTGTTCGCCTGCATGGAAGCCGACTACGTGCGCGAAAAATTCGCGCGGCTGTGGCTGTTGCAACATGCCGCAGACAGCCGGAATGGCAACGTGGAGTGAGGCGTCGCGCCATGCGCTCGGCAAAGGCAGGCTGACCCGCGCATCAAGTCAGCGCGCGAATCGATTCCGCGATGCGGGTTCGGAAGGCGCGGTCGTTGTCCTCGAACCACGCGCGCGCGGCTGCGCCCATGCGTTCGAGCTCGGCGTCGGATGTCGCCAGCAGACGCTCGATCACGCTTTCCAGAACGGCTTCGTCGTAGAAATACGTGGTCGCAAGGCTCTGCCTGCCGGTGCGCGAATACGGAATCAGCGCGCCGCGAGCGGGCGTGATCATCTCGTTCATCGGCGGCGCATCGAGCGTCGCCACCACCGCACCGATGCCCATGGCCTCAACCAGGTAATGTCCGAAGCCTTCCGTTTCGGAAGGGCACAGGTGAAAGCGGTGCGCGTTCTGGATGCGCCGCAACTCGTCGTCGGGAATGTAGTCGACGCGATGCTCGATGTTCGCGGCCCGCACCACTTCGCCCGCGCTGCGCGGACTTTGCAACACCATGAGGCGCGGCCATTCGGGGTGGCGGCGCCAGGTGGCGAGCAGCGTCGCGGTGCCCTTGTTGGCGCTGCGGCCCGCAAGATGGAAGAACGCCCGCTCGCGCGGGATGGAAACCTCGCGTCGGTCTTCGCTGGTGAAGCCCGTGTACTCCGCACGCAGGCCGAGAGATTCGAAAATCGGCTTGGCGTGGCGCGTCAGCACGAACGCGCGATCGAGGCGCGGCAGCCACGCGCGGTCGCGCTCGTCGAACCACTCCGGATGCGGCAGCAGCACATTGCGGCGGGCGGTGGCGAGATACTCCGGGCGCACGCGCTCCAGCATCAGGTTGACGTCCCAGCGTGGCGCGGCGCGGCCGGCTATCCGGCGCGCGAGCGTTTGCGCCCGCAGGCTCACGGGATGCCAGGCCTTGCGCAGCGCGCCGCGGCGGATGCCGCTGACCGTCACGTCTAATCCGGACTCGTCCAGCACGCCGCGCAGCAGGCGCAAGTGCTGGCTGAGCCCGAACCCGTTGTCGCGCGCGATCAGGTTGACCCGGATCATGTCCGCGCCACCATGCCGCGCAGCGCAGCGTCGAGGCGCGCGGGAAATGCCGCGTGCTCGGATTCGTACCAGGCACGCGCGGCCGCACCCATGGCCGCGCAGCGCGCATCGTCGGTCGCGAGCGCCCGTGCGATCGCCGCTTCCATCGCGGCATCATCGAAGTGATACGTGGTCGCGAGATGCTGCGTCCCGGTGCGCGAATACGGAACCAGGATGCCGCATTCGGGCGTGATCATTTCGTTCATCGGCGGCGCATCCAGCGTGATCACCACCGCGCCGACGCTCATCGCCTCGACGACGTAATGGCCGAAGCCCTCGGTTTCGGACGGACACAGGTGGAAAAGATGCGCATTCTGCAGGCGCTTCAATTCGGCTTCGTCGAGATAGCCGATGCGGTGTTCGATGTTCGCCGCCGGCGCGCCGGGCTTTGCTTCGCCCGGATGTTGCACCACGGTCAGGCGTGGCCATTCGGGATGGCGTCGCCACAGCGCCAGCAGCGGTTCGGTGTTCTTGGTGCGACTGGACCCGGCGAGGTGGAAAAACGCACGTTCGCGCGGCACCGACGTGTCGCGTCGATCGTCGCTGGTGAATCCGATGCACAGCGCGCGGCAACCCTGGGCCGCGAACACCCGCTGCGCTTCGCGCGTCTTCGCGAGCACCAGGTCGATGCGTCCCAATGCTTCCATGTCGCGCGGCAGGAACCATTCCGGGTGCGGCAGCAGCACGCGATGGCGCGCATCGTCCAGGAATGCCGGTGCGATGTGTTCCTCCATCAACACGAAATCGTACGGCGGCGGCAAGCCGCGGCGCCGCCTTTGCGCGAGTTGCCGCGCATGCCATGGGCCCTTCGTGCGCTGGATCAATCCGGGAAGGCCCCCGCGCCGGCGCGTATTGGTGAAGTGCACCCGGTAGCCGCGCGCGCGCAAAGTTTCAGCCAGCAGGCGCAAATCACGCGACAGCCCGACGCCATTGTCGAAACCGAGCAGGTGCACCGACAGGAGCGTCGAATCAGTCATCGGGTTCGAGGGCGCCGAATTGTCCTGCATCATCGCTCCTCGGCGGTACGCAGCCCGGCACCACGGCGCTGCGGTTGAAGACGTACCATTCGCGGCGGTTGGCGTGGCCCACGTGAATGGCATCGCCCATCCTCACGCACGGCGCCAGCACCTTGCCGTAGGCGAAGATCCAGCGATGCGCGGGGTCTTCCGCCTGCCAGGCGAGCGCTTGCTGCAACTGTGCGTGCCATGCGAGTTTGAAGCCGAAGTTGACGGTGTCGCGGCCCAGCATGTCCAGCATCAAAAGGTTTTGTTCCTTCCACGCCACCAGCGCGATCGGATCGCCTGCGGGCACGAGGCTCGCGGTGCGCGCCATCACCGCGCGCGCCGACGAATAGCCGTTGAGCAGCGGATAAGCGGCCAGGCCCCACGCGCCCCACGCGACCAGCGCAAACGCCGCCCACGCCCACAACGCGTGATGCGGCCGCGCGATCAACGCGATCGCGATGCCGGCGGCACCGATGCCGATGATCATCGCGACCAGCGGTGCCGGCGAGCCGTCTAGCGCCGACGCGGCCAGGGTGAGCAGCTTGTGCGCATGGCCCGCATGCATCGCGATGCCGGTGGTCAGCAGCACCAGCGCCAGCAGCAGCGTCAAGCCCCACAACGCGCCGCGGAACGAGGCCGAGCGCATGATGTCCGGCAGCAGCGGAGCAAGCGCGATTGCCGTGATCGGCAACGCGGGCAGGATGTACACGTCGCGCTTGCCGCCGCTCAGCGAAAAGAAGATCACCACCAGCACCACCCATGTCAGCGGCAGCAGCGTGCGCGCGTCGCGGTTTTGCAGGGCGCGTCTCCAGCCCGGCAGCGCCCACGGGATCGCCAGCGACAGTGGCAGCCACTCGAACGCGATCACCGGCAGATAGAACCACCACGGATGGATGTGGTGCGAGGGTTCGGCATAGCGCGAAACGGTCTGGCCCAGAAGAATGTCGTGCGCGTAGCGCGCATACGCCGCGTCACCCGCGTGCACGTGCAGCGCCGACCACAACATCGGCAGCGCCCAGCCGAGCACGGGCACGACGAACAGCAGCGCCAGCCACCAGCGCGCGTTCCACTGCTGCGCGGGCAACACGCCGTTCCAACCGCGCGCACGTGCGAACCAGAACGGCAGGAACAGCAGCAGCGCGATCACGCCGACACCCTTGGTGATCACGCCCAGGCCTGCCGCGAGGAAGCCGATCGCGTACCAGCGCCAGGCGGGGCCGAGCAGCAGGTGGCGCAGCAGGCCGTACATCGCCAGCGCGATCCAGAACACTTCCACGCCGTCGATCTGCGCGCCGCGCATCTGGAAGGTGAAATCGAAACTCACCAGCACCGCGGCGGCGCCGAGCAATGCCGCGCGGTGGTTGCATTGACGGCGCACCAAGTCGTACACCAGCGCGATGGTTCCGAGTCCCGCCAGCAGCGATGGCAACAGGAATGCGCCGCGCCAGCCACCCGTCAGGAAATACGCGCAGGCTTCCAGCCATATGAACATCGGCGGCTTGTCGGAATACAACTCGACGCCGCGGTGCGGAAACAGCCATTGCCCGCTCGCAAGCATTTCGTGCGCGACCAGCGCGAAACGCGGCTCGTCCGACGGCCACGGATCACGCAAGCCGATACCAAGGCCCAGCAGCAACAGCGCGAACGCGAACAGCAGCGCGAGCTGCACGCGTTCGTCGTCGAGCCAGCGGCGTGGCGATGGGGCGGGCGATACGTTCATCGCGCCGATTGTATGGGCGCCGCCGGTTTTCACCCCCTTCGCTTGCGAAGGGGCCGCGAGCCGAAGGCGAGTGGGGGATGGCTGGTGCAGAACAAACAACATCCCCGCCATGGCCTGTCTGCAGCAGGCCATGGCGACCCTTCCTGCGGGAAGGTGGAGCTTTCAGACCTTTTCGAGCACCGCGTAGAACATGCCATCCAGGCCGCCTTCGCCCGGCAGGATTTGCCGGCCGGCACCAGCTGCGTGTCCGGCAGCCAGGTCGCACGAATCGGGTCGCGCATCCGCGTGTGCTTCGAGAAAGGCGCCGACGACGCGCTCGTTTTCTTCGCGCAGCACCGAACAGCTGGCGTAAACCAGCCGGCCACCGCGCGCCAGCAAGGGCCACAGCGCCGCGAGCAGCCGCGACTGTTCGCGCGCGAGTTGCGCGATGTCGCCCGCGCGGCGGTGCAGCTTGATGTCGGGATGGCGGCGGATCACGCCGGTGGCGGAGCAGGGCGCGTCCAGCAGGATGCGGTCGAACGGCTGGTGGTCCCACCACTTCGATGGATCGCCCGCGTCGCCTGTTTGCACGTCGCCGTGCAAACCGAGCCGTTCGAAGTTCGCGCGGATCACGCCGGCACGCCGTGCATCCGCATCGAGCGCGACGAGTTGCAGGTCGGCGCGCTCCAGCATGTGGCAGGCCTTGCCGCCGGGCGCCGCGCAGGCATCCAGCGCGCGCAAGCCGTCGCGCAGTTCCATGAGGTCGGTGGCGCATTGCGCGGCGCCGTCCTGCACCGAGAAATGGCCTTCCGCGAAACCGGACAGGCGCGTCACGTCGGTGCTCGCAGCCAGCACGATGCCGTCACGGAGGAAGGCGTGCGGCTTCGCCTCGATGGCCTTCTGCGCCAGCGCTGCCAGCATCCGCTCGCGCGTCGTGCGCCGCGCATTGATGCGCAGCATGGGCGGCGACGGCGCGTTGTTCGCGGCGAGGATCGCAGCGACGTGTTCCGGCCAGTCGCGCGCCAGCGCGTCGATCAGCCAGCGCGGATGCGCGCTGCGCGTGACGGCGTCGCGATCGAGCTGCACGTTGAGGGAATCGCGTTCGCGCGACCAGCGCCGCAGTACCGCATTGGCGAGTTTCGCGAAACCGCCGCGTCCCAGCGCGCGCGTGGCTTCGACCGTTGCAGCGACCGCCGCGTGCGGCGGCAGTTGCAGGATTTCCGATTGCGCAAGGCCGAGCACCAGCAACGCGTGCAACACGGGTTCGCGCTTGCGCAGCGGCTGCTGCAGCAGCCCGTCGAGCGCCTTGTCGAAGCGCAGCCACCAGCGCGCGCCCTCGTTGCAAAGCGCGGTGAGGAAGGCGCGGTCGCGCGGATCGGCCAGCTTCGATTGCGCCGGCCGTAGCTGTTCGCGCAGGGAATTGCCATGCAGCGCGACCGCCGCGAGGACTTCCGCCGCCAGCGCGCGGGCGTCAGAGGCAACCATATGCAGCAGGTTCGATCGGGAATTTCGTCATTCCGGCGCAGGCCGGAATCCATTTGCTGTTGGTTCGCCCTCGAAGATCAAAATGGATCCCGGCCTGCGCCGGGATGACGACCAAGGCAGTGGATAATGTCTTCACCGCCGCAACTCCGGCCGCGCATTCAGATAGTCGACGACCGAAATCACGCGACCGCCCGCGCGTTGCAATTTCAGAATGCGCAGTACGCCTTCGCCGCAGCCGATGTCGATGCCGTGTCTGGAGGCAAGGACGATCGAGCCGGGACCCGGAATTCGGGACTCGGGACTCGGCAAGGCAACGGCACTCCAGACTCTCAGGCGTTCACCCGCGACATCCGCTTCCGCCACCGGCCACGGATCGAACGCGCGGACCTTGCGTTCGAGTTCGGCCGCGGGTCGCGAGAAATCCAGTTCGGCTTCGGACTTCTCGAGTTTGTGCGCGTAGGTCGCACCGGTTTCGGGCTGCCGTGTTGCCTGCAAGGTTTCACAGGCGATGATGCGACGCAGACCTTCCGCCAATACGTGCGCGCCCATTCCGGCAAGCCGATCGTGCAGCGTGCCGCCGGTGTCGTCGTCGCGGATGGCCGTCGATTCCGAAAGCAGCGCGGGCCCGGTGTCGAGTCCCGCTTCCATCTGCATCAGGCACACGCCGGTTTCGGCATCGCCGGCCAGGAGCGCGCGCTGGATCGGCGCCGCACCGCGCCAGCGCGGCAACAGCGAGGCGTGCACGTTCCAGCAGCCGAGGCGCGGAATCGCCAGTACCTTGCGCGGCAGGATCAGGCCGTAGGCGATCACCACCATCAGGTCGGGCGCGTAATCGCGCAGGCGCTGTTGTGTCCCGGGTTGCTTCAGGGATTCGGGTTGCTCGACCGGAATGCCTGCGGCGAGTGCCGCCTGCTTGACCGGGCTTGGCGTCAACTTGCGTCCGCGTCCGGCGGGCCGATCGGGTTGCGTATAGACGGCAATGACGTCGCCCGCTTCGATGCACGCACGTAACCCCGGCACCGCAAAATCCGGGGTGCCGGCGAACACCAGCCGCAAGCGCGACACGGACGCGTCAACCCGCGTGGCGCCGCTGCTTCTCCAGCTTGCGCAGCAGCAGCGAACGTTTCAGCGGCGACAGGTAATCGACGAACACCTTGCCGACCAGATGATCCATCTCGTGCTGGATGCAAACGGCGAGCAGGCCATCGGTTTCGAGTTCGAACGTCTTGCCGGTGACGTCCTGCGCGCGCACGCGGATCCACTCCTTGCGTTCCACGTCGGCGAACACGCCCGGAAACGACAGGCAGCCTTCCTGGCACACCTCGATGCCGCGGGTCTCCAGCAGTTCGGGATTCACGAACACCTGCGGCTCGTCGTGGGCTTCGGACACATCCAGCACCAGCAGCCGTTTCTGCACGTTCACCTGGGTTGCGGCCAGGCCAATGCCGGGCGCGGCATACATCGTGTGCAGCATGTCGTCAGCCAGCCGTTTCAGAGCGGCGTCGAACGTCTCGACCTTTTGCGCGGCCAGGCGCAGGCGTGGATCGGGGAATTCGAGGATGTCGAGTTGGGCCATGACGGAATGCGGAACCGGGGAACAGGGGCTAGATGGGGACGGCCGGGGCCATTTTCAGCCCGCATAGCCTAGCAGCGGGGCGGACTTTCCCGCGGTTTCGAACACCCCGTCACCAAACGTGAAGTTTTTGCTTGCCGACGCCGACCTTTCGGGTACACTCGGCTGAAATCCGTGGGGGATCGGGGGATTGCCGGTCATGTTTAAGAAACTGCTTGCGCTGAGCGCGGGTTTGTTGATCACATTCGGCGCATACGCAGCTGGAGCCCAGCTGCGCGCCGATCACCCGCACACCTACGTGGTCAAGAAAGGCGACACGCTGTGGAGCATCTCGGCGCGTTTCCTCACGAAGCCATGGTTGTGGCCTGAAATCTGGGATGTCAACCAGCAGGTCTACAATCCGCATCGCATCTATCCGGGCGACGTGCTGGACCTCGACGTGAATGGCTTGCGCGTGACCAAGCGCGCCACGGTCGAAGCCAATCCAATCCCGACGGTGCCGCTGTCCGCGATCGAGCCGTTCCTCAAGGATTTCCGCGTGCTCACGGCGGCGCAGGTGCAGCAGACGCCCTATGTGGTGGCGGTCGAGGAAAACGAACCGCGCGCCACCGAAGGCATGAACCTGTACGTGCGCAACCTGCCCGCGGCGACGATCGGGCAGCGCTTCGCGATCGTGCGTCCGACCCACGTGTTCCGCCAGTTCAACGACGGCGGGCGGATCGATGACGTCGGCCATCTGCTCAACAGCAACGTGGATCTCGCGCCGGGTCCGTGGCAGGAAGATTTCCGCAACGATGGCCACTTCGGCCGCGGCAATGAAATCGGCACCGAGGTGCGCGTGATCGGCACCGCGCAGGTGCTGAAGAACGGCGATCCGGCCACGCTGCTGCTCACCAACGCGCGCATGGAAATCCGCGCGGGCGACCGTTTGATGCCGGTCGACGACACGCCGTACGACTTCACCTACTATCCGCATCCGCCGCGCAATGCCCCGGCCGACGCCTACATCATGGCGCTGTCCAACGGCTACGACGGCATCTCCGTGCAAGGCCCGATGGACGTGGTGGCACTCAACGTCGGCAGCGATGACGGCGTCGACAACGGCACCACCTTCGCGATCTACCAGCCTGGAGAAACCGTGACTGACCTGGTGCAGGGCAACACCACGCGCCGCGAGTTCGGTCCGAAGGTCAAGCTGCCCAGCGAGTTCGTGGGCCACCTGATGGTGTTCCGCACCTTCGCGCATGTGAGCTACGGGCTGGTGATGGACGGCATTCGTCCGGTGAGGGTCGGCGATACGTTGCAAGCGCCGCAGTAAGCGGCATCGGGAGATTCCTACACGACGGCGCGGTCCAGACCGCGCCGTTTGTTTTTGCGGCAGCCCTACACTTGCCGGCATGACCGACGATGATGAACTGCTCGCCTGGCTGACCTTGCTGCGCGCGCCCGGCTTGGGCGGCGCAGGCCTGCGCGCCTTGTTGCAGCGCGCGGGGTCGGCGCGGGCGATTTGCCGCGATGCCCGCAAACTGCGCGCGGCCGGACTCGAACCCGCCGCATTGGAATGGATCGTCCATCCCGAAACCGCGCGCCTGGATGCCGACCTGGCATGGCTGGCGCAGCCCGGCCATCGCCTGCTGCATTGCGACGAGGTCGATTTCCCGCCGCAACTCGAAACGATTCCGCAGCCGCCCGCAGCGTTGTTCGCCGCGGGCGATCCGGCCGTACTGCTGGCGCCGCAAATCGCGATCGTCGGCGCCCGCAGCGCCACCGCACAAGGCCTGGCCAATGCACGCGACTTCGCGCGCACCTTGAGCCGCGCAGGTCTCACCGTCACCAGTGGCATGGCCGACGGCATCGACGGCGCGGCCCACACCGCGGCACTCGATGCGGGTGGCCAGACCGTGGCCGTGGTCGGCACGGGACCCGACGTGGTCTATCCGCGCAAGCATCGCGACCTGGCGGCCCGTATCGTCCAGCAGGGCGCGATCGTCAGCGAGTTTCCGCCCGGCACCGAAGCGCGCCCCGATCACTTCCCGCGCCGCAACCGCCTGATCGCCGGGCTTTCGCTGGGTACGCTGGTGGTGGAAGCGGGTTTGCAATCGGGCTCGCTGATCACCGCGCGGCTGGCGGCGGAAGCAGGTCGCGAGGTGTTCGCGTTGCCGGGCTCCATCCACAATCCATTGGCCAAGGGCTGCCATCGCCTGATCCGGGATGGCGCGCGACTGGTCGAAACGGCCGCCGAGGTGATCGAAGCCCTGGCGCCGGCCGCGCAGGCCCAGGGTGCCGGGTTGCGCGCGCGCCTGGAAGCCGACGGGGAGGAGGCAGATCCAGGTTCCGATGCCAGAACGCAAGATCCTGATTACGTGAAACTTCTTACCACATTGGGGGATGTCCCGGCCTCGCTGGACGAACTTGCCGATCGTACCGGGCTGACGCCCGCGGCGCTGTCCTCGATGCTGCTATTGCTGGAGCTGGAAGGGGTGGTCGCGCCGTCCGTGAACGGCCGCTGGCAGCGCATCGTCACCGGCAAAGCTTGACACGCCTACCCCGCGCATGTGTTCACTATATACAGGGGCGGACCCAAGCCGCCCACGGATAACGTCCAGACATGGCCAAGAACCTGCTCATCGTCGAGTCGCCCGCCAAGGCCAAGACGATCAACAAATACCTCGGCGACGATTTCAAGGTGCTGGCGTCGTACGGTCACGTCCGCGACCTGGTGCCGAAGGAAGGCGCGGTCGATCCCGACCACGACTTCAGGATGGACTACGCGC
This sequence comes from Pseudomonadota bacterium, assembly GCA_040388785.1. Lineage (GTDB taxonomy): Bacteria > Pseudomonadota > Gammaproteobacteria > Xanthomonadales > Rhodanobacteraceae > 66-474. The sequence continues at coordinate 76,554 of JAZKBD010000011.1, forward strand.
TGATCGACAAGAACATCAAGCACGTGGATGAGATCGCCAAGGCGGCCAAGGTCGCCGAGTCGATCTATCTGGCCACCGACCTGGATCGCGAAGGCGAGGCGATCAGCTGGCACATCAGCGAGATCCTGAAAGAACGCGGGTTGCTGAAGGACAAGGAAACCCACCGCGTGGTGTTTTCCGAAATCACGCCGCGCGCCATCAAGGAAGCCGTTGCGCATCCGCGCAAACTGTCGCACGACATGGTCGACGCCCAGCAGGCGCGCCGCGCGCTGGATTACCTGGTCGGCTTCAACCTGTCGCCGGTGCTGTGGCGCAAGGTCCAGCGCGGGTTGTCGGCCGGGCGCGTGCAGTCGCCGGCGTTGCGGATGATCGTCGAGCGCGAGGAAGAGATCGAAGCTTTCGTGCCGCGCGAATACTGGTCGGTCGAGGCGAAGCTCGCGCACAAGGACGGCGAATTCACGGCGCGGCTGGTGAAGCTCGGCGGCAAGAAATTCGAGCAGTTCGATCTCACCAACGCCAGCGACGCCCACGCGGCGCGCGACTCGCTGTTGAAAGCCGCGGGCGGGAAACTCGTCGTCGGCGATATCCAGTCGAAACAGCGCCAGCGTCGTCCCGCGGCGCCGTTCACCACGTCCACGCTGCAGCAGGAAGCCGCGCGCAAGCTTGGCATGGCGACCTCGCGCACCATGCGCATCGCGCAGGGCCTGTACGAAGGTGTCAGCCTGGGCGGCGAGGGCAATGTCGGCCTGATCACCTACATGCGTACCGACTCGACGCATCTTTCCGGCGAAGCGATCGGCGAGTTGCGCCAGACCATCGAGCGCGAGTTCGGCAAGCAGGGCCTGCCCGAGCACGCGATGGTCTACAAGACCAAGTCCAAGAATGCGCAGGAAGCGCACGAGGCGATCCGTCCGACTTCCGCGTTGCGCACGCCGAAATCCGTCGCGGCGTATCTCGCGCCCGACCAGTTGAAGCTGTACGAGCTGGTCTGGAAACGCGCGGTGGCCTGCCAGATGAAGCCGGCGACGCTCAACACGGTGTCGGTGGAGTTTCCCTGCGGCCATGACGCCGGCTTCCGCGCCACCGGTACCACGGTGGTCGATCCGGGTTTCCTCGCGGTCTACGAAGAAGGCCGCGACGCCAAATCGGACGAAGACGAGGAGGCGCGCAAGCTGCCCGCGCTGGACAAAGGCGAAGCCGTGCCGCTCACCGACATCGCGACCGACCAGCACTTCACCGAGCCGCCGCCGCGTTATTCCGAAGCCTCGCTGGTCAAGACGCTGGAGGAATACGGCATCGGCCGGCCATCGACGTACGCCAGCATCATCCAGACGCTGCTGTCGCGCGAATACGTGATCCTCGATTCGCGCCGCTTCAAGCCGACCGACGTGGGCCGCGCGGTCGCCAAGTTCCTCACCGCGCACTTCACGCAGTACGTCGACTACGACTTCACCGCGAAACTCGAGGACGAACTCGATGCCGTCAGCCGCGGCGAGGAGGAATGGCGTCCGCTGATGGCCGGGTTCTGGAAACCGTTCAAGGCGCTGGTGGACGACAAGATGGAATCGGTCGATCGCAGCGAGGCAACCGGCGCGCGCCTGCTCGGCGACGATCCCAAGACCGGCAAGCCCGTCTCGGTGCGGCTCGGCCGCTACGGGCCATACGCCGCGCTCGGCGACAAGGACAAGGACGACGAGAAACTGAAATTCGCATCGCTCTTGCCCGGCCAGAGCATGCACACCATCACGCTGGAAGAGGCGCTGGAACTTTTCAAGCTGCCGCGCCACCTCGGTGCGGATGGCGATGGCGAGGAGATTTCCGCCGGCATGGGCCGCTTCGGTCCATTCGTGAAAAAGGGCGAGCTGTACGCCTCGATCAAGGACGGCGAGAGCGCCTACACCATCACGCTGGAACGCGCGAAGGAATTGATTCGCGAGAAGCAGGAATTGATCGCCAATCGCGTGATCGCCGATTTCGGCGACGGCATCGAGGTGTTGAACGGTCGCTACGGCCCTTACATCACGGATGGCGAGAAGAACGCGAAGATTCCCAAGGATCGCGACCCCAAATCGCTGACGCACGCCGAATGCAAGGCGCTGATCGAAGCGGCGCCGGTGCGGCGCGGGCGCGGCGCGTTCAAGAAAGCGGCGGCGAAGAAAACCGCGGAGAAGCAAGCGCCCGCGAAAAAAGCCACTGCAAAAAAGGCCATGGCAAAAAAGGCCGCGAAGAAATCCGCGACCAGGAAATCCGCCGCGAAAAAAGCCGCAGCGAGGAAAACCGCGGCAAAGAAAAAGGCGAGCGCAAAAACAGCCACGCCAGCCGAACCGGACACGCCGCCCTTCGACGTCTGAGCTTTTCTCCCTCTCCCCAAGCGGTTTCATCGCTTGGGGGAGAGGGTCGGGGTGAGGGGGCCTTGTGCAAGTTGCGCCCAAGCCCCCTCACCCTACCCTCTCCCCCGACAAGGAGCCGGTCGGGGGAGAGGGTTTAATGCAAGCTGCCCGAGTGAACGATGCTGTATTTCAATTCCGATCAAATCGAAGCCGCCGCTGCACTGCTGCGCAGCGGTGGCGTGCTCGCGTATCCCACCGAAGGCGTGTACGGAGTCGGTTGCGACCCCGACGACCGCGCGGCTTTCGAAAAGATCTTCGCGATGAAGCGACGCGCACCCGAGCAGGGCGTGTTGCTGATCGCCGCCGACATCGCGCAAGTGCGGGATTGGGTCGGCGACGCGCCCGAATCGGCGTGGCAACGCGCGCGCGCGGCGTGGCCCGGTGCGCACACCTTCATCTTCCCGCGCTCGCCGCGCGTGCCGGAATGGATTGCGGGCGGACATGCGGGCGTCGCGCTGCGCGTCACCGCGCATGCGCCAGCGGTCGCGCTGTGCCGCGCCTTCGGGGGCCCGATCGTTTCCACCAGCGCCAACCGCCACGGCGAGCCGCCCGCGCGCAACGCCGCCGACGTCCATGCGATCTTCGGCGACGAGCCCGACGGCGTGCTGGACGCGCCGCTGGGCGGCCTCGACAAGCCCACGCCGATCACCGACGCGGTGACCGGCGCTATCATCCGCACCTGAGGAACTGGGGAGTTTCCTGTGTCGAGCGTTCATCCAACACCGCAAAGCCTGGTGACCGGGCCGTCGCGGCCCTTGCTCGCGGATGCAGCGCCTGAACGCGTGGTCGCCTGGCGCGGCGGCCGGCCCGTCGCGGTCGGCGAGTTCCTTGCCGACGTCACGCAATTGGCCGCGCGCCTGCCCACCGCGCAGGCGGCCGTGAATCTGTGCGAGGACCGCTACGCGTTCCTGGTGGCGTTCGCGGCGTTGCTGGTGCGCGGACAAACCAACCTGCTGCCGCCCTCGCGCGCGGCGCACGCGATCGACGAAACACTCGCGGCGCACCCGGACAGCTACACGCTGGGCGACGCGGCGCTCGATCCGGTTCCGCCGCACTATTTTCGCTTCGACCTCGCGCACGATGCGGCCGAGGTGCCGCGTTCGATGCTGATCGCCGGCGACGCCCTGGCCGCCGTGGGTTACACCTCCGGTTCGACCGGCGTCCCGCGCGCGAATCCCAAGCGCTGGGACAAGCTGGCGATTTCCACCGCACACAACGATGCGCTGCTGCGCACGCTGGCGGGTGGCGATTACCACGTGGTCGCGACGGTGCCGCCGCAGCACATGTACGGACTGGAATTTTCCGTGCTGCTGCCCTTGTCCGGCCGTGCATCGGTTTGCGCAAGCAAGCCGTTTTTTGCGGCCGACATCGAGGCTTCGCTGCAACAGCTGCCCGAGCCCCGCATTCTCGTGACCACGCCGGTGCATCTGCGCGCGCTGCTGGATTCCGGGCAGCCCCTGCCGCGCCTCGCGGGCATCGTCTCCGCCACCGCGCCGCTTTCGCGCGATCTCGCACTCGAAACCGAGGCGCGCTACGGTGCGCCGCTGCAGGAAGTGTTCGGCTCCACCGAAACCTGCGTGATTGCGCATCGCCGCACGGCGGATGCGGATGCCTGGACGCCTTACGCGGACGTGACTCTGCATCCGCAACCGGACGGCACGCGCGTCGAGGCGCCGCAGTTGGCGCAGCCGGTGGTGCTGGCCGACCTCGTCGAAACCCTGGACGACGGCCGTTTCCGCCTGCGCGGGCGCAACACCGACCTGCTGGAAATCGCCGGCAAACGCGCGTCGCTGGGCGACCTGACGCACAAGCTGCTGATGGTGCCCGGCGTGCGCGATGGCGTGGTGTTCCAACTGGACGAAACCGATGCGATGGGCGTGCGCCGCATCGCCGCGCTGGTGGTCGCGCCGGGACTCGACGCCGGCGCCATCCTCGAGGCGCTGCGGCACGACATCGATCCGGTGTTCCTGCCGCGTCCCCTGAAACTGGTCGATGCGCTGCCGCGCAGCGAAACCGGCAAGCTGCCGCGCACGGCCTTGCTTGCGGCATTGGCCGGTTAAAATGCGCGGCTCAATCGCTGCGCGATGGCTTGCATGAAAATCCTGGTGATCGGCTCCGGCGGCCGCGAGCATGCGCTGGCCTGGAAACTCGCGCAGTCGCCGCGCGTCGACGAAGTGATCGTTGCGCCGGGCAACGCGGGCACCGCGCGCGAACCGCGCGTGCGCAACGCCGATGTTGCCGCGACCGATCTCAAAGGCTTGCTGCAACTCGCGCGCGGCGAAGGCGTCGCGTTCACCGTGGTCGGTCCCGAAGCGCCGCTGGTCGTGGGCGTGGTGGACAAGTTTCGCGCGGCGGGTTTGCGCATCTTTGGCCCGACGGCGACGGCGGCTCAGCTCGAAGGTTCCAAATCCTTCACCAAGGATTTCCTCGCGCGCCACCACATTCCCACCGCACATTACGCGGTGTTCACCGCGCTGCAACCCGCGCTCGATTACGTCCATGCGCATGGGGCGCCGATCGTCATCAAGGCCGACGGTCTCGCGGCCGGCAAGGGGGTGGTGGTGGCGATGACGCTGGCCGAAGCCGAACACGCGCTCACCGACATGCTGGGCGCGCATGCATTCGGCGATGCGTCCGCGCGCGTGGTGATCGAGGAATTCCTCGCCGGCGAGGAAGCCAGCTACATCGTGATGGCCGACGGCACGCACTACCTGCCGATGGCCTCCAGCCAGGATCACAAGCGCGTCGGCGAGGGCGACACCGGCCCCAACACCGGCGGTATGGGCGCGTATTCGCCCGCGCCAGTTGTTACAGCGGAGGTCGAACGCCGCATTTGCGAAGAGGTCATCGAGCCGACGTTGCGCGGCATGGCGGCCGAAGGCGCGCCGTTCACCGGGTTCCTCTACGCCGGCTTGATGATCGACAAGACCGGCGCGTCGAAGGTCATCGAATTCAACGTGCGCTTCGGCGATCCCGAAACGCAGCCGATCATGCAGCGCCTGCGCTCGGATTTTGTTGAATTGATCGAAGCGGCGCTCGACGAAAAACTCGATCGCGCCGAAGCCGATTGGGATCCGCGCCCGTCACTCGGCGTGGTAATCGCAGCGCAAGGCTATCCCGGCAAAGTGAAAACCGGCGACGCCATTTTCGGGCTGGACGCCGACTTCGGTGCCGAGGTGAAAGTGTTCCAAGCCGGAACGAAGCTCGATGCGGATGGAACGACGGTCACCACCGGCGGCCGCGTGCTGTGCGTATGCGCGTTGGGCGATGACCTGGCTCAGGCACGCGATCGCGCCTACGTCGCCGTCGAACGCATCCGGTTCAACGGTGCATTCTTCCGGCGCGACATCGGGCATCGCGCGCTGGCACGGCGCGGCTGATTCGACGCCGTTTGCGGGACGGGGGAACCCTCACTTGCCGCCGCCATTCGCGCGGCATGACACGGGCTTGCTAGGCTTACGTCGCCAAGGGAGCCGCATGAACCAGTTCCGTCTGCTCGCCAAGCGCCGTTTTGCGCCGTTCTTCGCGGTGCAGTCGCTGGCGGCGTTCAACGACAACGCCTTCCGCAACGCGACGATCGTGCTGGTCGGCTTCCAATTGGGATTGTCGACCAGCCAGATCGGCTTTTACTCGAACCTCGCGCCGGCGTTGTTCATCCTACCGTTCTTCCTGTTCTCGGCCAGCGCGGGGCAGCTTGCCGAAAAATACGAGAAGCACACGCTGATCCGCTGGATCAAGGTGTTCGAAATCGTCGCGATGGGCATCGCGGCGTGGGGTTTTTACGCGCGCAGCCCGACGCTGCTGTTCGTGGTGCTGTTCCTGATGGGCTTGCACTCGACGGTGTTCGGGCCGATCAAGTACGCGATCCTGCCGCAGGTGCTCGAACGCGGCGAACTGGTGGGCGGCAACGCGCTGGTGGAAACCGGCACGTCGATCGCGATCCTGGTCGGCATGATCGTGGGCGGCGCGGCGATGGTCTCGCACTTCGGCTGGATGGCGGCGGCCGCGCTCGTCATCGGCGTCGCGGTGCTTGGACTCATCGCCAGTCTTGCGATTCCGCGTGTGGCGGCCGCGGCGCCGGCGCTGAAGTTCAACTGGAACTTCATCGTCGAAAGCGGACGTGTGTTGAAGCTCGCGGCGAAGCAGCGCGCGGTGTTCAATGCCATCCTGGGCATTTCGTGGTTCTGGTTCTTCGGCGGCGTGGTGACCGCGCAGTTGCCGAATTACACACGGCTGTATCTCGGCGGCGGCGCCAGCGTGGAAATCCTGGTGCTGGCGTTGTTCTCGATCGGCGTCGGCATCGGTTCGCTGCTGTGCGAGCGCTTGTCGGGGCACAAGGTCGAAATCGGATTGGTGCCGCTGGGCGCATTCGGCATGACCTTGTTCGGCATCCTGCTGTACTTCGCGCGCCATGCCGCGCCGCCGTACAGCGGCATCGACTGGCTGGCGTTTCTCGGCACGGCCGGCAACGGCTGGATCGCGCTGGACTTGATGCTGCTCGGTCTGTTCGCGGGCTTCTTCATCGTGCCGCTGTTCGCGCTGGTGCAAAGCCGCACGCCGCGCGGCGAGCTGTCGCGCGTGATCGCGGGCAACAACATCATCAACGCCGTGTTCCTGGTGGTCGCGGCGATCTTCGCCTTCGGAATGCTGGCGGCCGGATTGACGATTCCGCAGTTGTTCCTCGTCACCGCGCTGCTCAACGCGGCGGTGACGCTGTGGATCTTCTTGCTGGTGCCCGAGTTCCTGATGCGCTTCGTGGACTGGCTGCTGATCAGCGTCTTGTATCGCGTGCGGACGGATGGGCTGGAACGGATTCCCGACGAAGGCCCGGCGCTTCTGGTCTGCAACCATGTCAGTTTCATGGACGCGTTGATCATCATGGGCAGCGTGCGGCGGCCGGTGCGCTTCGTGATGTATTACAAGATCTTCAAGGTGCCGGTGTTGCGTTTCGTGTTCCGTGCCGCCAAGGCCATTCCGATCGCGGGCGGCAAGGAGAACCCCGAATTGATGGCCCGCGCGTTCGATGCCGTCGACGCCGCACTGGCCGACGGTGAACTCGTGTGCATCTTTCCCGAAGGCGGATTGACGCTTGACGGCGAGATCGCGCCGTTCCGGCCCGGTGTCGAGAAGATCCTCGCGCGGCGGCCGATGCCGGTGATCCCGATGGCGCTGCGCGGATTGTGGCGCAGCATGTGGAGCCGGCGCGATTCGAAGCTCGGTCGCGCACGCTTGCCGCGGCGGTTTCGTGCGCACGTCGAATTGTCGATCGGTGCGCCGATGGAAGCATCGAGCAACGCCGAAGCGATGGAAGCGGCGGTGCGCGCATTGCGCGGCAGCGAAGCCTGACGCAGCGGTTTTCCGAAAAGCGGGCCGCGACTTTCGCCGCAGCCCGCACGCACTCATCGCTGAAAGTTTTTACCGGCGCGTGATGGTGAACGCACCGACATCGATGCCCAGATCGATGCCTTCGCCATGTCCGGCGAGCGCCAGTGACACGTTGCCCTTGGTCAGCACCTGCGCTTCGGCGGATTTGACCACGCCCGCGTGCGCGCCACCTTGCGCGTAACGACCCAGCACGTCGCTGATCCGGTGCACGTCGGTGAACTTGCCCTTGCCGTTGTCGACGTGCCATTTGCCGGCGGTCAAGCCGCCGCCCTTGATGCTGATTTTCACCGGCATCGAGCGGCCGTTCTCGCACGTCACGCGGCCCACGCCGTCGGCGTGCTTGTAGATCAGCGACCAGCCGGTCAGCGAGAACGTCAGTTTGCAATCGAGATCGGGCGCGCCGCGCTCGCTGACGCTCGAAGGATGGGTTTGCGGTGTTGCGGCCATGCCCGTGGCGGCCATGACAGCCAGCAGGCTGGCGGTGATCAGGGGAAGCTTCTTCATGGTGCTCTCCTTCCGCGTGGAAACGTCGCCAGTTTCCCGGGCGAAACTGAACACGGCGCGACAGCGCGCCGGCAACGTTCAGCAAGATGAGCTGCAGCCGAACGGACGGTGTTGACGGCAGCGCCAATCACGCATTCGGCGATCGATGCGATACTGCGCGGATCGTTTTGCGAATCCCGAACATGGCGGCTTCAACACTGCGCATCGCCACCCGCAAAAGCCCGCTGGCCCTGTGGCAGGCGGAACACGTCGCGCAACGCCTGCGCGATGCGCACCCGGGTTTGCAGGTGGAGTTGCTGCCGCTGTCCACGCGCGGTGATGAAGTCTTGGATCGTTCGCTGGCGGTGATCGGCGGCAAGGGCCTGTTCCTCAAGGAACTGGAAATCGCGATCGCCGAAGGCCGCGCCGATCTTGCGGTGCATTCGCTGAAGGACGTGCCCGCGCAACTCGATCGCGGATTCGAACTGGCCGCGATCCTCGAGCGGGCCGATGGCGCGGATGCATTCGTCAGCAACGATTTCGCTTCACTCGATGCGTTGCCGCAAGGTGCGCGTGTCGGCACGTCGTCGCTGCGCCGCACGGCGCAACTGCGCGCGCGCCGGCCCGACCTCGAAATCGCCGACCTGCGCGGCAACGTCGGCACGCGTTTGGCGAAACTTGACCGCGGCGATTATGCGGCGGTCATCCTTGCAGTCGCGGGGCTCGATCGATTGGGTTTCGCTGCGCGCATCCGTTCGCGGCTCGCGCCGCCCGGCTGGTTGCCGGCACCCGGACAAGCCGCGATCGCGGTGGAAACCCGCGCAAGCGATGCGCGCGTGATCGAGCGCGTGAAAGTCCTGGATGATGCGGCCACCCGCCGCAACGTATCCGCGGAACGCGCACTCAACGCGGCAATGGGCGGCGACTGCACCATGCCGCTGGGCGCGTGGTGCGAGATCGCAGCGGACGGCACGCTGCACCTGCATGGGCTGCTGGGCGACGTGCGCGACGGACGCCTGCTGCGCGCTGACGCGTTCGGCGAGGATGTGATCGCGTTGGGTCATGAGGTCGGTGGCCAGTTACGCGACCAAGGCGCGGATGCGCTGCTGGTTGGTAGGAGGTAAGCCGCAGCCGGCCAAAATTGATCAGCTGAGCCTTCTGCAGAAGCCCGACAACGGTTGTTCGCACGCAACAGAATCCGCTTACCGGGGGGCTTTGGGATCAAGGCCGAGCTGGTTCGGCATCCAGCGATTCAGCTGAAATATCACATTCGATCATCCAGAGGTTGAGCAAATAGGGATGGGAGGCGGCCAGAACGGCTCCTGTTTTGCGATGTCCGGATTCGCCCCGTGAAACGTCTATTGAATTGACTGGCAAGGAACATCGAGGCGTCGTAATGGCGTGAGCAGTCTTTCGACCATGTTGCGCAAGGTGCGTGCGGTCGTGGTGCGCAGCGGCGTGGCGCCGCAGGATGCCGACGACGTGGTGCACGAGGCATTCGTGCGTCTGGAATCCTACGCACGCAAGCAGGAAATCCGCTCGCAAGAGGCGTTCCTGGTGACGGCGGCGGTGAACCTCGGCCGCGATCAGGCGAGGCGTCGTGCGCGCATGCCGCTCGACGATGCAGAGTTCGACATCCTCAGCCTCGCCGACGCGGCGCCGCTGCCGGAAGAACAGTTGCTCTCGCAGGAACGCCTGCGCCGCATCGGGTCCGGCATGCAGCGGCTCGATCCGCAAACGCGGCGTTGCCTGATGGCCAAACGGCTCGACGGCCTGACAGCGGCCGAGATCGCGAGCCAGGAAAACCTGAGCGTCGCCGCCGTGGAAAAGCGTGTGGCCCGTGCATTGCTGTTCCTGACCCAGTGGATGGGGGAAACATGAAACCGACATCTGAAGTGATTGATGAATTGACCTTGGCCGAAGCCTCCGCATGGTTGACGCGCTTGCAGGATTCCGGGCGCACCGCGTCGGCCGAAGCGGCCTTCAAGGAATGGCTGTCCGCCAGTCCCGCCCATGCGCGCGCGTTCACGCGCGTCAACGACGTATGGGAATTGATTCCCGGTGCGGCGGCACTGGCGCAGCCGCCACGCACGCTGCGCTATCACCATCGTCCGCGTCGCGCGCGCACGCCATGGCTTGCTGCGGCGGCCTGTGCGGCGCTGGTGCTGGTGGCCGTGGGCATTGCTCGCGTATTGATTCCGTCGAGCCATACGTACCAGACCGCGGTCGGCGAGCAACGGACGGTGATGCTGGAAGACCATACGCGCGTCACGCTCAATACCGATACCCGCCTCGTGGTCGAATACCGCAAGGGCGAGCGCCACGTGCAGCTCGAACGCGGCGAGGCCTTGTTCCATGTGGCGGAAAATCCGCGTCGGCCCTTCGTGGTGCAAACGGGCGACGCGCAGATTGTCGACCTCGGCACCGTATTCGATGTGCGTCAGGATTCGCAGCGCGTCGCGGTGACCTTGCTGGAAGGCAAGGTCTGGATCGGTGCGCAATCCACTTCGCCCGGACAGCCGGCGCTTTCGACGGTGCTCATGCCGGGCGAGCGATTGACCCTCGGTGTGGATGGCGCACACGTGCTCGATCGTCCGAACCTCCAGGAAGCCACAGCGTGGCAGCACGGCCAGATCTATTTCGATGACACCACGCTCGCCGATGCAGTAGCCGAATTGAATCGCTACGGTGGGCCGGGAATTCGCATCGCCGATCCGGCGTTGGATGATTTGCGCGTCTCCGGCGTGTTCTCGGTGCGCGATCCCACCGAATTTGCGGCGGCGATCGCGAGCCTGCACGATCTCAGGATCGCGCGTGTGCAACGCACGATCGTGCTGAAGCGTTGATCGTCGAAACGCCAATGTCCGGATCGCTCGTGGCGAACGTCTACTAAGAGACGTCACTGTCGATGGGGGCATATCCATGGCACCAATGAAGCGGGCGTGCGCGGGACTCCTGATGGCTGCACTCGCTGCACCGGTTGCGGTGTATGCGCAAGTCACCTACCCGTTCAATCTGCCCGCACAGGCACTATCCAAATCATTGCGCCAAGTGGGCAGTCAGGCGCGCATCAACGTGATCTTCGATCCCGCCGCGATTGGCGCCCGCCAGGCGCCTTCGCTCAAGGGCAGTTACGAGCCGAAGCAGGCGCTTTCGAGATTACTGGCGGGCACTGGATTCACTGCGGAATTTACTGACGCGACCACGGTGGTGATCAAACCGCGGACCGGACCGACGCCGAATACGCCCGATCGGCCCCAAGAGAGGCGCCCATTGCGTGCTGCCGCCCCGCCCGTGCCGGCCACACTGGACAAAATCACGGTGCTTGGCTCACTGATTCCGCGCTCGAAGATCGAAACCGCAAGCCCTTTGATCGTCATCACCGCAGGCGACATCAAGAATCGCGGATTCTCAAGCGTCGCCGATGCGCTGCAAAACCTGACGGTCAACACCGGCAGCATCAACAACACCGCCATCAACACGGGCGACATCTGGGCGGCGAAGACTGTCAGTCTGTTCGGCCTCGATCCAAGCTATACCAAGTTCCTGATCGACGGCCGGCCGATGCCGCTGTTCTCACAGGTCGCGCAGACCACGACAGTCGATCAGCTCTACACCAACTTGAGCGGCATCCCGATTGATCTGGTCGAGCGTATCGAAATCCTGCCGGGCGGGCAGTCATCGCTGTACGGCTCGGACGCGATCGCGGGGGTGGTCAACATCGTGCTGAAGAAACACGTCAATGTCGCCACGGTCGATGCCCGCTACGGCTGGTATTCGGACGGCGGCGGTCGCGAGCGGATGTTGAGCTTCACCAACAGTTTTGACATCGGCAAGCTGAACCTGATGGTCGGCGCGCAGGTCAGTGACCAGAAGCCGATGTGGGCGTTTCAGCGTTCCATTACCGCGCAGAATTTCGCGGGCGGTATCAATCCGCAGCAACCGAATCAGAATGTATACGCACAAGGCCTGTTCTATGGCCTCACTTATTTTCCATCGCAGCCTTCCGATTGCAGCAAGCTCGCTGGCCTGTTCGGCGGCAGCGAACGCTATTCTGCCAACTCGTTTGGCGCCGCCTGCGGTTCAACCACCTCCAATGGATACCAGACCCTGATCAACAAGGATCAGTCGGCCAGCTTCAGTGTCCACGCGGATTACGCGATCAATGACAGAGTGCAGCTGTACGCCGATTTCCTTGACAATTACGAGCAGCAGTCGCACCGGGTCGACAATCTCTTCTTTGCCTACATCTTTGATCCCAACCTTTTCGACGAGGTGTTCATCGAGAAGGAATTTGCGCCGGAGGAGATTTCAAGCAATCTCGATGATCTGCTTTCGCAGAAGAGTTACGAAAACACATATCAAGGGACGTTCGGCGGCAAAGTGGATTTCGGCCGCGGCTGGAATCTCGATGTCGCCTTCACGCGCTCCCTGGAAAGTGACGACGATCGCCAGATCGGGCTGCTGGCGAACGATGTGCCCGGCTCATATGGCAGCGTGTTGCTGGGACCGTATCTCGGCGACTTCTTCGGGGTGCCGATGTATTCGCCCAACTACAGCCTGCTGGCCAATCCGGTCACGCCCGCGCAGTACGCTTCGTATCTCGGTGCTGCGTCGATCAACAGCAGCAACCGCAACGACCAGTTGCGCGCCCAGTTGACGCAGACCTCCCTGTTCACTTTGCCGGGCGGTAATGCGGGTCTGGCGATCGTCGCGGAAGAAGGTTACGAAACCTGGAAATATCTCCCGTCGCCGTTGCTGACTGCAGGCACGTTGCAAGGAATCGCCTGGAATCCGAGTGATGGTCATCGCAGCCGCTATGCCACGGCGGCGGAATTGAATCTGCCTTTGTTCAAGATGCTGACGGTCGACCTGTCTGCGCGCTACGACAGCTACGATGCCGAAGGCGCGCACTTCAGCCATCCCACGTATGCGCTCGGACTGGAATTTCGTCCAATCCAGACCCTGCTGTTGCGCGGCAAGTACAGCACCTCGTTCAAGGCGCCTTCGCTGATCGATCAATTCGAAGGCGGCAGCACGGGGCCGGGCTACGTCACCGATTGGGGCAATTGCTACGTTCTCACCGGCAACACCCTGCTCAACATTTCGAATTGTCCTCCGCAGTTGCAGTATCCGGCCACCGTGGTGCAGGAGAGCAATCCGGCCCTGAATCCGATGACTTCAAAAAATTTCTCCTACGGATTCGTCTGGGCGCCGGATGCCCACCTGTCGATGAGCCTGGATTACCAGCACATCTCCATCCGCAACGAGGTGTTGAAGGAAAACCCCGACTCGCTGGGGCAGGAGGAGTTGTACTGCCTGACCGGCACGCTCAGCCAGGATTCGCCGACCTGCCAAGCCGTGGATGCCCAGATCATTCGAGGGCCGGCCACGTCGGATTTTCCGCTCGGCCCGATCACTGAAGTGGTCACCAAGAAGATCAACATCGCCCACGAGGTGAACAACGCGCTCAATGCGAGCTTCGCGTATCGCACCGATCCCCATGCATGGGGATACCTCGATTTCAACTTGGGTTGGACGCGGGTCAAGGCTCACCGCCAGCAGCAGTTTCCCGGCGATCCGGTGATCGACTTTCTCAACAATCCCGGGTTCAGCACCGAGTTCCAGACCAAGGCCAACGCCTCGCTCACCTGGACCAGGAAAAAGTGGAGCGCGACGCTGTATGGCACCTATTTCGGACCCACGCCGAACTACATCGCGCAGATGAATGACGGCTACACCGCGCCGTATGCAGGCAAGGTGGCGGCGTGGCGGATCTACAACGCCAGCATCAACTATTCGCCGACGTTTGCGTGGCAGCTGTCGTTGCGCGTCAACAACATCAAAAACTCGATGCCGCCGCTGGATGTCACCTATCCCGGCTCCACCAATCAGCCATTCAACGTGGGCAACTACAACCCGTACGGTCGCGAGCTGTTCGTCGAAGCGCGATACCGGTTCGGCCGCGGCGACAACCACTGATCCCCGCAACTTCGCTCCAGCCAGGAATGACCATGAAACGTTTTCTCCTTTGCATTGCGCTGATCTGCAGCGCGACATGTGGCGCGGTACACGCGCAGACGTCGCTGACCAACATCGATGAGGCACTCAAGGTTGCGCAGGCGAAGCAATTGCCGGTGTTCATCGACTTCTCGGCAACGTGGTGTCACGACTGCCATGCCATGGACGCGAAGGTGTTGAACGGTAAGGAATGGGATGCGGAACAAGGTCATTTCGTGCTGGTGCGCAGCGATGCGGACTCGGTGAACGGCAAGGCCTGGATGGACAAGCTCAAGATTCCCGCGTTGCCGACCTACGTCGTGCTCAATCCCGATGGCAGCGAGCGCGGAACATTGATGGGGTTCATCCCGCGCGCAAAGTTTTATCCCGAGCTCGATCGCATACTGAGCGGCCAGGATGCACTCACGAAGCTCAAGCAGGATGCCGCGCATGGTTCGGTCGAAGCGACGGTCAAGGTGCTGCGTGCCTATGACGATCGTGATCAGCAACAGGACGGACTCACCTGGTACGCCAAGCTGCCAGCTCCGACACGCAAGGCCGTTGCTGGCGACGCAAAGGCAGCGGTGGAACTGGCCATCGTCCAGGCGAATGCAGAGAGTCGCAAGGCATGGTTCAGCCAACCAAGACTACCGGCGGCCGAACGAGCCAGCCTCACCAAGGAATGCAGGACCCATGCCCTGCAGGCGATGAGGGGCCCGATCGACCTCGACGGCCACTTCCAGATGGCCGGAACACTGCTCGGTTGTGCGACGGAGTTGCCGAAATCCCAGCAAAAGGCGATCGCCGCCGCGCAGTTGCCGTCCCTGAAAGCGCTCTACGACAGCGAGATTCCGACGGCTGAGTCAGGAACGCTGCGCGATGCCACGTATACATTGGCGTACTACTACAAGGCGCTGGGGGATAGCTCCGCAGAAAAAACCACCTATGAACGTGCGATCGCCATCGGTCGCAAGGCGTTGAATGACGACCATGCAGGTTTCGACGTCAAACGAGACCCTGGCATGGCCGATGTTCTGAGCGAGTTCCTTGACAAGGGCGGTCATGAAGCCGAATACGTCGCTTTGGAGAAAGCACTGGTGGATGCGTACCCCGAAAACTATTCATATCAGTCGTTTTATGGAAAAGCATTGCTGAAGCAAGGGAAGGCCGCAGAAGCATTGCCTTATCTCCAGCGCGCGGCGCGTGGATCCGAAGGCACGGAAGACCATCTTGGGATTACGTACTCGCTGGCCAAAGCCCTGATTGCGCTCAATCGTCGCCCTGAGGGCGTGAAGCTGTTCAATGAAGCGCTGGAGCAGGGACGGAAGCAGTTTCCGGAAATGACCAAGCTCGAAGTCGCAGCATCGCGCATGAAGCTCTGATGCTGTGCTTCTGCGTGCTGCATTGACTATCGACGCACTTAAGCATTCGAAGCGCTGTGGCCGTATCCGCGGACCAGATCGACGGATCGGCATGTCCGCATTCCTTTAATAATCCTTCGAAAAGGCATCCTTGTGAAAAATCTTGGCAATTTCACCCCTGTTGCACTCGGTGTACTGCTCGGCCTCGGCCTTGCAGCCAGCGCTTGTAGTACGGCCCATGCAGGCACCGCACCGGTTTCGGTCGCGCAAGCGCAACAGGACAACGTGCTGCGCGCGACGCTGGACAACGGCCTGCGCGTAGTGATCGTGCGCGACACGTTGGCGCCAGTCGTGACCACCCAGATCACCTATCTTGCCGGCAGTTACGAGGCGCCGAAAGGTTATCCCGGCACCGCGCATGCATTGGAACACATGCTGTTCCGCAATTCCGCGGGCTTGACCGGCGCACAATTGAACGAAATGACCGGGAAGATGGGCGCCGGCAACAACGCTTTCACCACGAACGACGCCACGCAGTTTTATTTTGTCGCGCCGACGCAGTACCTCGACATGCTGCTGCACATCGAGTCCATCCGCATGCGTGGCGCGGAGTTGACCGACAAGGATTGGAACCTCGAAAAAGGCGCCATCGAACAGGAAGTCTCGCGCGACATCTCCAGTCCGGGATACCTCGCGTTTCAGCAGGCCGAGCGGACGCTGTATGCCGGCACCGGATACGCAGAGGATGCATTGGGATCGCGCCCGACCTTCGATGCCACGACGGGCAAGATCCTGCAGGGCTTCTACAACCAATGGTATCGGCCCAACAACGCGATTCTGGTGATCGCGGGCGACGTCAATCCGCAGGCGACGCTGGCCAAGGTGAAGGAGTTGTTCGGATCGATCGCCAAGGGCGATGTGCCGGAACGTACGCCCGTCAAGCTCGAATCGTTCAAGCCGCAAACCATTGCCAAGACCACCCCGGATGCCACCGGCATGGTGCAGTACTTGTTCCGGATGCCCGGCCAGCAATCGAAGGACTACGCGGCGATGCAGGTGCTGTTCGATGTGCTGAACAACTCGCGCAGCGCCTTATCCGAGCTTGCCGCGCAGGGCAAGGTGTTGTCGGCCGACGCCCAACCGCAGCCATTCACGCGCGGCGGCGTGGGCGTGGTGGAAGTCGGGTTTCCAAAAGGTGGCGACAGCAAGCAGGCCGCGGGTTATCTCGGCGGCGTGATGGCCGATCTGCTGAAGAACGGCGTGCCGGGCGATCTGGTCGAAGCCTCCAAGCGTCAGGAAAAAGCTCAGTTCGAGTTCAATCGAAACAGCGTCACCAACTTGGCCGAATCGTGGTCGCAAGCGTTGGCCTGGCAGGGTCTCAACTCACCGCAGGAAGCGCTGGGTCAGATCCTCGCGGTCACGCCCCAGGATGTCGATCGCGTGACGCGCGAATACCTAAAGCCCGATCAGCGCATCACCGTGGTGCTGACGCCCGATCCGAACGGCAAGCGCCCGCCCAACAGCCAAGGCTTTGGTGGCACCGAGTCGTTCGCCAGTAATGCCAAGCTGGATGCACCTTTGCCGACGTGGGCCACGCAACAGCTCGCGAAACTGGACATGCCGCACTGGACGCTTGATCCCGTGCGCATGCGGCTGGCCAACGGCATCACGCTGATCGTGCAGCCCGAATCCATCAGCAAGACCGTCACGATTTTTGGTCACGTCGATCACAATGATGACTTGCAGGAACCCTCAGGAAAGGAGGGCTCCGGCAAGCTCCTGGGCTCGTTGTTCGACTATGGCACCACCACGCTGGACCGCAACGCGTTTCACAAGGCGCTGGACGAAATTGCCGCCACTGAATCGGCTGGCACCGATTTCCAGCTTGCGGTGCCCAGCGAGAACTTCGACAAGGGCGTGCAGTTACTGGCCGACAACGAACTGCATCCGGCGCTGCCGCAGGAAGCCTTCGCCGTACAACAGCAAACCCTCGCCCGCACGCTGGCGGGTGAATTGCAATCGCCTCAATACAAGATGAGGCGCGCGTTGTACACGGGCTTGTATCCCGCGGGTGATCCCGCGTTGCGCGAAGCCACGCCTGCCACCGTGGACAAACTGACGCTTGCCGAAGCCAAGGCCTACTTCCGGCAGACCTATCGCCCCGACATGACCACCATCGTGGTCGTAGGCGACGTGACCCCGCAGCAGGCCAAGGCTGAAGTCGAGAAGTATTTCGGAGCCTGGAAGGCCACCGGACCCAAGCCTGACGTGATTCCGAAACCCGTGCCGCTAAACCCCCCGACTTACACCGTCGTATCCAACGCATATGCTTCACAGGACACCGTGTTGATGGGTCAGACGCTTGACTTGAATTTGCACGATCCCAATCGCTACGCGCTGCAATTGGGCAACGAGGTGCTGGGCGGCAATGGTTTCGCGTCACGATTGATGCTGGACATCCGCGTCAAGCACGGCTACGCGTACGGAGCAGGGTCGGGCATGATGTTCGACCGTTCCCGCTCGATCTTTTTCGTCCAGTACGGCAGTGATCCGGGCAAGGTCGCACCTGTCAACAAGCTGGTGCAGCAGAACCTCGCGGAGATGCAGGACGTGCCGGTCAATCCGGACGAGTTGACCAACGCCAAGCAGGCGGTGATTCGCTCGATTCCGCTCGAAGTGTCGAGCGTCGACGCTATCGCCAAATCACTGCTCACCTGGAGCTACAAGGGCGAGCCGCTGGATGAGCCGATGGTGGCCGCGAAGTATTACCTGGACTTGACCGCACAACAGGTGCGCGATGCCTTCGGGAAGTACATCAAACCCGCCCACCTCGTGCAGGTGGTGCAAGGGCCGACGCCCCAGCAGCACTGAGTAGCTCGGCATGTATGGGTTCCGGTCCGCACGATGCGAGCCGGAACCGAGGATTGAAGTGGAAAAATCTATGAAAGTGAAAGGATGGATGCGGATCGGTTGGCTAGCCTTCGTGTTGATAGTCGCGGGAGTAGTTCATGCCCAAGGTGTTGCAGGGCTGCTTCCGATCGACGAGGCGTACAAGCTAACGGCGAACATCGACACGCCCGGCGTGATCAAGCTGCACTGGACGATCTCGCCGCATTACTACCTCTACCGCGGTCAGATGAAATTCACCGCAGGCGAGGGCGTGACGCTGGGATCGGCGCAACTCCCGGCGGGCAAGAAATTCCACGATGAATACCTTGGCGATGTCGAGACCTACCACAACAGCATCGACGCCACCGTCCCTTATACGCTTGCGCCGGGGACGAAGCGCATCAAGTTTTCCGTGCGCTATCAGGGCTGTCATGAAGTCACACCATTAATCTGCTACCCCCCGCATACCAAGGACTTCGACCTGCCGCTGCCGGGCGGTGCCGCCGCAGTGGGCACCGGCGCCGCGGGAACCATGCCTAGCTCGTCCGGCGGCAGCCCGCCAGCGCGGAATGCCCTCGACAAGCTGGACCCGGCGCCGCAATCGGAAGGCGACGCAGCATCTGCGACCTCCTCAATCATGGCGGGGTTGGGCGCGAGCAGCGCGAATGCGGAAAGTTCATCGAGCGCAGGCTTGGCGTTGGCTTTGCTGCTCGCCTTCGTGGGCGGTTTGATCCTGAATCTGATGCCCTGCGTGTTGCCGGTGCTGGCGATCAAGGCGGTGGGCGTGCTGGAAAGTGGCGAATCGCGCCAACAGGCACGGGCGCACGCGCTGGCCTATGGCGCAGGCGTCATCTGCAGCTTTCTCGCGATCGGCATTGTCATCCTTGCACTGCACAGCGCGGGCCATGCGGTCGGCTGGGGTACCCAATTGCAGCAACCACTCATCGTGGCCGTGCTGGCCTGCGTCTTGTTTGCGGTGGGATTGTCCATGTCGGGCCCGGTGCAATTCGGCAGCCGGCTCGGCAACGTGGGTGCAGGATTGACGCAACGGGGCGGTGCCGCCGGCAACTTCTTTACCGGGGTGCTGGCCGTGGTGGTAGCAACGCCCTGCACGGCACCGTTCATGGGGGCGGCCTTGGCCTACGCTCTGGTTGCGCCACCCGCGAATGAATTGTTGGTGATGCTGGCGCTGGGCATCGGTCTTGCGCTGCCATTGACGCTGATCGGCCTTGTGCCGGCCCTGTCGCGGCTGCTGCCGAAGCCGGGCCGTTGGATGGAAACGCTGAAGCAATTTCTCGCGTTTCCGATGTACTTGTCGGCGGTCTGGCTGGTGTGGGTGCTGTCCCACCAGCGTGGCGCCGATGCAGCAGCGCTGGTGTTGGTCGCGATGGTGCTGCTGGCTGCAGCCGTGTGGGCGCACGGGCGCATGCGTGTGCCTTACAAACTGGGGTACGTCTTCACCTTCGTGCTGGCGGTTACAGCGCTCGGGTCGCTGTATGGAGTCACGCGTATCGCGCCGCCTGCGCGCGCGGTTGGCGCAAGTTCCGGAGGTCCCGTGGCGTTCAGTCCGGCGAAGCTGCAGGCACTGCGCGACGCGGGCACGCCCGTTTTCGTGGACATGACCGCCGACTGGTGCATCATCTGCAAAGCCAATGAACACACGGTGCTCGACACCGATGCGTTCCGCGATCTGCTCAAGCGCACGGGCACTGTCTATATGGTCGGTGACTGGACCGATGTCGACCCGATGATTGGCGCGTTCCTGCAGCAATATCACTCGCCCGGCGTGCCGCTGTATGTGGTTTTTCCCCGTGGTAGCGGGGCAGGCAAGGTGCTGCCCACTGTGTTGACGGCGTCCTTGGTGCGCGAGGTGCTTTCAACGGCCGCGCCCTGATCACCCGCGTATGTTCGGGATTCCCCAAGCAGACAACCACCAACGACAGCAACGCGTCGTCCGTAGCCATTGCAGCGAATTGCGGTGAGGTTTCTTATGTTTTGGGCACTGCCGCGATCGCCGCGATCCGTGCCTTGCGCACGGCTTCGCCGATCGCGGGGCCATGCAGGCCTTGCTCGATGAAAGGTTGCGCGGTGATTTTTGATGCCGCGTCGCGCGCGGCGCGCAGGAAATCGGCTTGCGGGTACGCGTCGTTTTCGTGGTGCAGGCGGCCGCGCTTGTCGGCGGTGCAGGCGACGAGGAAAGGTTGGATGCGTTGCGGGCGGCGGAAGGCATCGAAGGCTTTCAGCAGTGCCAGCACGGTGGCGGGTTTCAGTTCGAGCGCGCGATGCGCGTCGAGGTGGTGGCGGCAGGTCAACGCAGCGAGCTGCGCGTGTTCGGTCGGCACCTTCAGGCGCTCGCACAATGCGGCCAGCGGTTCGAGGCCGCGATGTTCGTGCGCGATGTGGCGCGGCAGCACGTCCTGCGGTGTGCGCGCCTTGCCGAGGTCGTGGGTGAACGCGCAGAAGCCGGCCAGGTCATCGCCGGGCGCTAGCCGTGCGGCCTGGTCCATCACCAGTTCCAGGTGCCGGCCGCAATCGACCTCGGGATGGTGCTCGGGACTTTGCGGTACGCCGTACAGCGCATCGACTTCGGGAAACAGGACGGCCAGTGCGCCGCATTCGCGCAACGCGTGCACGAATGCGGATGGCGCGGGTTCCGCGAGCGCCTTGCGCGTTTCCTGCCACACGCGTTCGGGAACGAGGTGCGCGGCTTCGCCGTTCTCGACCATCGCGCGCATCAGCGCCATGGTTTCGTCGGCGATGTGAAAACCGAGCGGCGCGAAGCGCGCGAGGAAGCGCGCGACACGCAGGATGCGCACGGGGTCTTCGGCGAACGCGGGCGAGACGTGCCGCAGCACGCGATCGCGCAGATCGTTCGCGCCGCCGTATGGATCGACCAGCGCGCCCGCTTCGTCGCGCGCCATCGCGTTGATGGTGAGGTCGCGCCGTGCGAGGTCGTCTTCCAGCGTCACGTCGGGCGCGGCGTGGAAGCTGAAGCCGTGGTAGCCCGGCCCGGTCTTGCGCTCGGTGCGTGCCAGCGCGTATTCCTCGCCGCTGTCCGGATGCAGGAACACCGGGAAATCCCTGCCGACCGGCGTGTAGCCGAGCGCCAGCATGTCGTCGGGCGTCGCACCGACCACTACGTAATCGCGATCGAAATGCGCGCGCCCCAGCAATTCGTCGCGCACCGCGCCACCGACCAGGTACACGCGATGCGCGGGCATGCTCAGGTGTCCTGGGTAAGGCGCGCGAGGTCCATGCGACGCTCCATCCCGTAGTCGCCGAGCACCGCCGGCAGCATCGCCGCGAAGCGGCGCGGCGTGATGCCGAGTTCGGCGAAGCCGTCGCGGCTGCCGATCGAATCGACGCCGAGCGAATTGAAGTTGTCGCGCGAGAAGGGCTTGCCGGGAATCAGTTCGGCGATGACCGCCTGCAAATAACCGAGTGCATCCGGCAGCGGCATCACGGTGCGGCGCAGGCGCGCGGTGTCGCGGATCATCCGCACGATCGCGATCAGCTCCAGCGTGTCGGGCCCGTACAGTTCGAAGATCTTGCCGATGCTGGTGCGATCGGCAAGGCAGCGCTTGATCGCTGCGGCCACGTCGCCCACGTACGCCGGCTGGAATTTCGCGTGCGGACGCGCGAGCGGCAGCAGCGGCGCCATGCGCAGCAGTTTCAGGAACCGGTACACGAAACTGTCGTCCTGGCCATACACGACGCTGGGGCGGTAGATCGTCCAGTCGAGGCCGGAATTGCGCACCTGCGCCTCGGCTTCGCCGCGCGTCTTCAGGTATTTCGACGCGCGGTTGCCAGCGTTCAATGAGCTCATCAAGTGGATGCGGCGCACGCCCGACTGCCGGCACGCCGCGATCAAGGTCGCGGTGAGATCGACGTGCGCGTGGGTGAAACTGTCTTCGCCGGTCTCGTTGAGGATGCCGACCAAGTTGATCACCGCATCGTTGCCGGCGATGTATTTCTCCAGCGACGCGCGGTCGTGCACGTCGGTGCTGACGCTGCGCACGTTCGGAAGCACGTTGATCGCACGTTTCCGTTCGCGATTGCGGCTGAGCACGGTGATGCGATGGGCGTCGCCGGCCAGTGCGGCCAGCAGGTGGCTGCCGATGAATCCGGTGCCGCCGAGGACGACGTAGCGTTTGGGCGTCATGGCGAAGTTTTTCCTGTCGTGGCCGTGGTCGCCGCGGGCGCGGGCGCCGCGGCACGGCAAACGACTTGCTTGCGCGGTGGATCGACGCCCGGATCATACGGCGTTCCGATCGCGGGCAGGCGCGAGGAGATCGGCACGGGTTCGCCGTGCAGGCGCCAGCCGTAGAGGGTGGCGAACGACATCACGCGCGTCACGTAGTCGCGGGTCTCGCTGAACGGGATGGTGAGGATGAAGGTTTCCGGATCGAGGTTGCTGCGCGCATCGACCCAGCGCTGCGCGTTGGCGGGACCCGCGTTGTACGCAGCAGACGCGAGCCACGGACTGCCGTTGAAGCGCATCGCGAGGTTGGCGAGGTATTGCGTGCCCAGCGGAATGTTGATTGCGGGGTCGTACAGGCTGCTCGCGCCGGCGTAGGGCAGGCCGCTGCGGCGCGCGACCAAGCTGGCCGTGCCCGGCAGCAGCTGCATCAGGCCGCGCGCGTTGGCGCCGGATTGCGCATCGGTTTGCCACGCGGTTTCGGCGCGAATGATCGCGAACGCCCACGCCGGATCGATGCCCGCGCTGCGCGCCGACGCGATCACGCGATCCTTGTCCGCCAGGGGAAAGCGCAGCGCGTAATACTTGAGGTCTCCGGATTTGCCGAATGCGAACACCGCGCGATCGATCCAGCCGCGGCTGGATGCCAGCGACACCGCCTGCAACTGCTGCAGGGGCGTGAGGTTGGCGTAGGCGCGGTTCCATTCGCGGCGCGCATTTGGCAGCATGTCCAGCGCGAAGAATTCGAACGCGCGCGTCATCCCGGCGTCGGCCTCGACCTGCGACAACGCGGCCGGATCGGTGGCCAGCATTTGCGGGCAGATGGAGTAGGGAAGCTTGGCCTGGTCCGCCGCGAGGAAGCCGTAGAACGTCGCCTGCTGCGCGAGCGAGCTGTAGTCGTCCAGCGCGGCGGAAGTCTGTCCGAGCTGCTGCGCGATGCGCGCCTTCCAGTAGCGCCATTCGTCGTGCTGCATTTCGTCCGGCGTCAAGGCCTGCAGCGCAGCTTCGGCGGCTTTCCAGTCGCCTTGCGCAATGGCCGCGCGCACCCGCCATTCGCGCGTCGCGTCGGTTTGCGCCGACGGCGGCAACGCGGCCAGTTGCGCGACGGCGTCGGGTCCGAAGTCGACCGCGTTGTAGAGCGCGAGTGCCGCGAGCACGCGGTCGCGTTGGCGGTGGTCGAACTTGAATTGTCTGGACAAGTTGCCCCAGTACGTTTGCGCCTGCGCGCTGTCGCGCCGCGCCATCCGTGCCAGCGCGCGACTCACCGCTTCGCGGTCGCGTGGCGTGTCGGCGAACGTCGCGGCGTTTTTCAACAGTTCCGACGGCGAGCGCAAGGCGTCGGCGATGCGCTGCGCCTCGATCGCATCGGTGCCGGTCAGCCATTGCGCGGATTGTTCGATCGTCGAGGCGTTGCCGGCGTCGGCGGCGCGTTCGATTCGTTCCCACACGCGCGGCGGCGTCAGCAAACCCTGCGCCGCGGCCGCGGCGAACACCGGCGCGCACGCAGACGGTACGCTGGTCTGTTGCCACAGCGCCGCGAGGTCGCGGTCGAAATCGAGTGGTTTGCCCTGCGCGAGATTCGCCTGCAACGCATCGCAGGTGAGCGTGTCGCCCAAGCCCGGCTGATAGAAGTGCTGGAAATTCGTCCAGTCCTTCTGCTGTGCGAGCCAGCCGAGTTCAGCCTTGCGCAGGTCGTCGGCCGGAATCATGCCGGCGTAACGCTGGAGGTACGCGTCGATTTGCGCGGGACCCGCGGTCTTGATGTCGTGCTGCAGCGCGGCCGCTTCGAGATACGGATACAGTGGATAGTTCTGCAGGCCTTGCGCGAGTGCGCGCCAGTCCTGTCCGTTCTGCGCGGCAGCATAGGCGGCGCGGAACGCGTCGCGCTGTTGGGCGAGGCTGGGCGCGGCGGGTTGCGCGAAGAGGGTCGATGTCACACCGAGCAGCAGGGTGACGGCGACGACACGGATGCACGTGCGTTTCGATGTCCTGATTTGCATCGCACAATTCTAGAGGAAAGCTCGTGCGAGGCTTGGACCGACATTACGCCCTCTCCCCCAAGCGGTCTCATCGCTTGGGAGAGAGGGCCGGGGGTGAGGGGGTGGAGGTTTCGGCGTGCGAAGTCGCCTTGCTTACTGCGCTCGAGCGCTGTGCCACTTTTATACACGTAATGCATTTTCAGAATTTGTCGCTCTGCCCCCTCACCCAGCGCTACGCGCTCGGCCTGCGGCCGCCTCTCCCCCAAGCAGAAAACGCTTGGGGGAGAGGGGACAAGCTGTTCAGTGCCGGGTATGTGCGTTGTGCTTGGCGCGATAGATGCGGCGGCTGTCGCGGTTGTCGGTGCGCTGGATCTTGCCGGTCTGGCGCAACGTGTCGCGGCGCGATTCCATGCGGTCGACGTGCGCTTCGTCGCCTTCCATGCGCCCGAGTTCGCGGTTGGTCAGCGAACCGTTCTTGACGCCGTTGTGCAGGCGTTGTTCCTGGTTGATGTTGCGCTGCACGTTCGCCTGTTCCAGGTTGGACTTCAGCGAATCGGGATTGCCGGTCGTGGCGTTGTGCTTGTCGCCGTAGATGGACTTGCTCTCGCGGTTCTGCTCGCGCTGGATCTGCGCGCGCTCCGAAGCGGAAAGCGAGCCGTTGCGCAAGTCGCGTTGTTCGGTCTTGTCGATGCGCGACTCGCCGGCTTCCAGCTTGCGCGCCTCGCCGGAGGTGAGCTGGCCGGATTGCAGGCCCTGTTCGATGCGCTTTTGCTGATCGACGTCGCGCGCGGTTTCGGTGGCGGCGTTGTGCGGCCGCTGCATGGGGCCGCCAGGGTTGACGGTGGGTGTAGAAGTTACAGGCGTGGTCTGCGCAATCGCGCAGGTGGCGAAGCCGAGTCCGATGGCGATCGCGGTCGCCAGGATGACGTTGCGTGGCATGGTGATTTCCTTCTGCGTGGATGTGAGGGTGCGGCCCGCAGGGAAAGGAACGCAGGGCGTCGGCGCCGGTTGACCGGCGCGAAGCATCATTCAGCAAGGCGACAGCCGCAGCTTTCTCAGGCCGCGGCTTTCCACGCTGCCACCGGCACGCGGATTTCCGCGGCCAGCGGCAGGTGATCGGAGAACGCGGCGGGCAAGGTCCACATCCGTTCCACCGCGATCCCGGAGGACACCAGGATGTGGTCGATCGCGCGCTGTGGACGCCAGCTCGGGAAAGTCGGCGCGGGGTCCGTCGGCGGCGCCAGCGCCGTGCGTGCGAACAGGCTGCGCAGTTCCGGGCTGTCGGGCTGGCAGTTGAAATCGCCCATCAGCACCACGTTGCGCGGGCCCTGCAGCAGTTCGGCGATGAAGTCGATCTGGCGCACGCGCGACTGCGTGCCCAGCGACAGGTGTGCAACCGCCACGGTCAGCGCGTCGCGGCCTTCGCCGTAGCGCGCCATCAGCACGCCGCGGCCGCCCAGCCGGCCCGGCAGCGGATAGTCGAGCACTTCATTCGGCGGATTGCGGCTGATCAGGCCGTTCGCGGTGTGCGAAACGTTGGAGAGCCGGCGGTTGGGCTGGTGGCTCCAGTACGGCAGCCCCGAGGTTTCCGCAAGGTAGCGCGTCTGGTTGAGAAAACCCGAGCGGATGCTGCCCGCGTCGGCTTCCTGCAAACCGATCACGTCGAACTCCGCGATCGAGCGCGCAAGGCTGTCGAGGTTGCCGAGCTTGTATTTGCCCGGGAGCACCGCGCCCCAGCTGCGGGTGAAGTATTCGTGATAGCGCTTGACGCTTGCGCCGGCGAGGATGTTGCAGCTCAACACGCGCAGCACGCCGGTGTCGGGAGCGGTGGCAAGATCGGCGCTCATTGAATCGAGACTACCACTTCGCGGCGCAACGTTCCGTGTGCCGGAATGCACGGATGGCGAATGTTCAGTGCTTCTCGACGTGCTGCGCCATCCACAGGCCGACTTGCTGCAACTGCGCGTAGCTGGTGATTTCAGCGCTGCGCATCAGCGCGACGAACGGCGCGTCCTTGGCAGCACTGGCGCGACGGCCGACCACGAGCGTCGGCGTGGCATCGATGCCCCAGCCGATTTCGGCGTGCTGGTCGTCCGCCATCTGCTTCGTCGTTTCCGCGCTGGTCGCGGCGGCCATGAATTTCTGCGGGTCCACGCCCTGGTGCGCGTACCACGCAGCCATGTCCTGCAGGGAATTGAGCGGGTAATGTTCCAGCATGGCCTTGAAGAACGCGTCGTGCGTCTGCTTCAGCACGCCGAGTTCACGCGCCGCGTAGAACGCCTGTGCGTACGGCATCCACGATTCGTTGAACACGGCCGGCATGTAGCGGACCTGTGCGCCCTTCGGCAATTCGCTGCGCAGCTTGTCCATGTACGGCGCGAACTCGGCACAGTGCGGGCAGCCGTACGAAAACACTTCGACCACTTCCACCGCGCCGGTCGGTGCCGGCGTGCCCTTCGGCGGCGCCAGCTTCACGTATTCCTTGCCTTCAGTGAAATTCGCGGTGACCGCGGGCGCCGGCGTCGCGGCTGCGGAAGGCGACGACGCATCGCTGGCGTCATTGTGCGCCGAGCACGCGGCCGTCAATACCAGCCCGCAGATCAGCAAGGATGCGCGCAGCAGCTGCGATGCGCTCATATCACTTCGCCTTCTTCGCCGCGAGTTCCTTGTTGACCAGGAACAGCGTCAGGTCAACGGCTTGCTGTGCACCATTGGCGGAACGCGGATCCAGCCGCCATTTGCCGTCGACCACGATGGTCGGGGTGCTGTTGACCCCCCACGCGAGAATCTGCTGGTCTGCACGTTTCATCTGCAGGTTGATCGCGAAGGAATTGGCCGTCGCGATGAAATCCGCAGGCTTGGCGCCGTACTTCGCATAGAACTTCGCGATGTCCGCGATCTTCGGCATGGCGTCCATCGCCTTCGGGCGTTGGGTCGCCGGGTCGTAGGTCGCGAGCGCGCCGTTCGGACCCCAGATCGCCTTGAACATGGCGTCGTGTGACGCAGGCGTATCCACCCCGAGCACCTTGGCCGTGAAGTAAGCCCGTTGGAGTACGGGCCAGTCTTCGGTCGGAACGAATGAGGCAGGCACGAATTCCAGCACCGCGCCCGCCGGCAATTCCGCGCGCAGCTTGTCGACATAAGGCTCGAACTGATTGCACGCCGGGCAGCCGAATGAGAACACTTCCGTCACCACCACCTTGTCGGGCTGGTTGGTGGGCTGCGGATTCTGGATCGCGAAGTAATCCTTGCCTTCGGTCCATTGCTGCGGCGCCTGCGCGAACGCGAGCCCGGCGGTGGCGGCGAGCAGCAGGAATACAACGGTGCGTTTGATCATGATCGGGTTCCCTGCGGAAGGTGGCGAGTGTGCCGCTTTGCGCCTGAATCGACCACGCGCCGCGCGGCGGGTTCAATCGATGGCGTCGGATTTCGCGGTGGCTTTCGGCGCGGGCGCGGGATGCAGGCCCTCGACGTAACTCGACACCGCCGAGATGTCCTGCTCGGTCAGGTGCTGCGCGATGGACGGCATGATCATCGCGTGCGCGTCGCTGCCCCAGGTGGTGCCGTCGTGCCAAGCCTTCAGTTGCGCCTGGATGTAGTCGGCGTGCTGGCCGCCGATGTTCGGCACGCGCCAGCCCGGATTGCCCGCGCCATCCGGGCTGTGGCAGGCCATGCAGGCCGGAATGCCGCGGCTGGTATCGCCTTCGCGATACAGCTTCCCGCCGGTGCTGGCGAGCTTGGCGTCGGCCACGCCGGGCAGGCGCTTCTGCTGCGAGAAGTACGCGCCTATGTCGTGCATGTCCTGCGGCGCGAGCGTCGCGGCCATGCCCTGCATGATCGCGTTCTGCCGCGTGCCGCTCTTGAAGCGCATCAACTCGGTGACGATGTACTGCTCGCTCTGGCCGGCCAGCTTGGGATATTGCGCGTCGCTGGAATTGCCGTCCATGCCGTGGCAGGCGCCGCAGGCGGCGGCCTTGGCCTGGCCGGCGGTGGCGTCGCCCGGCTTGGTCGCGACGGCTTCGAGTTTCGCGAATTCGGCTTCGGCGGCCTTGGCGGCATCGCCTGCGCTCGCGGCGCTGGCGGGTGCGGCGGCCGTGGAACTGCTGGCGGGAGCAGAGGCTGCGGGAGCGGACGCTGCAGGTTTTGCTTCGGCCTGCTTGTGCCTGGCCGGCGGCGCCGACAGCGCCACCGCGATCGGCGCCGAGGCGGCGAGCATGACAAGGACAGCTGCTGAGCGCCGGAAACCCATAGAATCCTCTCTTTCCCGTTAGGCGTGAGCACCGGTGCAACGAGCCGGCGCGAACCGCGGGATTATCGCCGCGGGGCCAAACATGCGTCAAACACGTCTCTCTCACGTTCCTGTGTCTGGGTCCCGGCCAATCCATGGCCGGGATGACCATCCCCTGCGCGGCGCCGCGTTCGTGCTGGCCGCGCATCGCCTCGACCAGTTGCCTGCCGACGCCGGCGCGGAAGTCGCGTTCGCGGGACGTTCCAACGCGGGCAAGTCCAGCGCCATCAACGCACTGGTCGGACAAACCGCGCTGGCGCGCACCAGCAAGACGCCGGGACGCACGCAGCAACTGGTGGTGTTCGCATTGCCGGACGGACGCCGGCTGGTGGACTTGCCGGGCTACGGCTACGCCAAGGTGCCGCCGAGCCTGCGCCAGCACTGGAAGCAGGAGATCGATGCTTACCTGCGCCAGCGCGAGTCGCTGCGCGGACTGGTGCTGATCGCCGACATCCGCCACGCGCCGGCCGCATTCGACCGGCAGATGCTGGCGTACTGCGCTTCCATCGAATTGCCGTGCGTGCTGCTGCTCAGCAAGGCGGACAAGTTGTCGCGCACGCAGGTCCGCACGCGCCAACGCGAAGTCGAAGCCGAAATTGCCACGGAAGGCGCTCGCGTGCAGACGATTCCGTTCTCGGCCCCGGCCGGTACGGGCGTGCAGGAAGCGCGCGCGGCGGTGGCGGGGTTGTTGGGATAACGCGCGTTCTGCTTTTCGCACTTGCGGATCGGCGTTCCTCGCCCCATCTTGGCATCCCAGTCCCAAGCGAGAAGTGCGCATGTCCGGTCCCAGCCACGTTGCCGAACAACCGATCGAACGGCGCGCGCAACTCGTCGACTATCTCGCCGCGGGCGGGCGCCCGGCCGCGGACTGGAAGATCGGCACCGAACACGAGAAGTTCGTGTTCCGCACCGACGACCTGCGTCCGCCGCCTTACGAAGGCGAACGCGGCATCGGCGCGCTGCTGCGCGGCATCGCCGGTTGCGGCTGGGAGCCGGTGGAAGAAGACGGCAATGTCATCGCGCTGGTGCGCGGCAATGCCTCGGTGACGCTGGAGCCCGCGGGCCAACTGGAACTCTCGGGCGCGCCGCTGGAAACCATCCACCAGACCTGCTGCGAGGTGCAGGAACACCTCGAATGCGTGCGCCGCGCGTCGGAACCGCTGCAGCTAGGCATCCTCGGCATGGGCTTCCAGCCGAAGTTGCAACGCAACGAGATGCCGTGGATGCCGAAAGGCCGCTACGCGATCATGCGGCGCTACATGCCGAAAGTGGGTTCGCTGGGCCTCGACATGATGACCCGCACCTGCACGGTGCAGGTCAACCTCGACTTCGCCGACGAAGCCGACATGGTGAAGAAGTTCCGCGTGTCGCTGGCGCTGCAGCCGATCGCGACCGCGCTGTTCGCCGATTCGCCGTTCACGGATGGACGTCCAAACGGCTACCAGAGCTACCGCTCGCACATCTGGACCGACACCGACCGCGATCGCACCGGCATGCTGGATTTCGTGTTCGCCGACGGCTTCGGTTTCGAGCGCTACACCGATTACCTGCTCGATGTGCCGATGTACTTCGTGCATCGGGGCGATCGTTACATCGATTGCGCGGGCCAATCCTTCCGTGATTTCCTGGCGGGCAAACTGCCGGCGCTGCCGGGCGAAAAGCCCACGCTGCGCGACTGGTCCGACCACATGACCACCGCATTCCCGGAAGTGCGGCTGAAGCAATACCTCGAAATGCGCGGCGCCGACGGCGGCCCGTGGAACCGGCTGTGCGCGTTGCCCGCGTTCTGGGTCGGTCTGTTGTACGACACGGAATCGCTGGATTCCGCGTGGGACCTCGTGAAGGATTTCACGATGGCCGAGCGCCACGCGCTGCGCGACGGCGTGCCGAAACACGCGTTGAAGCTGCCGTTCCGCGGCGAAACCGTGCGCGAGCTTTCCTTGCGCGCGCTGGAAATCGCCGGCAACGGCTTGAGGCGGCGCGCGCGGCTCAACCGGAACGGCGTCGATGAAACCATGTTCCTGCAACCGCTGATCGAATTCGCCGAAGCCAACCAGACGCCGGCCGAGCGCAAGCTGGAGCTGTTCCGCACGGAATGGAACGGCAGCGTCGACCCGGTGTTCCGCGAGTTCGCGTATTGACGATGCCTGCGTCGGCGCACCTGCTGGATCGGCCGGTCTGGGAAAGCCTCGCCAGCCGGCAAGCGTCGTTGTCGGTCGGCGGTGAATTGGCCAAGCGCTACCAGCGCGACGTGAACCTGTTCGCGTCGGCGCGCGATGAAAGTCCTGCCGCGCTGGATGCACTTGCGGCGTTGCTGGAACCCGGCGAGCGCGTGTACGTGTTGCAGGTGCCGGAGATCGCCGTGCCGCCGACCGTGCGCGCGGCAAAGGCCGCGCCCGGCGTGCAGATGGTGGCGACGCGCTCCATCGATTCCGCGCCCGCCGATGACATCGTCACGCTCTGCGACGCCGACGCGCCCGAAATGCTGGCGTTGGCGCAACTCACGCAGCCCGGTCCGTTCCTCGCGCGCACGCACGTGATGGGCACGTTCCGTGGCATCCGCATCGATGGCGGGCTGGCGGCGATGGCGGGCGAACGCATGCGCATGCCCGGCCACACCGAACTCAGCGGCGTGTGCACGCATCCGGATTTCCGCGGGCGTGGACTCGCGCGGCGCCTGTCGGCCATCGTTGCGCACGCAATCCAGGCGCGCGGCGAAACGCCGATCCTGCACGCCTGGAAAGATAACCACGCCGCGATCGCGCTATACGAACAACTCGGGTTCCGCCTGCGCGCGGAAGTGAATGTCGCGGTGCTGGAACGTGCGCCCGCGCGCTGAATCGGCGTGCGGGCCCCTGTGCAAAAATGGCGCGATGGCAAGTTACGAAATATTGAGCGATGGCATAGTGTGCATCGACACCGCCCAGCATCGTCCACGCATGGCGGCGTGTTATCTGGTTGGCAGCGACGGACATTACGCGTTCGTCGAATGCGGCACCAGCCTATCGGTGCCGCTATTGCTCGAAACCTTGTCGGAACTGGGCGTGCCGCGCGAAGCGGTGGATTACGTGATGCCGACGCACGTGCATCTCGACCACGCGGGCGGCGCGGGTGCACTGATGCGCGAACTGCCGAACGCGAAGCTGGTGATCCATCCGCGCGGTGCGCGCCACATGATCGATCCATCGGTACTGATCGCCGGCGCCACCGCCGTGTACGGCGAAGACGCGACGCGCGCGGCCTATGGCGAGATCCTGCCGGTGCCGGCAGCGCGCGTGATCGTCGCGGATGTCGGGCTAGATCGTGATTTCGAATTGCAGTTGGGCGACCGGTCATTGCGCTTCATCGACGCGCCGGGCCACGCCAAACATCACTATGCGATCTGGGATGCAGCGAGCCGCGGCTGGTTCAGCGGTGACGTGTTCGGCCTGTCGTATCGCGAGTTCGATCACGCCGGCCGAAACTACTTGATTCCAACCACCAGCCCGGTGCAGTTCGATCCCGGCGCGTGGCAGACGACGCTGGATCGCATTCTTGCGGCGCAACCCGAACACATCTACCTGACCCACTACGGCCGCGTCGATGCGGTGGCCGCATTGGCAAACGACTTGCGTGCGGGTCTTGCGGCCTACCAGTGCATCGCGCGCGCGAACCCGGATGCGCCGGACCGTCATGCGCGGCTCTACGAGCAACTGATGGATTTCCACCTCGGCCAGTTGCGTGAGCGCGGCAATCCGCTGCCCGAAACGCGTGCGCGCGAATTGCTCGACATCGATGTCGAGATCAACGCGCAAGGCCTGGAAGTGTGGCTGGATCGGGAAGGCGGCGCGGTGCGTCACTGATCGACCGGCCCGCGCGACCGTTGCATCAGAAGATTTCGCCCACGCAGCAGCGCAGGCTGCCGCCGGCCTTCTCGATTTCGTCCAGCTCCACCGCGCCGACGGCGAAGCCCCATTCCGCCAGCGTGGCGCGTTGCGCGTCTTCGAGTGATGCGGCGGCGCGCGCGCTCATCCACACGCGATCCGGCGACAACGTGATCGCATTGGCGGCGTAGGCATGCTTCTGCCTTGGCGATAGCCACAGTGCGCGACCGCCGAACGCATCGGCGATCGCGCGCGGCACCGCCGGATCGGCAAATCCATCGGGCGCCAGGATTACTGCGCGTCCGGCGAGCGACGCCATCACCACGTTGGTGTGGTACTCGCCTTGCGCGAGTTCGAAGCAGAACATCAATCGCAATCCGAACGCATCGTGCATCGCGCGTGCGCCGTCGATGTCGCAGCGCTCCGACAAGCCGCAGTAGCCGATCTCGCGCGCGTGATCGATCACCAGCGAACCGGTGAGTTCCGCCACGCCGCGGTCGCCGCGCGACAGGTCGATCTCGTCGTAATCCAGCACCTCGCGAAAGAACGACCGGATGTCGCCGCGTTCCGCTTCGCGTTGGCGTACGGCGTGCCGCATCCGCGCAACAATGAACCGCCCGGGTGCGGTCGCAAACACGTTGTTGGGAAACATCGCGTCGGGCGTCGCCGGATCGCCGGGAAACGTCACGACTGGAACGTCCGCGCGCAGCGCCTGCGCCAGCGCCGCGTGCTGCGTCAACGCGCGGCGTGCATCGAATGCCGCATCCATTTGCATGTAGTGGTTGTCGCGCGCGGATTCCGCGGCGAGTCCGCTGGCGGCGGGTGCAACGAGGAACGCCGCGCGTGCGGTCGCGCGTGGTGCGCGCAGCGGCGGCAAAGTTGCCAGGGCGTCCAGGAACGCGGACGGCGTGGTGGTGATCACGGGCTACCCGATGCGCATCCGCGCAAGGCTTCGACGCGCGCCCGCACTTCGGCCGCGTCGGTTTGCCAGTCACCGCCGCCCATCCCGGCGATGCCCGCGTGGCGCATGCGGTCGGCAATGCGCATCTTGGCAGACGCGTGGAATTCGCGTGCGCCGGTCGCTCGAGCGATCGCGGCGATGTTGCGCGCGTCGACGCCGCCGCCCGGCATGACCGTGATGCGATCGCCCGCTTGCTGGATCAATTTGCGGATCAGCGGCGCGCCGGTGAGCGCGTCGGCCGCCTGCCCCGATGTCAGCAGCCGATCGCAGCCGAGCGCAATGATCGCTTCGAGCGCGCGTTCCGGATCCCGCACGAAATCGAAGGCGCGATGGAAGGTGGTGGACAAGCCATGCGCGGCATCCATCAGGCCGCGACAGCGCGGCAGGTCCACTTC
Organism: Pseudomonadota bacterium; assembly: GCA_040388785.1. Classification (GTDB taxonomy): domain Bacteria; phylum Pseudomonadota; class Gammaproteobacteria; order Xanthomonadales; family Rhodanobacteraceae; genus 66-474. Next base: position 110,746 of record JAZKBD010000011.1, read on the forward strand.
GCCGTCGGCCGTCAACGCGCCGATGACCACGCCCGCACAGCCGAGCGCCTTGCATGCTTCGATGTCGCGCCGCATCACTTCGCATTCCAGATCGTCGAACACGAAATCGCCGGCGCGCGGACGGATCAGCACGTGGACGGGAATGCGCAGGCGTTCAACAGTGATCGCGATCGCTGCATGCGAGGGCGTCAGTCCACCGAGTTCCAGTGCCGAACACAATTCGACCCGCGCCGCGCCACCCGCTTCGGCCGCGAGCGCCGAGGCCACAGAGTTGGCCGCGACTTCCAGAACCGGATCGCTCACGTGTTGAACACGCTGGCGGAAGGAATCAGCGCGCTCTGCTCCTTTGCATCGCACACCGCATACGAGAAGCCATGCTGGATCGCGTAGCCGCCGACCTCGCCGTCCTTGTTCATCGCCAGGAACGCGACCTGTGTCTTGCGCGCGGTCGAAGGGTGTTTGTGCAGCACGCGCAGCACCGCTTCCTTGCAGGCTTCGGTGGGGTTGCGGCCCTGCCGCATCAATTCCACCACCAGGAACGAGCCCGCGTTGCGGATCACTTCTTCGCCCATGCCGGTGGACGTCGCCGCGCCGACCTCGCCATCGACGTACAGGCCGGCGCCGATGATCGGCGAATCGCCGACGCGGCCGCGCATCTTCCACGCCGCGCCGCTGGTGGTGCAGGCGCCGGCCAGCTTGCCGTGCGCGTCCAGCGCGAGGATGCCGATGGTGTCGTGATTGTGCTTGTCGATGGGCACGCCCGCGCCGTAATCACGCACTTCGCTGTTGATCTCCGGCTTGTAGTGCGACGTCTTCAGCCACTCGTGCCACGCCTTGTCAGCGGCCGGCGTCAGCAGGTTCTGCTTCTTGAAGCCCTGCGCCAACGCGAATTGCAGCGCGCCGTCGCCGACCAGCAACACGTGCGGCGTCTTTTCCATCACCCGGCGCGCGACCGAGATCGGGTGTTCGATGTCTTCGAGGCAGGCCACGCCGCCGCAGTTGGCGTCGGCGTCCATGATGCTGGCGTCCAGCGTCACGTGACCGTCGCGATCGGGATAGCCGCCGAGCCCGACGCTGTGGTTCCGGATGTCGGCTTCGGGCACGCGCGCGCCGGCCTCCACCGCATCAAGTGAAGCGCCGCCCTTGGAAAGGATCGCCCACGCCGCATGGTTCGCGGCAATACCGAAATCCCACGTCGACACGACGCGAACCGTGCCCGCCCTGGTAGCGGTCGTCGCGCCGCCGCCGCCCGCTTCGGCCATCGGCGACAGCGCCGCGGCGGCGGTGCCGAGCGCGGCGGCTTTCAAAAAATGGCGACGATCGTTCATGCGGAATCCTCGTGCGATGGTCGCGCGAATGATGACACGTCGCATGACCTGCGGCACACGCCGGTTGCGTATATGGAGTTATAATCCACCCATGAAACCAAGCGTCGCGACCCATGATCCAGCCGAGGATCACCGCGGTGGCCACTGACGCGGCCGCCCGCGCATCCCGCGTCGACCGCAAAGCCGGCGCCGGCCAGCGCCCGGATGCGGGCCGGCGCGTGCGGGTCTCGGGGCTGGGCTTCGGCACTGCGCCGATCGGCAACCTGTATGCCGAAGTCGGCGAGGACGAAGCGCGGGACGCGCTGGAACGCGCGCTGCGGTTGGGCGTGCGCTACTTCGACACCGCGCCGTTTTATGGACATGGGCTCGCCGAACAGAGGCTTGGGCGCGCGCTCGCGGAATCGCACGGTGCCGGCAGCATGGTTTCGACCAAGGTCGGGCGCCGCATCGAATCCGATCCCGCACGCAGCGGAACGATCACCGACGGTTTCGCGGTGCACGGCAGCCGCGCGGTGTTCGACTACAGCCGCGACGGCGTGCTGCGCTCGTTCGAGAGCAGCCTCGAACGGCTGCGCCGCGATCGCGTGGACATCCTGGTCCTGCACGACGTCGGCCGGCTGACCCACGGCGACGACCATCCGCGCATGCTGCGCCAGGCGCTGGACGAGGCGCTGCCCGCGATGGCCGCGCTGCGCGCGCAGGGCGCGGTCGACGCGATCGGCATCGGCGTCAATGAAATCGAAGTCTGCATGGAACTGATGCCGCGCTTCGATCTCGACTGCATCATGCTCGCCGGGCGCTACACGTTATTCGAGCAGGCCTCGGCGTTGCCGCTGCTGGACGAGGCGCATCGCCGTGGCGTGAAGATCGTCGTTGCGGGCCCGTACAACTCCGGCCTGCTCGGCGACCCGCATGGGCCGGGTGCGACCTACAACTATGCGCCGGCCGATCCGCGCACGCTGGAACGCGCGCGCAACATCTACGCGACCTGCGCTGAAGAGGGCGTGGACGTGGGTGCGGCGGCGCTGCAGTTTCCCTTGGCGCATCCCGCCGTGTGCGCGGTGGTCGCGGGCCTGCGCAACGTGATGGAAGTGGAGAGCGCGATCGCGCGCAGCAGCCAGCGGCTGCCCACGCGCATCTGGCCGCGCTTGCGCGGAGCCGGAATCATCGACGCCGTCGCGCCGGTACCCGGTGCGGCGGCATGAGCGCGCGTCTGGAAGGCAAGCATTGCCTGCTGACCGCGGCCGGCGCGGGCATCGGCCGCGCGACCGCGCTGGCGTTCGCGCGCGAAGGCGCGCAAGTGCTCGCGACCGACGTCGATGCGGCGGCGCTGCAGTCGCTGGCGAAGGAAAACGGCGCGATCCGCACCGCGACGCTCGATGTGACCGCACCCGTGCAAATCGCTGCGCTGGTCGATGCGAATCCCGTGATCGACGTGCTGTTCAACTGCGCCGGCTGGGTGCACGCCGGCACCCTCCTCGACACCGACGACGATGCGTGGCGGCGCTCGTTCGCGATCAACGTCGATTCGATGTTCCACCTTTGCAAGGCGGTGCTGCCCGGCATGCTGGCGCGCGGGAAAGGCAGCATCGTCAACATGGCGTCGGCTGCGTCCAGCGTGAAAGGCGTGCCCAACCGTTTCGCCTACGGCGCGACCAAGGCTGCCGTGATCGGGCTCACCAAGGCCATCGCCGCCGACTACGTCGCGCGCGGCGTGCGCTGCAACGCGATCTGTCCCGGCACCGTGAAGTCGCCGTCGCTCGAAGGACGCGTGGCCGCGCTGGGCGGCGACCGCGACGCGGTCTGGAAGAGCTTCATCGATCGCCAACCGATGGGCCGTCTGGGGACGCCGGAAGAAATCGCCGCGCTGGCGGTGTACCTCGCGTCCGATGAATCGTCGTTCACGACCGGCGCGATCCACGTGATCGACGGCGGCTGGACCGGCTAGGGGGTGCAATGAGACTCGTGCGCTACGGAGACGCGGGCCACGAAAGGCCGGGCATGCTGGATGCGCACGGCGCGCTGCGTGATCTCTCGCAGATCGTGGACGACATCGCCGGCGAGGCGTTGACCAACGAAAGTCTTGCGCGCCTGCGTGCGCTCGATCCAGACGCGTTGTTGAAACTCGACGGCGCGCCGCGCCTCGGCGCACCCGTCGGCCGCGTCGGCAAGATCGTCTGCGTGGGCTTGAACTATGCCGATCACGCGGCCGAATCGGGCCAGTCGGTGCCGGAACAGCCGGTGATCTTCATGAAGGCGACCAGCGCGATCGTCGGCGCGTTCGATGACGTGGTGATACCGCCGGGCTCCGAAAAAACCGACTGGGAAGTCGAACTGGGCGTGGTGATCGGCGACGCCGCGCGCAACGTGTCGCGCGAAGCGGCGCTCGATCATGTCGCGGGTTACCTTATCGTCAACGACGTTTCCGAGCGCGCGTTCCAGTTCGACCACGGCGGCCAGTGGGTGAAGGGCAAGAGCTGCGACACCTTCGCGCCGCTCGGTCCGTGGCTGGTGACGCGCGACGAGATTTCCGATCCGCAAAGCTTGTCGATGTGGCTGGAAGTCAATGGCCACCGTTACCAGGATGGCAACACGCGCACGATGGTTTTCGATGTCGCGGCGCTGGTCAGCCACATCAGCCGCTACATGACGCTCGAACCCGGCGACGTGATTTCGACCGGCACGCCGCCGGGCGTCGGCCTCGGCCAGAAACCGCCGGTGTACCTGAAACCCGGCGACGTGATGGCGCTCGGCATCGCCGGGCTGGGCACGCAGCGCCAACGGGTGGCTGCGGCGTCATGACGAGCCTGGACGCCCGCGACGCCGCTTCGCCCCGCGCCCACCGGGTGGCGCGGATCGTCGCGCTGGATGTGCGCGACGTCCGCTTTCCCACGTCGCGCGGCAAGATCGGTTCGGACGCGATGAATCACGATCCGGACTACTCGGCGGTCTACATCACGCTGCGCACCGACGATGCCTCGGGACTCGCCGGGCACGCACTGGTGTTCACGATCGGGCGCGGCAACGAGGTGCAGGCCGCGGCGGTGCGCACCTTGTCGCAGCTGGTGGTGGGGCGCGCTGCCGAAGCCGTGCTGGACGATCTCGGCGGGTTCGCGCGCGCGCTCACCAGCGACTCGCACCTGCGCTGGCTGGGTCCGGAAAAGGGCGTGATGCATATGGCCATCGGCGGCGTCGTGAATGCCGCGTGGGATCTGGCCGCGCGACGCGCCGGGTTGCCGCTGTGGCGATTCATCGGCGAGATGACGCCCGAACAGATCGTCGCGGCGATCGACTTCCGCTATCTCACCGATGCGTTGACGCCCGATGAAGCGCTCGCGATCGTGCGCCGCGCGCAGCCGCACCGCGACGCGCGCATGGCCGGGTTGCTGGAACGCGGCTATCCCGCGTACACCACCTCGCCCGGCTGGCTCGGTTACGCCGACGACAAGCTGGAAGCGCTGGCGCGGCAGGCGGTCGCGGACGGCTTCCGCACGATCAAGCTGAAGGTCGGCGAGAACCTCGGCGACGACATCCGCCGCCTCGCCATCGCGCGCGCGGCGGTGGGCGAAGACATCGAGATCGCGATCGATGCCAACCAGCGCTGGGACGTCGCACCCGCGATCGAATGGATCCGCGAACTGGCGCCGTTCCGTCCCGCCTGGGTCGAGGAACCGACCAGCCCCGACGACGTGCTCGGCCATGCTGCGATCCGGGCCGCCGTCGCGCCGGTGCCGGTCTCGACCGGCGAGCACACCCACAACCGCGTGATGTTCAAGCAACTGCTGCAGGCACGCGCGGTAGACCTGCTGCACATCGACGCGGCGCGCGTGGGCGGCGTCAACGAGAACCTCGCGATCCTGCTGCTGGCCGCGAAATTCGGCGTGCGCGTGTTTCCGCACGCGGGCGGCGTCGGCCTGTGCGAGATGGTGCAGCACCTCGCGATGGCGGATTTCGTCGCCATCAGCGGATCGATGGAGGATCGCGCGATCGAATACGTCGACCACCTGCACGAGCATTTCACCCATCCGGTGCGCGTGCGCAGTGGTCGTTATCTCGCGCCGACTGCGCCGGGGTTCTCGACGGAAATGCACGACGCATCGTTGCAAGAGTTCGCGTGGCCGGATGGGCCCGCGTGGCAGCCTGAATCCCCTCTCTCCCAAACGGCTTCACCGTTTGGAAGAGAGGGGTAGGGGTGAGGGGGAAGTGCTGCTCGATTATTGAAGCGTCCCGGCGTAGATTAAGTGTTGCCCCCTCACCCAGCGCTACGCGCTCGGCCTGCGGCCGCCTCTCCCCCAAGCAGAAAGCGCTTGGGGGAGAGGGAGCACGAGCGGCCAAGCTAACTTCTGCGCTCAGTGAGCGCTTCCTTCAGCGAAAACATCCTCTTCATCGGCACCCATTTCTCGCCCGGCTTCGCGAACGGCAGCGGCTGCTGGAAACGCCACATCAACGCTTCCCACGCTTGTACGCGCGGGTCGGCCGCGTCGGCCACGGCCTTGGCACCGGGCGAGAAATCCTCCGGCGCATAGATCACCATCACCAGCCGATTGCCGGCGCGGAAGATTTCGAGATCGCGGATGCCGGCCGCGCGGATCGAGTCGACGATTTCCGGCCAGATGTTTTCCGGCCGATGCCAGCGTTCGTACTCGGCGATCAGCGCCGGGTCGTCCTTGAGGTCGAGCGCGTAATACAGGCGCATGGCTCAGGCCGGACGCGCGCGCTGCATCGCGAACAGCAACACCGCCACGAAACAGCCCAGCGGCACCAGCATCGCGCGCGCGATGCCCGCCGCATCGGAGACCGCGCCCATCGCGGCAGTCAGCACCGCGCCGCCGATGATCGCCATCACCAGCAGCGATGCGCCGAGCTTGCGGTCACTGTCGCTGAAGCCGTCCACACCCAGCGCGAAGATCGTCGGATACATCACCGACATGAAGAAGCTCGCGAGCACCAGCGCGTACAGCCCCGGATGGCCGGGCAACGCGACACCGACCGCGCACAGCAGTACGTTGATGATCGCGAACAGTGCAAGCAGCGTGCGCGGCGCGACGAACTTCATCAGCGCGGTGCCGGCGAAACGCCCCAGCGTGAACAGCACCAGCGACGCCATCAGGTAATCGGCGGCATTGCGTTCCGGCGTGCCGGGGATCGTGCCCTGGCAGTAGCGGATCAGGTAACTCCACACGCCGACCTGCGCACCCACGTAGAAGAATTGCGAGGCGACCGCGGACAGGAAATGCCGATCGCGCAGCAGGTGTCCGAAATGGCGCGTGCCACTGGCGTGGTCCGCGACCGGTTGATGGATATGTTCGCCGTGCGCTGGAAACCGCACCATCGCGATCATCAGCGCGAACACGACCACCACGCAGGCGATCACCAGGTACGGCGTCTGCACCGTCAGTGACTGGCTGACGAAATACGCGTGTCGCGCGGCCGGTGCCATCGAGGCCAGTTGCTGTGGCGTGTGCTCGACGCCGTTGAAGATGAATTCGCGCCCGATCAGGATGCCCGCGATCGAACCGAGCGGGTTGAATGACTGCGCGAAGTTCAGCCGGCGCGCGCCGCCCTCGGGTGGTCCCAATACCGTGACCAGAGGATTGGCCGAGGTTTCGAGGAACGACAGGCCGCTCGCGATCACGAACAGGCCGCACAGGAAGATCGCGTACGTCTGCGTGGCGGCGGCCGGCCAGAACAGCAGCGCGCCCAGCGCATACAGCAGCAGCCCGACCAGGATCGCACTCTTGAAACCGAAACGGCGCATGCACATGCCGGCCGGAATCGCCAAGAGGAAATAGCCGAGATAGAACGCGCTCTGCACCAGGCCGGCTTGGAAATCGCTGAGCGTGAACGCGTTCTTGAACTGCTTGATCAGGATGTCATTGAGGTTGTTGGCGACACCCCACAGGAAGAACAGGCCGACGATCAGCGCGAACGCCAGCAGCGACGCGCGCGCGGCAGGAATTCGTGATGAAGTGATATCGGCGCTGGACATGGCGGTGTCTTGAAGTCCTCCCCTTCAAGGGGAGGATTTGGGTGGGGATGGTGTCATGACCAGGTGCAACACCATCCCTTCCTTGAAGGGTACGGAGAAAAGCGACTCCCGATGCAATCGAGGAATTGCAACCGGCGAAGCTTGCCCATTCGGCGCGTGCGCCCGATACTAGCTTGTGATTCGCTGTGTTGTAAATATAAAATCCAGCTTCGCCGGTGCAGAGCGCTGCATCGCCGCGATGACAGTCCAAGCGGGCGGGACGATGATGACCAACAAGCCAGCCAAGTATCGCGCGCCCGCCCTCGACAAGGGTCTCGACATCCTCGAATTGCTGGCGCGCGCGCATGCGCCGCTCACGATGACCGGTGTCGCATCGGCCATTGGTTACTCCAAGGGTGAAATCTTCCGCATGCTGCAGGTGCTGGAGGAGCGCGGCTACATCGCGCGGGAGAACGAGTCGGGCTACGCGCTGACCAATCGCCTGTTCCTGCTCGGCATGGAACGGCCGCCGATGAAATCGCTGGTCGAAGCGGCGCTGCCAGTGATGCACCGCCTAGCGCGCGAAGTGCTGCAGCCGTGTCATCTCGCGGTCGCCTCGGGCGACCAGATGGTGGTGATCGCGCGCGTCGAGCCGCCTGACGACATCGGCTTTGTGGTGCGCGTCGGCCATCGGCTGCCGCTGTCGCGTTCCACTTCGGGCGCGGTGCTGTTCGCGTTCCAGAGCGACGAAGTGCGCGAGCACTGGCTCGCGCTGATGGACGCAGCCGGCACGCTGCACAAGCGCAAGCGTTTCGTCGCGCAGGCCGACGAGATTCGCACGCAAGGCTATGCCACCTTGCCCAGCGGCGACGTGGATGCGGTGACCGATCTTTCCGCGCCGATCCTGCGCCGCGGCGCGGCGGCGGGCGCGCTGACCATTCCGTACGTCGAGCGCCGGCCGGTCAAAGTTTCGATGAAGGCGGCGCTGGATGCATTGCGCACCGCGGTCGATGGCATCTCGAAAGAGCTGACGGCGTGAGCGCCATGAAAAAATCCCGGCTTGGCGTGTTGATGTGCGCGTTGGCTTGCGTGGCACCGGTGTTGGCCGCGAAGCCGGTGACAGTGGCCCGCGACGCCCAGACTGAGGCGGCGGCCAAGTCCGCGCGCATGCATTGGTTCGCCGACGCCAAGTTCGGCATCTTCATCCACTGGGGCATCTACGCGGTCGACGGCATCACCGAATCGTGGTCGTTCTTCGACGGCTACGTTTCGTACGCCGATTACATGAAGCAGGCGAAGGGTTTCACGGCAAGCCATTACGACCCGCAGGCGTGGGCGGACCTGATCGAGGCCAGCGGCGCGAAGTACGCGGTGCTGACGTCGAAACATCACGACGGCATGGCGCTGTGGGATACGAAGCAGGGCTTGAACGTGGTGAAGGACACGCCCGCGCATCGTGATCTGGTCGCGCCGTTCGTCAAGGCGTTGCGCAAGGACGGCCTGAAGGTCGGGTTGTATTTCTCATTGATCGACTGGTCGTCGCCGCTGTATCCCGCGTTCACGCACGACCAGACGCGCTACCAGATCAAGGACGATCCCGCGCGCTGGCAGCGCTTCGTCACGTACTACCAGGACCAGGTGCATGACCTGACGCACCGCTTCCATCCGGACCTCTACTGGTTCGACGGCGGTTGGGAACACAGTGCGCAGGAATGGCACGCGCAGGCGCTGCACGACTGGATCCGCGCGCACAATTCCGACGCGATCATCAACGGCCGCCTGCCCGGCTTCGGCGATTACGGGACGCCCGAGCAGGGCGTGCCGATCACGCGTCCGCCGGACAAGTATTGGGAACTGTGCCTCACGATGAACAACTCGTGGGGCTGGCAGCCGAACGACAATCACTTCAAGACGCCTTACGAGATCATCCGCATCCTTTCCGGCACGCTCGACATGGGCGGCAACCTGCTGCTGGACATCGGCCCGCGCGCCGACGGCACGATCCCGAAGATCGAAGCCGACACGCTGCGCCAGGTCGGGCGCTGGGTGAAGAAGAACCAGGAAGCGATCTACGGCAGCCAGGCTGGCATTCCGCACGACTACTACCTCGGCGACAGCACGCTGTCGAAAGACGGCAAGACGCTGTACCTGTTCGTGGACGGCAACCCGGGTGGCGCCGTGTTGCTGAAAGGACTCGCGAACCACGTGCTGGTCGCGCGCGTGGTTGGCAACGGCACGATGCTGAGCCCCAAGCGCCTCGGCGCCACGCTGGGCGGCGCGCCGGCGCTGCTGGCGATCGACGTGCCCGATTACGCACTCGATCCGGATGTCACGGTGATCGCGCTGGAACTGGATGGGCCGATCAAGTTGTTCGATCCGGAAGCAAAGCAGTAAACCATTTCAGGTATCGAATATTCGTTCGTCATCCCGGACGCCGCGAAGCGGCGATCCGGGACCCAGCGACTTTTCTGTTGCTGATCAAAGCCACTGGATTCCCGCCTGCGCGGGAATGACGGCAACAACGGAGTCGCAACATGCCCACACGTCGCGAAATCCTGCAAGGCGCTGCCGCGCTGGCACTGCTGGCGCGCGTCGGCGCTCGTCCAGCGCTGGCTGCCGCACCGGCGAAGACGAAAAGCGACGACTACATTCCCGAAACCGATCCGCGGGTCGTCAGGAAACTCGCGCAGTGGTCGGACTGGAAATTCGGGCTGATCCTGCACTGGGGCACCTACAGCCAGCTTGGCATCGTCGAATCGTGGTCGCTGTGTTCCGAGGACGAACCGTGGTGCAAGCGTCCCGACGGCGTCGGTTACGTCGAATGGAAGCGGCGCTACGAGCAGTTGCCGAAGACGTTCAACCCGGTGAAGTTCAATCCGGCGCAGTGGGCGGACGCCGCGCACGCGGCCGGCATGCGCTACGTGGTGTTCACCACCAAGCACCACGACGGCTTCTGCATGTTCGACACCGCGACCACGGATTACCGCATCACCGCGCCGGACGTGCCGTACCACACCAATCCCAAGGCGAACATTGCGAAGGCGCTGTTCGATGCATTTCGCGCGCGCGACTTCGGCATTGGCGCGTATTTCTCCAAGGCCGACTGGCACACGCCCGATTACTGGTCGCCGCGCTGGGCCACGCCGACCCGCAACAACAATTACGACGTGCGCAAATATCCGCAGATGTGGAAGCGCTTCGTCGACTTCACCCACAGGCAGATCGACGAGATCACCTCGCAGTACGGCCGCATCGACCTGATGTGGCTGGATGCGGGCTGGGTCAATGCGCAGGACCATCCCGACGCCAAGGCCTACGGCATGGAAGTGCCGTGGGCGCAGGACATCGACATGCCGCGGCTCGCCGCGACCGCGCGCCGCAACCAGCCGGGCATCATCCTGGTCAACCGCGCCGACGGCGGGCCGTACGAGGATTACCGCACGCCCGAGCAGACGGTGCCGAAGCATCCGCTGCCGTATCCGTGGGAAACCTGCATGACCATGGGCAAGTCATGGTCATGGGATCCGCATGACGAATACAAGTCGCCGCGCGAACTCGTGCACACGCTGGTCGAGATCGTCGCCAAGGGCGGAAACTTGTTGTTGGGCATTGGCCCGCAAGGCGACGGCGAACTCCCCGCGACGGCACTGGAGCGGTTGAAGGCGATCGGCGCGTGGATGCAGGTGAACGGTTCCGCGATCCACGCCAGCCACGCGACCGCGCCGTACGAAGAAGGCAAGTTCCGCTTCACGCAATCGAAGGACGGCAGCGTCAATGCGATTTATCTGTCTGACGCAGAGGAGCACGCACCTCCGGCGAGCATCGAATTGCACAGCTTCCAGCCGGCGGCGAGTGCTCATCTGCAGGTGCTGGGCGTTGCGGAGCCGGTGGCTTGGCAGCCTCACGGCTCGGGCTGCCGCGTCGAGTTGTCCGAGGCCGTGCGACGCCGCCTGGCGGGGGCACCGGCCTGGACGTTGCGCATCCCCGCCGTGCGCACCTGAGTCTCCGTTTTTCGCTGCGCTGCAGCAGCTTCCAGCCTGCATGGGGACTTCCCATCGCAACGCGGAGGTTCTACCATCCTGTCACGGTTTCATGGGTGCACCACGTTTGCAAAACTGAACCATGGCTGCGGCCGATTAGGGAGAGAGTCGTATGCAACACGTCACGTATCGACGCAATGTCCTCGCGCTCGCGCTGTCCGCCGCGTTGTTGCTGCCGTTGGGCGCCATGGCCCAGGCTGTCACCGGGCAGGATGCGAATACCGCATCGCCCCAGTCGCAATCGACGCCCGAATCATCCAATCCGAACAAGACCCTGAAGGAAGTCGTGGTGCTCGGGTCGCGCATTCCACGCACCGAAATCGAAGGCGCCAAGCCGGTGATGACCGTTACCGGCGTGCAGATCAAGAAGGAAGGGTTCACGACCCTCTGGGAATTCATGAATTCACTGCCGCAGGTCGGCCGGGCGCAGACGCCGCCGAGCTGGGGCTCCACCTCGGTGAATGCGCGCCAGCTCAACCTGCGCAACATGGGGCCGCAATTCACCCAGCTGATGATCGATGGCTATCGCGTCGTCGACTATCCGCAATCCAACAACGGCAAGACAAATTTCCAGAACTACAACGACATCCCGACGGGGATGATCGACCGCGTGGAAATCCTTGCGTCCGGCGCGTCGTCGATTTACGGCGCCGACGCCGTGGCCGGCGTGGTCAATGTGATCCTGAAGAAGGAATACCAGGGCGACGATTTGCAGCTCACGGCCGGTGGCGCCACCCGCGGCGCACGCCAGTACGGCGATTTCAGCTGGACGGGCGGCCGCTCGGGAGACCGCTGGCACGTCATCTACAACCTCGAGCACACCAATCGCTCGCCATTGTGGGCCAAGGATCGTCCGTACACGGAATCCGAGGCCGATGCCGGCTACGGCACCTGGAATCCCAGCGCGCGCATGTTCGGCTACCAGACCTACGACGCACTTTCGCTGTACGACATCAACGGCAACTACATCACGCCGCCGCCGGGTTCGTGCGAGTCGTTCCAGAATTTCGCGCGGCGCGACAAGAAGACCATCGGAACGAGTGGCGACCAGGTGACGGGGCCGGTCACGGATTACGGCCAGTACTGCACGCAACCCAACCTGTTCCGCAACTGGGTGTTGACGCCGGGCCTGCAAAGCAACGACGTTGGCGTTTCGGGTGAGTACGATCTGAACGACAACCTGCAAGCGTATGGCTCTGTCGCGATCTATGACACCCACGGCGTCTCGCAAACCCAGCGTCCGTTCGCGTATCCAATGGGCGGCTTGCCGGTGCCGTTCTATGACCAGGGCACGGGCCAGGTCATCACCAATTACCTGCGCCAGTTGACCTACACCGAAATGGGCACGCAGGCCAACACCTACGACAACGAAAAGTACTGGAACGTCCACGCCGGATTGCGCGGCGCGGTCTTCGACAACCGCTTCAACTGGGATCTGAATCTCGGCTACCAGAAATATATCGTGCACGAGAACTACACCGGCTTGAACGAGCAGGGCATGTTCGATTTCTTCTTCGGTCCGCAGCTCGGCACCACGACGATCGGTGGCACCACGTACCCGGTGTACAACGTCAACCAGCAGCGTTTCTGGTATCCGATTACGCCGGCGCAATATTCAACGTTCGGCGTGGCCGGCGAAAACAATGCGTGGTCGTGGATGCAGAACGCCACGTTGAACGTCAACGGCAACCTGTTCAACGTGCCGTGGGACAACAAACCGGTCGGCTGGGCCGCGGTGCTGGAGGCCTATCACAACGGCTACAAGCTCGCGCCGGATGCGCGTGGCAACACCACCAGTTTTGGCGACCCATTCCAGGACTACAACACCGGTGGCGGCAGCCGCAATCGCTATTCGTTCGCGACTGAATTCCGGATACCGGTGTTGTCGACACTGGACATCGACATTTCAGGTCGCGCCGACAAATATGTCGACGCCAGCATCGCCGACATCGCAAAGACCTGGGGTTTCAGTCTCGAGTGGCGCCCGATCAAGAGCCTGTTGCTGCGCGGCAGCTACGGCACGAACTTCAAGGCGCCGGACATGCAGGCGATCTACCAGACGCAGTCGGCGTCGACGGTCGGCATTTATGCCGACCCGTTGCAGTGCATCCAGGCCAAGGACTTCAATTGTCCCGCGACCCAGCATTCCACCTACTTCACGCAATACCAAGGCGGCAGCCCGAACCTGCTGCCGGAATCCGGCCACGGCTGGACGTATGGCCTGGTGTGGGATGTTCCCTGGGTCGATGGACTGTCGTTCCAGGCCGACTACTGGCATACCGGCGTCAACAATGCGATCAATTACATCGACGAGGGTACCCTGCTGGCGGACGAGGCGGGCTGCATCACCGGCCTGCAGCTCAGCGGCGCACCCTACACGGCGCACGCCCAGGGTTCAGCGTATTGCCAACTGGCGATCGCGGATGTCATCAGGGATGCGAACGGCAACATCACCGCCATCCATACCGGCCCCATCAACGAGTCGTCGCTGTATGTCAGCGGCATCGATGCGTCGCTCGATTACCGCTGGACGACCAGCAACTGGGGCGATTTCCACCTGGGGATCAACTACACCGACAACCTGAGGTACAAGGAACGCGTGCTTCCCACCGATCCGCTGCTCAACACGCGCTATCAGAACGTGGCGAGCAAGGTGACCGGCATCCTCAACTGGAACCGGGGCGCGTGGGATGCATCGATTTCCGGCCTGCGCTACGGCTCGCTGCGCGACAACAACTTCGGCGGTTGCGAAGTGCTGGCCAACGGCATCATGCCGTCACAGGGTGACCCGGAATGCACGCCCTATTACGGCATGATCAAACCGTGGATCACCTGGAGCGGCTCGGTCGGCTACCAGTTCGACAAGCGCGTGAAGATGACGCTCATCGTGCACAACATCTTCGACCGGGTGGGCAACATTCCCTATTACTCGGGTGGCTTCGAATTCATCCCGACCCAGCAGGGCGATACCTACGATGGGCGCGAGGTCTTCCTGCAGATCAACTACAAACTTGATTGACGAGCTCCAGCGTCGAGTGCTTGCCCCGGCTGCGGCCGGGGCTCTTCTCGACGCTTGTTGTGCATTGGCATGCGGGCGATGTGCGTGGGTTGGGTTGCGCGTCATGGCTCCGGGTGAGTGCGAAGCGATCCGGTCGTGATGCGGGTCGATGCGCACGTCCATTTCTGGCGGATCGCCCGCAACGACTGCACGTGGCCGCCGCCGGAACTGGCGGCGATCCATCGCGATTTCCTGCCGCAAGACTGGCGGCGCGAGGCGGATGCGGTGGGCGTCGACGCCGCGATTGCGGTGCAGTCGCAGCCGAGCGAGCGCGACACCGCATGGTTGCTGGAACTGGCGCATGACGACACGCGCATCGCGGGCGTGGTCGGCTGGACGGATCTGTCTGCGCACGATGCGCCGGAACGCATCGCCGCGTTGGCGTCGCGTCCGAAACTGCGCGGCTTGCGGCCGATGCTGCAGGATTTGCCCGATGACGACTGGATTCTGCAAACCGCCTTGACGTCGGCCATCGACGCGATGGTCGCGCACGACCTTTGTTTCGACGCGCTGATCAAGCCGCGGCATCTACTATCCCTCTTGCGTTTTGCCGAACGCCATCCTGCGTTGCGGATCGTGATCGACCACGCCGCGAAGCCGGAGATCGCGCATGGCACGCTCGAACCGTGGCGCGCGCAGATCGCCGCGCTTGCCGAACTTCCGCACGTCTTCTGCAAATTGTCCGGACTCTTGACCGAGGCGGGTGACGACTGGCACGCGCATGATCCCGCGCCGTGGATCGATCATCTGCTCGCGACGTTCGGGCCGCGGCGCCTGCTGTGGGGCAGCGACTGGCCGGTGGTCAAGCTCGCGGCCGATTACTCGCGCTGGTTCAATCTGGCGGACAATCTCGCCGGCCTCGCCGGCGACGAACGCGCGGCGCTGTTCGGGGGCAACGCCATCCGGTTTTACGGCATCCGGGATTGAGTGGAGAAAAGCATGTCACGAGTGATGGCCGGCATCCTGTTCTGCATCGCGATCGCGGCGTACGTGCCCGCGGCGCGGGCCCAGCTCAACGTCCTGCCCACGCCCCGGCACGTGACCCAGGGGCAGGGCGCCTTCGAACTGCGTGACAGCGATGCGATTGCCGCGCCGGCCGACGCGCGTGCGCAATGGATCGCGGGATTCCTGCGCGATGCGCTGCGCGACCAGACCGGTGTCGACCTCCGGGTGGTGGCGGCACCGGAGCGCGGCCGGATCAGCCTGCGCATCGATCCCTCGATTCGCGGTGACGAAGCGTACCGGCTGGTCGTGAAACCGCGCTCGGTCACGATTTCCGCCGCCGACGCGCATGGGCTGTTCTGGGGCGTGCAGACCTTGCGGCAACTGCTGCCACTGCAACAGGAGGTGCCGCCCGCGATTCCGGCGGTCAGCATCGAGGATGCGCCGCGCTACGCGTGGCGCGGCGTGATGCTGGACACCGCGCGGCATTTCTATCCGGTCGATTTCATCAAGCAGCAGATCGACCTGATGTCGTACTACAAGTTCGACGTCTTCCACTGGCACCTCACCGACGACCAGGGCTGGCGCATCCAGATCAAGCGTTACCCGAAATTGACCAGCGTGGGCGCGTGGCGCAAAGAGGCCGACGGCAGCCGCTACGGCGGTTTCTACACGCAGGACCAGATTCGCGACGTGGTGGCCTACGCGCGCGAGCGCAACGTGATGGTGGTGCCGGAAATCGAAATGCCGGGGCACACCAGCGCTGCGATCGCCGCCTATCCCGAGTTGTCGTGCAGCGGCAAGCCGATCACCGTGCCCGCCACGTGGGGCGTGTTCCGCGACGTCGATTGCGTCGGCAACGATGCGACCTTCGCGTTCCTGCAGAACGTGCTGGACGAAGTGGTCCCGCTGTTCCCGTCGCCGTACGTGCACATCGGCGGCGACGAAGTACCGGAAGGCGTGTGGGCCGACTGCGCCGCGTGCCAGCAACTGGCGCAGGCGAATGGCTTGCAGGGTGAGGCCGGCCTGCACGGTTACTTCGTGCGCCGCATCCAGGCGTATCTCGCGGGCAAGGGCAAGACGCTGGTCGGCTGGGACGAGATCATGGAAGGTGGCATGGATCCGCAAGCGGTGGTGGAGGTGTGGCGCGGCCCCGACGAGGCGAAGAAGGCGCTCGCGAACGGCAACCGCATCATCATCGCCAGTCCGTTCTACCTCGACACGCCGATCGACCGGATGACGTTGCAGGATTTGTATCGCACCGATCCGTTCGACGATCCGGTCCTCGCCAAGCATCCGAAGCAGGTGCTCGGTGGCGAGGCGCCGTTGTGGAGCGAGCGCGCGACGCCGCTGAACGGTGCGGCGCGGCTGTATCCGCGGCTGTTCGCGATCGCCGAACATTTCTGGAGTACGTCGGCGCCCGATTGGCGGGATTTCCTGCTGAACGCGCGTGCGCAGGAAGGCTGGCTCGGTGCCAGGCATGTTGCCTATGGTCCCGAGGACAAGGACATCGTCGACGCGCGCGTGAGCTTCAATCCCACCTACAAGCGCTGGCGCATCCGCGCCGCGCGCGGGTTCGATGACATCCAGATGCACTACACCACGGATGGCAGCGAACCCACGTCGACGTCGGCATCGTTCGGCGACGTGCTGGATTTGTATGCGCCCGCGACGGTCACCGCGGCGCCGTTCCGCGGCGCCGTGCAATACCAGGCCAGCCAGGCGTTCCATATGGTGCCGAACCTCGCGCTGGGCGATCCGGTGACGTTCGCGACGTCGCCTTCGGCGAAATATTCCGGCGATCTCACCGACGGCATCCTCGGCAGCCAGTACGACGATGGCGCATGGGTGGGCTGGCAGGGCGCGGACATGGACGCCACGATCGACCTCGGCCAGCCGACCGAAATCCATTCGATCGACGCGCGCTTCCTGCAGCAAGCGGAAGCACTGGTCCTGTTGCCGCAGAGCGTGACGTTCGAAACGTCGAACGATGGCACGACCTGGACGCCGCTGCAGACGGTCCCGATTACGGTCGATCCCGGCGACATGCGCACGTCGATCCGCGACGTTGCCTGCACGGTGCAGCTGCCCGTCACCGCGCGCTACCTTCGCGTGGTGGCGGCGCGTTACGGGCAGCAGGTCAATGGCATCGATACCTGGATCTTCTCGGACGAGATCATCGTGAAATGAGTGTCGTGCGCGCCCGGCGGTGGGTGTTCGCGCTCGCGGGTCTGGTGGTGCTGCCGTCGGTGGCGAACGCGCTGACGACGCAATCGCTGGACGCCGGCTGGCAATTCCGGATCGCGCCGGGTGACGCGCATGCGGCCGCGCATCCGCGCGCGACGCACTGGCTGCCGGCGACGGTGCCGGGTTTGGTGCAGACCGACCTGATGGCATCGAGGCTGATCCCCGATCCGTACTGGCGCGACGACGAAGCGAACGTCCAGTGGGTGGGATTGTCGGATTGGCAATACCGGAAAACTTTCGAGGTCGATGCCGCGACACTCGATCGCGCCCACGTCGACCTGGTGTTCGACGGCCTCGACACGTTCGCGGACGTCTACTTGAACGGCCAAAAGATTCTCGCAGCCGACAACATGTTCCGCCGCTGGCGCGTGCCGGTGAAGGCGCTGTTGCACGCGGGCGCGAACACGCTGGAAGTGAAGCTGTACTCGCCGATCGAACGCCTGCAGCCGTGGCTGCTGAAGCAGCCTTACGCGCTGCCGGGCGAATTCGACTCGGCGTTCGGCGACGAGCCCAAGGGCAAGCAGACCGCCAACTACGTGCGCAAGGCGGCGTACCAGTACGGCTGGGACTGGGGTCCGCGCGTGGTCACCGAAGGCATCTGGCAGGGCGTCAGGCTGGAAAGCTGGGACGTGTTGCGGCTGGCCGATTTCCATGTCGCGCAGCAGTCGGTGACGGCCGATGCCGCGAAGCTCGATGCGCAACTGGAGGTCGAGGCCGATGCGTCGATGACGGCGCACGTCGCGTTGAACTGGCGCGCGCCCGACGGCAGCACGCAATCGCTGCAACGCAATGTCGCCTTGAAAGCCGGCGACAACGCCGTTGCGATTCCGTTCGACATCGCGCACCCGCAGCGCTGGTGGCCGGTCGGCTACGGCAAGCCGAACCTGTACGGCTTCCATGTCGACGTGAAGGTTGGCGGCAAGGCGCTGGCGAGTGAGGACAAGGAAACGGGGTTGCGCAGCGTCGAGTTGCGCCGGCAGAAGGATCAGTGGGGCAAAAGCTTCGCGTTCGTCGTCAACGGCGTGCCGATTTTCGCGAAGGGCGCCAATTTCATTCCGCCGGACATTTTCCCCACGCGCGTCACGCCCGCGCGATTGCGGCAACTGCTCGAATCCACGCGCGACGCCCAAATGAACATGCTGCGCGTGTGGGGCGGCGGCTATTACCTGCCGGATGATTTCTATGCGACGGCCGACAAGCTGGGCCTGATGGTGTGGCAGGACTTCATGTTCGGCGGCGCGATTCCGCCGTCCGGCGCGGCGTTCCGCGACAACGTGCGCATCGAGGCCGCGCAGCAGGTGCAGCGCCTGCGTGACCATCCTAGCATCGTGCTGTGGTGCGGCAACAACGAGGTCGAGACCGGCTGGGAATCCTGGGACGACCGCAAGGCCTTCAAGAAGACCCTCACCGCGGCGCAGCGTCAGCACATCGAGCAGGGCATGCGCGAATTGTTCGATCATGCCTTGCGCGATGTCGTTGCCAGGAAAGAACCGGGCGTGCCGTACTGGCCCAGCACGCCCGGTACCGATTACGACAGTGCCGTCAACGTGACGGATAATGGCGATTACCATTACTGGAACGTGTGGTCGGGCGACGCGCTGCCGGTCACCGCGTATCTCGACGTGACGCCGCGCTTCATGTCCGAATACGGCCTGCAGTCGATGTCCGCGATGGCCACCATCGACGCCTTCACCGAGCCATCGGACCGTTCGATCGATTCGAAGGTGATGCGCGCACACCAGAAGTTCGATGGCGGCAACGGCAACCAGCGTTTGCTGAAATACGTCGAGCGCGAATTCGGCATGCCGAAGAACCTGGCCACATTCGCGTACTTGAGCCAGGTGATGCAGGCCGACGGCATCCAGTTGGCGGCGGAACACCTGCGCGCGTCACGGCCCGAAAGCATGGGCTCGCTGTACTGGCAGCTCGACGACACGTGGCCCGGCATCACCTGGTCCAGCATCGATTGGTACGGACGCTGGAAGGCGTTGCAATTCCGCGCGCGTCGCTTCTATGCGCCGTTGCTGGTCGCGGCCTTGCGCAACCACGGCAGCACGACCGTCTCGCTGGTTTCCGATCGCACCACACCCGTCGCCGCGCGGTGGCGCCTGCGCGTGATGGATTTCGCCGGCAAGGTGATCGGGCAGAAGCAGGCGGATGTCACGCTGGCGCCGTTGTCGGCGACGCGTGTCGGGACATTCGCAGATGCGCAACTGCTGCACGGCGACGATCCGCGCAAGACGTTCGCCGTGTTCGAGTTGCGGGTGGGCGATCACGTGGTGTCGCGCAACCTCGTGTTCTTCGATGCGCCGAAGAATCTCGCGATGCCGTTGCCGCACATTCGCACGCAGTTTGCGAAAACGAATGATGGCTATACGTTGACGCTGGACAGCGACAAGCTGGCGCGCGGCGTTTGGCTCTCGTTTGGCGACATCGATGCTGAAGTTTCCGACAACGCGTTCGATCTCCTGCCGGGCCAGCGCGTGACGCTGACGGTGCACAGCAACGCCGGTCTCGATACCTTGCGCAAGGCGCTCAAGGTCGAGGACGTGGCCGATGCGATGCAGGGCCGCGCGCAATGAAGGCGGCATATTGCGTCTGTTGTTCGATCGCGGTAATTGCGTTCGCGGCGGTCGTCCAGGCGGCGCCCGATGACGCGGTGGCGCGCGCGCAAGCGTTGGTGGCGAAACTGACGCTCAAGGAAAAGGTCGCGCAATTGCAGGACCACGCGCCCGCGATCCCGCGTCTCGGCGTGCCCGCATACACGTGGTGGAACGAAGGCCTGCACGGACTCGCGCGCGGCGGCTTCGCGACGGTGTTCCCGCAGGCGATCGGTCTGGCGGCGAGCTGGGATCCCCCGCTGCTGCAACAGGTCGGCACGGTTGTTTCGACCGAGGCGCGCGCGCGGTTCAATGCGGTGGGAACAAGCAACGCACATGGGCGCTACCAGGGGCTCACGATCTGGTCGCCCAACGTCAACATCGATCGCGACCCGCGCTGGGGACGCGGCCAGGAAACCTATGGCGAAGATCCATACCTGACCGGACAGCTTGCCGTCGCGTTCGTGCGCGGCATCCAGGGTGATGACGCCGCGCATCCGCGCGCGATCGCGACGCCCAAGCACTTCGCCGTGCACAGCGGTCCCGAGTTCGGGCGCCACGGCTTCGATGTCGACGTAGCGCCGCATGATCTGGAGGCGACTTATCTTCCTGCGTTCCGCGCGGCGGTGACGGAAGGCCATGCGGGTTCGGTGATGTGCGCGTACAACGCGCTGCACGGCACGCCGGTGTGCGCGGACAAAGACTTGCTCACCACGACCTTGCGCGACGATTGGGGCTTCAGGGGTTATGTCGTTTCCGATTGCGACGCGGTCGACGACATGACGGAGTTCCATCACTACAAATCCGATGATGCGCAGTCGTCGGCCGCGGCGATCGCAGCCGGAACCGACCTCGATTGCGGCAGCGCGTACGCGGCATTGGGCGCGGCGGTGCGCAAAGGTTACGTGCAGGAGTCGGTGCTGGACAACGCGCTGGTGCGACTGTTCGCAGCGCGCTACCGGCTCGGCATCATGGGCAATGGTGAGGGTTCGTATTCACGCATCGGCGAGGATCAGATCGACAGCGCCGCGCATCGCAAGCTGGCGCTGCAAGCGGCGCTGGAATCCATTGTGCTGCTGAAGAATGCGCACGCGATGCTGCCGTTGCACGCCGGCACGCACATCGCGGTCATCGGTCCGAACGCCGACACGGTCGAAACGCTGGAGGCCAATTACCACGGCACCGCGCGCGATCCGGTCACGCCGCTGGATGGCCTGCGCCTACGCTTCGGTGCCGATCACGTCACCTACGCGCAAGGCTCGTCCGTGGCGGCCGGCGTGCCGATTCCGATTCCGGAAACCGCATTGCGCTCGGACGGCAAGCCCGGCCTGAAGGGCGAGTATTTCGATCATGCCGATTTCAGCGGCACGCCGCATGTCACGCGCGTCGATCGCACCATCGACTTCGATTGGGATCATGTCGCGCCGGACGCAGCGCTCGACCCGAACCATTACGCGGTGCGCTGGATCGGCGAGCTGGTTCCACCGGCCGCAGGCGATTACACGCTGGTGGTGCACGTCGATCGTTGCTTCGATTGCCGCGGGCATGATCCGGTGCGGCTGTACGGCGATGGCAAGCGGCTCATCGACAATCCCGGCAACGGCAAACCCATGCAGGCCACGCTGCACTTCGCCGATATCTCGCCGCATGCGATTGAACTGGACATGCTGCACGGCGGGCAGGACCAGGGCATCCGCCTGCAATGGCTTGCGCCGCCCGAGGCGCAACTCGCCGAAGCCGAAGCGGCTGCGCGCAACGCCGACGTAGTCGTGGCCTTCGTCGGCTTGTCGCCCGACGTGGAAGGCGAGGAATCGCCGCTGGACGTGCCGGGCTTCGATCATGGCGATCGCACCGACATTGCACTGCCGGCGGTGCAACGCGCGCTGCTCGAACGCGTGGCTGCGACAGGCAAGCCGCTGGTCGTGGTGCTGATGTCGGGCAGCGCGGTGGCGATCGATTGGGCGCAGCAGCACGCCAATACGATTCTCGACGCGTGGTATCCCGGCGAGTCCGGCGGCACCGCGATCGCGCAGGTGTTGGCGGGCGATTACAACCCGGCCGGCCGGTTGCCGGTGACGTTCTATCGCGCCACGCGCGACCTGCCGCCCTACGTCAGTTACGACATGCAGGGACGCACCTACCGCTACTTCACGGGTACGCCGCTGTACCCGTTCGGGTATGGCTTGAGCTACACCACGTTCGCCTACGCCGATCCCGCGCTGTCGACGACGCAACTGCGGGCGGGAGCGACGCTGAAGGCAAGCGCGGAGGTGCGCAACACGGGGACGCGCGCCGGTGACGAAGTAGTCGAACTCTACCTGGATGCACCGGACGTTCCGCTGGCACCGCGCCATGCGCTGGTCGGATTCGAACGCGTGCATCTGGAACACGGCGAAAGCCGCCGCGTGGAATTCGACCTGTCGCCGCGCCAGTTGAGCACGGTCGATGCTGCCGGCCATCGCGCCGTGTTCGCCGGGCACTATCGTGTTTTCATCGGCGGCGGACAACCCGGTGACGCACCGGGCGCCGGCGCTTCGTTTACGATCAGCGGCCGCGACGCCTTGCCGCGCTGAGTATTCGTCATGAACGATCGCCGCGATTTTTTGAAGCTGATCGGAACTGCCGCAGCGTACGGCGCGCTCGGCATGTCCGCATCCGGCATTGGCGCAAGCGCGACGTCGACGCGCTTCCCGAGCAAGCGCCCGCCGCCTGCGCAACGCAAGTTCACCAGTCCGGCCGTCGAACGCGAACTCGCGCGCATCAAGTCGAAAATCGGCGATCCGAAACTGGCGTGGCTGTTAGAGAACTGCTATCCGAACACGCTCGATACGACCGTGCACACCGGCACGCTCGGCGGCAAGCCCGACACCTTCATCGTCACCGGCGACATCGATGCGATGTGGCTGCGCGATTCCTCGGCGCAGGTGTGGCCGTACCTGCCGCTGGCTGCGCATGATGAAGCACTGCGGCGGTTGTACCGCGGCCTGATCCATCGGCACGCGCGCTGCATCGCGATCGATCCGTACGCAAATGCCTTCATGGCCGATCCGCGGGCGAAAACGAATTTGCCGTGGGCGCAGCATGACGATACCGACATGAAGCCCGGCGTCGCCGAACGCAAATGGGAAATCGATTCACCGTGCTGGGCGATCCGCCTGGCGCACGGCTACTGGAGGGTGACCGGCGATCGCGCGCCGTTCGATGACGACTGGCGCGCAGCGATGCGTCGCGTGCTGGAAACTTTCCGTGCGCAACAACGCAAGCACGGTCCCGGGCCGTATCACTTCCAGCGTGCCGCCGCGGCGCCCACCGACACACTGGCGCTGGGCGGTTACGGCTGGCCGGGCAAACCGGTTGGCCTGATCTTTTCGATGTTCCGCCCTTCCGACGACGCGTGCAAATATCCGTTGTTCGTGCCGGGCAATGCGTTCGCGGTGGTGTCGCTGCGGCAACTCGCCGCCATGACGCGCGCGCTGTTCGCCGACGCAGCCTTCGCGCGCGATTGCGATGCGCTTGCAGATGAAGTGCAAACAGCGCTCGAACAGCATGCGCTGATGCATGACGGTCGCGGGGCCGAATGCTGGGCCTACGAAGTGGATGGCTACGGCAATCAACTGTGCATGGACGACGCCAACGTGCCGGGGCTTTCGAGCCTGCCGTATCTCGGCTTCTGCCGACGCGTCGACAGGCGTTATCAGGCAACGCGTGCACTGGCGTGGAGCGACCGCAATCCGTATTTCTTTTCCGGCAAGGCCGCGCAGGGCATCGGCGGCCCGCACGAAGGCCTGCGGATGATCTGGCCGATGTCGATCATGATCCGCGCGTTGACCAGCGACGACGCCGGCGAAATTCGCCAGTGCCTGCACTGGCTTGCGACCACCGACGCCGGCACCGGCTTCATGCACGAGGCGTTCGACCAGGACGATCCTTCGCATTTCACGCGGGCGTGGTTCGCCTGGGCGAATTCGTTGTTCGGCGAATTGGTCGTTGATCTGGCAAAAAGAGCACCACAGCTACTGCAACCCATGGCAAATCCAAAAGCATGAATTCCCCGGACGTCATTCCGCGAAAGCGGGAATCCAGTGACGCATGGAAGATAAAGGCACTGGATTCCGGATCGCCGCTGCGCGGCGTCCGGAATGACGGAAATAAATGCAAGGCTGTTTTGAAGAGAGTTCCAGTGAAACGCCACCAAGAGGAGTAGATGACATGGTGACACGCAGACGTTTCCTGCAAGGCGCGATGACGCTGGCGTTGCTGGAGCGCATCGATCCGCGCGCGGCGTTCGCGCAGGCGCAACATGCGGGTCCCAATGACACAGGCTCGCCGCGGGCAGGCGCCAGCGTGTCGCAATTCGTGGACGTGTTCGTCGGCACCGGCGGCCATGGCCACACGTTTCCCGGCGCGACGGTGCCGTGGGGCATGGTGCAGCTTTCGCCCGACACCCATACACACGGCTGGGACGCGTGTTCGGGCTATCACGAAGCCGACGGTTCGATCATGGGCTTTTCGCACACGCATCTTTCCGGCACCGGCGGCGCCGACATGCTGGACGTGCTGGTGATGCCCGCGCAGAGCCAGGTGCTGCTCGATCCCGGCACGCGCGGCTTGCCGGATGAGCTTTATTACTCGCGTTACGACGCCGCGGCGCGCGGCAAGCATCTCGCGGCCGACGTGGTCGCGCATCCCGGCAAGGGCTACCGCTCGCGCTACGACAAGGCGTCCGAACGCGGCACGCCCGGCTATTACACGGTGCATCTCACCGACCACGACATCCTCGCCGAACTGACCGCGACCGCGCGCGCCGGCCTGCATCGCTACACGTTCAACAAACCCGGCGCTGGCCATCTGCTGGTCGATCTGGCGCACGGCTACAAGGACAAGCCGGACGTTCCCTGCAATGTCAGTGACACGGAGCTGCGCGTGGTCGGCCACGACACGCTGGTCGGCGGCCGCCGCGTGCACGAGTGGGCGAACGGGCGCTACATCTATTTCGCAATGAAAGTGTCGCGGCCGTTCGCACGGGCGGAACTGTATTCGGATGACAAGCCGCTTGGCTCCGCGACCGATGCGCACGGCAAGAGCCTCAAGGCCGCATTGCATTTCGACGATGCCTCGAAAACGCCGCTGCTGGTGAAGGTCGGCATTTCCGGCGTGGACATCGATGGCGCGCTGCGCAACCTCGAAGCGGAATTGCCGGACTGGGATTTCGAGCGCGTGCGGCGCAGCGCGGCGGAGCAATGGGAGCGCGAGCTCTCGCGCATCCGCATCGATGCGCCGGACGAAGTCAGCCGCACGTTCTACAGCGGGCTGTACCACGCGATGCTGGCGCCGACGCTGTTCAGCGACGTCGATGATCGCTATCGCGGCATGGACCTCAAGGTGCATACGCTTCCGAAAGGCCAGCACAACTACAGCACCTATTCCTTGTGGGACACCTATCGCGCGCTGCATCCGCTGTACACGCTGTTCCTGCCCGACAAGGTGCCGGACCTGGTGCAGGGCCTGGTGCGCAAGGCCAACGAAAGTCCGCAGGGCCCCGCGATCTGGCCGCTGCAGGGTGTCGAGACCGGCACCATGATCGGCTATCACTCGATCGTGGTGATCGCCGAAGCGCAGGCCAAGGGTTTCACCGGCATCGACTACAAGGCGGCGTGGCCGGTGTATCGCGATCGCGCGCTGAGTTCCGATTGGCTGGGCCTGGGCTGGTATCGCAAGCTCGGTTACCTGCCCAGCGATGCAGAGTCCGAGGCCGTCAGCAAGACGCTCGAATACGCCTACGACGACTGGGCGTTGTCGCACCTGGCGGCAGGCGTGGGCGAGCAGGCGGACGCGAAGGCGCTGCGCGAACGTTCGCGCAATTACCACAACGTGTTCGATCGCAGGCTCGGCTTCATGCGGCCGCGCGGCGCCGCCGGCGCGTGGCTGGAACCGTTCGATCCGATCGAGATGGGCCACGCCGACCAATGGCGCGATTACACCGAATCGAATCCGTGGGTGGCGACCTTCCTCAACCAGCATGACTTGTACCAATACATGCAGATGTTCGGCGGCAAGGACGCGTTCGAGCGCAAGCTGGACGAACTCTTCACCACCGCGTCCACGCTGCCGCCCAACGCACCGCCCGACATTGCCGGCATGGTCGGACAGTACGCGCATGGCAACGAGCCGAGCCACCACATCGCGTACCTGTACGCGTACACGGGTTCGCACTGGAAGACGCAATCACGCGTGCGCATGCTGCTGGAAACCATGTACCGCGCGGCGCCGGATGGCTTGGCGGGCAACGAGGACTGCGGCCAGATGAGCGCGTGGTACGTACTGGGTGCGCTCGGCTTCTATCCGGTCGATCCGGTCAGCACGAATTGGGTGTTCGGCAGTCCGCTGATCGACCACGCCGAGATGGATGTCGGCGACGGCCGGAAACTCATCGTCGAGGCGCGCGGAAACGGCAAAGGCAAGCCGTACATCCAGTCGGTGACATGGAACGGCAAACCGTGTACGAAGAGCTGGATCACGCACGCCGAGCTTGCGAAGGGCGGCACGCTGGTGTTCGAAATGGGCGACACGCCGAACAAACGATTCGGCACGGCGCTGGAGGACCGGCCGCCGTCGTTTGGCGAACCCGCGCGCAACGCGGGTTAAGGAATCAGGCGAGCGAATCGATTTCCATCGCCGCGGCTCCGTACACGCCCAGTTGCCCGTGTTCGATCAGCCGCACCGGCACGTTCGCAAGGAACGGCTGCATCACGCCCTTGTTGAGGAAGCGCGCGCGGAATGCGCTCGCCAGCAGGAAATCCTGGATGTACGGCAGGATGCCGCCGGCGAGATACACACCGCCGCCCGCCTTGAACATCACCGCAAGATCGCCCGTGAAGCTGCCGAGCATGGCGCAGAACATCGCCAGCGCTTCGCGCGCGAGCGGGTCGCTGTCGCCGAGCGCGGCGGTGCTGATCGCTGCCGGTTCTTCGTGGACGGCCGCGGCGCCTTCGATTTCCGCCAGCACGCGGTAGAGGTTGACCAGCCCCGGTCCCGAGAGCACGTGGCCGGTGTGCACGTAGGCGCGGTCGCGGCCAAGCCGTCGCAGCACTTCAATCTCGCGTTCGTTGCCGGGCGCGAGCGCGACGTGGCCGGCTTCGCTCGGCATCACCAGCGGTGCATCGCCATTCGGCAACAGCACCGCGCAGCCGAGGCCGGTGCCGGGGCCGACCACTACGGTCGGGCCGTCCGTGCCTTTCGCATCGATCACCGCGATGCTGTCGCGCGCGGAAAGAAACTGCGTGCCGCAGGCCAGCGCCTCGAAGTCGTTGACGATGTCGAGCCGATCCAGTTGCAGGCGCTCGCGCAATTCGGAAATCCGCACCGGCCAGCGCAGGTTTTCCGAAACCAGTTCGTCACCGCGCAGGTAGCCGGCCATCGCCAGCGCGCAACGCGCGATGCGGCCGCGGCCGTTGGCGTGATGGGCAAGGAAATCCTGCAGGATTTCACCGAGTCCAGGCCACTTCGCGCATTCGTACACGTGCCGCGCCAGCATTTCGAGCGGCGGTTGCGCGCCGGGACGTGCCCGCAACAAACCGATGCGCGCGTGCGTCCCACCGACGTCGGCCGCGAGCAACAGGGCTCCGTGGGCGGCGTTGCCGTGCAGCGGGTGCGATGGATTCATCGGGGCAAGCGCGTCATCACGGCGTGCGTTCTCTGGTTTCATAAGTGAATTGTAACTGCATATACGAACGTAGGCATAATGTGCCGCGTGAAACAGCGGAAACGGCAACGCCATGGGTGAGGAAGCGCGCGACGCGGCGCGGAAGCCAGCCGTCAATGGTATGCGGCGCCGGGACTTCCTGCGCCTGAGCGTGCTGGCGCCGCTGTCGGCGTTCGCCGCGTGCGCAGAGGTGACGTCGCCTGCGCCGCTCGTGCGCATCGAGATTGTGCCGGACGGGCGGCCACATCGCTTCCGCTTCGCCGCGCGGCAGTTCCTGCTGGACGACGCGCCGTTCACGATCCGCAGCGGCGAAATGCATCCGATCCGTATTCCGCGCAAGTACTGGCGGCATCGCATCCGGATGGCGAAGGCGATGGGACTCAACACCATCTCGCTGTACGTGATGTGGAATGCGCTGGAATCCGAACCGGGCGTGTTCGACCTCACCACCGGTCGGCGCGACTTCGCGCACTTCATCCGCCTCTGCCAGGACGAAGGCATGTGGGTGTACCTGCGGCCGGGACCATACATTTGCGGCGAGTGGGATTTCGGCGGCTTGCCGCCGTACCTGCTGCGGCATCCGCACATCCGCGTGCGCGACAAGGACGACGCCGATTACATGGCCGCGGTGCGCCGCTACATCGCAACCATCGCATCGGTTGTGCAACCGCTGCTGGCGGCGAACGGCGGCCCGGTGCTGATGCTGCAGATCGAAAACGAATATGCGTCATTCGGAAATGATCTCGGCTATCTCGAAGCGTTGCGCGCGCTGTGGCAGCAACACGGCATTGACGGGCCGTTCTCGATTTCCGACGGTCTCGACCAAGTGCGCAAGGCGCGCACGTATTTGCCCGGCGCGGCGCTCGGATTGGATGGCGACACCGATTTCGCGGCGGCGCAGGACATCGCGGGCGAGTTGCCTGTGTGGATGGGCGAAGGCTATCCCGGCTGGCTGACGCACTGGGGCGACAAGGATTTCGCGCGCGGCGATTTCGTTTCCACGCTGCGCAAACTGCTCGATGACAACCGCTCGTTCAATCTGTATGTCGTGCATGGCGGCACCAACTTCGGTTTCGGCGCGGGTGCCAACGCACACGACGACGGTTCGCAATTCCAGCCGGTGATCACCAGCTACGACTATGGCGCGCCGATCGACGAGCGCGGCGTTGCGACGCCCGATTACTACACGT
>JAZKBD010000012.1:0-26062 GCA_040388785.1 Pseudomonadota bacterium
GGGAGAAGGGAAGAGCAACGCAGCACCGTTTCGCAATCCGGCAAGCCGATGCGCACCACGCCGCCGTCGGTCAGCGTCGGCGGTCAGCCGGAACAGTTGAAAGGCGTGCGCCGCAACATGGCGCGCGTGATGGCGCAGGCCCACGCCGAAGTCGTGCAGACCACCATCGTCGATGATGCCGACCTGCACCAGTGGCTGGGCAAACAGGACATCACCGCGCGCACGATCCGCGCGATCGTGGTGGCCTGCAAGACCGAGCCGGCGCTGAATGCCTGGTTCGACGGACAGAACCTCACCCTTACCAAACATCCGCACGTCGATCTCGGCATCGCGGTGGACACGCCCGACGGGTTGTTCGTACCGGCGCTGCGCAATGCCGACATGCTGGACGCGCGTGGCCTGCGCGAAGGCATCAACCGTCTGCGCGCGCAGGTCGAGGACCGTTCGATCCCGGCCTCGGAACTCTCCGGCTACACCATCAGCCTGTCCAACTTCGGCATGTTCGCCGGCCGCTACGGCACGGTCGTGGTGGTGCCGCCGTGCGTCGCGATCATCGGCGTGGGCAAGCTCTCGCACGACGTGGTCGCGGTGATCGGCGGCATCGAAGTGCACCGGCGCCTGCCGATTTCGCTGACCTTCGATCATCGCGCCTGCACCGGCGGCGAAGCCGCGCGGTTCCTCAGGGCGATCCTGGACGACCTCGCGTTGCCGCAATAGTCACCGGCGAGGCTAATGCACTTGTTCGCGCGTGGCGTGCCCACGACGGCGCGCCTGCCAATGCCACAACAGCCCGAACAGGATCACGAGGTTGAAACCCACGTAAGCGCCCAGCGCAGCGGCGACCTGTTTCCAGATCGCGCCACCGTGGCCGAGTGCGGCTTCGTAGCCGGCCGCTGTGCAGGCGATCGTGGCCAGTGCCGAAACCAGCAACACGCCCACATCGAAACGGGCGGCAATGCCGTTTGCCGCACGCTTGCGCACGTACAGCCAGTACAGCCAACCCAGCACGATGAGCCAGGGCCCGATCAGCAGCAGGGCCATGAAACGCGCCATTCCGATCAGTCCATGGCTTCGCGCAAGGAATCCAGCGCCGCGCGGGTGCGTTCGATCGCAGCATCGCGCGCGATCAGTTCGGCGAATTCCGCGCTGGTCGCGAGCGTTTCGCCGTTCTGCAGGAACACGAAGCGCGAAGCATCGATGGGTTTCAATGCGCCGGTGGCGCCATCGCGTGAGAAGGCGCGGGATGCTTGTCCCGCCGCTTTCGGATCGGCGAATGCCCGCGACAGCAGCAACTCCTCGCCATCGGCACCGAGCAGGCGGAAGCGGAACCCTTCGTTGTCGCGGAAGCTGACGATGCGCGCGCGCTTGTCGTTTTTCTTTGCGCGCCCGGTTTTGGCGCCCGCTGCAGTCAACGGGCCGAGCCCCACGGTGCGACGCATGATTTCCAGCCGCGGCGTTGCCACCGCGCGCGCCTTCTTCGCGCCCTCGCGCAGCGCATCTTCGATGTCGTCGGGGTGCGCCATCAGCGTGTCGTAACGCTCGCGCATCGCGGCGATGTCCTGCTCGATGCGGTCGCATAGCTTCTTCTTGGCGTCGCCCCAACCCATGCCGGATTCGAGTTCGGCGCGAAACGCGCGGCTCTCGGCGTCGCCCGCGAACGCGCGATAGATCGGGAACAAGCTGGAGGAGTCCGGGTCCTTGGGTTCGCCCGGTTCGCGCGAATCGGTGACGATCTTCATGATCGCGTCGCGCGTGGCTTTCGCGCCGCCCTCGAACAGCGGCACGGTGTTGTCGTAGCTCTTCGACATCTTGCGGCCGTCGAGGCCGGGCAGGGTGGCGACGCGCTCTTCGATCACCACCTCGGGCAGCACGAACGGTTCGCCCTGGCCGCCCGCGGCGCGCCAGGCCGTGCCGTAGATATGGTTGAAGCGCTGGCCCACGTCGCGCGCCATCTCGAGGTGTTGCACCTGGTCGCGCCCGACCGGCACGTGGGTTCCGTTGAAAGCCAGGATGTCGGCGGCCATCAACACCGGGTACATGTACAGGCCGGCGGTGATCGCGGCGTCCGGATCGTCGCCCTTCGCAGTGTTCTGGTCGACCGCCGCCTTGTACGCGTGCGCGCGGTTGAGCAGGCCCTTGGCGGTGACGCACGTGAGCATCCACGTGAGTTCCGGGATTTCCGGGATGTCGGATTGGCGGTAGAACGTGACGCGTTCGGGGTCGAGCCCGCAGGCCAGCCACGTCGCCGCGATTTCGAGCCGCGAACGCGCGACGCGCACCGGATCGTCGCACTTCACCAGCGCGTGGTAATCGGCGAGGAAGAAGAACGCGTCACCCTCGCCGCGCCGGCTGGCCTCGATCGCCGGTCGGATCGCGCCGACGTAGTTGCCCAGGTGCGGCGTGCCGCTGGTGGTGATGCCGGTGAGATAGCGGGTGGTCATGGGGTGGTAATCGTTTTGCCAAGGCTGCGAGTGTAAGTCATGCTACGAGTCCGGAAAGAAGACGAAGTTTTGTCAGCGGACGCGCCATCATGGATTGGCAATCAGGACTTTGGCGCTGTTGATCTGCGCGTGTGTTGCATGAGGCTGCAGCGACGGATTGATGGGGTAGCGAGTACCGTTGAAATGCAGGACAACCTGCCCAAGAGTTGCGGTACTGACCACGGTTGACGCAATGAGATCGTGCCAGCCGTACCTTTTCATGTTACCCATCCTGATGGGGGCGAAGTGATTGTGCTTCCGGAGACAAAAACAAAACCAGTACGTGTTCCTCGGAATATCCACATCATGCAGCCGCCGGAGCCGCACCACTCCTGTCCACGCATCAGCACGATCGCATCCTGGCGACCGTCGTCGTTCAAAACCGCAAGCGCATACTCAAAACGCTGCATCGAAGTCTCGCCGCGCGCTGCCATGTGTCGTGTTACCGCTGTCGCAAGCGAATGGGGCATTGCTTGTGGCGAGGGCTGGGAGTGCGCAAACCCCGATATCAGCACGCATGCGAAGGTGGCAAAAGCACGCTTTTCATATGCGTTTCGGCCCATGATGTACGTGCGATGACAATCGGAACCTATGGCGACGATGCATGCACCGCATCCACCAGCACCGCGACGTGCGCGGGATCGACATCGGGCGTGATGCCATGGCCGAGGTTGAAAACGTGGCCGGGGTGCGGGCCGAAGTCGTCGAGCACGCGGCGCACTTCGCGACGGATCACGTCGGGTGACGCCAGCAATGTCGCGGGATCGAGGTTGCCCTGCAATGCGACGCGATCGCCGACGCGGCGGCGGGCTTCATCCAGCGTGATCGTCCAGTCGACACCGAGTGCCGCGCAGCCGGTGTCGGCGAGCACTTCGAGGCTGGCGTTGGCGCCCTTCGAGAACAGGATCAGCGGCACGTCGCGCGCATGCGGATCGTCGCGCAGCAGTGATGTGATCTGCGTGAGATAACGTGCCGAGAATGCCTCGAACATCGCGGGCGCCAGCATGCCGCCCCAACTGTCGAACACCATCAATGCCTGCGCGCCCGCTGCAGCTTGCGCGCCGAGGTATGCCGCGACTGCACGCGCGTTGATGTCCAGCAATTGATGCATCGCGGCGGGTTCGTTCAGTGCGAATGCCTTCACCCGCGCGAAATCGCGCGAGCCTTCGCCTTCGATCATGTAGCAGGCCAGCGTCCACGGACTGCCGGCGAAACCGATCAGCGGCACGCGATCGCGCAATTCGCGACGGCACAACCGCACCGCGTCCATCACGTAGCGCAATGATTGCTCCGGATCGGGCACGCCGAGTGTCGCGATGTCGGCGGCGCTGCGCAGCGGTCGCGCGAACTTCGGGCCTTCGCCTTCGACGAAATGCAGGCCCAGGCCCATCGCGTCGGGCACCGTGAGGATGTCGGAAAACAGGATCGCGGCATCCAGTTCGAATCGTTCGATCGGTTGCAGCGTGACTTCGCAGGCGAGTTCCGGCGTCTGCGCCAGCGCCAAAAAACTGCCGGCGCGTTCGCGCGTCGCGCGGTATTCCGGCAGGTAACGGCCGGCCTGGCGCATGATCCACACCGGCGTGGCATCGACGGATTCGCGGCGCAGCGCACGGAGAAATCTGTTGCTGCGATCTGACACGTCAGCCATGCGGGTTTTCCATGCCCTGCGTGATCATCACCTTGAAGCCGCGCTTGATCTGCGCGTCGCGCGCCTGCTCGAACGCGCTCAGCGCGGCATCGCGGTCGAGATACACCTCGCGCTTCAGTGTCGCGCGTCCGCCCTCGGTGCCGGATTCGCGATAAAGCGTCCAGCCGCCCAGCAAATCCTGTTCCAGCGCAATGCGGCAGTACCGCGGCACGCCTGAACCGGGCGGGGTTTGCAGGTACAGGTGCATGGCGTTGCGCGCGTTCCGATGCGGCGGAACCGCGATTGTAACGTGGGCTTCAGCCGGACATCACCGCGCGCACGGTCGCGGGGTCGACGCCTTCCACGATCTCCGCGCGTCCAATCCCGCGCCACAGGATCAGACGCAGCGCGCCCGCACGATTCTTCTTGTCCATCTGCATGCGCGACAGCAATGCGTCGGACGCGATGCCGGATGGCGGCTCGGTTGGCAGGCCGATGCGATCGAGCAACGCGCGCAGCCGTTCGGTATCGGCGGCGTCCGCCATGCCGAGCTGCGCGGACAGGCGGGCGGCGAGAACCATCCCGATCGCCACCGCTTCCCCATGCAACAACGTGTCGTAGCCGGTTTCGGTTTCGATCGCGTGGCCGAAGGTGTGGCCGAAGTTGAGCAGCGCGCGTTCGCCCGACTCACGTTCGTCGCGTTCGATCACGCCGGCCTTGAAGCGGCAGCAGCGCGCGATGGCGTGGGTCAGGATTTCGCTGTCGGCCGCCAGCAATGCGTCGACGTGCGCCTCCAGCCAATCGAAGAAATCCGCGTCGCCGATGCATGCGGTCTTGACCACTTCGGCAACGCCGGCGCGCAATTCGCGATCGGGCAGCGTGGCGAGCGTGCCGAGGTCGGCGATCACCGCGCGCGGCTGGTGGAAGGCACCGATCAGGTTCTTGCCGGCCGCGTGATCGACGCCGGTCTTGCCGCCGACCGAGGAATCCACCATCGCCAGCAGCGTGGTCGGGAACTGCACGAAATCGATCCCGCGCATCCAGCACGCCGCCGCGAAACCGGCGATGTCGCCGACCACGCCGCCGCCCAGCGCGAGCACGCAGGCGTCGCGCGTGGCGCCGAGTCTAGCCAGCGCATCCAGCACCTTCGAAACCGCGTCGAGGTTCTTGTGCGCTTCGCCGGCCGGAAGCGTGAGTGCTTCGCAATGCAGCGGCGTTCCGGGCACCCGTGCGAGCGCATCGTGAAGCCGCTGCGCATACAGCGGCGCGACGTTGCCGTCGCTGACGATCAGGGCGTGGCCGCCGCGGATGGCATCGCGCCAGCCGTGGGCGTCGTCGAGCAGGCCGGTTCCGATGCGAATCGGATAATGCCGCGCGCCCAGTCCGACATCGATGGTCGTCATGCCTTTTCCTTCATCGCCGGCGTGCACTGCCAGCGTTTTTCCAGCAGGGCCGCGATGTGCACCGCTGCATGGTCGCAGGATTCGCCGGCGCTGCCGATGCTGCAATCGGCCAGTTCCGCGTAGACCGGATCGCGTTCGCGCGCCAGCGCTTCCAGCCGCTCGCGGCGATCGGGCGCGTCGAGCAACGGCCGCTGGCGTTCGCGCGCCAACCGCTGCAGTTGCTGCTCCACCGAGACCTGCAGCCAGACCACGAAGCCGCGTTCGCGCAACAGCGCGCGGTTTTCGGGCGGCAGCACCGCGCCGCCGCCGGTTGCGAGCACGATGCCGGTGCGGGTCGTCAATTCCGCCAGCAACTCGGATTCGCGACGGCGAAAACCGGCTTCGCCCTCGATCTCGAAAATCATCGAGACGCTTGCGCCCGTGCGTTGCTCGATCGCGGCGTCCAGGTCGATGCAGGGCAGGCCGAAACGTTCCGCCAGGCGCCGCCCGATGCTGGACTTGCCGGCGCCCATCGGGCCGATCAGGAACAGGTTGGGTGAGGGGTTCATCGTTCCCAGTGGCTTTGATCCGGGAACGCCGGAGCTTACAACGGCTCCAGCCAATTCCACTTGTCTTCCGTGCGGCCGTCGAACAGTCCGAAGAACAAGTCCTGGATCCGGCGCGTGACCGGGCCGCCTTCGCCGTTACCGACCTGCTTGCCGTCAACCGCACGGATCGGCGTGACTTCGGCGGCGGTGCCGCACATGAAGATCTCGTCGGCGAGGTACAGGTATTCGCGCGGCAGGTCGCGTTCGACCACGCTGATGCCGTTGTCGCGCGCCAGCGTGATGATGGAGTCGCGCGTGATGCCGTTCAGCAGCGCGGCACTGATGGGCGAGGTGTGCAGCGCGCCGTCGAACACCAGGAACACGTTTTCGCCCGCGCCTTCGCTGAGCAAACCGGTGGACGCGAGCGCGATGCCTTCGCCGAACCCGCGCTGGCGTGCTTCGCGCGCGATCAGCTGGCCGGACAGGTAATTGCCCGCGGCCTTCGCGCCGGCGGGGATCGTGTTGGGTGCGAAGCGTTGCCAGCTCGACACGCACGCGGTGATGCCTTGCTTCAGCGCCTCGGGCCCGAGGTAAGGACCCATCGGCCAGCCAGCGATCGTCATGCTGACCGGCGTGTCGGCGGAGATGCCGAAACCGCCGAGCCCGCGGAACGCGCACGGGCGCAGGTAGGCCTGCTCGAAGCCGTTCTTCTTCAGGATTGCGTGGCAGGCAGCGGTGGTTTCCTCGACGGAAAACGGCAACACCATGTCGTAGATGCGCGCCGAGTTGTACAGGCGCTTCATGTGCGCAGCGAGCCGGAAGATCGCGCCGCCTTTCGGCGTTTTGTAGCAACGGATGCCTTCGAATACCGCCGAGCCGTACTGCAGGCTGTGCGACATCACGTGCACCGTGGCTTCCGCCCACGGCACGATCTTGCCGTTGTGCCACACCCACTCGGGATACTTCTGCTCGGCCATGTTCCGGCTCCGGGGAAAAGCGGAATGATAACTGGTCATGTGGCGCGGGCGCTTGGATCGCTCTACGCCCGCGGGTGGTGTTGTGCGTGCAGCCGCTTCAGGCCTTCGCGCGCGACCATCGTGTAGATCTGCGTGGTGGAAAGACTGCTGTGGCCCAGCAGCATCTGCAGCGCGCGCAGGTCGGCGCCATGGTTGAGGAGATGCGTCGCGAACGAATGCCGCAGCACGTGCGGCGAAATGCGTTTGGCGGCGATCCCTGCGGCAAACGCGTGCTTCTTCACCAGCGTCCAAGCCATCTGCCGCGTCATGCCGGCGGCGCGGTTGGACAGGAACAGCGCGGGCGTCTCGCGGCCTTTCGCCAGCGCGGGACGCGCTTCGCGCAGGTAGCGCGTCAGCCAGTCCATGCAGGTTTCGCCGATCGGCACCAGGCGTTCCTTGCCGCCCTTGCCGGTGACGCGCAGCACGCCCTGGCGCAGGTTCAGTCCCGCCAGCGGCAGCGTCACCAGTTCGCTGACGCGCAGGCCGCAGGCGTACATCAGTTCCAGCATCGCGCGGTCGCGCAGGCCGATCGGCGCGTCGATCGCGGGTGCGTTCAACAAATTTTCGACTTCGCGTTCCGCCAACGCCTTGGGCAGCGTGCGCGGCAGCTTGGGCGCGTCCAGCAGCAGCGTGGGATCTTCGAAAGCAGGATCGTGGCGCACCTGTTCCGCATAGAACCTGCGCAGTGCGGTCAGCTCGCGCGCGTTGGTGCGCGCGCCGATGCCCGCCTTGTTGCGCGCTTTGAGATAGTTGAACAAATCCTCGCGCGAGGCCGTCAGCAAACCGTGCGCGTGCTGTGCCAGCCAGGTAGCGCAACGTTCCAGATCGCCGCGATAATCGGCGAGCGTCAGATCCGCGAGGCCATCGCGCGACCACACGCCTTCGAGGAATGCGTCGATCGCGGCGCGGTCACGTGGGTCGATGTCGGTCGTGGAGGGTGCCATCGCGCGATGCTGGCGCGCACTCCTTTTTCGCGCAAGCCTCCCGATGCCATCGACATCCGTTCCAGCCGCGCAAACACGATCGGTGCCGTTGTGGCGGCGCTTCGCGGCGATGTTCTACGACCTGTTTCCGTTGATCGGAATCTGGATCGTGGCCGCCTGCTTGTGGGTGCTGGTCTTCCATGGTGTCTACGACCCGCAACACCCGAATCCGTTGCTGCGTGCGCTGCTGAGCCTGTGGCTGCTGGTCGTGGCCGGCGCGTACTTCGTGGTGTCGTGGGTGCGCGTCGGCGCGACGGTCGGTTCGCGCGCATGGAAATTTCGACTGCTGCGTGCGGACGGCGCGCGCCTTGACGTGCGCACCGCGTGCTTGCGTTTCGCGTTGGCGCTGGTGTCGCTCGCGCTGCTCGGCTGCGGCTTCTGGTTTGCGTGGTTCGACCCCGAACGACGCACGTGGCACGACCGCGTGTGCCGAACGCGCGTTGTGCGCCTCTGACATTCTTCCGCTACACCCGCCGGTAATACCAGATCGCGATTGCCAACAACAGCAGCGCCGGAATCAGGTTCACCACGAGTGGCGGTGCGCCGAACACCGTGCCGGTGTTGACGATTGCAAGCTGGATGAAGTACCACGCGAGCGCGACGATCACGCCCAGGAACAGGCGCTTGCCGAGGCCGCCCGAGCGCAGTGCGCCGAAACCGAACGGCAGCGCACACAGCACCAGCAGCAGCGTGTTGAGCGGATAGAACGCGCGCGTCCAGTACGCATTCAAATACGAACTCGGATTCTGCCGGTTGGCGCGCAGGTAATCGACGTTGCGCGACAGGTCACGCAGCGACAGGTATTCCGGATGCGCGACCGAAGCTTCCAATACATCCGGATCGAGCGAGGTCTTCCACGGTTGCTGTGCATGCGTGGTGCTGACCGCACCCTCGACTGAAACCTGGGTATCGCGCACGTCGTGCAGCGACCATCCCTTGCCTTCCTGCATCGCCAGCTTGGCGTTGCGGAATGAGGTGAGTTCGCCCGCGTCGTTGAAGCCGAATACACGCACGTCTACGAGTTCGACTTCGGGCCGGCCATTCACCAGGTGCGCCAGTGCCCTCTTCGCGTTGATGATGTCGTTGCCGTCGCGTGCCCACAGGCCGCTGCTCTGGCCAATGTGCAACTGACCCGCGGTGCGACGCAGCAGGATCTGCTGCGCGCGCTGATCGCCGGCCGGCGCCGCGGTTTCGCCGAGGATGAACACGCCGATCATCAGCACGAATACCAGTGCCGTCACCGACAGGCAGATCCTCAGCTTGGACATGCCGGCCGCGCGCAGCGCGGTGAGTTCGCCGGTCGTCGCCAGCGCGCCGATGCCGACCAGGCCGCCGATCAGGGCGGCGAATACGAACCATTGGTAGGCACGGCGCGGGATCGTCAGCAGGATGTAGGCGACGGCGTTGCCGAGCGTATAGCCGTTTTTGATCTGGTTTGCGAACTGGATGAAGGCATCGAGGCCGGTCAGCACCAGCCAAGTGAGCAGAACACCGCCCAAGACCGTGATTGCGATGAGCCAATCCACGCGCTTGATGCGAACGCGTTGCCACACGCCGACGTTCACGAGGCAACCTCCGCACTGCGCGGTTTGCGGATCGCGTACTGCCGTGCAAACGCCCACGCCGCTCCGGCGAACACTGGAATGAATATCCACCACATGCCGACCGGCGCCGCCAACTTGCCGCTGGCGATGAACGAGCGCCCCAGCGTCATCAGATTCATGATGATGAGATATGCCGCCACCGCAATCAGGATGCGGCCGACCGGCGATGCGCGCGGTCCTTGGCGCGACATCGGCAGCGCCAGCATCGCCAGTACCAGTGGACCAAACGGAATCGCGATGCGCCATTGCAGTTCCGCGCGCGCGCCGGCATCGCGGTCGCCGATCAGCGAAGCCGTGCTGCGCAGCGATTCGGGATCCTCTTCGGCGCTGTCATCGCTGGGTTGCGACAGCGCGATGTCGTTCTTCTGGAATTGCATCAGGCGCCAGTTGTCCGCATCGAGCCGGATGTCGTAGCGGTGGCCGTCGTGCAGCGCGATGAAGCGGTTGTCCTCGACGCCCTCGTGGAACAGGTTGCCATGGTCGGCGACTATCACGCTGAGGTCGGTGACGCCGTTCTTGTCCACGCGCTCGCTTTCGACGAACAGCTTGCCGAGCTTGGTGCCGTCGGGGCTGACCGTGTTCGCGAACAGGATGCCGCCGCGGCCGGTGAGGCTGGTGAAGCGTCCGGCTTCCAGGCCCGCCGCGATCACCGAGCGGTTGGCCTGCTCGACCTCGGCAGTCGACGCGCGTGCGGCCAATGGCCCCAGCCACAGCGCGACCAGTCCCGCGACGATCGCGGCACCGACGGCGAAAATCGCGGTCGGCAGCAGCAGTCCTTTCGGTCCGAATCCGGACGCCCACAACACGTGCATTTCGCTGTCGCGGTACATCCGTCCCAACGCCAGCAGCACGCCCAGGAACATGCCCATCGGCAGCAAGGCCTGCAGCGTGTTGACCAGGTTCAATCCCAGCACCGTGAACATCACGCCGCCCGGCAGACGTCCGGTCGCGACCTTGTTGGCGACGTCCGCGAAGGTGCCGCCCGTGAAGATCACCAGCAACACCACGACGGCCGCCAGCGCGCCGAACAGGTACTCGCGCAGGATGTAGCGGTCGAGGATGGAGAGACGTGGCATCGGCTAGACTGGCTCGTTTGCGAACAGGTTTCGCAGTGTAGTGGCACGCGCCTATTCGCCCGATCTTCCAGGAGTGTATTGCGATGCTTGAATTCAGCCAGAGTTCCGCCGCCCCCGATGCCGTGGACAGCGCGTGCGTGGTGGTGGGCGTGTTCGACGACGCGAAATCGCCGGCTGCCGCGGCCATCGACGCCGTCGGCGGCGGCGTGCTGACAAGGCTGAAAGCCGCGGGCGATTTCAGCGGCAAGCTCGGCGCAACGCTGGTGCTGCACGGCGTGTCCGACGTGAAGGCGCCGCGCGTCGTGCTCGTCGGGCTGGGCCGCCAAGCCGCGCTGGATGCGCACGCATTCATGCGCGCGTGCCACGAGGCGGGCAACGCGCTCAAAACTTTGCCGGTGAACGACGCCGCCACCTACCTGCCGGAAGTCGAAGTTGGCGGTCACGACGTGGATTGGCGCGCGCGCACCTGTGCGCTGGCGATCGACCACGCCTGCTTCCGTTACACCGCGACGCTGAAACCCGCCAATGCCGATGCGCCGCGTCTTGCGAAGCTCGCGCTCGCCGCCGGTGCCGATGTGGCGCGGGGCATCGCGCAGGCGCACGCGATCGCGCGCGGCGTCGCGTTCGCGCGCGAACTCGGCTGCCTTCCGCCCAACCTGTGCACGCCCACGCACATCGCGGCGCAGGCGAAAACCATCGCGGACGAGCACGCGGAGTCGGTGACGCTGGAAGTGCTGGAGCGCGCCGACATGCAGAAGCTCGGCATGGGCGCGCTGCTGGCGGTGTCGTCGGGCTCCGCCACGCCGCCCAAGCTGATCGTGCTGCAGTACAAGGGCGCGGGCGATGAAAAGCCTTACGCGCTGGTCGGCAAGGGCGTCACCTTCGACGCAGGCGGCCTGAACATCAAGCCGACCGGCTCGATGGAAGAAATGAAATACGACATGTGCGGCGCGGCCTCCGTGCTCGGCGCATTCCTGTCGGCGGTCGATATGAAGCTGCCGGTCAATCTCGTCTGTGTGGTGCCGGCGGTCGAGAACGCGGTCGATGGCGCGAGTTACCGTCCTGGCGACGTGCTGCACACCCATGCCGGCATCACGGTGGAAGTGCTGAACACCGATGCGGAAGGACGCCTCATTCTTTGCGACGCGCTGGCTTACACCTGCAAGCGTTTTGCGCCCACGGCACTGGTCGATGCGGCAACGCTCACTGGTGCGTGCGTGGTCGCGCTGGGCGCGCACGCTTCCGGCTTGTTCAGTGCGGATGACGCGCTGGCCGATGCGCTGCTCGCCGCCGGCAACGAATCGCTCGATCGGGCATGGCGGCTGCCGCTGTGGAGCGACTACCGCAACCAGCTCGAATCGGCATTTGCCGACATTGCCAACATCGGCGGCAAGAACGCCGGCGCGGTGACCGCCGCGTTGTTCCTGTCGCACTTCACCGAAGGCACGCGCTGGGCGCACCTCGATGTCGCCGGCACCGCGTGGGTGCCGGGCCGCAAGGGATACGCGACGGGAAGACCGGTGCCGCTGCTGGCGCAATGGCTGATCGATTGCGCGGGCGCGTAGGAGCGCGCCATGCGCGCGATGAATTATTCCGCGCAGCAATCGCGGGCATGGCACGCTCCTGCAAGACGCTTCTGCCGTTTGTTGCGAAGGCTCAGGACGATGAACCCGACGCCGGCGCCTGTACCCTGAGTTCGTTGTTCACGCTGGTGACGCCTGACACTTTCTCCGCAATGCTTGCGGCGTGATCGCGGTCGGCTTGCGAGTCGACCGTTCCGGCCAGGGTTACAACGCCTTGGTCGGTGCTTACGTCCAGCTTCAGGGTCTTGAGCCCGGCGTCGTTCGCGAGCGCTGCCTTGACCCTGGTCGTGATCGCGGCATCGCCGGCCGATTTTTTGGCGGCGTGTGCAAGTTGTTTGGCGGCCGCATCCGCACCCCGGCCGAATTGCTCGGCGCCCTGCTTCATCTGCTCGGCGGCGCTTGATGGCGCTTGTGATTGGTGGCAGGCGGCGAGGCCCGTCAATGCGATGGCGAGGGCGACAGTCAACGAGACATTGCGTGGGGTCATATGGGGCATTCCGGCGAGGGTTGGCGTGGTAGCGGCTGGCGCTGGCACGGCGACTATGGTGGCTCCTGCGAACGTCCGCCGCAGCCTGCGTGCATGCGACCGCCATCGTGTGTACGCGTTCTACGTCAATTTCATCGCGTCGTCCAGTAACGAGGGTGATGCCTTGCGCACGATCGCGCGCGTCGTTGCGTTCGCTTTGCATCGGTCAATCCGCGGAGGATATGCCGCTCGCAGGTCAGTGCGCGTTGGGCGAATCCGCAGGAGCCAGCAAGGCCGCCATTTTCACCAGTTCGGCCAATGAACGCGTGTTTGGCGCGGGCATGACCGCTCCTACGAGGTCCGTCTCGCCGTGTCCAGCCTGTCGCGCAAATCTTCCGCATCAAAGGGACGGCTGAGCCACCCTCACGCGCGCACCTGAATTCCGGCACGTGCCCGTATACACTCGCGCCCGTGGAAGCCGGCCTGTCGCCGGCGGGAACTTCGTGTTGCCGTGGCCGTGCGTCCATCCTTCTTCGCGGAACTGAAGCGCCGCAACGTGCTGCGCGCAGGCGTGCTTTACGCCGGCGCGGCATGGGCGCTGTCGCAGGGCATCGCACAACTGGGGCCGCTGTTCGACGCGCCCAACTGGGCGATGCGCGCGTTCGTGATCGCCTGCGTGATCGGCTTTCCGTTCTGGATCGCGTTTGCGTGGTTCTACGAATTCACGCCGCAGGGCATCAGGCGCGAAAGCGAAGTTGCGCCGAATGTTTCGATGACCCATTCCACCGCGCGCAAGCTGGATTTCGCGATCATCGCGGTGATGGCTGTTGCGATCGTGTTGCTTGCGTCCGGTTACTTCGTGCGGCGCAATGCGCCCGCCGCAACGCTCGCCGCAGCCGCGGCGTCCAGCGCCAAACCCTTCAACCCGCCGGCCGGCACGCTGGCGGTGTTGCCCTTCACCAACCTCAATGGCGATCCCAAGCAGCAATATTTCAGCGACGGCATCACCGAGGAACTCACCAACGCGCTGGGCCAGAACGCCGCGCTCACGGTGATCGCCTGGGACACCGCATCGAAATTTCGCGACAGCCATGAATCGACGAACGCGGTCGGCGTGGCGTTGAACGTCGCCAACCTCCTGCACGGCAGCATCGAGCGCGAAGGCGGCATGATCCGCGTGCTCGCGGAACTGGTGGACACCCGCACCGGCAAGCAGTTGTGGTCGGACCACTACGACGATTCGGCCGCCAACGTGTTCCAGGTGCAGGACAAGATTTCGGCTTCGATCGCGGGGGCGCTGAACGTGAAGTTCGCCGCGCTTGGGCCGGCGCCCACGGTAAACCCCAAGGCGCACGATCTGGTGCTGCAGGCGCGCGCCTTGATTGAAACTGCCCACACCGCCGCGCCGTTCGAGCAGGCCCGCTCTTTGTACGAACAGGCCATCGCGCTCGATCCAAACTATGCTGACGCGCATGCGGGGCTGGCGCGCGCGTGGTTCGACCTGACCCAATATTCCACGTTGCCCCTGAAAGACGCGCTGCCCAAGGTGCGCGCCGAGGCGAACCGGGCGCTGGCGCTGGACCCGCGCAACGTGGAGGCGTTGGTCGCGCTTGGCGTTGCCGATGTGGCGGAAAGCAAATTTGCGCAGGCCAAGGCCGAATTCCAGCGCGCGCTGGCACTCGACCCCAGCGATGCAAACGCGCATCTGGATTACGGTGCCGTGCTGCCGCCGGAGCAGGCGCTGGCGCAGGAACAGGAAGCGGTGCAACTCGATCCCGGCAACGCCGCCGCGCAGAACAACCTCGCGGCGTCCGCTTTGGATTCCGGCGAGTACGCACTGGCGTTGCCGCCGATGCTGGCCTTGATGAAACTGGCGCCGCACAGCGCCGACAGCGCGATCAACCTCGCACTGGTCTATTCGTTGCTGCATCGCCCCGAGGATGCAGTGAAAGCCTTTGATCTGGCCCAACCCGAGACGCCGCTGGCCAAGGCGCTGGTCGCGGCGGGCCGTCTGACCTACCAATCCGTGCTGGACCCGAAACTGCACGCGCAGGCGCTGGCCGCGGTGGATGCGCTGCAGAAACGCTCCGACCTCGATCCGGCATCCATGAGCGACGTACTCGTGCTCTATGTCGCACTTGGCCAGAACGCCACTGCGCTGGACCTGCTGCCGAAGTTCTGCGCAGCGGTCCCGGTCGCCTGCAACGACCTCAGCGCCAATCCGCTGTGGCTGCCGCTGCGCGGCCAGCCCGCGTTCCAGGCGCTGGTGAAAAAGTACGA
This sequence comes from Pseudomonadota bacterium, assembly GCA_040388785.1. Lineage (GTDB taxonomy): Bacteria > Pseudomonadota > Gammaproteobacteria > Xanthomonadales > Rhodanobacteraceae > 66-474. The sequence continues at coordinate 15,046 of JAZKBD010000012.1, forward strand.
CGCCAGTTCCCAGCCGCCCGCGTCCGCGCCGTCAGCATCATCCCCGCCTTGATGCTCTTTCTCCCTCCCCTTCAAGGGGAGGGGACGGGGTGGGGATGGGTTTATTCGCAGTGTCGTGGTTCAAACCCATCCCCCTCCCAGCCTCCCCCTTGAAGCGGGAGGAGAACAGCTGCGCGATTTACGCCGTCGTGTTGCGACGTTTCTCTCCATCCCCCTGAAGGGGAAGGCTTGACTGCGGCTCGATCGCATCCCTGAGCGTGTCGCGCAAATCCTCCGGCAACACCGGTTTGCGCAGGAACGCGTCCATGCCCGCGGCGCGTGCGCGTTGTTCCTCGTCGCCGTGCGCGCTGGCGGTGAGCGCGACGATGGGCGTGGCGTCGCCGCGCTGGCGCAACAGGTTCGCCAGTTCGCAGCCGCCCATGCCGGGCAGGTCGAAGTCGAACACCATCGCATCGAAGGCTTCGCTCGCGTCGATGTCCGACAGCGCGGCGAGCGCGTGCGGCGCCAGCGTCACGGAATAACCAAAGCTTTCGATCAGGCCCGCGATGGCTTGCCCCGCGATGGGATCGTCCTCGACCAGCAGCACGCGCCGCGCTGGTGATGCGGACGATGTCGCTGCGGTTGCATCTGCGTGGACGCGAGTGGGCGCGCGAACAGGAACTGCCGCCTCGGCCGACGGCATCACGCCGGCCAGCGGCAACTGCACCGTGAACGTGCTGCCGCGGCCGGGCACCGACTGCACGCCGATATGGCCACCCATCAACCCGACCAGCTCGCGGCTGATCGCGAGGCCGAGCCCGCTGCCGCGCTGCAGGCGTCCGTAGTCGGCCTGCTCGAAGCGCTGGAAAATGCGCGCACATTCTTCCGGCGTCATGCCGGGTCCGTTGTCGATCACGCTGTAGGCGACGCCGTCGCCGTCACGTTCCAGCTTCAGGACGATGCCATCCTGCGTGGTGAATTTCAGCGCGTTGTGCGTGAGGTTGAACAGGATCTGCTGCACGCGCAACGCATCGCCGCGCACCGCGCGCGGCACGCCGGGCGCGACCACCACGTCGATCGTCAGTTGCTTCTGCGCCGCGAGCCCGGCATCCGCGTCCGCGACTTCGCGCAGGATCGCCGCGGGATCGAACGGCGCGAGGTTCAACTCCAGCCGGCCCGCCTCGATGCGCGCCACGTCCAGCGCGTCGTTGACTTGGCGTAGCAGCAGCGCACCGGAGCGGCGGATCGCGTCGGCGTATTGATGCTGGCGATCATTGAGCGTGGTCTTCAGCAGCAGCTCGGTCATGCCCAGCACGCCGGTGAGCGGCGTGCGGATTTCGTGCGCCATGTTGGCGAGAAAACGCGATTTCGCCGCGTTGGCCTGCTCGGCGATGTGCTGGCGTTCCTCGCTCATCGCGAGGCGGTGCTGTTGTTGCAGGCGTCGCCGCATGGCCCAGATCAGCCACGCCAGCAACAGCAGCGCAGCGAGCGCGTACGCCGCACGCGCCCACGTGGTGTTCCACGGCGCTGCCGCGACGTGCAGCGAAAGCGCGTCGAGCGATGCGCTCCACGGGCCGTCGCCGGTGCGCCCGCTTGCCAGCAGTTGGTAATTGCCTGGCTCCAGCACCGAGAACTCGCGTACGTTGCGGTTGCCGGTTTCCATCCAGCCGGGATCGAAGCCCTGCAGGCGGAAGCGATACGCGTTGCGCGCCGGATCGACGAACGACAGCACTTGTGCGGTGACGGTGAGTTCGCGGTCGTGCCAATCGAGCTTGATGGGCTGGCGCGGATCGAGTTCGGCAGACTTGCCGTTGCGGCGCACGCTCACCGATTCCAGCGCGACCTTCGGTGTCGCGAGGCGCCACGGCAATGCGCGGGTGTGGATGCCGATCACGCCGGCGAGGCTGCCGGCGAACAACTCACCGTTGCCCGCGGCGAGCAATGCATCGCCGGTGAAATCCGCACTGGCCAATCCTTCGGCGGTGACGAACGCGTGCAGTTGCCGGTTGCGCGGGTCGTACACCAGCAGGGTGCGCGTGCCGAGCGCGAATACCCGGCCCTGGCTTCCGACCTGCAGGCCGAGCATGCCGGTGTAGGGCCAGCCCTGGTCGTTGCGCACGTTGCCTTTCAATATCGCGTGGCCGCGATCGAGTACGTAACGTTGCAAGCCGGTGGTGCGCGCGAGCCACAGGCCGTCGTCGGGGCCGAATGCGAACGCGTCGAGGTCGCCCGTGTCGATGCCCGGCACGAACACGAATGCATTCGCGCCGCGAACGAGCCGCGCAAGGCCGGCGTGGCTCGCAGCCCAGATCGATCCGTCGGCGGCTTCGCGCAGTTGCACGATTTCGCGCGCGGCTTCAACCGTGCCGGGCGCGCCGAGCGGCTGGATCGCGAACGTGCGCGGGTCGATCCGGAACACGCCGCTGCCCACGCCGGCCATGTAGATCGCGCCGTCGCGCGCGGCCAGCAATCGCCACACGCCGTGGCGCAGCGTCGCATCGCCCGCGGCGATCGCTTGCAGGCGCTTGCCATCCCACACGAAGCAGCCCTTGCGTGTACCGATCCACAGGCGCTTGGCGGTGTCTTCCGCCAGCGCCGAAACCGAAGATGTGTCGAGGCCAGGAATCGTGACGTGCCGGACGTCACCGGTGACCGGGTCCAGCTTGTCCAGCATGTCGGGTCCGCCAACCCACACCGAACCATCGCTGGCGAGCGCGAGCGCGCGCACGCGGTTGCGCGCCAGGCCTGTCGCATCGCCGGGCGCATGGCGGTACATGCTGAAGGCGCGCCATTGCGGCGGCAGGTAGGCGAGGCCGCCATCGACCATTGCGATCCAAAGGCCGCCCTCGTGGTCGCGGAACAAACCATCCGGCAGCCGTCCCGGCAAGCTGCCGGTCATGCCGGGTGCCGGTTGTTCGAAGCGGTCGGTGCCGTTGGCGTCGAGATGATCGAGTCCGCCGCGCTGCGCGATCCACACGCTGCCGTCGGCGTCGCGCAAGCTGGCCAGCGCTTCGCGTTCCGGTCCGATCTGCGACGCTTGCCCGCGTGCATCGACATGGAACAAGCCGGCGCTGGTTGCCGCATCGATGCCGCCGCGCGCCACGCGAATCTGCCAGACCGTGGGTTGCGTTGGCAGATCCGGCAACGTGACCGGCTGGATATGGCCGCGCGCGTCCATGCGATCGAGGCCCGCGTCGGTGCCGATCCACAAGCCGCCCGCAGCGTTCGGCGCCAGCGCAGTGACATTGTCCGAAGCGATGCTGGCGGGATCGCCGTCGCGATGGCGCAAATGCGCGAAAGCCTTGCCGTCCGCATCGAGACGATCCAGTCCACCCGCGTACACGCCGACCCAGATCGCGCCGGCGTTGTCCTGCGCGATTGCCATCACGTCGTTCGCGGAGAGAGTCTCTTGTTGTTTCGGCTCGTGCAGCCAGTGGCGAAAACTGCCGTCGCCCGGTTCGTACAGGTTGAGGCCGGTACCTTCGCCGCCGACCCACAGCCGTCCCGCGCGATCGACCAGCAGCGCGGAGATGTCGTTCGCGGGCAGCGAACCCGCTTGTCCGGGTTCGTGGCGGAACACGCGGAACGTGCGGCTGTCGTAGCGCACCAGGCCCGCGTGCGTGCCGATCCAGATGTAACCGGTGTGATCCTGCGTGACCGAATACACCAGCGTCGACGGAAGTCCGTCCGCCACGCCGTAGCTGCGGAACACCGGCGTGGGTGGCGCCTGCGTTGCGTTGGGCGCGGCCCCCGCCAGCGCTCCGGCCAGAATCCATGCTGCGAGCATCTCCCGTCTCCCCTCGAACCGGTCTTCCGATGATGCAACAAAAATCGCCAGCATGCGTACACACGCATACTGTGCGACGATGGCGGAGGGCCGGAGGTCCTGCATGCGGCGATGGTCATCAATCCCGTTGGGCTTCGCGCTGGCGCTGGTGGCCGGCGTGGCGATCGCGCATCCGCTGGATTACCGCATCGACACCGTGCATTCGCAGGTGTTGTTCAGTGCCGATCACGATGGCTATTCGAAGCCCGTCGGCAGGCTGGCGATCGCGCGCGGCTGGTTGCGTTTCGATCCGGATGACTGGGGCGCATCGAAAGTCGTGGCCGACATCGACCTCGCGTCCGCCGATCTCGGCGACAAGGGTTGGAACGCCGCCGTCACGGGACACAATTTCCTTGACGCGGCGAAATTTCCCACGGCGCATTTCGAAAGCGTCTCCGTCACCAAGACCGGCGAGCACACCGGCACGCTCGACGGCAAGCTCACGCTGCACGGCGTCACGCTGCCGGTGAAAGTCGATTTCACCGTCAACCGCGTGGGCACGACGCTGTTCGGGTTCGAAACCATCGCCGGGTTTTCCGGACGCGCGAAACTCGATCGCGCGCAATTCGGCATGACTGCCTTCCCGAAAGCCATCGGCACCGAGGTGACGCTTCGCCTCGAAATCGAAGCCAAGCTCGATCGCACCGCCGAATACGATTACCAGCAGGCGGTGGAGAAAGTGCATGCCGCTGCGCAGCACTGAAACCGGCTGGGGCGCGCTGGTGCGCGCGTTCCACTGGCTGATCGCGGCGCTGATCCTCGCGCAGGGCGTGATCGGATTGACGATGGTGCAGATGGGCCTGACGCCCGCCAAAGTGCGTGTGTTCGCGCTGCACAAGTCGATCGGCATGACGATTCTTGCCCTGGTCCTGCTGCGGATCGCGTGGCGGCTCACCGAGAAACGCCCGGCCGATCCACCCGCAATGCCGCGCTGGCAGCGGCGCGCCGCGCACGCGCTGCACCTTGTGTTGTACGTGTTGATCCTCGTGATTCCACTCAGCGGCTGGTGGTTCAACTCCGCGTCGGGCGCACCGCTGGCGTGGTTCGACTGGCTGAAACTGTCTGGCCTCGGTGGCTATGATCCGGTGTGGAAGCCGCGCGCGCTGCTGCTGCACCAGACACTGTTCTGGTTCCTGGTCGCGCTGCTGGTGTTGCACGTGGGCGCGGCCTTGTGGCATCACTTCCGGCAGCGCGATGATGTGCTGCGGAGAATGGCGTTGGGCCCGCGAGCGCACGGAGGAGATGAACGATGAAATGGCTTGGATGGTTGGCAATCGCAATCCTGACCGCGCTGGCGTTGCCGGCCATGGCGAAGAACTGGCAGATCGATCCCGCGCACAGCACGCTCACGTTCACCAACAGCTACCAGGGCGTCGAATACACTGGCCGATTCCGGCGCTTCGATGCCGTGATTGATTACGACCCGAACGATCTCGCGCACGCCAAGTTCGACGTCACGGTCGACATCACCAGCCTCGATACCCGGAACAGCGAGCGCGACCACGCGGCATTGGGCGCGGATTTTTTCGATACCGCGAAATTTCCCAAGGCGCATTTCGTAACGACCGCATTCCGCAAAACTGCGGACGGCAAGGTCGTTGCCGAGGGTGTACTCACGCTGCGTGGCGTCAGCAAGCCGGTCGCGCTGTCGGTGTCATTCAAGCCGGATGGCGCCACCGCCACGCTGGACGTGACCGCGCAGGTGAAGCGGCTCGATTTCGGCATCGGCACGGGACAGTGGGCCGATCCGTCCATGATCGGCGATGGCGTGGCCGTGCACGGGCACCTGCAGTTGCAGGCCGGGAAATAACGCCGCCGAATCAGGCGGCCATGAACGCGCGCAGCGTCGCCACGTCGAACGGCCAGTCCAGTTCGCGGCCGGACGTCGCGTCGCGCAGCACCGGCACGCGCTCGCCGTAACGCGTTTCCAGGTCCGCGTCGCCATCGATCCAGACGCTCTCGAAATCCGGCACCCGTGCCCGCGCCAGCAGCGCGACGGCTTCGTCGCACAGCTTGCAGTCGTCGCGTTGGTAGAGGAGCAGGCGCAAGGCAAAGTGGAGTTGTCGGGCACGGCGTAGAATAGCCAAGCTTTCCCTGCGCAGCGTGCAACATGGCCGTCAGCGTCTTCGACATCTTCAAGATCGGCATTGGTCCGTCGTCCTCGCATACGATCGGCCCGATGCGCGCGGCCGCGCGCTTCGTCGAACGCTGGCTCATGGAAACGGGCGACATGGCGCGCGTCGCGCGGGTGACGGTGGAACTGTACGGATCGCTCGCGCTGACCGGGCGCGGCCACGGCACCGACAAGGCGGTGCTGTGCGGACTGGAGGGCAACTGGCCCGACCGGATCAATCCCGACGCGATCCCGCCGCTGCTGGCGCGCGTGCGCAACGACAAACGCATCCATCTTGGCGGCCAGCACGAAATCGCGTTCGACGAAAAAACCGACCTGATCTGGAACAAGCGCGAGAAGCTGCCGTACCACGTCAACGGCATGCGCTATGTCGCCTTCGACGCAAGCGGCAACGTGATCGTCACCCGCGATTACTACTCGGTGGGCGGCGGCTTCGTGGTCAATGCCGATGAAGCCGCCGCCGATCGCATCGTGGCCGACACCACACCATTGCCGATGGCATTCCATTCCGCCGACGAGATGATGGCGCTGTGCGAACGGCACCGCATGAGCGTCGCGCAGTTGATGCTGGAAAACGAAAAGGTCTGGCGCAGCGAAGCCGAAATCCGTTCTGGATTGCTCGCGATCTGGAAAGCCATGCAGGATTGCGTCGCGCGCGGACTGCGTTCGCCCGGCACGCTGCCCGGCGGCCTGCATGTCGCGCGGCGCGCGCCCGCGATGTACGAGGACCTGCGCGACCGGCCCGAGGCATCACTGAAAGATCCGCTGACGATCCTCGATTGGGTGAACCTGTACGCGCTCGCGGTCAACGAGGAAAACGCCGCGGGCGGACGCGTCGTCACCGCGCCCACCAACGGTGCGGCCGGCATCGTGCCCGCGGTGCTGCATTACTACGACCGCTTCTGCCCGACGTCGAACGAGCAGGGCGTGATCGATTTCCTGCTCACCGCCGGTGCGATCGGCATCCTCTACAAGGAAAATGCGTCGATCAGCGGCGCCGAAGTCGGCTGCCAAGGCGAAGTCGGCGTGGCCTGTTCGATGGCCGCGGGCGCGCTCACCGCGGCGTTGGGCGGCAGCGTGCGCCAGGTCGAGAACGCAGCCGAGATCGGCATGGAACACAACCTCGGCCTCACCTGCGATCCGATCGGCGGCCTGGTGCAGATTCCGTGCATCGAGCGCAATGCGATGGGCTCGGTCAAGGCCATCAACGCGCAGCGCATGGCGATGCGCAGCGACGGCAAGCACCGCGTCTCGCTCGACAAGGTCATCAAGACCATGCGCGACACCGGCCGCGACATGAAGGACAAGTACAAGGAAACGTCGCGCGGCGGCCTGGCGGTGAACGTGATCGAGTGCTGACAGGCAACTGGCGCGCGGCCGTCTATTCCCGCTTTCGATTTTCTGCAGCGAGCGCCGAGATCAACTCGCGTATGAGCTTCCGGCGTGCCGCCGGAAGCGTCGCAAATTCCTGAAGCGCCAGCTCGTCCTTCCCGGTCAGCGGGCCATAACGCGATGCATCCTCCCTCACCCGCTGCGGGTTGGGATCGGTCAGCAGCGTGTTCAAATCCACGTTGAGCACCGCGGCCAGAGCGCGCTGGTTCGCCGGCCGTGGCATGAATGTTCCGTTCAACCACCCTGAAACGGTTTGCGGGGTGACCGAAACCTTGCCGTACTTGGCAAGCAGCGGGACCAGGTCGGAAGCGCTCGCTTCCAGTTTTTTCGCGGCGAGCAGCCGGTTCAGTCGTTCGGCAAACGCAGCTTGTTCGGACTTCATGTCCGCAACGGTAGGTTCGCGCCGCGCTGGCAAGTGAAAGCAATTCTTGCGTACAATGACAAGTATTTCTTTCATATCGGCCGGCACGGCCACGGGGAACCATGCCGAAGTCGCTGCTCGATGAACTGTCGAAGATCGTCGCAGCGGGGAAGGCGCAGGCCGAGCGCATCCTGGAAGGGCTGGAAGGCAAGCATCGCGTCGGCTTGCAGACGCGCGAATGGGTGCTGCCGTCCAAGGACGTCGCCGAGGCGGACATGCTCGACGTTGCCCGGCGCGCCGGGCACTTGCGCGCGGGCGACGCCGCAGGCTGGACCAATCGTCTGATCTACGGCGACAACTTGCTTGCAATGGCAGCGCTGCTGGCCGGCGACGAGAACACGCCCAGCCTGCGAGGCAAGGTGGATTTGATCTACATCGACCCACCGTTCGATTCCAAAGCCGATTACCGCACCAAGGTCACGCTGCCCGGCGTGGAACTGGAGCAGCGGCCGACCGTGATCGAGCAGTTCACGTATTCCGATACCTGGTCGGACGGAACGGCCTCGTACTTGGCAATGATTACGCCGCGGCTGGTGCTGATGCGCGAGTTATTGGCGGAGACCGGCTCGATCTACGTGCATCTGGATTGGCATGTGGGGCATTACGTGCGATTGGTACTGGATGATGTCCTCGGCAAGCAACAGATACGAAATGAAATTGTTTATTGCTACAGCGGTGGCGGAGTGCCAGCCAGCGAAATGCCAAGAAAACACGATACGATTTTTTGGTATACCAAGGGCTCGAACTGGACGTTCAATACGCAATATCGGCCCTACTCTGAAGGAACAGTTCAACGTGGAAGAACGGCGATCAAGGGTCCAGATGCGCAGCTTCGTCGAGAAGGAACCCCGATAAATGACTGGTGGACAGATGTTAAGAAGATAACGAGCCCTACTGATCCAGAAAAACTCTATTACGACACTCAAAAGTCTGAAGAGTTGTTGTCGCGTATCATCAAGATGTCGAGTGACGAGGGAAACCTTGTGCTGGATGTCTTCAACGGCTCTGGCACGACCGCCGCTGTCGCAGAAAAGCTCGGCCGCCGCTGGATCGCCACCGACATCGGCAAGCCCGCCTGCCTGATCACGCGCAAACGGTTGATCGATCAGAACGCGAAGCCGTTCCTGTATCAGGCAATCGGCGACTACCAGGTCGAGGCGGCGAAGACCGAACTCGGCCGCAAGTTCCGGATTGGTGACCTTTCATCGATCGTACTGTCACTGTACGGCGCGCTGCCGATCGATCCGGACAACAATCCGCAGCGCAACCTTGGGCAGGTCGTGTACGGCGGCAGGAAGACGCTGGTGCTGGTGGATTCGCCCAACAAGCTGACCGGCGACGCCACGTTGCGACGGGCGATCGCGCAACGCGACAACCTGATGGGCGGTTGGGATCGTGTGGTCGTATTGGGCTGGAACTTCGAACCCGGCATCGGCGAAAGCATCGCCGCGCTCAAGGACGACCGGCTGGAAGTGCTGGTGATTCCGCCCGATCTGCTCGACCGCCTGCGCAAGAAAGGTGGCATCGAGAAGCTGCGCGGGCATGTGCGGTTCTCGACGCTGCAATATGTCACGATCCATCTGGTTGCGCGCACGCGCGGCGGCGATGTAGAACATCTGCACGTGCGGCTGGACAACTACGTGCTGCTGTCGCCGGAGGCGATCAACCTCGACGAGTCCAATCGCGCCAAGCTGCACAAGGTGATGAACGCCGAGCCGTTGGCCCTGATCGAATACTGGGCGGTCGATCCGGATTACGACGGCAGGATTTTCCGCTCGGTCTGGCAGGACTACCGCGGCAACGTCGCCAATGACGGCGATCCGCTGCGCGTAGTGACCGAAGCGCGTTTCAGCGCGACGGCCAAGCGCGGCGACAGAAAAGTCTGCGTGCGCGTCGTGGACGTGTTCGGCTTCGAGGCGGAAGTCGTGCAGAACGTGCCGGAGCCGGCGCCGTGAATGCGCGTGGATCAAGCGGCGATGCGCTTGACCTTGCCCAAGCTGCCCTTGAGCTTGCGTTCGGCGATCTTGAGGTCATGGTCGGCTTGCAGGTTCAGCCACATCTGCGGGGTCTGGCCGAAGGCGCGGCCGAAACGCAACGCGAGGTCTGCCGTGACTGGCCGCTCGCCCCGGATCACATGCGAAATGCGCATCGGCGAAACGCCGATTGCCTTCGCGAACGCCGCTTGGCTCATGCCGCGGTCGTACAGGATTTCTTCGAGCAGTTCGCCGGGATGAATGGCCGGCAAGCCGTTCTTGGTGGCGGGTATGGACATGATTGCGGTTCCTCAGTGGTAATCGACGATCTCGACGCCGAAGGCATCGCCGTTCTCGAAGCGGAAACACACGCGCCATTGGTCGTTGATGCGGATGCTCCACTGGCCGGCGCGATTGCCTTTCAAGGCTTCGAGACGATTGGAAAGCGGCTCGCGCAAGTCTTCCAGACGAGTGGCGATATGCAGATACTTCAGGCGGCTCAGGGCACGCCGGAGGATGTCAGGTGGCAAGCGCCGGGATCGCCCGGTCGCGAACAGCGACCCCGTTTCCTTGTCGGCGAAGCTCCTTATCACTGTCGCACTATAAACAATTTGTTTATACAGCGCAAGCTGGTGGAAGCGGCCTCGTGACCGCGCCCGACGACCAACTCGTGCTGGCGGCGACACTGACGCAGCGCACAAAACAACTGTGCGTCGGGCTGGAGCACGGCGAGGCGGAAATCCTGGAACTGGTCACGCCTGTCACGGCGGAACTGCTGCGCTGGTGGTTCGCCGAGGACGCCTGCCAGTCACGCGCGTTCAATTTCCACGCGGGCCAGCGCCAGGCAATCCTCAACCTGATCGTGGCGCATGAAGTGCTGGACAGTCCTGATCTCGCGGACCTCTATCGCCGGGTTTGCCCCGATGCATTGCTGCAGGGCGACAGGTTTGACGAAATCAGCGAAGGCAAGCACGCGCATCCGAAGTATTGCCTGAAGATGGCGACCGGCACCGGCAAGACCTGGGTGCTGCAGGCGCTGCTGATCTGGCAGATGTTGAATCGCACGGTGGCGCAGAAGGAAGGCAGCAACGATCCACGCTTCACGCCGCACTTCCTGATCATCGCGCCGGGCTTGATCGTTTACGAACGTCTACTCGATGCGTTCCTCGGCCGCGAAGGAGGCGACGGCTGGCGGCATTTCGAGACTTCTGATGTCGCGGTCTGCGCCGAACTGTTTGTGCCACCTGCGTATCGCGAGCAAGTAGAGCAGTTCATTCGCGGCAACGTCTGCA
>JAZKBD010000012.1:26072-50386 GCA_040388785.1 Pseudomonadota bacterium
CCAAATCCGAAATCGGCCTGAAGGCCACCGGCGGCGGAATGGTCGCGATCACCAACTGGCACTTGTTGGTCGAGGCCGAGGAAGAAGAGGAGGAACTGGAGTTCGCGGACGAATCGCTGGTCACACCGGGCATGGTCGCGGATGCGGCAACCGTCGCTTACGACGTGCTGCCGCTGACGCCCGGCAAGGCAGCCGGCAACAGCCTCGACGTGCTGGACCGCCGCTGGGCGCGCGGCAACGTGCTGGCCTACCTCGCCGGCCTGCCGGAGCTGATGGCGTTCAACGACGAGGCGCACCACATCCACGAATTGAAACGCGAAGGCGAAGCCGGCGAAGTCGAATGGCAGAAAAGCCTCAATCGCATCGCCGCCGGCAAGGGCCGTCGTTTCGCGCAGGTGGATTTCTCGGCCACCCCCTACAACGACATCGGCGGCGGCAGGAGGAAACGCAAGGTCTATTTCCCGCACATCGTGGTGGATTTCGATCTCAAGGACGCGATGCGTGCGGGGCTGGTGAAAGCGCTGGTGCTGGACAAGCGCAAGGAAATCGGCGCGCTGCCGCTGGAGTTCAAGGCCGAGCGTGACGAGAACGGCAACCCGATCTTGTCCGAAGGCCAGCGCGTGATGCTGCGCGCAGGCCTGCAGAAACTGCGCCGACTGGAAGCCGATTTCGCCAAGCTCGATCCGGATCGCAAGCCGAAGATGTTGGTGGTGTGCGAAGACACCAGCGTTTCGCCATTGGTGTCGGAATTCCTGCGCGACCAAGGGCTTGCGGACGAAGACGTCCTGACGGTGGACTCCGGCAAGAAAGAGGCGCTGGGCGAAAAGGAATGGCTGCGCGTGCGGCAACAACTGTTCGACGTGGATCGGCGCACACAGCCGCGCGTGATCGTGAGCGTGCTGATGCTGCGCGAGGGTTTCGACGTCAACAATATCTGCGTGATCGTTCCGCTGCGTTCGTCACAGGCGCAGATCCTGCTGGAGCAAACCATCGGCCGCGGCCTTCGCCTGATGTGGCGCGAGCAGGAATATGCGGACAGCAAGCGCGAGAACCGTGAGCGCATCAACCGCGGCGAAGAGCCAGAAAGTCTGATCGACATCCTCTCGATCGTCGAGCACCCGGCCTTCCAGAGCTTCTACGACGAACAGCTTGGCAAGGGTCTGGTCGGCGAAACCGGCGATGACGAAGGCAGCAGCATCGGCGACCTGATCACGGTGGAACTGCGGCCCGACTACGAAAAATACGACTTCGCGATTCCCTTCATCTTGCGCGAGGCCGAGGACACGCTGGAACACTTGCCGATCGAGGTCACTGCGTTGCAGCCGTTCACCGGCATGACGCGCGCACAGCTGAGCGAATTGGTTGGCAAGGGCGACATCTTCACCTCGCATGACCTGCAGAGCAGTACGCTGTTCGGCGATTACCGCGTGGATGGCGCGGTGATGAACGTCGGCGGCTACAACGAACTGCTGTCGCGGCTGACGCGACGTATCACGCAAGCACTGAGTCAGCCCTTGACAGGTGGCAGAAAAATTGCGGATCAGTGGGCCAAGCCGTATACGCAGGTCAGTTCCGCGGCCTTGGCAGAGGCCATCGACGATTACATCCACGAGCATCTGTTTCGCGAATCGTTTGAACCGTTCGAAGACGAACACTGGCGATTGCTGATGCTGCAGCCGGTGGTGGAGCACATCATCAAGGTATTCGCGTTGGCGCTGGTGAAAGCCGAAGAGCGCGCGATCACCGGCGACACCGAAATTCGCCATCGCTGGCTTTCGGAAGTGAACAAGCTGACGATGCGCGAAAGCAACTCGATGGAAGTGACGAAGTGCATCTATCCACGCCTGCCGTATCCCAGCCGCAGCGGCGGCCTGGAGCATGCATTCATCGAGTGGGCGCTGCGGGATACCAGGATAGCCGCGTTCTGCAAGGTCAGCGAGAACCGACATGACTTCGTGCATCTGCGCTACGTCAAGGACAATGGCCTGCCGGCGTTCTATTCGCCAGACTTTCTGGTGCGCACGGCGGACGCGATTTACCTCGCCGAAACCAAGGCGCAGGACCAGACCAGCCATCCGAACGTGCTGCGCAAGCGCAAGGCTGCTGCGGCTTGGTGCGAGCGCATCAACGCGTTGCAACCCGAATTGCGCAGCGGCTTGCCATGGCATTACGCGCTGGTCGGCGAATCGGTCTTTCATGACTGGCGGCAGAAGGGCGCGCGTCTTGGCGAACTGTTGGCATTCTCAAAAGTGAGAGAAGCTCCGAGACGTCAGGCGCAGGGCGGATTGAAGCTGGAAAGCTGAGGGTTGCCTGACTCGAACGTTCATCGGCGCTGAATGGCAGCGCGTCATCGTCTTGACGCCACCACCCGGACCGCGTGAAGTGGCAGGGCCACGGAATGTGGCGCGCCTTGTCGCAACGCATTGCCGCGCGACACGGACCTTCGTCAAGCAAGGAGGATTCCATGAAACGCCTGCATTCGCTTTCCAGCCTCGCCGCGGCCCTCGCATTGGCCTGCGCCGCCCCGCTTGCGGGGGCGCAGACGGCGCCGCCACCGCAGAACCAGCCGGGCGTCACGCACGCGCCGCCTTTCCAGACCACGCCGCAGTCGCAGAGCCAGCAGCAGTTGCCCGCGCGCATTCCGCAGGCCAGCGCATCCAGCAACGTGAAAGGCCAGCACGACATGGCGGGCACGGTGCAGTCGGTCGACCCGAACGGGATGGTCCAGGTCCAGACGGGCCTCGGCAACTTGACGGTGCATTTCCCCGGCGCCGCGCAAAACCTGAAAAAGGGCGACAAGATCATCCTGCACTTGAGCTATTCAATGGACAATTCGGCGCCGGCGTCGGCGCCGCCCGCCTCGAAGTAAACAGGAACCAGCCACCGAGCCGCCGATCGCCAGGATCGGCGGCTCCGTTTTGGGCGGCCGTCAACGTTATGTCGCGCTGAACGTTGTCCATGCACGGGCGGCGGATGCTCGCTTTGGCCATGCGGGTGTGCTACCAATGGCGGCCTGACAAACGGTCCACGCGAGAGCTGGCAATGTCGGCAGCGTTGCAGCACGACAATGAGCCCAACCGGATCGCCACCGATGACGTGGAGGCACGCGTCTGCGCGTTGCTGGTCGAGCGCGGGCGCCTCAAGGAAGAAGACCTCGCGCGCGCCGAACGCCTGCTGGTGGAAGCGCCGGAAACGCGCCTGACCGCGCTGCTGGCGCGGCTCGGCCTGGTGTCGGAGCGCGACCTCGCCGAAGCCTGGGCGGAAACCCTGCGCCTGCCGCTGCTGTCGGCCAAGGACGCGCCGGACACACCGCCCGAAACGGGCTTGAGCGTGCGCTTTATGAAGCAGTACCACGCGGTGCCGGTGGCGGAATCCGGTTCGACCTTGCAACTGGCTGCCGCCGATCCGGGCGACACTTATGTCGCGCATGCCGTGCAACTCGCGTGCGGGCGGCCGGTATCGCTGGTCGTCGCCGCGCGCTCGGAAATCGACGATCTGATCGAGCGCTGGTTCGGTGCGGGCCGCAGCGCGCTCGGCACCATCGTGGAAGGGCTCGAAGGCGGGGCGTCGGGCGACGACGATATCGAGCACCTGCGCGATCTCGCGTCGGAAGCGCCGGTCATCCGCCTGGTGAACCTGCTGATCCAGCGCGCCGTGGAAGCGCGCGCGTCGGACATCCACATCGAGCCGTTCGAGAACCGATTGAAGGTGCGCTATCGCATCGACGGCGTGCTGCACGAAGTGGAGGCGCCGCCGGCATCCAGCACCGCCGCGGTGATTTCGCGCATCAAGATCATGGCGCGCATGAACATCGCCGAGCGGCGCCTGCCGCAGGATGGCCGCATCATGCTGCGCGTGCAGGGCAAGGAACTGGACCTGCGCGTGTCGGCGATTCCCACCAGCTTCGGCGAATCGGTGGTGATGCGCATCCTCGACCGCGGCAGCGTGGTGCTGGATTTCGATTCGCTGGGTTTCGACGACAACACGCTGCCGGAATTCCTGCGCGTGCTGGAACAACCGCACGGGATTCTGCTCGTCACCGGCCCGACCGGTTCGGGCAAGACCACCACGCTGTACACCGCACTGTCGAGGATCAACACGCCCGACCGCAAGATCATCACCGTCGAGGACCCGGTCGAATACCAGCTCGAAGGCATCAACCAGATGCAGGTGAAGCCGCAGATCGGGCTGGATTTCGCGGGCGCTCTGCGTTCGATCGTGCGCCAGGATCCGGACGTGATCATGATCGGCGAAATGCGCGATCTGGAAACCTGCAAGATCGCGATCCAGTCCGCGCTGACCGGTCACCTGGTGTTGTCCACGCTGCACACGAATTCCGCGGCGGGCGGCCTGACGCGCCTGCTCGACATGGGCGTCGAGGATTACCTGATTGCATCGACGGTCAACGCGATCCTCGCGCAGCGTCTGGTGCGCAGGCTCGATCCCGCGAGCGCGGAAGTCTACGAGCCGCTGCCGGAACTGGTTACGGAACTCGGCCTCGACAAGCTCACGGCGCAACGCCCGATCCGCCTGTACCGCCCGAAACCTTCCGTGGACAATCCGAGCGGTTTCCGCGGGCGCCTGGCCATCATCGAACAGTTGACGATGAACGATGCGCTGCGTCGCCTGCTGATGCAGCACGCCGATGCCACCGACATCGAGCGCGCCGCGCGCGCCAGCGGCATGCGCACGATGTACGAGGACGGTTTGCGCAAGGCGCTGGCGGGTTTGACGACCGTGGAAGAGGTCCTGCGCGTGACGCAGGAAGACTGACGTGCCTGCGTTTCGCTACAAGGCCGTCACACCCAGTGGCGAGACCGTGGAAGGACGGATGGATGCAGCGTCCGCCGATGATGTGATCGCGCGCCTGCAGGAGCAGGGCAATGTGCCGCTGGAAGCAAGCGATGCCGCGGGCGGCGGATCGCTGTTCGGCGGCCTGCGCAAGAAAACCTTGTCCGGCGCGGCGCTGGTCGAATTCACCGAACAGCTCGGGATTCTCCTGCATGCGGGCCTGCCACTGGATCGTGCGCTGCAGATGTTGCTGGAATTGCCGGAAGGCGAGCGCGCCCGCCACGTGGTCGAACGCATCCGCGACCGCGTGCGCGGTGGCTCGTCGCTGTCGCGCGCAATGGAAGAAGAACACGGCGTCTTCGGCAAGCTTTATCTGAGCATGGTGCGAGCGGGCGAAGCGGGCGGTGCACTGGATGCCACGCTGGAGCGTCTGGCCGATTACCTGACGCGCGCGCGCAAGTTGCGCGAAAGCGTAATCGGCGCGCTGGTGTATCCCGCTTTTCTTTTGTTTGGCGTGCTGGGTTCGCTGGTCCTGCTGCTGGCGTTCGTGTTGCCTCAGTTCGTGCCGATCTTCCACGACATGGACGTGCAGATTCCGCTGATCACGCGCGTGCTGATGGCGTTCGGCAGCTTCCTGCACGATTGGGGTTTGCTGGTGCTGGCTGCATTGGTGGTGGCCGGCCTGTATGCCGGTGCGCGGATGCGCGATCCCACGGTACGGCGCGCGTTCGATGCACGGCTGCTGCGCGTCAAGGTGTTCGGGCCGCTGCTGCTGAAGGTGGATACCGCGCGGCTGATGCGCACGCTCGGCTCGATGTTGAAGAATGGCGTGTCGCTGCTGGCCGCGTTGAACATCGCGCGCCAAGTGGTGTCCAACCGTGAATTGTCGGCGCAACTGGAACCCGCGATCGAAGCGGTCAAGGGCGGCGATTCGCTGTCGCATGCGCTGGCCGTGCACACCGGGTTTCCGAAGCTCGCGATCCAGATCACCATGGTCGGCGAGGAGTCGGGCACGCTCGACGACATGCTGCTGCGCGCCGCCGACACCTACGACGGCGAAGTGAAATCCGCGATCGACAAGATGCTGTCGGCGCTGGTGCCGATATTGACCATCGTGATGGCGCTGCTGGTGGCTGGCATCATGATGTCCATCCTGCTGCCGCTGCTCAGCCTGACCGGCAGCATTCAATGAATTCCCATCGATGAGGTTCCGCATGCTTGCACTCAATTCGAACCGGCGCGCGCTGAAGCGCGGTTTCACGCTCCTCGAAATGCTCGCCGTGATCGTGCTGCTCGGCATCGTCGGCGTGATCGTGGCGCGCTCGGTGTCAGGGCGCGTGGATACCGGCAAATGGGATGCCGGCAAGATCGGCGTGACCAAGCTCGACCAGGACGTGCAGGCCTACGCGCTGGACAACGGCTCGCCACCGAAGGCGCTGGACGACCTGATCACCAAGCCGTTGAACGCGCCGTCGTGGAACGGACCGTATGCCAAGCCGGCCGACCTCAGCGATCCGTTTGGCCATCCATACGGCTATGACTATCCCGGCAAGCACGGCCAATACGACATCATCTTCTTCGGTCGCGACGGCAAGCCCGGGGGCGAGGGCATCGATCGTGATTACGGCAACTGGCAATAAAGCCGGGACCGGGGACCCGGGACCGGAGACCCGGGAAAAGCACGCGATCAGCAACAAATCCGGCGAGCGAACCGGCCACACAGCCGATGGTTGGTCGGCGACCACGTCGCGTGTCACGAAATGCCGTTCCGATTCACGATCCCGGAACCAGGTTCCCAAGCTTTTGCGGGTTCCGGGTCCCGGCTCCCGGGTCCCGGCTCCTGGTTTCACCCTGATCGAAATGCTGGCGGTGATCGTGCTGATCGTGATCGCCACCACCGTGGCCGCCGTGTCGCTGCATGGCCGCAGCCGCGGCGAATTGCAGGCGGCGGCGCAGCGCGTCGCGGCCGGGCTGCGCGATACCCGCACGCGCGCGATGGCGACCGGCAAGCCGCAGTGGTTCAGCGTCGACCTGCATACGCACGCCTACACGGTGCCGGGGCGCGATCCGCGCGCCTTTCCGGCGGCCGCCGGCGTACGTGTCGAATCCGCCGCCGAAGCCGGCGAACGGCGCGGCATCGCGCGCATCGGCTATTTTCCGGACGGCAGTTCGAGCGGCGGCAACATCATCTTGAGCGAAGCCCGGCGCAGCGCGCGCGTGGACGTGGACTGGCTGACCGGCGCGGTGACGGTGAGTGGTGGGGCGCGCAGGTGAAATTGAATTGCTGCCTGATATTGAATGAGAACCGGGTTCCGGGACCCGGGACCCGGGACCCGGCACAGTGCTGCGCGGTCACCACTTGTGCTGCCGCACGAGCGTCGGTTCGTTGCTCGGTTTGTCCGGCTCGGATACTGCGGTTTGCGCGCTTGTCCGGGTCCCGGGTCCCCGGTCCCCGGTCCCGTGGCTTCACGCTCTTGGAAGTGCTGGCCGCGATCGCGCTGCTGGCGATCGCATTCGCGATCGCGCTCGGTGCGCTCGGCAAATCCGCGCAGAACGCGGCGCGCGCCACCGCGCTGGACGCGGCAGTCGAGCACGCGCAAAGCCTGTTCGCGGAGCAGGGGCTGATGGCGCCGTTGAAGGACGCAAGCACCGAAGGAAGCTTCGATGACGGCATGCGCTGGACGCTGAAGGTGCACATGTTGCCGGGACCCGCGCAGAATGCAGCCGCCGCAGTACCGTTGCAGCAGGGCGGCGCGATGATGGCGCAGGCGGCCGGCATCGACCTGTACCAACTCGACGCGACGGTGCAATACGGCGCCGGTCGCGTGCTGCGGTTGTCCACCCAGCGCGCGCAGGCCGCGCCGCAGCGGGACACCGACGAATGAAGCGCGCGCTGCGCCAACACGGGTTCACCCTGCTGGAAATCCTGCTGGCACTGGCGCTGCTGGCGTTCGTGATGCTGGGCGTGTGGGGTGCGCTGCGCGGGGCTGCGCGCGTCACCCATGCCGCCGATGCGGTGATGGCGCAGGGCGAGGCCGTGCGCACCGTGCAGCAATTCCTGCGCCGTTACATCGGTGCCGCGGGACCGCAGCCGTTCGTGATGGCCGACGGATCGGCGGCGCGCATGTTCGCGGGCGACGCCACGTCGATGGAATACGTCGCGCCCTTGCCGATGCAATCCGGCCACGCGGGTTTGTACATCCAGACCGTGAGCCTGCAGAAGGAAGGTGCGGGCATGTCGCTGCGCCTCGATTACCAGCCGTACACGGAAGACCAGGCCGCGAGCGCGCAGCCAGTCCAGCACGTGCTGTTGACGAACCTGCGCGGGGGAAAATTCGAATATCTCGCCGCCGCCGCGTTCGGCAAACCGCCGGCGTGGCGCAATGACTGGCAAGCCACCAATGGGCTGCCGCTGGCGGTGCGCATCCATCTCGATCCCGCGTGGCGCACGCGGGTCGGCTTTCCGGACATGGTGATCCCGGTGCGCACGGGCCAGGGCTTCGGTGCGCAGGTCGGGAGTTTGCGATGACTTCCTCGATGTCGGGAAAGTGCTCTCCTGTGCTTTTTCAACGCGCCGCGCGCGATCCGCGGCGGGCCGCCGATGGCCCGCAGCTGCAAGGTGTTGTTCAGCACAATGCAAGGCGCGAACGCGGCGCGGCCTTGTTGCTGGTGCTGTGGGCGACGCTGCTGCTGGCGGCATTGCTGGTCGGCGTGGCGGCGGCATCGCGCAGCCACAGCGAGGCCGCGCTTTACGGCGCCGAACATGCGCGCGCCGAACTCGCCGCCGAGGCCGGCCTCGCGCAAGCCGTCGCGGGCCTGCGCGCGCCCGACCAGCAGCACCAATGGGTGCCGGATGGACGGCCGTACACGTTCGCGTTCGACGGCGCCAAGGTCACCATCAGGGTGGTCGACGTAAGCGGCATGGTCGATCTCAATGCGGCGCCGGCCACGTTGCTGAGCGGCATCTTCCAGGCGGCGGGCGTGGACGCGGCGCGCGCGGACCAGCTTGCGGACGCGGCGGTGTCATCGCGCGGCGGCGTGCCCGGCCAGCCCGGCCAGCCGTTTCGCGCGATCGACGCGTTGGCGCGGCTGCCGGGCATGGATCTGGCTTTGTTCGGCAAGGTCGAAAACGCCGTCACGGTTTATTCGGGCCGCAATTTCCCGGATGCGTCGTACGCCGGCGCGCTGGTACTGGCGTCGCTGCGCGGCATCGGCGTGGCGAAGGCGGAAACACAGGTGACCGCACGTCGCAACAGCCCGGCGCGGCGCGGCGCGGGCAATGGCGAGGCTTTCGGCGCGGTCGCGAACGGACCGCTGGTGGCCGGGTACGGCGGCGTGGTGGAACGGGTCTTCAGCGTCGCCGAAATGCCGGACGGCAACCGCGCCAGCCTGGACGCCACGATACGCCTGGCGTTGACGGGAGCCCAGGCACGCCCGTACAAAGTGCTGGACTGGCGCACCGATTCCGGCGCAGCGCCGTGATTCAATAGAACCATGGCCACCGCGAGCGCACAATCCATCGAACGCATGAAGCTTGCCTGGTCGCGCTCGCCGCTGCCGGGCTTCCTGCATTGGTGGGGCGGCGAACTGGCCAAGTTGCTGCCGGCGCGCATCCGCGCGTGGCTGCAGCGCGGTCCCGACGTGCTGCGCTTGACGATGGGACCGGATGCGCTGCTGGTGAAGCGTGCACGCACGGGTGACGTGCTGGCCACGATTCCGGCGGAGGCCACGGCCGAAGTCCAGCGCGCGACGTTCAAGAGCGCGTGTGCAGGCATCGATCCGGATGATCGCCGGCTGGTGCTGGTGGTGGCGGGCGCGTCGGTGCTGCAGCGACGCTTGCTGATGCCGCTTGCTGCCACGGCCGATCCGCGCAAGGTGGTCGGTTACGAACTCGACCGGCAGACGCCGTTCAAACCCGACCAGCTTTATTACGACGTGCGCGTCAGCCCGGCGCCAGCGCCCGTGGGACAAGTCGCGCTGGATTTGTACGCCGCGCCGCGCGCCGAACTCGATCCGATGCTGGAACGCTTGGCCGCGATAGGCGTGCATCCCGATTGCGTGGACGTGCAGGCCGGCAACGGCGCGCTCGCGGGCGTGGATTTGCTGCCGGCCGGGCGCCGGCCGCGCAGGCAAGACAAGCGGCGGCGCCTGAACTGGATGCTCGCCGCGGGTTGCGTGCTGCTGGTCGTGCTGGTGCTGGCGCAGTGGCTGGGCAATCGCCGCGCGGCGTTGGCGAAGATGCAGGACGAGGTGGACGCGATGCGTGCGCAGGCGACCCAATCCGAACAGTTGCGCGCGCAGTTGACCGCGGCGGTCGCCGCTTCGCAATTCCTGGTGAAGCGCAAGGCCGAGAATCCGCCGCCGCTTGCGGTACTCGATGATTTGACCCGGCGCATGCCGGCGACGGCATGGCTGGATGCCATGACGCTCGATGATTCCGGTGGCATCGACATCAAGGGCGAAGCCGACAAGGCCGCGGCCCTGGTCGACACGCTGGGCGGCTCGAAGGTATTCGGGGAACCCAAATTGCAGGGCGTCATCCAGCCCGACCCCGCCACCGGCAAGGAACGCTTCGAACTGACCGCACGCGTCAGGCAACAGGTTCCCGCCAATGCGCATTGACGCCAAACGCCTGACGCCGATGCAGTCGCGCGTGGCCGCCATCGTGCTGGCGCTCATCGCGCTGGCGATCGCGTATTTCGTGCTGCTGCACTGGTGGTTCGTCGCGCCGCTGATGCGCGTGGACGGCCAGATGCAGGATCTGCAATCGATCCAGGCAAAGTATGCGGCGGCGATCGCCGAGCGGCCGCTGCTGCAGAAGCGCGTCGCCGACCTCGAGCGCGGCGGCGCCACCGTCAACGCGTTCCTCTCGGCCAGCGATCCCAGCACCGCGTCGGCCGACCTGATCCAGCGCGCCACCGACGTGGTGGCGGCGCACGAACACGAGGGCGCGGGTTGCAGCATGCCATCCAAGATGCCGATCGAGCAGGACAGCGGCAACGAACCGTTCCGCCGCGTCAGCGTCAGCATCACGCTCGATTGCGGCATGCAGCCGCTGGCCGCGGTGCTGCACGATTTCGATCGCGGCCTGCCGTACCTGTTCGTCGACAACCTGACCGTCGCGCGTTCGCCGAGCGGCCGCTTGCAGGCGCAGTTGTCGCTGTCGGGTTATTTGCGTCCGTCGGGTGCGCCGCCATGAACGCTGCCGATCGCCGCCGCCTCACGCCATCGCTCGGCATCTTGGCCGCGGTATTGCTGCTGGTCCTGATCGCGCTGTGGCTGGGCCTCGGGCGCGGCGTCCGCTGGCACGACCAGGCCGCGCCGCCGAAACTGCCGCGCACCGGAACCACCCTGCCGCCCCCCCCGGTGCCGCCTCTGGACGAATACGCGGCGGTCTGGCAGCACCCGCTGTTCAATCCTGCGCGCACGCCGGAAGCCGCGACCGGCAATGGCGACGAGGCCACCGGCGACCTGCAGTTGACCGGCGTGATCATACTGCCGAACCTGAAGATGGCGATCCTGCACGACAAGACCAACAACAAGGATTACCGCGTCATCGAGGGCCGGCCTTCGCGTGGCGGTCCGGCGCTGGTCGAACTGCATCCGCGCAGCGCGGTGGTGGATACCTCGGGCTCGCGCGTGACCCTGCAATTGATCCCCGGTCCCGCGCCCGACTCGAGCGCGCCGGGTGACGATGGCACGCAGCAGAGCGCAGGGCAGGGCGCATCTGCTATGGTCTCGCGCCAAGTGCAGAACGATTCGGGGCGGCAAGTGCCGATGGGCATGCCCCGCGACCTGCCGTCCGCCGAAGCACGCGCCCGCCAGTTGCGGGCACGCATCGAGGCGGAACGGCGCCGCGCCGCGGCACGCCAACACGATGATGGCGGTTGATCCAAGGCCGGCCTGACCGGCTTCATGCAGTTCGATCGTCTGGAGAGCAAGACGTGTACAAGAAGTTGGCTACGCTGGGGCTCATCTGCACCATGGCAGTGCTGGCCGGCTGCGCCCCGCAGGTTCGGCCGGACAACGATTACAGCCTGCAGCGCCAGGCGATCGCGGGCACCCAGAAGCCGGTACCGCAACCGCTGGACGTCGGCACCGCGCAGGAAAACCAGACGCTCGCGAACGCACCGGCACCGCAGCAGCAATACGGCACCGGCGTGTTCGTCAACGCGGCCGCCGCGCACGGCAAGTCCGGCGAGGCCAACTCAGGCGGCACCATCACCTTCAACTTCGACAACCAGCCGGTGCAGGCCGCGGTCAAGGCGATCCTCGGCGACGTGCTGCACGCCAACTATTCGATCGCGCCCGGCGTCAAGGGCACGGTGACGTTCGCGACCTCGCAGCCGGTCACGCAGGACGAGGTGCTGCCGATCCTGCAGATGCTGCTGTCGTGGACCGGCAATGCGCTGATCCAGCAGAACGGGCGCTATCTGGTGCTGCCGATCGACCAGGCCGCGCCCGGCAACCTGGTGCCGGGACTGGGTGCGGTGCCGCCCGGCATGGGCTACGCGGCGCGCCTGTTCCCGCTGCATTACGTGTCCGCCGATGCGATGCAGAAATTGCTGAAGCCGTTCGCGGATCCCAAGGCGTTCCTGCTGGTCGATCCGCTGCGCAACATCCTGGTGATGGGCGGCACGCCCGACGAGTTGTCCAATTACCAGCGCATCGTGCGCACCTTCGACGTCGACTGGCTGCGCGGCATGTCGGTCGCGGTGATTCCGCTCGAGCACGTGCAGGCTTCGGAACTGGTCGGCCAGCTCGAAACGATTCTCAACGAGCAGGGCGGCGAAGAGAAGAGCGAGAACCAGCAGAAGGTGCCGGGCAGCAACGTCACCGTCACCTTCGGCAATTCGGGTACCGCGGCGGCGGGCAGTCTGTCCAGCATGATTCGCCTGATTCCGCTCAAGCAAAGCAATTCACTGGTGGTGATCACCTCGCAGCCGTCCTACATCGACGAAGTGCGCCGGCTGGTCACGACCATCGACAACGGCGCCGGCAATGCGTCTGGCCTGTACGTGTACAACGTGCTCAACGTGAAGGCGTCGGACCTCGCCAAGCACCTCAACGAATTGTTCGGCAACAGCACCAACGGCAATGCCCAAAACCAGGCCGGCGCCGTGGCGCCGGGTTTCTCGCCGCTGGAACAGACGGGGCAGGGCCGGCTCGGCGGGCAATCGGGTTTTGGTTCCTTTGCGCAGGACAGCACGTTCGGCGGCGGCACCGACAACGGCAGCAGCGACATGTTCGGCGGCAGCGGAAGCGGCAGCGACAACGACAACAGCATGGTGTCCGGTTCCACCCAGAATCGCCGCCAGCAGCAGGGCAACCAGGGCAGCGTCGCGTTCACGACCAGCGAGGGCGTGCGCATCGCGGCCGTCAACGAGAACAATCAATTGCTGGTCCGGGCGACGCCGAGCGCGTGGCAGAAATTGCTGCCGGTGATCCAGCGCCTCGATGAGAGGCCGCTGCAGGTGCAGATCGAAACCAAGGTGCTGGAAGTCAACCTGACCGGCGAGTTCCAGTTCGGCGTGCAGTATTACCTCGGCGGGCTGATCGGCAGCCAGCCCGGGTCGCCGCCTACGCCCGGCGTCGACAACGCCTACCACCGCCATCAGGGCGCCGCGGGTCTGGGCGGGGTCCAGTACGCAACGTCGGATGCGTTGTTCTATTCGTTCGCCGGCAACAAGCTGCAGTTCGCGCTGAGCGCGATGGAAAGCAGCGGCGACGCCAAGGTGTTGTCGGCACCGTCCACGGTGGTGCTCAACAACCAGGAAACCACCTTCAAGGTGGGCGAGAAGATTCCGATCGTGCAGACGTACCTCGTGCCGGGCGTCGGCATCGGGTCCACGTCCGGCAACTACAACGCAGGCCAGGTGCAGTACATCGATACCGGCGTGCTGCTGGACGTGGTGCCCCGCGTCAGTCCCGGTGGACTCGTGTACCTCGACGTGCAGCAGATCGTCAGCAAGCCTTCCGCCACCACCGACAAGAACGGCAACTACACCATTTCCAACCGCGCGCTCTCGACCGAAGTCGCGGTGCAGAGCGGCCAGACGGTGTTGCTGGGCGGCCTGATCCAGCAGACCGACAGCGTGCAGGACAACGGCGTGCCGTTCCTCAACCGCATCCCGGTGCTCGGGCGACTGTTCGGCACCACCGATCGCAACCGCGACCGCACCGAGCTGATCGTGCTGATCACGCCGCGCATCATCCGCAACCCCGAAGAAGCGCGCCAGAACACCGACGAATACGAAAGCGAGTTCGAATCGCTGAAGCCGATCCTGCCGGGAGGCAGCGCCAGCACCGCGCCCGCGGCCGGAGCCGATGCGGGGGCTTCCGCCGTGACGCCGGCGCAAACGCTGCCTGCGGACGGCGCATCCGCCGCGGCGCCATCGGGTGACTGGGCCGTGCAGGTTGCGGCTTTCACCAGCGATGCCGATGCGCAGGCATTGAGCGGCAGATTGCAGCAGCTCGGCTTCGCGAGCTACGTCGAAAATGCGCAGGTCTCCACCGGCACAACGTGGCGTGTCCGCGCAGGGCCGGTCGTCAGCCGTGACGCCGCCGAGCGCCTGCGCGCCGTGATCGCGGACAGCCTGCATCTCAGCGGCATGACGATTGTGCAGCGCTAGCATCTGTTGGCGCTCGCATTCAGGGAGAGCGTGATGAAGCGTTCTGCGTGGTGGCTGCTGCTGATTGCAACGGTTGTGCCCGCTCTGGCACTTGCACATGGCGGCGCGGATGCAGCGAAACGCGGTGTCGAGGCCAGTATGCTCGTCACGGGCACGATCACCGTCAATTCTCAGGGCGGTGTGCAAAGTTACACGGTGCAGGATTCGGACAAGCTCCCGACTGCAGTACAGCACATCATCCAGACGACAGTGTCGCGTTGGCAGTTCGTTCCGATCGTGGCCGAGGGCAAGGCCGTGTCGGCCGAGGCCGGCATGTCGCTGCGTATCGTTGCGGACATGACCGACGCGCAGCACGCCACGATTCGCGTTGCCAGCGCCGCGTTCGGGTGTGAGGCCCGGCCCAAGAGCAATCTCCCCGGAGAATGTCCAGCCGGCACGGCCGTTCGCTACGTCCGACGGCAACCGCCCGATTATCCGAGGGCGGCAGCGCGGGCGGGCGTAGGCGGCGAGGTATTTCTGGTGATCCAGGTTGGTCGCGATGGACATGTGACGCAGGCTGCAGCGCGACAGGTCAATCTGTATCGACTGACCGACGAACCCGCGCTTTACAGAAAGATGCTCGCGGAGGCCTCACTGCAGGCAGCGCGCAAATGGCAATTCAGCATTCCGACGACGGGCTCGAATACCGCAAAGGATCACTGGATCGTGCAGGTGCCAATCAATTACACAGTGGGTGGCGCGCCAAGCGATGCCTGCGGGGCAATACCCTGTTCCAGTCCGCGCCCATATGCTTGGAGGGCGTACATTCCAGGCCCCGTGCAAAGCATTTCCTGGGATCACGAGAGCACGTCGACTTCATCCAGCACGAGTACCGATGCGATCGCGAGTGGCGGATTGTTTGTCAGGGACACGCGCTTCGTCCTGAAAACCACCCTTGCAGACGGCAGCGGCCGCTCCTGATCGTCACCGCTGTGATGGCAGGCCGCTAGACTGCGCGGATGCCCGCAACGCTGACGTCCATCCTCATCGTCGCCGCCGACAGCGGCGCGTCGCTGCGCGAATGCGTGGCGCGCGCGCTGGCGTCCAGCGCGCCGGTCGAGGTGATCCTCGTCGACAACGCGTCGCGTGACGGCGTGCCGCAGGCGCTGGCGCGCGCTTACGAACACGACGAGCGCCTGCGCGTGATCTACAACCACGCGAACCTCGGCTTCGGTCCGGCGGTGAATGTCGGCACGCGAGAGGCGCAGGGCGACACGTTGTTGGTGCTGAATCCGGATTGCCTGCTGGAAAAAAACACGCCGGCGCGCATGCTGGACGTGTTGCACGCGCATCCGGATGCGGGCGTGATCGGGGCGGTGGTGTGCGATGCGGACGGCGCGCCCGATCCGGCGTCGCGACGTCGCGATCCGCTGTTGCGCCGTTCGCTCAATGCGATGGCCGGCCGCGCCAGGCGCGAGACAGAGGATGCGCGCTACGAAGGCATCAACGTGCCGGGCCCAATTCCGCAGGAGCCGATCGAAGCCGAGAACGTATCCGGCGCGCTGCTGCTGCTGCCGCGTGCAGTGTTCGAACGATTGAATGGTTTCGACGAAGGCTACTTCCTGCACTGCGAGGATCTGGACCTGTGCCGCCGCGCGCGCGATGCGGGTTACACGGTGTGGCTCGCGGGCGACGTGCGCGTGCATCACGGCAAGGGTGGTTCCAGCCGGCATCGGCCGGTGTTCGTCAGTTGGCACAAGCACCGCGGCATGTGGCGCTGGTTCCGCAAATTCGATCCCGCGGCGTGCAGACCGTTCACGCGCGCGCTGGTATGGTTCGGCGTCTGGTTGCACTTCGCAGTGACGGCGCCGGGCCTGTGGCTGCGTCGCGTTGCCTCACGTTGAACACGGTGTAGCAAGCATGATCCGCGAAATCCTGAAAATGGGCGACCCGCGCCTGCTGCGCGTGGCGCCGCCGGTGCCGCCCACGATGTTCGGCACGGCCGAATTGAACAACCTGATCACCGACATGTTCGAAACCATGCAGGCCGCCGACGGCGTCGGTCTTGCCGCGCCGCAGATCGGCGTGGACCTGCAACTGGTGGTGTTCGGTTTCGAGCATTCCGATCGTTATCCGGACGAACCGGAAGTGCCGCGCACGATCCTGTTGAATCCGTTGATCACGCCGCTGTCGCGCGACATGGAGGAAGGCTGGGAAGGTTGCCTGTCGGTGCCGGGCTTGCGCGGTGTGGTGAGCCGCCACAGCATGATCCGCTACCAGGGCGTCGACCCCGCCGGCATGCCGATCGACCGCACCGCCGAGGGCTTCCACGCGCGGGTCGTACAGCACGAATGTGATCACCTGATCGGGCGTCTGTATCCCTCGCGCATCACCGACTTCTCGCGCTTCGGCTTCATCGACGTGTTGTTTCCCGAGGAAGCCGGCCAATTGGAGTAGCGCCTAGCGCGTCAGGCGCCGAGTTTTTCGGCCTGGCCGCGCAGTGCCTCGACCTGCGCTTTCCAGTCGGACAATCGCGTGCGTTCCTGCTCGACCACCGCCGCGGGCGCGTGGTCGACGAAGTTCGCGTTGCCGAGCTTGCCTTCGCATTTCCTGATCTCGCCCTCGATGCGCGCGATTTCCTTTTTCAGGCGCGCGCGCTCGGCGTCGAGGTCGATCAAGCCAGCCAGCGGAATCAGCACGCGCAGGTTGCCGACCATCGCGGCCGCGGCGGCGGGTTCGGCTTCGTTCGATGCCAGCCAGCGCGGCGAGTCGCAGCGCGCGAGGAATGCGATCTGCGCTGAAAATTTCTCCGCGCGGCGACGATCTTCGGCATCGCCGTCGGCCAGCAGCAGCGGAATGGTCTTGCCTGGCGTGATGTTCATTTCGGAACGGATCTTGCGCACGCCCGTCAGCACGGCTTTGAACCATTCGATCTCGGTGCTGGCGGAAGAATCGATCGCGAATTGGTCCGCGCGTGGATACGGACGCTTAAGGATGCTGGCTTGCTTCAAGCCGAGTTGCGGCGCCACCGATTGCCAGATTTCCTCGGTGATGAACGGAATGATCGGGTGCAGCGCACGCAGCGCGGTTTCCAGCACCACCAGCAATGTGTGACGGGTCGATGCGGCGGCTTCAACATCGTCGCCGTTCAATGCGGGCTTGGAGAGTTCGAGGAACCAGTCGCAATACTCGTTCCACACGAACTCGTACAGCGCCTGCGCGAGGTGATCGAAGCGGTACGTCGCGAAATGTTGTTCGACGTCCGCAAGCGTCGCATGCAGGCGCGACACGATCCAGCGTTCCGCCTCTGTCTTTTCCCCCTCCCCCGCGTGCGGGGGAGGGTTGGGGTGGGGGTGCTTCGCAAAGCTCCTCCCATCCGGCCTTCGGCCACCTTCCCCCGCAAGCGGGGGAAGGGAATTTGTGGTGTTCATCAGCACAAACCTTGCCGCATTCCACAGCTTGTTGCAGAACGCCTTGTAGCCTTCCGCGCGCTTGATGTCGAAGTTGATGGTGCGGCTGTAGCTCGCCAGCGCGGCGAAGGTGAAGCGCAGCGCATCGGTGCCGATCGCGGTGATGCCGTCGGGATAATCCCTGCGGATGCGCTTTTCGACCTTCTCGCGCACCTGCGGGATCAGCAGCGACTTCGTCGATTTCTCGACCAGTGCGGGCAGGGTGATGCCGTCGATCAGGTCCAGCGGGTCCAGGGTGTTGCCCTTGGACTTCGACATCTTCTGGCCTTCCGCGTCGCGCACGATCGCGTTGATGTAAACCTCGCGGAACGGCACCTGCTTCGTGAAATAGAGGGTCGCCATCACCATCCGCGCGACCCAGAAGAAGATGATGTCGAAGCCGGTGACCAGTACCGAACTCGGCAGGAATTGCTTGTCGATGGACCAATCGGCAACGACCTCGCCACGTTCGTTCTTCACCGGTTCGTGCGACGGCCAGCCGAGTGTCGAGAACGGCCACAGTGCCGACGAGAACCACGTGTCGAGCACGTCGTCGTCCTGGCGCAACGCGCCGATCGGCGACACGCGCGCATGCACGCGCGCATCGGCCTCGTCTTTACCGACGAAGATGTTGCCGGCTTCGTCGTACCACGCCGGAATGCGATGACCCCACCAGAGCTGGCGGCTGATGCACCAGTCCTGAATGTTGTCGAGCCACTGCGTGTAGGTGGTCGTCCAGTTTTCCGGGACGAATTTGATGTCGCCGTTGCGCACCGCGTCCAGCGCAGGCTGCGTAATCGCGGCGCGGCCCTTGGCGGATGTGAGGTCGACGAACCACTGATCGGTCAGCATTGGCTCGATCACCGCGTCGGAGCGTTGGCTCACGGGCACCTGCAGTTTGTGCGGCCTGGCTTCGAGCAGGCGGCTCTCGGCCTCGAGATCGGCAAGGACGCGCTTGCGTGCCTCGTAGCGATCGAGGCCGCGGTATTTTTCGGGCGCGTTGTCGTTGATGTTCGCGTCCAGCGTGAGGATGTTGATCGAATCGAGCTTGTGCCGCTGCCCGATCGCGTAATCGTTGAAATCGTGCGCAGGCGTGATCTTCACGCAGCCGGTGCCGAACTCGCGATCGACGTAGTCATCCGCAATGATCGGAATCTCGCGTTTGGCCAGCGGCAGCATCAGCTTTTTGCCGATGAGTGATTTGTAGCGTTCGTCCTCGGGATGCACCGCCACCGCGACGTCGCCCAGCATGGTTTCCGGACGGGTGGTCGCGATCACCACGTGATCCGGCGCGCCCGGTTGCGGGTCGATCACGTCGTAGCGGATCGACCACAGGAGCCCATCGCGTTCGACGTTGTTGACTTCGAGGTCCGACACCGCGGTCATCAGCACCGGATCCCAGTTCACCAGCCGATTGCCGCGGTAGATCAGGCCCGCGCGATACCATTCGACGAAAACCTTGCGCACCGCCGCGGACAGCCCTTCGTCCATCGTGAAGCGCTCGCGCGACCAGTCCACCGACGCGCCCAGCCGGCGCATCTGTTGCGTGATCGTCGAGCCCGATTCCTGCTTCCACTGCCACACGCGTTCGATGAACTTGTCGCGACCGAGGTCGTGACGCGTCTTGCCTTCCGCGGCCAACTGGTTCTCGACGATCTTCTGCGTCGCGATGCCGGCGTGGTCGGTGCCGCCCTGCCACAGCGTATTCTTCCCCGACATCCG
The DNA here is from genome assembly GCA_040388785.1 of Pseudomonadota bacterium. Classification (GTDB taxonomy): domain Bacteria; phylum Pseudomonadota; class Gammaproteobacteria; order Xanthomonadales; family Rhodanobacteraceae; genus 66-474. The sequence goes on from JAZKBD010000012.1 coordinate 45,646, forward strand.
CGCGTGCCGGATCAACGCATCCATGATGGTCTGCTGGAACGCGTGGCCCATGTGCAGCGTGCCGGTGACGTTCGGCGGCGGCAGCAGGATCGAATACGGTTCGCCCGTACCGGACGGCTTGAAGCAGCCCGCGTCTTCCCAGCGCGCGTACCACTTCGATTCGATCTCTTTCGGGTCGAAACTCTTGTCCATCACAGGTCCCGGGTTCCGCGCACGGCGCGGTTTGCAAGGCAAACGCGCATTCTAACTAGTCCGCGCTCTCGCTTGCGTCTTGCTGTTGGAGCAGCAGTCGCTCACTACTGCGACGTCCATGTCTTTTTTCCGCGCCCCTTCCTGGGGCGCGGGTAACTTCTCTTTGCTTGGCCAAAGAGAAGTCACCAAGAGAAAGGCCACCCCGGTGCTGCGTTTTTCGTCCATTCATGGACGAAAAGTTCGTGCGGTCCGGCCGGGCTTGCCGACGCGCCCTCCATGGCGCGGCGGCAAGTGGGCGCAATCCCTTGCGCCCACCCTGCGGGTCTGATCGTCCGGCCCTCACCGCAGCACAGGGGCCCCGGAAGAGATCTGCTTCGCGATCGGCCATCCATGGCCTCCTTCGGAGCAAGACCCATTTGCTTGCTTCGCCCAGAGCGTGCGCGCAGGGAGCGCGCCGACAGGGGCCCCCTCGAACACGGCGCGCGGACGACGGGAAAGTCCGAAGGATGGCGCACAGGAGGTGCGCCAGTTCGCCGCAGGCACACGGATGTGCCTTCGGCGAACCCCGGCGGCCGCGCGCGCATCCTGAGCACATGGATGTGCTCAGGACGTGTTCGCGGGGTGGCCTTCTCTTTGGTGACTTTCTCTTGGCCACGCAAGAGAAAGTTACCCGCGCCCCCGGGAGGGGCGCGGAAAAAGACGGGATGTCGCAGTTGCCGAAGCGAAGACACTGGATTACTCGCGCCATCCCTGGCGCTCGCCCTTCGGGCTGCCTGCGGCGTTCGCGTTTGCAGTCCTGCAAACGCAGTCCGGCTTTCGCTGGAATGACGGCAAAGGCGAGCGGCCGACGCTACGGCGTCCACTTGCGGTGCGCGTGGATCGACATCACCACGCCGAACCCCGCCAGCAGCGTGATCGCCGACGTGCCGCCGTAGCTCACCAGCGGCAGCGGTACGCCGACCACGGGCAGCAGGCCGGCGATCATGCCGCCGTTGACGATCACGTACACCATGAAGGCCAGCGCGAACGCGCCCGCGACCAGGCGCGACCAGGTGTCGCGCGCGTTGGCGGCGATCCACAGGCAGCGGCCGACGATGAAGGCGTACACGGCCAGCAGCGCGAGCACGCCGATCAATCCGAATTCCTCGCCCAGCACCGCGAAGATGAAGTCGGTGGTGTGCTCGGGCAGGAATTCCAGTTTCGATTGCGTGCCCTGGTTGAAACCCTTGCCGAGGATGCCGCCCGAGCCGACTGCGATCATCGATTGCAGGATGTGCCAGCCGCTGCCGAGCGGATCGCTTTCGGGATTGAGGAAGGTCACGATGCGCTGGCGCTGATAGCCGTGCATGAAATGCAGCGCGATCGGTCCGGCGGCGGCGGCGGCAACGGTCGCGGCGCCGATCTTCCACCATTGCAGGCCGGCGAGGAAAAGCACGAACAGGCCCGACGCCGCGACCAGCAGCGCGGTGCCGAGGTCGGGTTGCTTGAAGATCAGGAACGCGGGGATCGCAATCAGGACAAGGCTGACGAAAAGATCGCGCCAGCGTGGCGGCAGCGGGCGCGGGTGCAGATACCACGCGATCATCATCGGCATCGCCAGCTTCATCAGTTCGGATGGCTGGAAGCGGATCACGCCGATGTCGAGCCAGCGGTTCGCGCCCTGGCCTTCGCCCAGCACCTTGACCACGCCGAGCAGCAGCACGCCGATCACGTAGAACCACGGCGTCCACGCGCGCAGCAGGTTGGGGGGAATGCGCGAGATCGCGATCATCAGCACGGCGCCGATCGCGAAACGCGTGGCTTGTCCGGCCAGCGTGCCGGCGTCGAGATTGCTGGCGCTGTACAGCACGGTCAGCCCCATCAGCGCGAGGATCAGCAAGCCGATCGCCAGCGGCAGGTCGATGCGCGGGCGCGACAACACGCGGCGTCCGAGCCGGAACGCGCGCGCAGCGAGACTGGCGGCGAACTCGTTCATGGCGTCGTCGGCGCGGAGCTTGCGGGTTGCGTCGCGACAGCCGTCACCGGCACGGGCGGACGCTGCGAAGGCGGCGTGTCGGCCAGCCACTGGTCCAGCATCTTGCGCGCGACCGGCGCGGCCGCGCTGCCGCCCCACGCGCCGTGTTCAAGCACCACCGCGATCGCGATCTGCGGGTGGTCCGCGGGTGCGTAGCAGATGAACCACGCGCGATGCCGCGCAGCGAGGTAGGCGAGATTCTTGTTGGTGTTGTACGCCTCGCTGGTGCGCGAATAGCGCTCGGCGGTTCCGGTCTTGCCGGCGATCAGGTACGGGAAGCCTTTGCCGATGCCGGCGGCGTAGGCGGTGCCGGCAGGGTTGTAGATCACGCCGAGCATGCCCTGCTTGACGGCTTCGAGATCGGCGGGCGCATGCGTGATTTGCACGGGCGCGGGTTGCCTGTACGCGATCTCCGGGGAATCCAGGCCGCCGCTGGTCGCGACCAGCAAGTGCGGCGTGTGCGACGAGCCGCCATCCGCCAACGCGGCCAGCGCGTGCGCCATCTGCAGTGGCGTCACCATCCAGTAGCCCTGGCCGATGCCCGCGATCACGGTTTCGCCGGGGTACCACGGCTGCTTGAAGGTCTTGCGCTTCCATTCCGGCGAGGGCAGCACGCCGCCCGTTTCGTCGGGCAGGTCGATACCGGTCGGGCTGCCGAATCCGAATCTGGCCATCCATTCGTCGAACTTCCCGATGCCCATCTTGTAGGCGAGCGAATAGAAGTACGTGTTGACCGACTGCGTGATGGCCTGGATCAGGTTGACGTTGCCGGCACCGTAGCGCGTGTCGTCGCGATAACCACGCGAGGAGCCGGGCAGGTACCACGTGCCGGTCGACAGCACGGTATCGGAAGGTTTGCGCAGGCCCAACTCCAGTCCACCCAATCCGAGGAACGGCTTGACCGTCGAACCCGGCGGATAGCCGCCGCGCATCGCGCGATTGAGCAGCGGTTTTTCCTCGTCGTCCAGCAGCGCGGAGTAGTCGGCTTGGCTGATGCCGTTGACGAACAGATTCGGATCGAAACTCGGCACCGTGACCATCGCCAGCACGTCACCGTTGCGCGGGTCGATCGCCACCGCGGCGCCGGTTTGTCCCGCGAAGGCATTGATGGCCGCCTGCTGCAGGCGCTCGTCGATGGTCAGGTAGAGGTTCTGGCCGGGCTTGGCCGCGACCTGTTGCAGCACGCGCAATGGCCGCTGGTTGGCGTTCACCTCGACCACTTCGTAGCCGGGCGTGCCGTGCAGCAAGTCCTCGTATTCCTTTTCGATGCCGGTCTTGCCGATGTGCGTGCTGCCCGCGTACTTGTCGGGATCGAGGTGCTGCAGTTCCTTGTCGTCGATGCGGCCGACGTAGCCGACGACGTGCGCGAACGCAGGGCCGTAGGGATAGTTGCGCGTGAGATACGGCGCGATGCTGACGCCGGGAAACTGCCACTGGTCGATCGCGAAGCGGTCGCGCTCGCTTTCGGTGAGGCGGAACTTCAGCGGGACCGCTTCGAAGGAGCGGTGTTGCCCTAGGCTTTGCTTGAAGCGGCGGATGTCGTCGTCGGTCAGCGGCACGACTTCCGCCAGCCGCTGCAGCATCGCGTCCATGTGCTTCACCTGGTCCGGCACCACGTCGAGCCGGAACGCGGGCACGTTGTCGGCCAGCAACTTACCCTCGCGGTCGTAGATCAATCCGCGCGGCGGCGGCAGGTGGCGCAGGCGCACGCGGTTGGCCTTGGCGCGGGTCGAATACTCGGCGTGCTCGTAGACCTGCAGGTAGACGAAGCGCCCGGCCACCACCATCACCAGGGCCAGCATGATCGCGAAGCCGGCCAGCGCGCGCCGGCCGAAACGCGCGCGCCGCTCGCGTTCGTCCTTCAGCTCGCCGCGCCCGTTCATGTCGACTTCGCGCCCTTGCCACGCACGCGCGTGTTGACGTCATCCAGCAGCAGGAACACGAACGGCCAGATCGCCGCGCCCACCGCGGGCGCCAGCCACGACAGCGCCGGCATCGCCGGATCGCCCGCGAAGGCGCGGATCAATGCCTGCAACACGTGGTTGTTGAGCAGCAGCAGGAACACTGCCAATGATTGTTGCCACATCGGGAAGAAGCGCAGCCGCGAGCGGAAGCGCAAGGCGATGAACACCAGCACCGCCAGGCGCAAGGCCTGGTCGCCGAGCAGCGCGCCATTCAGGAGATCGGCGGCGAGGCCGACGCCGAATGCCAGGCCAATGCTGACGCGATCGGCGGATTCCAGCGACCAGTAGATCAGCACCAGCGCCAGCCAGTACGGCTTCAGCGGCTGGATCATTCCCGGCAGCGGCATCAGCATCAGCAGCAGCGCCACGGCGATACCGATCCAGAAGGCCCAGCCTTGTGCGTGCAGGCGATTCATGGCGTGGTTCCGGACGCTGCCGCAGATGGGACGCGCGTCGGCTTCTGCGCCGCGGTGGTGGGCGCCAGCGACGCCGGCGGCCCGACTTCCGGCGCAGGCGCGGGCGGCCCGACCGGATCGGGCTGGTCGCGCAGCAGCAACACTTCGCCGCTGCG
>JAZKBD010000013.1:0-38282 GCA_040388785.1 Pseudomonadota bacterium
CGTTTGCGGTGGCGCAAGGGTACAGCTCGACGGCAATCGGTGATACCGCCAATGCGCTCGGTGACAACAGCACGGCCGTCGGCAGCAACGCGTATGCGAGTGGCTTGCAAGCATCGGCGTTCGGTAACAACGCTCAGGCAACGGGTGCCTACAGCACCGCTGTCGGGGCGGGTGCACATGCGTACGGTACGAGCGACATCGCGATCGGCCGGAATGCGATCGCCACTACTGCGGGCGATTACTTCCAGACTCCGGCAACGGCGGTGGGCGCCGGGGCAAAGGCCAGCTATGCAGCGGCCTCAGCGTTTGGACACAACGCCACGGCGTCGTCGTATGGAGCGACCGCTGTTGGCAATGGCGCAACTGCTTCCAATATTTACACTACGGCGCTTGGCTGGGGAGCCACGGCGGACAGCAATGGCGCGATGGCACTGGGAAACAGGGCACAGGCCACCAACAAGTATGCGCAGGCGATCGGTAGCGGTGCGAAAGCGGCGGGCAAGTATTCAACCGCGGTCGGTGGCCAAGCCTATGCTGATGGAGAACTTGCCACGGCAGTCGGTCAGCACAGTTTCGCCACAGCTGATGCCACGGCGCTTGGTGCAGCAGCTTACGCTTCGGGCTACGCGTCCACCGCGGTGGGCATCATTGCCACGGCTAGCGGTTACGGCTCGAGCGCACTGGGCTCGCGGGCGAATGCGGGGGGATACGAAAGTGTGGCGCTTGGCTTTGATGCGTCGGCGCAAGGCGATTCGTCGATTGCAGCCGGACGTTCGAGCGTAGCCAGTGGTGAGTACAGCACGGCGGCTGGCCCATTTGCCGTGGCGCAAGGCTATTCGTCGGTGGCTCTGGGGGACACCGCGAATGCGATCGGAGATGGCAGCGTTGCGGTGGGCAAGAATGCCTACGCGAGCGGCGCACAGGCCATGGCGATGGGCTCGGGTTCGGCCGCGGGTGGCGACTATGCGGTTGCGCTGGGCGTGGGTGCCGTCGCACCGAGTCGCCGCGCGATTGCCATCGGCCAGAATGCCACGGCCAGCGGTGCCCAAGGTTTCGCACTGGGCAGCTATGCCGCAGCGACGGGCAACAACTCGGTGGCGTTGGGTGGAGGAATCGATCTGAATGGCGACGGCAAGATCGAACCCGGCGAGAACACCGTGGCCTCGGGTGGTCTGTCGACGGCGTTGGGCGTCAATGCGCAGGCGACGAGCGACAGCACGACTGCGGTCGGTGCGCAGTCGGTCGCGTCGGGCTTGGGCGCGACGGTGGTGGGCAGTACTGCCCAGGCTTCTGGATTGGCCGCGGTAGCGGTTGGTTTCGGGGCGCAGGCTTCGGCCGAGGGTTCGGTCGCGATCGGCTGGAACTCGATCGCCAACACGCCTTACACCGTGTCATTCGGCGGCAACGGCGTCTATCGCGAATTGGTCAATGTGGCCGATCCGACGACGGCGCACTCCGTGGTGACGCTGGGTTATCTGCAAAACAATTACTCCACCAGCGATGTGATCGCCAACCTGTCGCATGAAATCGACTCATTGACCAAGCAGATGAACAGCCTCACGGCCGGCAGTGGATCCGCGACTGCCGCTTCTTCGGGTACGGCATCGGCGACTGCAACTGCCGCAAAAACACCTTCCGGTGTGACCGGGGGAAGCGGCACATCCACGGCGGCCAGTTCCACGCCGACATCCGTCGCCAGTTCGGGCGGGGCGAAGGGCACCGCGGGCAATGCGGGTGGACGGGCGCAGTCCGACAGTCCGCTGCCTGCCGCTCCGGCCGCTGCTGCCGGTCAGTCGACAGTGGCCCAGGCGACCGCTACGGATCAGCAGACGCAGGAGGCCATCAACTCTGCCAACACGTATGCGCAATCGCAGAACTCGCAGACCTTGAGCGCAGCGAACGCATACACCAACCAGGCGTTGGCCAGTTACGTGACGACCGATACCTTCAACCAGTTCCAGAATCAGGTGAACATGGAGTTCCAGCAGCAGAACACCCGCATTGACACACTGGGCGCGATGTCGGCTGCCGCGACCCAGATGGCCATCAACACCGCAGGTCTCTCTGGCGACAACCGTGTAGGCGTGGGTATTGGCACCTACGGCGGCAAACAGGCGGGTTCGATCGGTTACCAGCACATGTTCTCGAACCAGAAGGCGAGCATCTCCGCTGGTGTGTCCTCCGGCGGCGGCGAAACCTCCGGCGGCGTGGGTGTGGGCTTCAGTTGGTAATGGCTTGAGGCGACGCGGGTGCATGGAAGCACCCGCGTCGGATGGCACTCGGAAACAGGAGCTTGGTTGCGGGTTCTGGTCTGAGATCCGTAGCTCGTGCGAAGGTGAAACGCAGACGGTGACCATGGAGGTAGCCGGACCCGAAAAATGATCTGGATGTTGTTTCAACTGCAGTGAAATGTCGCATCGATCTCGATGCCCTTTGAACCCCGTGGAGAGGAACCATCATGTTCAAAAATCGTGCAACTTTTCGTAGCCGGATTCTTTCAGTTGCCGTCATCAGTGCACTCGGTGTGACGGGCGCTGCAGTTGCCGCTTCAGCGGTCCAGCGGCCCGCGGCACAGTTTGGCGTGCTGACCCGTGCGACCACCCTCAACCGTGGCGACGTGGTGAAGAGCGCGGTGCCGCTCACGAAGCAGGTGCACGTAACCGTGACCCTGAAGCTTCGTGACGAGGCGGGCATGAAAGCGTTCCTGGTGCGTCCGGCGGCCTCGCGTGGCGTGATGAGCCAGGCGCAGTTGGCGAATCACCTGCCGACGCAGGCGCAGGCGCAGGCCGTCGCCAATTACCTCAAGAGCGCCGGTTTCACCGACGTCAAGATCTCCGCAAACCGGATGCTGGTCAATGCAACCGGAAGCGCGGCGACGGTGCAGACAGCGTTCAAGACCCCGCTGGTGAGCGTGCACACGAGCGATGGCCGCAGCGCGTTTGCCAACAGCGCGGCGATCCAGATTCCGGCTTCATTGCAAGGGACCGTGCAGGCGGTGCTCGGATTGCAGACGGTGCACAAGGCGCACACCATGGCGCAGACCAACGCCACGCGCGTCGGCGTCGGCGGCCACATGCCGACCGAATTCGCGGACATCTATGGCGCCTCGTCGTTGCCTGCAGCCGCGGACGTGGATGCGGCCGTGTGGGGTTGGGGCAGCATGCAGAACACCGTCGATGATCTCGATGCGTTCATGACGAACACCGGCTTGAGCGCGGGCACCGTGAACGTGGTCTGCACCGATACCAACGGTATCGACTTCAACACCGGCGCGGGCTTGGGTGGGATCAGCATTGGCGATCCGACCTGCAATGGCAATGTAGATCAGGGCGAGGTCGAATGGGCCATGGACAGCCAAAGCATCATGGCCATGAGCGGTGGCGTGAAGAGCTTGACTTTCTACGCCGCGTACGGCGGCTACAACACCACGATCACCGATGCGCTGAACGAAATCGTGACGCCGACGCAGGGCGAGCCGATGGCGCAGGTGATCAACGCCTCGTTCGGCGAGTGCGAGCGCTACCAGGATTCGAACCAGGGTGGTGACGGTTCGATGCAGTCCAACGATGCGCTGTTTCAGATTGCGGTCTCGCAAGGACAGACGTTCTCGGTCTCGACCGGCGATTCCGGTTCGGACGAGTGCAGCGATGGCGGGCTGAATTCCGCGAGCTATCCGGCGAGTTCGCCGTGGGTCGTCGCGGTCAGCGGCACCACGCTGCGCGCATCCGACACTGTCTGGGCACGCGAGAACGTGTGGCTCGGCGCGGGCGGCAGTCCGAGCTCGGCCGAAGCGGCGCAATCGTGGCAGACGGCTCTGACCTATGGCACGTATGCGGGCCAACGTGGCCCGGACGTGGCATTCGATGCCAATCCAAGCTCGGGCGAGATGGTGCTGCTGGGTGCTTCGACCGGCTCACCCGTATACGAGCAGATTGGTGGCACCAGCCTTGCGGCGCCGCTGTTTTCCGGCTCGTGGGCGCGCATCCTGCAGGGCAACCCTGCACTCGGGTTTGCGGCGCCGAACCTGTACACGCTGCCGGCGGCGGTGTTGCACGACGTGCGTGCGGGCAACAATGGTGGCTATGTCGCCAAGCCGGGTTGGGACTGGGCCACCGGTCTGGGCAGCTTCGACGTGGGCAGGGCGGCGGCGATCCTGGCGCCTTCCCAGCCGGCAGTGCGCCGCAACGCAAGCCGCTGATCCAGTTTCAAGGTTGCAACAACAACCGCACCGGACAGGACGTCCGGTGCGGTTTTTATTTGTGTACTGTTGCAGCTGGGCCGTGCAATCGCCTGCGCGCCACGCGGCGACGGGAAGAATCAGCCGTGCGCCAGCATGCGCGATCGGTGGCCGTTCGCCATCAGGCGCGCAACCTGTTCCGGTGTTTTCAACAACGCGCCGCGGAAATACCAAACGCGCAGGTCCAGGCCGCGTGGGCTGACGCCGATGTACGAAAAACCGACGCCGGGCCAGCGTGCCCAGCGCAGCGTGTCGGCGAAGCCTTCGTTCTCCAGTTCCAGCAGGATACCGATGCAGGGGAAGTCATTGGCGCGCGCATATTTCTCCAGCACCTTCTGGGTGTGCCGAAGCAGCGGCCTCACCAGTTTGCTGGAGCGCCAGGCCTTGCCCACGAAGCAGCGGTAGTAGTACATGGGCTGGCCGAGGCGCGGCAGGATTTTCTGTGCGACGGTTGCCACCGCGACCAGTTCACCGCGTTCGTCCACGACATGCGCCACCACCTCGTCGAGGCGGCGGGTTGCTTCTTCGCCGGAGACATTCGCCTGCTCGCGTTCCCAGAACGCGCGAATGGCGTTTCCGGTTTCCTGGTCCAGTTGCTGCCAGTCGGTGATGGTTTCGTAGGCGTGGCGGTCGGTCATGTGCGGTCAGCCCCTGCGGAGTCTTCACACTATAACCAAATGCGGCGTCTCGAAAACACCGGCGCTGGAACGACAACACGGAACACTCAGCCAGCTTGCCCGATCACGCGCGCCGCGTGGGCCTTGATGGTTTTCAGCATCGCAGCGAGCCCGTTCGAGCGGGTCGGGGAAAGATGCTTGCCGAGCCCGATCGCATTGATGAAGGACGGATCGGTCTCCAGGATGTCACGCGCACTTTGTCCCGAATAGACGCGCAGCAGCAGCGCAACAAGGCCCGAGACGATCGCGGAATCGCTCGCCGCGCGCAGGTCGAGACGATTCGCGTCGCCGGACACCACGATCCAGACCTGCGACTGGCAGCCGTCGACCTTGTTGGCATCGATCCTTTCTGCGTCGGGCAGCGGCGGCAACTTGCGCCCGAGGTCGATCAGGTATTGGTAGCGCCCGGTCCAGTCATCGAACAAGGCAAACTCGTCGATGATCTCCTGTTGCGCATTGTGGATGCCGGATGCGTTCATCAGTTCGCGATTTTCCAGCGGGTGCCTTGCCGTCCTCGATCGCGACGCCCATCGCCGCAAGCTCGTCGCGAATCGCGTCGGCGCGCGCAAAGTCGCGTGCGGCACGTGCCGCACGGCGCGCCTTGATCAACTCTTCGACACGTGTTGCGTCCACGTGTTCCGAACCGCGCTTGAACCAGGCTTCCGGATCCTGCTGCAGCAGACCGAGCATTGCGCCACATCCGAGCAGACCGGCCTTGATGCGGCGCAATTCAGCGATTGCAGTGTCGGACATCGGCCGTGGCTCGTGTTCCAGAAGATGGCGTGCTTCGAACGCAAGTCCGTTCAACGCGGCGAGTGCCTGCGGCGTATTGAGGTCGTCCTCCAGCGCTTCTTCGACATCGCGCGCGCTGGCCGCGGGTTCCACGTTCCAATCCGACAGATCGCGCAACGTCCCATACAGCCGATCCAGCGTTGCGATGCTCTGCTCGATCAGCGCGTCCGACCAGTCCAGCGGCTGACGGTAATGGGCCGACAACAGCGCGTAGCGGAGCGCTTCCGGCGGATAGCGCTGCAGCAGGGCATGCAGCTGCTTCACGTTGCCGATCGACTTGCTCATCTTGGCGCCGTCGAAGGTGAGCATGCCATTGTGCAGCCAATAGCGGGCGAAGGTCTTGCCGCCGTGCGCACAGGTGGATTGCGCGATTTCGTTTTCGTGGTGCGGGAACAACAAGTCGTTGCCGCCCGCGTGGATATCGATCGTATCGCCGAGGTGCGCAGCCGCCATCGCGGAGCATTCGATGTGCCAGCCCGGCCGGCCCCGGCCCCACGGGCTGTCCCAGCCGGGCAGCTCGGGCGTGGAGGGTTTCCACAGCACGAAGTCAGCGGGGTTGCGCTTGTAGGGTGCGACTTCGATGCGCGCGCCCGCGATCATTTCATCGGTCGAACGCCCCGACAGCTTGCCGTAGTCCGCGAACTTCGCCACATCGAACAGCACGTGGCCTTCGGCGGCATAGGCGTGGCCGGATGCGATCAGGTTTTCGCACATCGCGATGATCGCGGCGATGTGCTGCGTGGCCAGCGGCTCCACGTCGGGTCGCGCGACGCCCAGCTTGGCCATGTCCTCGCGATAGATTGCAGCATACTTTTCGGCCACGGCCGCGATCGGCACGCCCGCTTCCAGTGCCGCCGCGTTGATCTTGTCGTCCACGTCGGTGATGTTGCGTGCGTATACCAACTTGCCGCAGGTGCGGCGCAAGAGCCGCGCCAGCACGTCGAACACCACGGGGCCGCGCGCGTTGCCGATGTGCACGTAGCTGTACACGGTCGGTCCGCACAGGTACATGGTCACCCGTTCGGGATCGGCGGGCGCGAAAAGCTCCACGCGGCGGCTCAGTGAGTTGTGCAGGCGCAGGGCCATCTTCGATCCGGTGTGCCGCATGGGCAAAATAATCAAACGATTTTATCAGGTTGCACGAATTGCTTGAGCGCCTATTCAGGGTTGCGGTGGTTCAATGCGTGGCACATCCGGTCGACACGCCGACAGGCGGGAGCACAGCATGTACAGGGTCACCACCGCCGCGCTGCTGGCGGCGTTTGCAATCGCGGCGAATGCACAGGGGTATCCGCCGCCACCTCCCCCTCCACAACACGGTCCCGCCGCCAACGTGCACTACGGTTGGGCCGAAGTCCTGCGCGCGGATCCGGTGTACGGCACGGTCGCGCAGCCGCCACAGCAGCAGTGTTATCCGCAGACAGTGACGCAGCAGGACAACAACCACACCGGCGGCACCGTGCTTGGTGCGATCGTCGGTGGCGTGCTCGGCAGCACGGTGGGCAAGGGCGACGGCCGCAAGGCGGCGACGGTCGCCGGTGCCGTGGCGGGCGGCGTCGTCGGCAATCGCGTATCGGCTGCCCACGACCGCAGCTACACCACGCAGCAAACGGTCTGCCAGCCAGTGAACTATCCGCCGCAGCAGCAGATCGTCGCCTACGATGTCGAATACCGCTATCGCGGCGACGTCTACATGTCGCGCCTGCCGTACGATCCGGGCGAACGACTGCGCGTGAGGATCACCGTCGCGCCGGCCGAGTGAAACCGCGCATCGTTGCATCCGTGCGGCGGGTATGCGACGATGCGCCGCCTTGATCCGCAGCCCATGACGAAACTTGCCCGCCATTTCCCGGTCATCCTCACCAGCGCCCGCGCGGCTGCGGGGATGACTTCGCGCGCGCGCCGACCGGAGCCCCCTCATACGGCCGGGTAGGCAGTCGCGCGCGTTGGTGCAGTACTGAACGACAAAAACCCGGCCCTCGTGCCGGGTTTTGCTTTTCTGATGCCGCATACCGGGCTTCCTGCCACGGTTTGCGGGCAAACGGCGACGGCCAAGCCGCCGTACGTTTGCCGCGGCGAGCGAAGCAGCCGCTCGCCGCGCCGGCACATCCCTGTGCCGGAACTCTGGCTGCGCGAGAGGACAATGCATGGCCATTCGGCATTTCATCACCACCCAGGATTGGAGCCGCGCCGAGATCGACGCGCTGCTGGACCAGGCCGCGGCGTTCAAGTGTTCGCCGGCCGGCACGCAGCTCGCGGGCAAGTCGATCGCGCTGCTGTTCTTCAACCCGTCGATGCGCACGCGTACCAGTTTCGAACTGGGCGCGTTCCAGTTGGGGGGGCATGCCGTCGTACTGTCGCCGGGCAAGGATGCGTGGCCGATCGAGTTCGACGTCGGCACGGTAATGGATGGCGATGCCGAGGAACACGTCGCCGAGGTCGCGCGCGTGCTGTCGCGCTACGTCGATCTGATCGCGGTGCGTGCGTTCCCGAAGTTCAGGGATTGGTCGGTCGATCGCGAGGACCGCATCATCAAGGCCTTCGCAAGCTACGCGTCGGTGCCCGTGATCAACATGGAAACGATCACGCATCCTTGCCAGGAACTCGCGCACGCGCTGGCGCTGCGCGAGCATCTCGGCGAACTTCGCGACAAAAAATACGTGCTGACCTGGACGTACCATCCGAAGCCGCTCAACACCGCGGTTGCCAATTCCGCGCTGCTGATCGCGACCCGGATGGGCATGGACGTGACGCTGCTGTGCCCCACGCCGGATTACGTGCTGGACGAGCGCTACATGGCGTTCGGCGAGGCGAACGCGCGCGCGAACGGCGGCTCGCTGCGGGTGACGCACGACATCCAGGATGCCTACCGCGGCGCCGACGCGGTGTACGCGAAAAGCTGGGGCGCGCTGCCGTACTTCGGACGCTGGGAAGAGGAACAGCCGATCCGCGATGCGCACCAACACTTCATCGTGGACGAGGCCAAGATGGCACTCACCAACCACGCGGTATTCAGCCATTGCCTGCCGCTGCGGCGCAATGTCAAGGCCACGGATGCGGTGATGGATGCACCGTACTGCATCGCAATCGACGAAGCCGAAAACCGCCTGCACGTGCAGAAGGCGGTAATGGCGACCCTTGCTGCACGGACGGAGACAACGACATGACAGGCCACCCGCATCGTTATCACGCGAAGATCGAATGGACCGGCAATCGCGGCACCGGCACCGACGGTTACCGCAACTATGGTCGCGAGCACGTGATCCGCATCGAGGGCAAGCCGGACATCGCGGGTTCGTCCGACCCGACGTTCCGCGGAGACGCCTCGAAGCACAATCCGGAAGACATGCTGGTGATTGCGCTTTCCACCTGCCACATGCTGGCGTACTTGCATGTCGCCACGCTCGCCGGCGTGGTGGTGACGGCTTACACCGACGCCGCCGAAGGCACGATGGTGACCGAGGGCAACGGCGGACATTTCACCGAGGTGGTGCTGCATCCGGTGGTGACGATCAGCGCCGCCAGCGATCCGGCGAAAGCCGAAGCTGCCCATGACGACGCGCACCATGCCTGCTTCATCGCCGCGTCCGTCAATTTCCCGGTGCGCTGCGACCCGCGCATCGTCGTCGACCACACCTGAGCTGCGGAACATCCACATCATGAGCAAAGACATCGTTCTTGCCTTTTCCGGCGGCCTCGACACCAGCTTCTGCGTGCCATACCTGATGGAACGCGGCTGGTCAGTGCATACCGTGTTCGCCGACACCGGTGGCGTGGGGGCGGAAGAACGTGCGTACATCGAAGCGCGCGCGAGGGAACTCGGCGTCGCTTCGCATGTGACCGTCGACGGCGGCCCCGCGCTGTGGGAACACTTCGTCAAACCGTTCGTGTGGGCCGGTGAGGGTTACCAGGGCCAGTATCCGTTGCTGGTCTCCGACCGCTACCTGATCGTCGAAGCCGCAATCAAGCGCGCCATCGAACTCGGCACCCGCGCGATCGCGCACGGCTGCACCGGAATGGGCAACGACCAGGTCCGCTTCGACTTGACGGTGAAGGCGCTGGGCGATTTCGAAATCGTCGCGCCGATCCGCGAAATCCAGAAGGAACACACCGCGGTGCGTGCGTACGAACAGGAATACCTGAAACAACACGGCTTCGAGGTGCGCGCGAAACAGCAGGCCTACACGATCAACGAGAACCTGTTGGGTGTGACCCTTTCCGGGGGCGAGATCGATCGCTGGCAGGCGCCAGGCGAAGACGCGCGCGGCTGGTGCAAGCCGCGCAGCGAATGGCCGGCCGAAGCGCTGCGCGTGAAGATCGGATTCCTCGGTGGCGAAGCGAAGACGCTGGATGGCGAACGCATCGCAGGCCACATGCTGTTGGCGAAGTTGAACCACCTGTTCGCGCAATACGGCGTGGGCCGCGGACTTTATACCGGCGACACCACGATCGGCCTGAAGGGCCGCATCGTCTATGAAGCACCGGGTCTGGTCGCCTTGCTGACGGCGCATCGCGCGCTGGAAGAGGCGGTCTTGAGCAAACACCAGAGCCGGTTCAAACCGGAAGTCGCACGTCGTTGGGTGGAACTTGTCTATGAAGGCTTCTTCCACGATCCACTGAAGACTGACCTCGAGGCCTTCCTGGAATCCAGCCAGCGTTGCGTGGAGGGTGAAGTCACGCTGGAAACCTGCGGCGGCCGGGTGGACGCCATTGCGATCGATTCCGCGCACATCCTCAACGCCAAGGGCGCGACTTACGCGCAGGCCGCCGACTGGGGCGTGGCGGAAGCCGAGGGTTTCATCAAGCTGTACGGCATGAGTGCGACCTTGTGGGCCGAGGTCAACCGCAAATGATGCGGGATTCGGCGCTGCTCGATGCAACGCTCGCGCACCTGCGTGCGCTGGTCGGCTTCGACACGCGCAATCCGCCGGGTGCGATCGGCACGGGCGGGATTTTCGATTACCTGCGCGCGCAATTGCCGGGCTTCGCCGTCGACGTGACCGATCACGACGCGGGAGCGGTCAGCCTGTTCGCCGTGCGCGGCCGACCGAAGCTGCTGTTCAACGTGCACCTTGACACGGTGCCGGATTCGCCGCAGTGGAGCGCCAGTCCGTTCGAATTGCGCGTGACCGGCGATCGCGCGATCGGGCTAGGCGTGTGCGACATCAAGGGTGCGGCGGCGGCATTGCTTGCCGCGGCCAACGCCTCGCAGGGCGACATGGCGCTGCTGTTCACGACTGACGAGGAAGGCGCGGATCCGCGCTGTGTCCGCGCATTTCTGGATGCTTTTCCCCCTCTCCCCTTGGGAGAGGACCGGGCTGAGGGTACGCGCGAAGCGGCGCGTTTCCGCAATACCGAACCCTCACCCCAACCCCTCTCCCAGTGGGAGAGGGGCTTTAAAGCCGTTATCGTGGCCGAACCCACGCGCTGCCAGGCGGTGCTCGCACACCGCGGCATCCAGTCGGTGCGTGCGTGCTTCGAAGGGCACGCGGGCCACGCATCCGGCGAACAGAAGCCGTCGGACAGTGCGTTGCACCAGGCAGTGCGCTGGAGTGCTGCCGCGCTGGGTTTTGCCGCATCGCAGTCGAACGAAAGCTTCGGCGGATTGCGCGGCATGCGCTTCAACATCGGCCGCATCGAGGGCGGCATCAAGGCCAACATGATCGCGCCGGAAGCCGAGCTGCGCTTCGGGATGCGGCCATTGCCATCGATCGACATGGATGGCTTGCTGGAACGGTTGCGCACACTCGCGGAGCCCACGCCTGCATCGTTCGAGGAAACTTTTCGCGGTCCGCCACTGCCGGCCGACGCAGCCAGTGCGGAATCATGCCTGCGCAACGCGCGCGCACTCGCGGACGCCGTGGAAATTCCCGTCGGCGGGGCCGTCGACTTCTGGACGGAAGCGGCACTGTTCTCGCAAGCCGGTTGCACCACCTTCGTCTACGGCCCGGGCGAGATCGCGCAGGCGCACAGCGCCGACGAATGGGTGGCGCTGGATCAACTTGAAACCGCGGCACGAACCTATCTGCGCATCCTGGAGAAGTCGTCATGAACAACTCGCCCCCTGCAACTGCCGACGCGGCATCGACCGCAATGCCGCAACACCACCGGAGGTCGCTTCCGGTGGTCCACGCGTGAGGATGCGATCGGCATGAGCGAAGTCCGCAACACCATCGTGCGCCTGTTGTCCGCGATGGGCAGCGCGCGCGAAATCCAGCAGTACCTGAAGCGCTTTTCGCAACTGGATGCGAAACGCTTCGCCGTGGTCAAGGTCGGCGGCGCGGTGCTGCGCGACGACTTGACCGAACTCGCGTCGTCGCTGATGTTCCTGCAGCGCGTCGGACTGACGCCCATCGTGGTGCACGGCGTGGGCCCACAACTCGACGAAGAGCTCGTCAAGGCGGGCATCGAGAAACGCACGGTCAATGGCTTGCGCGTGACGCCGCCGCAGGCGCTCGGCATCGTGCGGCGGGTGTTCCACCAGCAGAATCTCGCGCTGGTCGATGCGCTGCACGCGATGGACACGCGCGCGACATCCGTGGTGTCGGGTGTGTTCGCGGCCGACTGGCTGGATCGCGAGAACTGCGGACTGGTCGGCAAGGTCGAACGCATCGAATTGGCGCCCATCGACGCCAGCCTGCGCCAGGGTTCCATTCCGGTCATCGCCAGTCTCGGCGAAACCGACGAGGGCCAGATCCTCAACATCAATGCCGATTTCGCGGCCAACGAACTGGTCCGCGTGCTGCAGCCGTACAAGATCGTGTTCCTGACCGGCACCGGCGGTTTGCTGGATGGCGACGGCAAGGTCATCGATTCGATCAATCTATCGAGCGAGTACGAAACCCTGATGGCGCAGCCCTGGGTCTCGGGCGGCATGCGCCTGAAGCTGGAGCAGATCGCCGACCTGCTGCGCGATCTGCCGTCGGCTTCGTCGGTGTCGATCACGCGGCCCTCGGAGCTCGCGAAGGAGCTGTTCACGCACAGGGGCTCGGGCACGCTGGTCCGGCGGGGCGAGAAAGTGTTGCGTTTCGGTTCGTGGCAAGGCGTCGACCAGGATCGCCTGCGCGCACTGATCGATTCCAGCTTCGCTCCGCGCCGGCTCGCCGCGGATTACTTCGAACGCACCGCGCCGTATCGCGTGTACGTCAGCGAAAACTATCGCACCGCGATGATCCTGGCCTCGGAGGAGGGTTTGCCTTATCTCGACAAGTTCGCGGTTCTGGATGAAGCGCAGGGCGAAGGCCTGGGACGCGCGGTCTGGCAGGTGATGCGCGCGGAAAATCCGCAACTGTTCTGGCGTTCGCGCCACGGCAACCGCATCAACGCGTTCTATCACGAGCAATCGGACGGCTGTTTCAAGGCAGCACAGTTCAGGGTGTTCTGGTACGGCCTGGGCGCCGATTTCGACACCATCGCGCGTTGCGTGGCACATTGTGCGCAGCGGCAAGCGACGCTGATCGACTGACATGAAGACATCCGTGAAATCGATTGGAATCGTGGGGGCGAGGGGCCACACCGGCGCCGAGCTGATCCGCCTGGTCGCTGCACATCCCGCGCTGGAACTCGCGTTCGTTTCCTCGCGCGAACTGGATGGTCAACGCGTCGACGCGCACAACGATGCATTCAGGGGTGAACTGCGTTACGAGAACCTCGATCCCGAAGCGGTCGCCGCCAAACGTGCGGATGTCATGGTGCTTGCGTTGCCCAACGGCAAGGCCGCGCCGTACGTGGAGGCGATCGACGCCACCGCGCCCGGCACGCTGGTGGTCGATCTTTCGGCCGATTATCGCTTCGACAGGACGTGGTACTACGGACTGCCGGAACTCACCCGCGACAAGTGGCACGGGCAACGCCGCATCAGCAATCCCGGTTGTTACGCGACAGCGATCGAACTGACCGTCGCGCCTTTGAAAGACGTGCTGGCCGCTCCGCCGGTGTGTTTCGGCGTGTCCGGATATTCCGGCGCGGGCACCACGCCGTCCGACAAGAACGATCCGGAAAAACTGCGCGACAACCTGATGCCGTATGCGTTGACGGGGCATGTCCATGAAAGGGAAGCATCGTTCCAGCTCGGTGTGCCGGTCGAATTCATGCCGCACGTGGCGCCGCATTTCCGGGGGCTGACGGTCACCAGCAACTTGTATTTGACGCAGCCGATGAAACGGGAAGAGGTGCTGGCGCGTTTTCGCGATGCATACGGTGGCGAACAGCTCGTGCGCATCACGGACGATCCGCCATGGGTGAGCCGTATCGCCGGCAAGCACCATGCCGAAATCGGCGGTTTCGCGATGTCGGCGGATGGCCGGCGCGCGGTGATCGTGGCCACGCTGGACAATTTATTGAAGGGTGCCGCGACGCAGGCGATGCAGAATATCAATATTGCGCTGGGACTTGATGAGCTGACCGGGATACCGCTTTGCCGCCATCCCGGCAAAGGCCGGGATCCATCTTGATTCTTGTCAGCAGAAAACAATGGATCCCGGCCTGCGCCGGGACGACGAGCGAAAGGAACGTGTGATGACCCAACCAGTGTGGCAAAAATCCGACAGCAAAGTCGATGCCAACATCATGCGTTTCCTCGCCGGCGACGACGTGCTGCTCGACCGCGAATTCTTCCTGTATGACATCACGGCCAGCGGTGCGCACGTCGAAGGGCTGGCGAACATCGGTGTGCTCGGCGCGGATGAGGCAGCCGCGCTGAAGCGCGAACTCGATGCATTGGCCGAAGATTTCCGCAGCGGCGCATTCGTGCTGGACGAGCGTTTCGAAGACGGTCACTCCGCGATCGAAGCACGCTTGACCGAGCGACTCGGTGACACCGGTCGCAAGGTGCACACCGGGCGCAGTCGCAACGATCAGATCCTGGTGGCGACGCGCTTGTGGCTGAAAGAGAAGCTCGCGTCGCTGCAGGCCGCTTGCGCGGAGAGCGCGCGGGTTTGCCTCGATCGTGCCGAGCGCGAGGCAC
This sequence comes from Pseudomonadota bacterium, assembly GCA_040388785.1. GTDB lineage: Bacteria > Pseudomonadota > Gammaproteobacteria > Xanthomonadales > Rhodanobacteraceae > 66-474. Next base: position 14,672 of record JAZKBD010000013.1, read on the forward strand.
TGCCGATGCCGGGTTACACGCATCTGCAGCGCGCGGTGGTTTCATCGACGTCGATGTGGTGGTCCGGTTTTGCGGAAGCTTTCATCGACGATGCATGGCGCGCCCGGCAGACGCGCGAATGGATCGATGCCAATCCGCTCGGCAGCGCAGCCGGCTACGGCGTGAACCTGAAACTCGATCGCGATCACACCACGCGTGTGCTGGGCTTTGCGCGCATGCAGGTCAGCGCAACTTGCGCGCAGCTCTCGCGGGGCAAATTCGAGATGGCGGCGCTGGAAGCCATCGGCAGCGCGCTGCTCGACGTGCGCCGGCTGGCGTGGGACCTGTCGCTGTTCACGACCGCCGAATTCGGGTTCGTCGCGCTTCCCTCCGAATACACCACCGGCTCCTCGATCATGCCCAACAAGCGCAACCCGGACGTCATCGAGCTGCTGCGCGCCAGTTACGCCAGCGTTGCCGCCGCGCGCACGGAAGTCGAGCAACTGCTGTCGCTGCCCTCCGGCTATCAGCGCGACTTGCAATTCAGCAAGGGCGGCATCTTCCATGGCGTGCATCGCGGCCTGATGGCATTGGAGCTGGTGCCGGATTTGCTCGCGCGGATGGAATGGAACGAGACGGCAATGCGTGCGGCGATCGAACCCGCAATGTACGCCACCGACGTCGCGATCGAGCAATCCGCGCAAGGCGTGCCGTTCCGCGAGGCCTATCGCGCGGCCGCCGAAGCTGCGCAGTCGGCGGGGCACGGCCGGACCCCGGAACAGAGCCTTGCCGCGCGCACCTCGCCCGGTGCACACGCCGATCTGCGGCTGGATGAATTGCGTGCGCGGCTCGATGCGCTGGCGTGATGGCATGGCGGTGTGCCGGCGATCCGGATTGCCGCAGCGGCGCGGTTGTCGGCCACCGAACATCAGCACGACTGGCTGGCGGACTCCCGTCATGGTTTGATGCGGCTCGAAGCGATATTCAAGGGCGCGCATGATAGTCGCCGAGCCAACACCCTTTTTTTGATCCAGGCAACCGACGTGCAGGAGGTTCCCATGCAACGAGCGCTCGTTCTTGCGGGGTTGATCATGCTGGCGGCTTTGCCGCTGGTTGCGATTGCGTCGCCGGGTGCTGTTTCGGCAAACGCCCTGATGGCTTCGGCGAAGCCGGCGATCGACGCCGCCGATGAAGACTGGTTGCCGGCGATGCGTGCGCACGATGCGGCCAGGCTGGCGAAACCGTACGCAGGCGATGCTTTGTTCGTTCGCGCCAACGGCGACACTATCCGCGGCCGGTCAGCCATCCAGAAGATGTACCAGTCCGAATTCACGAAACCGGCAAAGGTCGTGTCGGGCTATCTGAAAGAGGATGGGCTCGCGGCTGCAGGCAGCCGAATTTACGAATGGGGCCACACGCGGATTGTGCTCGATCGCGGCACCGGCAAGCCGGTTGTTTCTGCCGGCCGATATTTGACGGTGAGGGCACAGGACGCTGCGGGCCGGTGGAAGATCATCCTCAATCTGGTTTTTTGAGTGAGGCTCGCAGGCCTGCCTGTTGCGCGAGCAGGGGACAGGAGGCTGCCGCGCCGTGACCAGCGGCTGCACCACTCGTGACTTGTTTCCAGCCATGACTTCTGCCGAATGCCGCGCACGGCAAACGTGCCTGGCGTGCGCGCAGGTCCGCATCGAGTACGCATCACGAGCCCCAACTCATGCACGAGGTCGTGCAGGCCGTGCAGCGCGAACGCCTGAAGGTCGATACCGTGTACGCGATACACCAGGGCCGGGTGAAGTGGAGCGAGGTGACGCGTCTGGTGACGGCGGCGCTGCACGGCACGACTCCGCAATAATCATGCACGTCGAATGAAAGTTTCGGGGCAGGTGATCGACATGTGCGTAGTCAGCACGAACAACGCAGAACATTACACATGGGGAAATGCCTGCGACGGCTGGCACCTGCTGGCCGGCGACGACCTCAGCGTGATCGAGGAGCGCATGCCGCCCGGCACCGCAGAGCAACGTCACAGACACACGCGTTCACGCCAGTTCTTTTATGTGCTGGATGGCGAAGCTGCGTTGGAGTTGCAGGGCACGGTGCACCGCTTGCACCGTGGCGAAGGCCTGCACGTGCCGCCCGGCGCCGCGCACCAGATGCGCAACGACAGCGCGGCTGACATTCGCTTCCTCGTTGTCTCGGCACCGAAAAGCCACGGCGATCGGCTCATCGCGTAAGCACGTGGCTGGTTGGTGTTTTTTTGTGCATCAACGCCTGGGCCGGCCGCCTGTCGTGCAGATCTTGTCGCGGTCGGTGCGCAAGAAATCGGCGGTCCAGTTCGTGACCCATTTGCCATCGTCGTGCGCGATCGCTTGTTCCCAGCGAGCGTGATCGTGATCGATGAGCGTCCAGATGAAGCGAACCTTGATCGTGCGGCCTGCTGTGTCAGTGTCGGTGCCGTAGAACAAGCCGCGATTGCCCTTGAATCCACCAACAACCGGGTTGGCATCCAGCACGTTGTCGGTGCTGCTCACCCAGTAAATGGACCATTGGCGGGTTTTCGGGTTGAATAGCCGTAACGTCAATCCCGCTGTGCGCTTGGCCGGAAAGTAAAGTTCGTCTACCGTCGCGGTTCCGTCGAGGTAGGGCAGCGCGCACAGATAGCCGACGAGGTTGTCCGTATGCAGCTTGCCGTCACCCTCGGTCTTGATGCGATGTTGATAGGTGGTCCAGCCGCTGTCCATGAAATAGTCGAAGTCATGCACGCCACCAGTGATCGTGGTCGAATAGCCATCGGGAACGTCGCCTTGGGTGCCATGCGGGGTGGCTGCTGCTGCGATGCAGGCGAATGGGAAAAGTGCGGCAAGCGCAAGTTTGCGGGAATGTTGTGACATGACCGACCTCGTCGATGGGCATTGGAAGCGGCAACAATGACATTCTGACTACCGGGATGAAGACGTCACAGCCGAAATTTCGAGGGACAGGCCAAGCAGGACTTGGGGCAGGTTGCCGACCACTGCCTTCGCTACAGGGCATTCGCGCCTTCGAAGCTGCGGCTCGGCTCGGCAGCTTTGCCCAGGCCGCGCACGAACTCGGCACGACCTCCGCGTCCGTCAGCTATCACGTGCGGCGCCTGGAAAAGCAGGTCGGCATTCTTCTGTTCCTGCGCCACTCGCAGAGCGTCGAATTGACCGGGCCCGGCAAGCTGCTGGCCGCCGAAGCGGTCAACGCGTTCGCCCTGTTGCGTGCGGGCTTCGCCAGCGCCAGGGATGCGGACGACTCGCATCTTGCCGTGACCATGCTTCCGAGTTTCGGGACCGCCTGGCTGACGCCGCGCCTTGGCGGCTTCCGCACGAAATATCCGGAGCTCACGATTGCAGTCGACCTTTCCGAGGCCGCGCACGATTTGACCGAATGCCGGTTCGACGCGGCGATCCGCAATGGCCATGGACGTTGGCCGGGATTGCGAGCGATCGAGCTGTTCCCGAGTGTCTTCACGCCGCTTTGCGCGCCGACGTTGCTGGAAGCCGCGAAGAGCATCGACGATCCGCGCATTCGTGCGGATGTCCCGCTGCTGGGGCGTCAGGATTGGTGGGAGCTGTGGTATCGGGCGCGTGGCTTCGACGACGTCGCACTTGCAGGCAGGTTCGGTACCAGCCTGCCAGTCGAACACCTCGACATCGCCGCGGCCATCTCGGGACAAGGTGTCGCGATCGGATCGCCGATCCTGTTCGCGGGCGAAATCGCCGCAGGCAAGTTGGTGCCGGTGTTCGAAGACGCGGCCAGCGATGGCCGCTCATTCTGGCTGGCTTATTCCGCTGTATCGGAACGCCACGTCAAGATCGCAAGATTCCGCGAGTGGCTGTGCGATGAAGCTTCGATCGCCCGTAATGCTGCGTCTGCCTGGGTCGCGACGAAATCCGCCGCGGCCTGACGAGCTTGTTCCGGGGACGCAGGTTTCGGCGGGTTCGCCATGAAGTCGGATTCGCGCATCAAAAACTCATGAAATACCCGCCGTTCACCGGGATGTTGGCGCCAGTGATGAAGCCGGCATCGTCGGCGGTGAGGAACGCGACGGTACGGGCGATTTCGGACGGCTCGCCCAAACGTCCGACCGGAATCTGCGCGACGATCTGGGCACGGATGTCTTCCGGCACCTTCATCACCATCTCGGTCTTGCAGTAGCCGGGCGACACGCTGTTGACGGTGACGCCTTTCTTCGCGACTTCGCGGGCCAGCGCCATGGTGAAGCCGTGCATGCCGGCCTTCGCCGCGGAATAGTTGGTCTGGCCGAACTGGCCGGTCTGGCCGTTGACCGAAGAGATGTTGACGATGCGTCCGAAGTTGCGCGCCGTCATGCCGTCCACGGTGTGTCGGCACATGTTGAACACGCCATCGAGATTGACGTGCATCAGCTCGCTCCACTGCGTCGGGCTCATCTTCTTGAGGGAGGTGTCGCGGGTGATGCCGGCGGCGTTCACGACGATATCGACGCTACCGTATTTTTCACTGACGTGGTTGACGAGATTGGCGCAGTCTTCGAAGTTCGCGACGTCGGCGGGCGCGAACACGATGCTGCCGTTGTATTCGCGGGTTTCCTCGCGGAAGGCTTCGAGGCGATCCTGGCGGCTGCCGAGGTCCGCGGCGATGACCTGGCGGCCTTCTTCCGCGAGTTTCTTGCAGATGGCAGTGCCCAGACCGCCGATGCCGCCGGTGATGACGGCTACACGCTTTGACATTGAAGTCTCCGAAAATGGCGCAGAGCGGCATGTGTTGCGCCGCAGCAATCAAGCGATGGTAAGAAGCCGGACCCGGAGTGTCAACGGCGTTTGCGCGAAGGTTTGTCGGCGCTGGAATCGGCATCGGGCGCAGGTTTTGCGCCGGGCGCGGCGCCGGGCTGCAACGAGCGCCACAATTCGATGTTGCGTTCGGTGACCTCGTTCAACATCGACCAGGGCGTCTGCCCGAGCAGGCTGTTCAACTGGTCGCGGAACTTGTGCTGCTGTTCCAGGAAAACCTTCAGGCTGTTTTCGAGGTAGCCGCCCACGAAGCCCTGCATCGCATCGCCGTAGAAGCGGATGATCTGCGACAGCAGCGCGGTCGAGAAGATCGGCTGCCCGTGCTGTTCGTGCTCGGCGATGATCTGCAGCAGCACCGCGCGGGTCAGGTCTTCGTTGGTCTTGGCATCGCGGACTTCGAACGCCTCGTTGGACAGCACCAACTGCCGCACTTCCTCCAGCGTGATGTAGCTGGAGACGCGGGTGTCGTAGAGACGACGGTTGGGGTATTTCTTGATGACCCGGGGTGATGCCATGCCGCAAAGCTAGCACGGTATGCGGCGGCGCACCAGCGAAGGGGAAAGGTGCTTCAAAACGCGTCTGGCTCGCGATCGGCGGTGCTTTCGCCCAGCGGCAGCGCCGCGTGCCCATGGATTTCGTTGACGACTTCGGCGGCCGCGATGTAGATCCCGACCACGGCGGTCATCAGGCCGAGATAGCCGCCCAGCACCGTCAAGGCTTCGAGGTGCGCCCAGTTGGAAAGCGCGGCGGCGAACAGCGACAGGCACAGGCCCGCCGTGAACAACATGCGCGCAACCCCGTCGCGGCACGCGGCGAGCCACGCGCAGAAAACGAGGAACGCCCACACCATGTCGTACCAGCCGAGGAATCCGGCAGTCGTCGTCACATGATCCCCATCGGCCAGGCTGCGCTGGTACAGCGCATTGATTGCCCAGTAGGCCGCGAATGCAAGGAACAACAGCGTGTCGAGCGCATTCCCGCGGCGCCATTGCAGGATGCCCGCGATCGCGAGCACGCCGCCACCGAGCACGAGGGTGAGCAACAGCAGCAGGCTGTTGTTCCAGGGTTGGTCGAACCATCCTGCCGGCGTCATGCTGTTCAACCACAGGGTCAGCGCAAACGCGCCGTATCCCAAGGCTGCAGCATTCGCGAAGTTGTTCGTGGCGTTTTGCATGTGCGGGCGGCGGGTTTCCGGACGGCACGCCCGGTTGGCAACCATTGTCGACAGCGCATGTGTAGAAAGAGTCACGATGTCGGCGCAGATGCGATCGAGTGCCGCTGCCGCTGCTATTTGCCGTCGTCGGAGACCTGCACGATGGAACCTTTGGCTGGTGGCGTGGAGCCGTGCATCTTGCGCGCTGGCACCGCGAATTCGATGCCGAGTTCGTCCCACGCGTCCAGCATCGCGAGGTTGATGCGCTGCTGGATTTCGGCGAACGTGTTGTAGCCCGGTTCGAGCACGTAATACACGAATTCGAAATCCAGCCCGTAGTCGCCGAAGCCCGACAGGTAGCCGCGATCGAATCGCGTCGGTTTTTCGCGTTCGATGAAGCCGCGCACGCGCGTGACGACTTCCGGAATCTTCGCGCGTGGCGTATCGAACGGCAGGCGGAAATTGAACACGACCCGCCGTTGCTTCATGCGCGAATAGTTGTGGATCAGGTCCTTCAGCAGCACCGAGTTGGAGATGGCCAGCTCTTCGCCGGACAGCGACTGGATGCGTGTGGACTTGATGCCGACCTTGGTGACGACGCCCGAGCCGTTGGGAAAGCCGATCGACTCGCCGACTTCGAAAGGCTTGTCCAGTCCGATGCTGATCGATGCGAACAGGTCGCCAAGCACGTTCTGCAGCGCCAGCGCCACCGCAACGCCGCCCACGCCCAGGCTGGCCACGAACGCAGTGATGTTGACGCCGCCTTCCGCCAGCAACGCCAATACCAGCGTCACCCACACCACGAACTGCACGGCCCAGGTGAGCACGCCCAGCATCACCGGATTGACCGGCCGCGCGGCATCGCGGTCGGCCGAACGCTGCAGCCACGCCACCAGCAGCGCCGAGAACCAGAATGCGACCTGGATGCCCACCAACGCATAGGTCAGCAGATGCAACCAGCGCTGTGCGTTCCTGACCTCCTCGAGGGTTTTGCCGAAGTGCAGGAAATCCAGCGCGATCACGATCGCGATCAGCAACAGCAGCCAGCCGCGTGTCGCGGCAACCACCGCCGCGGCCACGCGCACGCCCGGGCGTTGCGTGCGTTCGGCCAATCGATGCAGACGCGATTCGAGGAACAGCGCGACGATGTGCGCGACAAGGAATCCAACCAGCGCACACGCGCCGGCGACCACCCACGCAAGGGTGGAGTTGCCGAACCACTCGCCGTGAAGAAGCCAGTCGGGCATCAGGTCGATTTCCTTTTGGAACTCGTTTGCAAACAGCCGTTCGCAGCGAGCGTAGCGCCGAAGGGGCGAAGTCGAAGTGCCTCGTGCTGCGGAATTACGGGTGTTTCGACCTCGCGAAGCCTCGCTTCGCTACGTTCGACACGAATGGCATCGCTGTTTCTGGACAAGTTCTCAAGCCGCGGAAGTGGACGACGCATTCGCGGGCTGCTGGAACACCCGCTTCATCACGAAGTCGGCGGTCACCTCCTCGCCGGTCAGCAACATCGCGGCCAATTCGCCGCCGAGGATCTGCGGCGCGATCACCACGTCGGGCTGCACCAGTTGCACGCGTCCCAGATGGTTCGCGTCGTTGACCGCGGCGACGGTGCGCGCCTTGCCGGCGAGTTCGCGCACGGCCAGCACTACGAATGCGTTTTCGGAATCGTCGTCCAGCATCGCCAGCACGGCCTGGGCCTTGTCGGCGCCGGCCTTGCGCAGCACGTCGCCGTCGCTGGGTTCGCCGATCACGTGATCGATGTCGTCGGAAATGCCGGTTTCGGGTTCCTGGCGCAGCAGCCGCGTGACCGGGTGGCCGCGGCGCGCGAGTTCGCGCCAGGTGTTGACGGCGAGCGGCGTATTGCCGATCACGATGAAATGGTTTTCGCGTTGCATGCGTTTGTCCTTGCGGCTGACGATGCGTTGCAGGCTGCGGGTGACCAGTGGCGCGATCACCGCGGTGAGCGAAGTCGCGAACACCGCCACGCCGAGCACGATGATGGACACCGCGAACAGCTTGGCTTCGGTCGTTTGCGGCGTGATGTCGCCGTAGCCTACCGTGCTCATCGTGACCATGGAGTAATACAGCGCGGTCACGAGGTCGGTGACTTTCGGGTGGAACTCATCGCCCAGATAGAACGTGCCGAACGTGGCATAGACCAGTAGCATCACCACCGAGCTCAGCGCGAACAGCGTGCTCGCGGTGACGCTGGTTCGGTCGAACTGGCGCCAGGCGAACACCAGCAACGCCAGCATCAGGACGAAATAGGCGATCAGCAGGTGCGCGTGGCTGTGCTGCCCGAAATACATGCTGATCGCGGCCGTCGCGGCCAGCAGTAATGCCATCAGCCAGGCGAGGCGCGAGCGGAACAGCAAGCCGATCGCCATGATCAGCATGCCGAGCCCGATCAGGATCGGCGGCAACAGGGCAGGATGCAGATTCTGGCCGCCGTTCAAAAGTTGGTCGAGGATGTGCCGCCAGTGCCGGCCGAGGTCGTTCTGCAGCAGCCAGAATCCACCGAGGCCCAGCAGGATCGCCAGCGGCACGTGCGGAAACCAGTGGCGTCCACCAATGCGCCGATGGAGTTGCTGGATGCGATTGCGCAGGAGCTGGGTCGGGCTGGGCAGCATCGTTGCCGCGGCGGGGTGCGGGCGCTCACCATAGCAAGCCGCCCGGCGGCGTGCCAAATCGATGAATCGTCAGCGGGTTCGCGGCATGACCAAAGCCACTTTCATGCCGTGGCGGCTTCGGTGACGATGCGCCCTCACCACCCGGGAGAATCTGCAATGAGCATCCCTGCAGCGGCTTTCGAACGCGCACCTGCCGCGCGCCATCGGGTGGTGTTGGCGATCCTCGCGGGCGGCTTGATCGCCGGCACCGTCGATATCGGCGCCGCGGCGCTGATCAACATGCTCGATCCGCGCGTCATCCTGCGCTTCATCGCCGGCGGCGTGCTCGGCAAGGCCGCGTTGCAGGGCGGTGCGGCGGTCCAGTGGCTGGGGCTGTTCCTGCAATGGGGCATGTCGCTGGTGATCGCCGCGATCTTCGTGCTCGCCGCGCTGCGCCTGCACCGGCTGACCGCGCGTCCGCTCCTCGCCGGGCTCGCCTATGGCGTGGTGGTGTTCGGGGTGATGAACTACGTGGTGGTGTATTTCTCGGCATGGCACCGCATCAACCATTTCACGCCGGTCTCGTTCGCCGAGAACCTGGCGGCGATGTTGCTGTTCGGATTGATTGTCGCGTTCTGCACCCGGCGTTTTCTGGGAAGCGCGCCTGCAATGCCTTGATCGGGGCTTCGGCACGCCGCAGAGGGCACGCGTGACCAATGTCCCATGCAAAACGTTTCGAAGCGGCGTAAAAGTGGCGGGTCCGCCGGTGCGGCCCGCGCGTGGGCGTGGCATGTGGAGCGGCGTAACCAACCTGAGGGTTTTGCATGAAACCGATTCATGTACGCAAGCTGGGCATCGCGTTGGCGTGCCTGTCGCTTGGCTGTGTTGCAGGCGCGGCGACGCCGCCGGCATCGTCTTCCGAAGGCATGCTCGGCTTCACCGCGAACGGCATGACGCAACAGCAGCAACTCGAAAAGCGTTTCGATTCGCTGCTGAGCGCCAGCGAGATACGCGACTGGCTGAAGCAGATGTCTTCGCAACCGAACCAGGTCGGCTCTCCGCACGACAAGGCCAACGCCGAGTGGATGCTGGCGCAGTTCAAGAGCTGGGGCTGGGACGCGCAGATCGAACAATTCGACGTGCTGTATCCGACGCCGAAGCAGGAATCGGTGGAACTGGTCGCGCCGACCACCTTCAAGGCCACGCTGCACGAGCCACCGATCAAGGGCGATCCGACCTCGTCGCTGCCGGGCGCGCTGCCGCCCTACAACGTCTACGGCGCCGATGGCGACGTCACCGGCGATCTGGTGTACGTGAACTACGGCATGCCGGATGATTACAAGGAACTCGCGCGGCTCGGCATCAGCGTCAAGGGCAAGATCGTGATCGTGCGCTACGGCGCCGGGTGGCGCGGACTGAAGCCGGAACTCGCCTACCAGCACGGCGCGATCGGTTGCCTGATCTATTCCGATCCGCGCGACGACGGTTACTTCACGGGCGATCCGTTCCCCAAGGGACCGACGCGTCCGCCCGAAGGCGTGCAGCGCGGCTCGGTCGCCAAGATGCAACTTTATCCGGGCGATCCCACCACGCCGGGTTACGGTTCCGTGCCGGGCGCAAAACACCTGCCGCTGAAGGACGTCAAGACCATTCTGAAGATTCCGGTGCTGCCGATTTCCTATGCCGATGCGACACCGCTGCTGCAGGCGCTGGGCGGTCCCGACGCGCCGGAAAGCTGGCGTGGCGCGCTGCCGTTCACCTATCACGTGGGCGCCGGCCCGGCCAAGGTGCACATGGTCGTGAAATCCGACTGGACCCGTAAACCGGTTTACGACGTGATCGCGAAATTGCCGGGTTCCAGCGATGCCGACCAGTGGGTGCTGCGCGGCAACCACCATGATGGCTGGGTGTTCGGCGCGTTCGATCCGCTCGCCGGCATGGTCACCGAGCTGGCCGAGGCGAAGGCGCTGGGCACGTTGTACAAGCAGGGCTGGAAGCCGAAGCGCACCATCGTGTACGCGAGTTGGGACGGCGAGGAGCCGGGCCTGCTCGGTTCCACCGAGTGGGCGGAAACGCACGCGAAGGAGCTGCAGCAGAAAGCCGTGGTGTACGTGAACTCCGACACCAATGGCCGCGGTTTCCTGTTCGCGGGTGGCAGCCATTCGCTGCAGCACCTGGTGAACCAGGTCGCGGCCGGCGTGACCGATCCCGAAACGCAGGGCAGCGTGCAGCAGCGCCAGCGCGCATTCCTCGATGTGCACGTCGCGGAGAAGAATGCCAATCCGATGATGAAGGAAAGCGCGAAGCTGGCGGGCGCGAGCGGCGACATTCCGATCGCGCCGCTGGGTTCGGGTTCGGACTACAGCGCATTCCTGGAACACCTCGGCATCGCGACGCTGGATCTCGGCTTCGACGGCGAATCCAACCAGGAGGGTGTGTACCACTCGCGCTACGACGACTTCGAACATTTCGACCGCTTCGGCGACCCCGGCTTCAAGTACGAAGTCGCGCTGGCCGAAGTGGCCGGGCACATCGTGATGCGCACCGCCGACGCCGAAGTGTTGCCGATGCGCTTCGGCGATTTCAGCAGCACGCTGGATCGCTACGTCGAGCAGTTGCACAAGCAGGCGGACAGTGCGCGCAAGGAGGCCGAGGCGCAGCACAAGCTGCTCGATGCCGGTGCGTACAAGCTGGCCGCCGATCCGCTGCATCCGGTCGGGCCGCCGGAGCGCCTGTCGGACGTGCCGAAGATTGATTTCGCGCCGCTGGATGCCGCGGCAAAGAAGCTGAAGGAAAGCGCGCAAGCCTATGAAAAGGCTTACGACGCCAAGGCACAAAAGGGCCTGGACATTCCGGTCGCACAACGGGCGCAGGTCAATCAGTTGATGGCCACGATGGAGCAGCGCCTGCTCGATGCACAGGGCCTGCCGGGTCGCCCGTGGTTCAGGAACATGGTGCAGGCACCGGGCGAATTGACCGGCTACGCGCCCAAGACGATTCCCGCAGTGCATGAAGCGCTGGATGCGCGCGACTGGAGCCGCGCCGACAAGTACGCCGCGGTCACGGCAGGCGTACTCGACAACTACCGCGCCCAGCTCGACAAGCTGACGACGTTGCTGCAGAAATAAACTCGGCTCCCTCTCCCCCAAATGTATTCTGGGGGAGAGGCGGCCGCAGGCCGCGCGCGCAGCGCCGGGTGAGGGGCACGAGGTTCAACCTGTCGATGCCCGGCACGACTCGAATGGCAGGGTGGATCGGCAGGCATGCCGTTGCGGATGCGTCTGCGCGGGAGGATGATGATTGTTCCTCATCCCGCACCCGAGGTGGCGCCATGCGTTCCCTCAAATGGATTTTGCTGCTGCTGGTCATCGCGCTTGCCGCTTGCGCGCAACCGCCAACGCGCGAGTCGGGTTCGCGCCCTTCGCGCCACGCGATCGACTACGGCAAATACGTGCTGGGCGACGTGCCGTGGTTCAACTTCACGTCCTTGTACAGTTGGGATTCGAACCATCTCGGCTACGTAGTGGTCTGGACCAGCCCCGCGCAGGCCTATCGCCTGCAATTGGTCGGACCGTGCCTGGGCCTCCAGACCGCGGGCGGCATGATCGGCCTGACTTCGCACGATGGCCTGGTGAGTTCCAATCGCGATGCCGTGATCGCCGGCGGCAACCGCTGCAGCATCATGCGCATCCAGCGCATGGACGCGAAAGCGATCCGCGCGCTGCGTGACAAGCCGAATAGCTCGGGCGAATCGCAGCACTGACTCCACGCGCACTCCGCGCGTGATGGCGCGGTGGGGAAATTGCTGGAGCGCAGCAATCCTGACCTCGTCCGGCCGCACAAAAGTCGGGATATTCCCATTGTTCACGGGCGTTCCTGGGCAGCCGCATGGCTTGCCCGTTTATTGCTGCGCCGCAAATTGACACCGGTGTCATCGTTCCCCACACTGACGGCCATTCGCGTTGCGTGGGGTGTCATGGACGCAATGGTCAATCATCAGGGGCGACACAGGCGCGGTTCGGCGCAATCGTTTCTGGCCGCCGACGTGGGCGGCACGCATGCGCGGTTGGCGCTGGTGCAGGAAGCGCGTGCGGATCCGCGCACCATCGAACTCATCGCCTACCGCAAGCTCACCTGCGGCGATTACGCGAGCCTTGTCGATTTGCTGCGGGCATTCCTGAAGAGCGACGTGGCCGGAGCGGTCGGTCATTGCGTGCTTGCCTGCGCCGGCCAGGTCATCGATGACGAGGTCATCCACGACAACCTCACATGGCCGGTCAGCCTGGGCGAAGTGCAGGACAGGTTGGGTTTTGACGCGTTGTTCGTACTGAATGATTTCGAAGCGCTGGGCTACGCGCTGGCCGACGCCGATCGCCTGGGCACCCGGTTGCTGTGCGGTCCCGATGTCGTTGCGTCGGGACCGAAGCTGGTGGTGGGGCCGGGCACGGGACTGGGCGCTGCCGTCCATCTTCCGAACGGACCTGGTTTCGTGATCGCCACCGAAGCGGGCCAGATGGATTTTGCGGCGCAGACGCTTCGCGAGCGCGAGGTGCTTGCGTGCCTTGCGCCGGAGGGCGGCTACGTTCCCTGCGAGCGTGTCCTTTCCGGCCCCGGACTCCTGACGTTGTATCGAACCCTGTGCGATTTGAACGGCGCACCGCCATGCCTTGCCACGCCCGAAACGATCACCGACGCGGCGCGGCAGCGCACCGACGCGAACGCGACGGAAGCCGTGGACCTGTTTTGCGCAGCGCTGGGAAGTTTCGTCGGCAACCTCGCGATGGATTTCATGGCGCGCGGCGGCGTGTACCTCGCGGGCGGTTTCCTTTCCGCGATGTTCGACCTGCTGCAGCGAAGCGAATTCGCGACGCGCTTCCTGCACGGACGCAGCATCCGGATTTTCCTGGAACACGTTCCGGTTCGCGTGATGGAGCACGGGCAGCACGGCGTGCTGGGCGCGGCCCGGTATTACCTCGGCGGATTCGGACTCGACCGGACGCTGCGGGAGCGCCTGACGAAATGAACGAGTGAAACACACCTGATCGGTATCGTCGACGCACGCGAACATGCAAGCCGACGGACCTGATCGACAACCAGTGAGGGAAAGGCCATGCCCATCGTGCATCGCAGAAGTCCGTTGTCGGTTGCCATCTCGGCCGCGTTGTTCGCGGTGGTCGCGACTTCGGCCGCGGCATCGCCGCAGGCTGCAAGCCAGGACCCATCCGGGCAGGCGACAACGCAATCCGCGCCGGCTTCCGATCAGTCGCAGGCCAATCAGCCGCAAACCAAAAAGCCCAAGGCCGCCAAGACGCCGGAAGAGCAAAACGCGCAGACCTTGTCGGTGGTCAACGTCGTGGGCGTTCGCGCATCGCAGATGCGGGCGATCCAGTTGAAGCGCGATGCGCCCGACATCCAGGACAGCATCACGGCTGAAAGCATCGGTCAGTTGCCCGACGTCACGATTACCGACGCGCTGCAGCGCGTGACCGGCGTGCAGGTCAACCGCGATTCGGGCGTCGGCACGTCGGTGGACGTGCGCGGCTTGCCTGAAGTCGGCACCATGCTGAACGGCGAGGTGTTCATCACGCCGGATCAGATCGATTCGCAGCAACCCGACTTCACGATGTTGCCCGCCACTCTGTTCCGCGGCGTCGACGTGATCAAGTCGCCGACGGCCAGCCTGACCGACGGCGGCATCAGCGGTTCGCTCGACCTGCACACCTACCGGCCGTGGGATCTGCCGAATGGTTTCACCTACAGCTATTCCGCGGACGGCGAGCGCGGACAGACCACCGGCAAGTGGGGACCCGAGGCGAGTGGCCTCATTTCATACAACGCCGGTGGACGCTGGGGCCTGCTGCTGTCGGGCGATTACTCCGACACCACGCGCGAAAATTCCACCGAAAGTCTCGATCAGTACGGCGTGGTGCTGAATGGCGAGAACGCCATCAGCGCAGGCGGTTACAACGGATTCCTGACGGCATGGAACGGTGGGCCGATACCGTCGCAGATCAAGCAGAATCCGGATGGCAGCGTCGACGTCAACGGTGATGGCAAGTCCAATGGCGTGTTCATGGGCAGCCAGGACATCGGCGTGTACGACACCACGACGCAGCGGCGGCGCAAATCCGCGAATGCATCGTTCCAGATGGATCTCGGCGGCGGGTTCACGCTGACCAGCGACTTGTTCTTCGCACGGCAGGACGAGTACGACCGCAACGTCGGTATCCAATTCAATTCCACCAACTGGCAGGGCGCGACCTACGTGCCGTTGCAGTCGCGCAATACCGGCGCCGCCATCTACGGCCAGTACGCCACGCCCGATGATCCACCGTGGCCGAACAGTCAGCTCTACACCACGCAGGTGTACGAGAAGTGGCCCGGCGACGTGGAATCGTTTTCGCAAATCATCCAGAAGGGCTCCGTCGCGAGGAACTTCAACATCCAGGTGGATTTCGACAATGGCGGTCCGTTCACGGGAAGCTTGCGCGGAATCCGCGACACCGCCCATCAGTTGCGACTCGAAACCGACCTCAATACATCCGACTCGGATGGCACCCAGTGGCCCAACCTCACCGTGGATGGCAACCCGGTCACCTCGGTGCCGCCGGGCACGTTCATCTATCCGGGCGGCGACCGCGTATTCAACCCGGATGGCGTGCCTCCCAACACCATCCCGATCATCGCCGATTTCCGCAATCGGAACCTGGGCGTCAGCATGCCGCCGGGACTCGCTGCCAACTTCGCCAACCCCAACGATTGGTCGTTCAAGACGCTCGAAGAGGACGGGGCGAATTACGATCGTTCGGTCGGGTTGAGCGCGCTCCGTTTCGATGGTCATTACGACTTCGGCAACGGCATCAAGCTGGATTTCGGCGTGCGCAACAGCATCCGCAACGCAACCAACATCGGCTTCGGTTTCGAAACCCCTGTCTATGCAGGCATGGGCGCCAGCGATCCCAACGGTTGTCCGGTGCGCTACCTCGGTGCGGATGTGGTGCTGCAAGACAGCTCCTGCACGGCGGGCAATTCGGAAGGCGCGTTCCGCGCCGGGCCGTTGTCCGCGCAACCTCCATCGCAATTGCCTGCGCCGCTGTCGAACAACTGGAAGGAATACACCAACCTGCTGGGCACCGGCATCACGTTCTGGGCATTCGATCCTTACGGCATGGACAATCCGTTGTCGTTCGACAGGTCGCTGTATCCAGCGCTGCAATTGCAGGAAGATCCCGGCAATACCTGGTCGGTATGGATGAAGCAGGCATCCGGCTATCTGCAACTCGATTTCGGCGGCCATCTCGGCAACATGCCTTACAGCGGCAACGTTGGCGTGCGCATGATCCGCACCAGCCTCGACATCACGCAACACCTGACGGGCCTCCCAGGCCCGAACCTGACGTTGCCCGCCGACGCGGGCACGCAAGTCACGCGGCGCCAATACCAGGACGTGCTGCCGGCGGCGAATTTCGCGCTGGACATCACCGACAATCTCAAATTGCGACTGGCCTATTCGAAGAACATGATGCCGCTCGACCTCAGCACCTGGGGCGGCGGATTGACGTTGGGTTATTCGCTGGTGCAAACCCCGACCGGGCAGTTATTCCGCGTGTCGCAAGGCAGCTCGACGGGCAATCCGAACCTCAACCCGTGGCGTTCCACCAATTACGGCGCCTCGCTCGAGTACTACATCAATCCGACCAGCATGGTCAGCCTTGCGTGGTTCCGGATCAACGTGGAGAGCTTCATCCTGCAAGGCAGCGTCACCAACTGCGATCTTCCCGACGCCGATGGTGTGGTGCGCGGACACTGCGTGGCCATCAGCGAGCCCTTGCAAGGCACCGGCAACAGCATCCATGGGGCCGAATTCGATTACCGCCAGGGCTTCACGTTCCTGCCGGGGCTGCTGCGCAACACCGGCGTGGAATTCAACGCCACGTATGCACCCAGTAATTCGGGACAAACCGATCTCGCGGGCAACAAGATTCCGTTCCAGGACAATTCGACCAAGTCAGGCAACCTGATCCTGTGGTACCAGGACAGCCGATTCCAGGCGCGCGTCGCGTACAACTACCGTTCGAAGCGCGCGGTGTCGCAGGATGTCGGTGGCATCACCGGCCTCGAAGCCTACGAAGCGCCGCAGAAGTACGTCGACGCATCGGTGTCGTACAAGTTTTCCAAATACGCGGAAGTGTTCCTGCAGGGGACCAACCTCAGCAACGAGTACCAGCGGTTTTATCTCACATGGCCCGACCAGCCTGGGCACTCGACGTTCTCCGAGCGCATGGTCATGGCCGGCATACGCGGGCAGTTCTGAGGATGACACGGACGCGCAAGGCATTCGCGTTCCGCATTTTTGCTCGTCATCCCGGAATCGCGAAGCGATTCCGGACTGCGGAGGCAGGATGCCGAAGCGAACATCGGCGGAGCCGATGGCCCGAAGGGCGAGCCGCAGGATGCGGCGAGTTTCCCAGTGACTTTACGCTTCAAGTCGGCAAAGACACTGGATAGACTCGCGCCGTCCTTGGCGCTCGCCCTGCGGGCCGCCTAGGGCGTTCGCGTTTGCAATCCTGCAAACGCAGTCCGCTTTCGCGGGAATGACGGCAAAGGGAACAATCGCATTTTCCTGTCGGGCATTCACGAACATGCGGCCCGAAAATGATCTCACCTTGCCGCAGGCGTCGCCGTTGCACCATCCCCCGGAAACGACATGCCAGTAGCCGAAATCAGCAAACAAGCAGCGGAAACCAGCAAGCCCGCGCGGAGCGAAGGCTTCCATCGCTCCATTGGCCTGTTCTCCGGCACCGCGATCAACATGACGCAGATGTGCGGCATCGGGCCGTTCATCACGATTCCGATCATGGTGGCGACGATGGGCGGGCCACAGGCGATCATCGGCTGGATCGCGGGTGCGATCCTCGCTGCGTCCGACGGCATGGTGTGGGCGGAATTGGGCGCGGCGATGCCGGGCTCGGGCGGCACCTACGTCTATTTGCGCGAAGCGTTCCAGTACCGCACCGGCAAGCTGATGCCGTTCCTCTTCATCTGGACGGTGCTGCTGACGATCCCGCTGATCATGTCCACCGGCATCATCGGGATGGTCGAGTATCTCGGCTTCTTTTTCCCGAACCTGAGCTGGACGGCGGTGCACCTGATCAGCGTTCTCTCAAGCTTCCTGGTGGTGCTCCTGCTGTACCGCCGGATCGAATCGATCCGCGCGATCACCGTCGCGCTGTGGGTCATCATGCTGGTTGCGGTGGTCGGCACCTCGGCGGCCGGCTTCGCCGATTTCCATCCTGCGCTCGCCTTCGGCTTTCCGGCCCATGCCTTCGGCGGCCAGTTCTTCTTCGGGCTCGGCGCGGGCCTGGTGATCGGCATCTACGATTACCTCGGCTATTTCACCACCGCCTACATGGGCGACGAGCTGCGCAATCCCGGCCGCACGATGCCGGGCTCGATCCTGATCTCGGTGATCGCGATGATGTTCGTCTACCTAGCCCTCAACATCAGCGTGATGGGCGTGGTGCCGTGGCAGCAGGTCGCGACTTCCAAGTCGATCGCCTCGCTGGTGGTCGAGCACAGTTGGGGCCATACCGCGGCCGCGGTGATGACCATCCTGATCATCGTCACCGCGTTCGCTTCGGTGTTCGCGGGGCTGCTGGGCGGCTCGCGGGTGCCGTACCAGGCCGCGCACGACAAGGTGTTCCTGTCCGCGTTCGGCCGGCTGCACGCCAGGCACGGTTTCCCGCACGTCGCGTTGCTGACGATGGGCGTGGTGATGGCGGCTGGCACGTTCTTCGATCTGACCGAAGTGATCAACATGCTGTTGGCCGCGAGCATCATCGTGCAGTCGGCGGCACAGATCGTCGCGCTGGTGGTGCTGCGCAAGCGCCAGCCGGGATTGCCGCGGCCGTACCGGCAATGGTTGTATCCGCTGCCGTGCATCGTCGCGATGGCCGGATGGATCTACGTGTACATCTCGGCCTCGGCGCTGTCACTGATCCTGTCCGGCGCGTGGATCGTCACCGGGCTGGTGGTGTTCATGGTCTGGGCGAAGGTCAACAAGGCCTGGCCGTTCGCACCCGTCGAAATACACGAAGCCTATCTCGGGGAGCACTGAAGCCATGCGCGTGCAATGTCTTTCGATAGGGCTGGCGGTCGTCGTTGCATGGACGCTCGCCGTCAACGCTGCCGAGCCGATTCGCGTGGACGGCGGCGCGGGCCATGTCACCGCGATCGCCCATTGGGAAATGCAGTCGAGCGCCAAGGCGCAGGAGAGTGGAGCAGAGATATCGAGCGCGAATTTTTCCACCAGGGACTGGTATCCGGTCAGCGGGCGCGCGACGGTGATGGCGGGCCTGCTCGAAAACGGGAAATACAAGGACGTGTTTCACGATGACAACCTGCGCGCGGTGGAGGTGCCCGATGCCGGGCATCATCGCTTCGTGGTTCCATGGTGGTATCGCACGCAATTCACGCTCAAAAAAACGCCGGCCGGAATGCACACGCTGCTGCGCAGCAACGGCATGATCGCCAGCGCCGACCTGTGGCTCAATGGACACAAGCTTGCCGATCATGTGGCCGTTGCGGGCGCGTATCCCGTGCACGAACTCGACGTGACGCGCTGGGTGCACGATGGCGTGAACACGCTGGCCTTGCGCGTGCACCCGGGCGATCCGCAGCGGGATTTCCTGATGGGGTGGGTGGACTGGAATCCGGAGCCGCCCGACAACAACATGGGGCCGTGGCGTGGCGTGGACATCGTGCAGACCGGCCCGATCGAGTTGCGTTTCCCGGCGGTCACCACCGATCTTTCGTTGCCGGATCTTTCACGCGCGGCGTTGACGGTGAAAGCGGAAGTGCGGAACCTCGACAGCGTGCCGCACGATGCGATCGTGAGTGGCACGGTCGCGGGCGTCTCGCTGCAGCGGAAAGTCCACCTCGAAGCAGGGCAGACGCAAACCATCACGTTTTCGCCGAAGACCGATCCGGCCCTCGCGCTGGATCATCCGAAAGTCTGGTGGCCGATCGGCATGGGCGATCATCCGCTGTACGACTTGGAACTCAGCGCTTCGGTGAATGGCGCCGAATCCGATCGTGCCACGACCACCTTCGGCATCCGCAGCGCGACTTCGAAGCTCACGAAGCAGGGCTACATCCAGTTCTTCATCAACGGCAAGCCGGTGCTGATCCGCGGCGGTGGCTGGGCGCCGGACATGTTCCTGCGCGAGCCACCCGGCCGCATGGAGGCCGAGTTCGACTACGTGCGCAACATGAGCCTCAACGCGATCCGCAGCGAGGGCAAGCTCGAAGACCAGCACTTCTACGATCTCGCCGATCGCTACGGCATCATGATCCTGCCGGGCTGGGAATGCTGCGACAAATGGGAGTCTGCAGCGAAGACGGGTGGCGCGCCATGGGACGACGCGGACATGCAAATCGCGCAGGCATCGATGGCGAGCGAGGCGCGCTTGCTGCGCAATCACCCCTCGGTGATCGGATTCCTGATCGGCAGCGACAATGCGCCGCCGCCCGCGATCGTGAAGATGTATGTCGACACACTGCATGCGGAAGATTGGAACACGCCGATCGTTTCGGCCGCCGTCGACCAGACCAGCACGGTGGCCGGTCCGTCCGGCATGAAGATGGCCGGTCCCTATGCGTGGATACCGCCGTCGTACTGGTACGCCGACAAACTGGGCGGCGCGTTCGGCTTCGATTCCGAGGTGAGCGCGGGCGCCGACATTCCGCGCCTCGAAGACGTGCAACGGATGCTTTCGCCGCTGGCGCAGGAAGCCTTGTGGAAATATCCCGATGTCAGGCAATACCACGCGACCGCATCATGGTCGCCGTTCGCGAAGCTGGAGCCGTTCGACAACGCGCTCGCGAAGCGCTACGGGCCGCCGAAAAGTCTTGCCGATTACGTGCAGAAGGCCCAGCTCGACAACTACGACAATGTCCGTGCGCAGTTCGAAGCGTTCAATGCGCACATGGATTTGGCTAAGCCGTCGACGGGCGTGATCTACTGGATGCTCAACAACGCCTGGCCGTCGCTGCACTGGCACCTGTACGACTGGTACATGAACCCGGCCGGCGCGTATTTCGGCGCGAAGAAGGCCAACGAGCCGGTGCACATCCAGTATTCGTATGACACGCGGGCGATCGTGCTGGTCAACCACACGCTGACCAACCAACACGGGCTGCACGCGAGCGTGCAGGTGCGGAACCTCGACGGCAGCGTGCGTTACAGCAAACAGTTCAGCGGCCTCGACCTAGCGGGCAACCGAACGCTGAATGTCACGACGCTTCCGGCGCTTTCCGGGTTGTCGCGCACGTATTTCGTGGAACTGAGCCTCGTAGCCAGCGACGGCCAACCCGTCAGCCGCAACGTCTATTGGCTCTCGACGCAGAAGGACGTGCTCGACTGGAAGCACTCGAACTGGTACCTGACGCCGCTCACCGAGTACGCCGACTTCACTGCGTTGCAGTCGTTGCCGGCTGCCACCACCAACGTTCGTGCCACGACGCGGCGCGACGGCGACGACAACGTCACCACCGTCAAGCTTTCGCTGCCTGACTCGTCAAAGGCAGTCGCCTTGTTCCAGCACCTGTCCATCCGTAAATCCACGAATGGCGAGCTTGCGCTGCCGATCCTGTGGAGCGACAACGACGTCACCTTGTGGCCGGGCGAGTCGCTGACGGTGACCGCGCGTTATGCGGCGAAGGGCGCCACGGCGCCGGTCGTCGAAGTGAGCGGCTTTAACGTGCAGGCCCAGCATGTGCCAGCCGACGCACCCTTGCACTGAGAGCTTGTCCGAGCCGTTCGCACTGAGCGTAGCGCAGAAGGCGCGAAGTCGAAGTGCCACATGGTACGAATTCCGGTGTTTCGACTTCGCGAAGCTTCGCTTCGCTACGCTCAACACGAACGGTGTCGTTATTCGTGGGCAAGTTCCAAGGACTCCATGAAACATCATCGGCAACAACACCCATGAAGCGCGCCAACATCAGCGACGTGGCCCGCGTGGCGGGCACCTCGCGCAAGACCGTCTCGCGGGTCATCAACGACGAGCCGAACGTGCACGAGTCCACGCGCCAGCAGGTGCTGGACGCGATCGCCAAGCTCAAGTACCGCCCGCTCACGTCGGCGCGCAGCCTCGCGACCAATCGCTCCTTCACGGTCGGCCTGCTGTACGACAACCGTTCGCCCAGCTACATCATGGAAGTGCAGGCCGGCGTGCTCGAGGCCTGCGAAGCGCAGCACTACAGCATGACGGTGCAGCCGCTGGTTTCCAGTTCGCCCGATTTCGTCGAACGCGTCGACGACATCCTGACGCGGCACCGGCCGGACGGGTTGATCCTGACGCCGCCGATCACCGATCACGCGGCCTTGCTGAAAAGCCTGCGCAAGGGCGGCGTTCCGTTCGCCTCGATTTCACCGCGCCATCCAGAGAACCAGGTCGGCGTGATCCTGCGCGAACGCGAAGCCGCGGCCGCGATGGTGGCGCACCTGGTCTCGCTGGGACACACGCGCATCGCGCACATCGTGGGCGACCTTGAGCACGGCGCCGGCGTGTGGCGCCTCGCCGGTTATCGCGACGGCATGCAGCGCGCGGGCCTGAAAGAGAACCCCGCGTACATGGTGCAGGGCAGGTTCTCATTCGAGTCGGGCGTTGCCGCCGCGCGCAAGTTGCTGGCGCTGCGGCAGCGGCCCACCGCGATCTTCGCGGGCGACGACGACATGGCCGTCGGCACGATCTGGGCCGCTTCGGAAGCGGGCCTGTCGGTGCCCGGCGACATTTCCGTGTGCGGCTTCGACGACACCACCATCGCGACGCAAGTGTGGCCGCCGCTGACGACGATCCACCAACCCGTGCAGGAAATGGCGCGCCGCGCCACGGAGGAATTGTTGCGGCTCGTGCTCGGGAAAGGAGAGGCGAGCATGGTCGAACTCGATTACGAAATCCGCATCCGTGCGTCGACCGGGCCGCGGCCGTAGCTGACTCGATAGACCTTCCCGTCATTGTCCTGTTTTTTTGCCGTCATTCCCGCGACGCGGGGAGCGGCCATGGATGGCCGCGCTTTGAGGAGCGAGGAAAGCGGGAATCCATTTGGGTTTTCTAGCAACAGGTCGAAAATCGCGCGAGTGACGCTTACCGTGTCTTGCAACCGGCCAAGCCTGCGATACTGACCCAAGACGAAACACGTTCACCATCAGGAGCGCACGCATGTCCGCCGCACCGGATTCCGCGAAGCCATCTCGAACATTCCACTTCATCTCCGGCCTGCCGCGCTCCGGCAGCACGCTGCTGGCGGCGATCCTGAGGCAGAACCCGCGCTTCCACGCGGGCATGACCAGCCCGGTCGCCGACATCATGGGCGTGGTCGTCGCCGAGATGAGCAGCAAGAACGATTTCTCGCACGCGATATCCGACGAGGCGCGCGTGTCGGTGCTGCGCGGCCTGGTAGAAAATTTCTACGCCGCGCAAAGCGGCGCCGAGGTGGTCTTCGACACCAGCCGGTTGTGGTGCAGCCGCATGCAGATGCTCGACACGCTGTTCCCGCGCGCCAGGGTCATCGCCTGCGTGCGGCAGTTGCCGTGGGTGCTGGACAGCATGGAGCGGCTGGTGCGCCAGCAGCCGGTTAGCGTCAGCAAGGTGTTCCGCTTCGACACCAACACCACCGTGTACTCGCGCGCGCAGGCGCTCGCCGATCCGCGCGGCATGGTTGGTTTCTCGTTCCAGGCCATCAAGGATGCGTTCTACGGCCAGTACGCTTCGGGCCACCTGATGCTGCTGACCTACGAAACCCTGACCAAAAGTCCCGAAGCAGCTCTGCGCAAGGTCTACGAGTTCATCGGCGAGCCGTGGTTCGAACACGACTTCGACAGCGTCGAATACGGCGCCAGCGAATTCGACTCGCGCGTCGGCATGCCCGGCCTGCACACCGTACGCTCGAAAGTCGAAGCCCCCGAACGCAAAACCATCCTGCCGCTGGAAATCTTCAACCGCTTCGTGCCCGAGTCGTTCTGGCTCGATCCAAAGAACAACATCAGCGGGGTGCCGGTGGTGTGAGAG
>JAZKBD010000013.1:38321-44215 GCA_040388785.1 Pseudomonadota bacterium
CGATGAACCCAACGCGGCCAAAGCAACGGTTCCCATACCTGTCCTTGTGCTCGTTTAGCTTTGTGTCGTACGAACTGCGCTTGAATCGTTTCCCGCAGTACGAGCACTCAACCGTGTACGCCATACCGTAGCCTGAACCACTTTGCCTACGAGCTTGGTGCCTAGGCCTAAGATTGGGCAGCGCTGACGGTGCCCCGAAGTATGGCCTCCCGAAGTATCCACCGTCGTTCTTCGTCAGCTCGATTGGATAGCGGGGCTCGAATGTGCTGTCGGTCAGGGAGATAGACTGAACCTTCTCTGCCAGGAACGACTTGATACCCACTTGTCCGCTGCGTCCTCCGCTGCGATCCCAAGCATAGAAATATTCATGTCCGATGCCATCTTGCCGGCGCTTAAACATTAAAGAGTATGGTTCGACCAAACGTTCGTAACCGTCATAGACGAAGCGCAGCAGGCGTTGCAGACGTCCGCCCTCCATGATCGTGTCGCGAAGGTCGGGAGAGTAGAAGACAGGAGCGCCGCCCCGTCCGGGGGCAGCGTACGCTCGGGCTGGCTCTGCTAACGCGAAAATGTCACTGACTATCGACTTGAACCAAGTCTCGGCCTCGTCGAAGCTAAAAAGGGCCAACTTGGGGCAGACGAGGTACTGATTCCAGAAGCCGCGAATGAGTTCAAACGGAAGCTGCAGCAGCAGTCCCTTCGCAGCAGCAGGATTCGGTTCATAGATGGTTTGTTTCAGAAAGGTGGTCAACACTTCTCGTCGAGAGATGGCCAATACCTTCTGAAAGAAAAGCGAATGAACAAAGTCGTAAAGATCGGGCGAGTGCCTTCGCTGCAGGAGCGCCTTGAGCTTAGACGCCAGGAGCTCTTCAAGCTTCAGGCATCTTAGGTTGCCCTGGCAGACTGCCGCATCTGAATATGAATGGATGAGCCTGCGTGTCTGCACAGGAAGAAATATGGCGTCAAATTCCTTGACATCCAAATTCACCCTCAGGCGTAGATCTTCGTCCTCTCCATAGAAGCTGTGGAAATAGACCCGCGCCTCGAACATACGCGAGTTGCCATCCGATGACTTCTTCTCCGCGACTCGAGATTCGTCGATCAAGAACTCAATTGCACTACCGCTGCGGGCGTGAGTGCACGCTTGCTTGATCCCGCTCAACAGCAGTTCTGGATCGACATCGGACTGAGTCGAAAAATCGAGATCGTTCGAGTATCGAGCATGCTCGAAGTACGCCTTTCTGAAGCAATTCCCTCCCTTGAGGATTAGTAGTCGCTGCAAGGGGTTGTCGGATTGGTAAAACGAGGACAACAGCCAGCCGAACGCGTAATCGCGTTGTACGTTGGAACGATGGACACCGAGTTCATCGGCCTTAGCGTCGATTTCCGGCTTATCGATCATCCGCGTCGGGAATTGTGCGCGCTACCGCCAATAAGCAGCGGCAGTACGTCCTCCGGATGGGTAGTCATGGCTTCTTGGGTGGCGGAGATGGGCTTGGCTTCACCTCGCTCTTTGACGGCTGGTAGCCGCCTTGAACTTTGCCGCCCGGTGTACTTGGTGGAGGATTGCTCGTTGGCTGGTAGCCTTTTTTTACGGGAGCATACCCTTCATTGAGTGGCTTTTTCTCTGACATTCCCTTCTCCATATCCGAGATGAAAGAATTCTACCGTCGCAATCTCCGATGAAAGAATTAATATTCCATTGGTTTCCGCTCGTGGTCTCTCAAACCCGCCGTCTTCGTTAAGTACCCAGTGCTCTTCAAGATACAATTGTTCTGGTGCTGGCGCGCTTGATGCGAATGATGATGCATCATAACGTCCTCCGACACTTCTGCCACTCTTGAGCGTAACCACTATCCAATGCGGGCGTCGCTGGCCGAAGACGTAGTCCCAAGGCCTCGCTATTGGGTGTGGTACTGATTTTTGAGCGATCTGTGTTGTGCGGATCCTCTTGAACAGGAAAATCCATATGACAGGGGCAATTAACAATGCGAATACATAGAACAGCACGTATGCTGTTGGATGTAGCACTCGGACATTATGTGTTTCGATTGCATAAATTGGCCAAAGTAGTATCGCATAGTTGATTGAGCTGTACGCAATCGCATCAATAAGCAGCTTGTCCGAGCCTCTGGACTCACTGGGAAAGAGTAGCTGGTATGTTTTCAGACTGATGAAGCCAGGTATGACAAAGGCGATAAACAACGCTAACGCATTAATGTTCCAAATATCCATTGTCTTCCCCCTCTCGCCGCATACGACAAGTAGACCCAGAACTGGGTGTGGCGCCTGATGTTCAGCTTCCCTTGAAGGCTTGTCAATCAGAAATTTCTTACAAGGATCATCGACGCTATCGTTGTGGTAGCTGGTTGAGCCTTGCGTCAAGTTTTGAATTTTCGGGCAGGCGGATCAGGAATTCGTCTTGCAGCACCGCGCGGATTTCCTCAGTGGTGGCGAGCGTTCGCTTGATGGTGGCGCCGCCGGTGGTGTGTTCGGCAAATTGGCGGTTGCGCAGCGTGAGTCTGCGGCCGGCCGGGGCTCGCGCAGCGCTGATGCCCGTGACGAAGTGCGAATCGGGGTTGGCGGACGTCCAGTAGTTGCTGACGCGGTAGTCGGCCGGGAATTGCGGCTGCAGGTCGAAGCGGTACAGGGTCTGCCACGCATCGGCGGCGAACAGTTGCAGCCGCCAGTCGTTGTCATCGCGGCGGATCAGCCGAAAGGGTTCGTGCGGTGTGGCCTGTTCGATGTCGGGAACGAGTTGCAGCGGACCGGTAGGGGTGTTGCCGCCGAAGCCGACGTCGGCCAGCCATGACTTTCCATCGGCTTCGACGCGCAGCAGCATGTGGGTGCGCGCGGTGATCGCATCTTCGGGTTGTCCCCACAACACGCGGGCGGCGAGGTCGGTGACCTGGAAGCCGATGGCGCGAAGGGCGTCGCTCAGCAGGCGGTTCTGTTCGAAGCAGTAGCCGCCGCGGTGGTCGTGCACCAGTTTGCGTTGGACGGATGCGATGTCCAGTGCAGGGGAGATGCCGAGGAAAGGGTCGAGGTTTTCGAATGGGATCGTGGCGACGTGTGCGGAGATGATGGCGCGCAGGGTTTGCAGGTTGGGGGCGATGGGCGCGCGCACGCCGATCCGTTCGAGGTATGCGTGGAGGTTGATGGATTCGTTCTGTGCTTCTTCTTGCATGTGTCGTTTTTGCTGGCGCGAAAGTCAGTGGATTACTCGCGCCATCCTTGGCGCTCGCCCTTCGGGCCGCCTTCGGCGTTCGCGTTTGCAATCCTGCAAACGCAGTCCGGCCTTCGCCGGGATGACGAGCAAAAAAGGTGTCGCTAGTGCGTGGTACTTCCGAGTTTGCGTTGCAGGAACTCCACGGTCGCGGTGTCGGCCTGCATCCACGAGGCGTGGCGCAGGAAACCGTGGATCTCGTTGGGGATCACCATTTCCTCGAACGGGACGCCGTGTTTCCTGAGGCGCGGCACCACGTCGGTCATCTGCATGAAATGCACGTTGTGGTCGTCGTCACCCTGGATCAGCAGCACCGGTGATTTCCATTTCGCGATGTCGGCGTCGGGCGAGGAATCCCACGCCACCTTCAGCGCCTCCTTGTAGTCGCCCTGTTCGTAACGTGCGTCCGGTTTGCCGAACCACTCGGCGATGTCGCGTGACCAGTCGTGCACGCCGTGCATGTCGACGCCGGCCTTGAAGATGTCGGAATTTCTCGCGAGCGCGAGCGCGGTCAAGTAACCGCCGTAGGAACCGCCCCAGATGCCGATGCGCGCGGCGTCGACGCCGGGCACGCGTTGCAGGTACTTCGCGCCGGCGACGACGTCCTGGTATTCGGAGGCGCCGGTCGGCCCCCAATGCGGCGGGTTGTGGAACGCGTGCCCGTAGCCAATGCCGAGCCGGTAATTCACCGACAGCACGGTGAAGCCGTGCGCGGCGAGATACTGGTTCACGGCGTAACTGTTGCTGTAGTAATCCATGTAATGCCAGCCCAGCAGCATCTGCCGCGGCGGCCCGCCGTGCACGAAGATCATGCCGGGCTGGTTGGCGCCGGCATCGGCGCTGCGGAACAACTGTCCCTGGATTTCAGTGCCATCGGCGGCCTTGAAGGTCACCGCCTGCGGGATCACCAATTGCGCGGTCGGGAAATCGGCCGGGATCAGGTTGGCCTGCAGCGCTTTCTGTCCGCTGCCGTTGGCCTGCATGACGGAGACCAGTGGCGGCCGTTGCGCACCTGCATCGATGTAGGCGATGGCGCTACCCGCCGCGGCGGGTGAGGTCTGGATGCCGCTGCCCGAAGTCAACGCAACCGGTTGCGCACAATCGGCGGGCACGCGGAACAGGTGACGGCGATCGTTGTCGTCTTTGGTGGTGCCGGTGTTGGCGGTGTACACGATCGAACGCGCGTCGGGCGCCATCACCACGTCTTCCACCATGAACTTGCCGGGCGTTAGCAGCTGTGGCGTGCCACCGTTCGCATCGATCGAATAAAGATGCGGCCAGCCATCGATGTCGCTCAGGAACACCAGCTTCGAACCACCATCGGCCCAGTGCAGGTTCGCGCCGCCGGCCGCCTGCGGATACGAACCGACCAGCGTGTCGGGACTTTGCCACACCACGTGCGCCTGTCCGGTGCGCGCATCGGCAACCCGGATCGACCACGGCTGCGGCGTCTGCGTGAGGATCGGTTGCGGCGGTCCGCCGTTGCCCGGCTGGCGCGTGAACGCGATCTGCGAACCGTCGGGTGACCAGCGCGGATCGCCATCGGCTTCGGCCGAAGGTGCGAAATACAGGATCGGCGTGTGGTCGTCGGTGAACACGCCGATGAACGCGTGGTCGTCACGACGCGACACGAACGCGAGCCGCTTGCCGTCGGGCGACCAGTGCAGGTCGCCGTCCTTGCCGTGATCGAAGAACAGGCGCTTCGGCTTGGCCTTGTCGCTCGCCGACAACGGCGCGGTCCAGACCTGGTCGTCCTTGATGTAGGCGAGCTTGCCGTTCGATGAAATCGCCGGCGCATCGCCTTCGGTGAGTTCGTGCGCGGTATTCGTGTGCAGGTCAACCGTCCACAACATCACCTTCGGTTCGACCGGACTGGACGCGGGATCGACCGCCACTTTCACGGGCCAGTTGGAGTCGTGGTCGCCGCCGCGCACGAACACCAGCGCGTCGCCCGACGGCGAGAAGGTGAGCTGCGTGATCTCCTGGCCGTCGTCCTGCGTGAAACGCGTGACCTGGTGCGGTTTTAAATCCGGCGCGTTCGCTATCCAGACATTGCGCACGCCGTTCTGGTCGATGACCCAGGCAACGCGATCGCCGTGCTCCGCCGAAGTCAGGCCGAGCGGAAAGGGATAGGACAGTACCTGCGCCAGCGCGAAGCCGGTTTTCGATTGAGCTGCGATGGCTGCCGGCGGCAATACGCCGGTCGCGGCGACAAATGCGGCGAACACGAACGCGTGCAGTCTATACATGGCATATCTCCCCAGAGAAGGTCCGATCAAACATACCGTCGTCCATTCCGCGAAAGCGGGAATCCAGTGTCTTTGCTGTAACTTTGGCTCCAAAGTCACTGGGCCCCGGATATCGCTTCGCGATTCCGGGGTGACGAGCAAAGCGAAGCGAAGCGGCTTCGTCTCGATTCCCCAATGATTCGCACGTCGTGCGGCGCGTGTCCAGTGCCGACCGTCATGGCGTGCGGCATACTGTGTCGATGAACGATTTTGCGTCATGGCCGCATGTGGTCATCCTCGGCGGCGGCTTCGGTGGCTTGAAGGCCACGCGCGCGCTGCGCCGTGCGCCGGTGCGCATCACGCTGATCGACCGCGCCAACCACCACGTGTTCCAGCCGCTGTTGTACCAGGTGGCTGGCGCCACGCTGTCCGGTCCCGAC
>JAZKBD010000013.1:44225-53148 GCA_040388785.1 Pseudomonadota bacterium
TGCGGCACATCGTGCGTCGGCAGCGCAATGTCACCGTATGGATGGAAGAGGTGACCGGCATTGACGTGGCCACGCGGCGGGTGAGTGCCGGCACGCAGACGATTGGCTACGACTACCTGATCGTCGCGACCGGTTCCACGCATGCGTATTTCGGCCACGACGACTGGGCGGCATTTGCGCCGGGGCTCAAGACCAT
Organism: Pseudomonadota bacterium; assembly: GCA_040388785.1. GTDB lineage: Bacteria > Pseudomonadota > Gammaproteobacteria > Xanthomonadales > Rhodanobacteraceae > 66-474. Next base: position 44,422 of record JAZKBD010000013.1, read on the forward strand.
GAACGACGCGCTGGCGATCCGGCGACGGATTCTCTCTGCGTTCGAGGCGGCCGAATGCGAGCCCGATGCCGAACGTCGCAAGCAATGGCTGACGTTCGTGATCGTCGGCGCGGGACCGACCGGCGTAGAACTGGCGGGCACGCTGGCGGAAATCGCGCATCACACCTTGCCGCGCGAATTCCGGATCGCGCATCCGCGCGACGCGCGCATCCATCTGGTCGAAGCCGGTCCGCGCGTGTTGTCGGCGATGCCGGAGAAGCTTTCGGAGATCGCGCGGCGCAAGCTGGAAAGCATGGGCGTCGAAGTCCACACCGGCGCCGCGGTGACCGATATCGATGCGGACGGCGTGCGCATGGGTGACGAACACATTGCCGCGCGAACGGTGTTGTGGGCGGCGGGTGTGGCGGCATCACCGCTGGGCGCGCAGCTCGGTGGCGAACGCGACCGGGCAGGGCGCGTGAAAGTGGCGCCCGACCTGTCGCTGCCGGGACATACGGAGGTATTCGTGATCGGCGATCTCGCGTTGGTCGAGCAGGACGGGCAGCGCGTGCCCGGCATGGCGCCCGCGGCCAAGCAGATGGGCACGTACGTCGCGCACGTGATTCGCGATCGGATGGTGGGGCGCGCTGCGCCGCGGTTTCGCTACCACGACGATGGCAGCCTCGCCAGCATCAGCCGCTCGTCGGCGGTGGTCGATCTGCGCGGCTTGGAATTTTCCGGCTTCATCGGTTGGCTGTTCTGGCTGTTCGCGCACATCTTCTTCCTGATCGGCTTCCGCAACCGGCTGGCGGTGATGTGGAACTGGGCGTGGTCGTACCTGACGTGGCAGCGGGGTGCGAGGATCATCGTGGGGCGAGGTAGCAGGAAATCCTGACCTACGCCTGTCGTCATTCCGGGGGCCACGCCGGCATGTTCGGCGTGGCAACCCGGAATCCATTTTGGCTTCTTTGAAACGCAAAATGGATTCCCGGTCCCGCCCGCAAACGGCGCGGACGGTCCGGGAATGACGTCAGGTTGAGAGCCGGCCCTGAGTGACTATGCGCACCATTCAGGGCGGTTCCAGCGTGGCCGCGCGCCGCGCACATTGAGAATGGCCTTGCCTCGTTCGCTGAACCAGAGATCGGCCACTGCGATCAATGCGTCGTTCTCGTAAATCAACGGGCAGCGACCGCGCATCCATGGCGGCACGCGCGCCTGCTGGAACAGATGGCGCAGTTCGCGGGTGTGCGAATCGCCGGCGGGTTTAATTCGCTCGCCGCCTTCACGAAAGCGGACGGTCAGCGGCGGGTCGAGCGGCGTTTTGGCTGCGTGCGTGAATTCCGGACCGATTGATTCAAGTCGCAGCCCGCCGCAATCCTGCGGCAATTCGAGTGGCGAGCCGTTCCATTGCGCTTGCCAATCATTCGGCAGCGACGCGAGTGGTCGCGTGGCGTGCAGGCGCCCATCCCAGATGCGGACCTCCGCGCCCGGCCATGCGATGACCGGCGTACTGTCGTCTGATGCGTGCACAGCTTGCTTCGCCAGTTCGGCGCGCGACGCATCGGGTGGCGAAAAAAAACCTCGCGCGTGCAGCCACGTATCCAGCACCGGCGCGCGCAACGCCTCGGGCAGCGCCAGCCAGCCGGTGACGTCGAGCGTGTCCGCTTTGCGTCGCAATTCCACCAGTGCGGTTTGCGCGGCAGCGTCGATGTAGTCGGCGGCCGTGCGGCAAAGCTGCGCCGCGTGCAGGATGGATGCCTCGGCGTGCGGCCAGTGCGCCGCCACGCGCGGCAGGATTTCCCGCCGCAACACGTTGCGGGCGAAGCGGGGATCGACGTTGGCCGGGTCGTCGATGCAGGACAACGTGTTGTCCGCCAGGTACTTGCGCAGGTCCTCGCGTGGCGTTTCGAGCAGCGGCCGCCACAGGAATCCGCGCGCGAAGGGACGCAGCACGCGCATGCCACCCAGGCCTTCGGGGCCCGCGCCGCGCAGGAGCTTCAGCAGGATGGTTTCGATCTGGTCATCGCGGTGATGACCCAGCGCCAGCCATTCGCCTTCGCGAAGCTGCTCGGCAAAGGCTCGATGACGCACCCGCCTCGCCGCGGCTTCGATGCCTTCTCCGCGTGAGTCGTCCACCTGCACGCGCACCACGTCCAGCGGCACGTCGATGGACGCGCAAAAATCGGAACACCGTTTCGCCCACTCCGCGCTTTCCGCGTGCAGACCATGATCGACGTGCAGCGCGCGCAGGTCGCGCGCGCGTGCTTCCGGCAGGCGCGCCAGCGCGTGCAGCAGCGCGGTCGAGTCGGGACCGCCGCTGAAGGCGACGCACAGGGCAGGTGGTGCACTCGCCTCGATCCGCGCCCGCAGGTCATCCGTCCACACGGTTCAGGCCTTGCCGGACTTCGCGCGATTGCGGACGTGGATGGTCTTGGCACGGCCCTCACCGGCACTGCGCCGCTCGATGTCGAACAGCGTGGTCGCGGTGATCAGGTCACTCAGCTTGCCGTAGCCGTAGCTGCGCGCGTCGAAGTCCGGGCGCTGCTTGCTGATGATCGAACCGACCGCACCGAGCCCGGCCCAGCCCTCGTCGTCCGAGGCCGCCTCCACCGCATTGCGCAGCAGGTTGACCAGTGAGGAATCCTGCTTCAACTGCGCCGCCGTGCGGGGTTTTTCCGGCGTGGGCTCGTCGGGTTTTCCGGAGAGGTTCTCGACGTACACGAACTTGTCGCACGCGGCCACGAACGGCTCCGGCGTCTTGCGTTCGCCGAAGCCGTACACGATCAATCCGGATTCGCGCAGGCGTCCCGCCAGTCGTGTGAAGTCACTGTCGCTGGAGACGATGCAGAAGCCGTCGAAGCGTCCGGAATACAAAAGGTCCATGGCGTCGATGATCAGCGCGGAATCCGTGGCGTTCTTGCCGCGCGTGTACCCGAACTGCTGCATCGGCTGGATCGACTGCTTCAGCAGCGTCTCCTTCCAGCTTTTCAGGTGGGTGTCGGTCCAATCGCCGTAGGCGCGCTTGACGTGCGCGGTCCCGTATTTGGCGATTTCCGCGAGCAGCGCGTCGAGCAGCGACGGCTGCGCGTTGTCGGCGTCGATCAGGACGGCGAGCTTGGCGGCGGATTCACTGGCCATGGGCGACTCCATCGCGGCGGGTTGCTCCGATGGTAGCGCGGCGGCGTCCGCCCGATGGTCAGGCGATGCGCGTTGGCGGGGCCGATCCGCGCACGGGCAAGGATCAATCCTGGTACGAGCCGTAATGTCGCAGCTTCCGGTAGCGCTGCTCAAGCAGTTCCTCGACGGTCAGGCCCTGCAGTTCGTCGAGCTCGTTCAGCAGCACCGCTTTCAAGCGAATCGCCATCGAACGCGGATTGCGGTGCGCGCCGCCGGTGGGTTCGCGGATGACCTTGTCGATCAGGCCCATTTCCTTGAGGCGCGGTGCGGTCAGGCCCAGCGCGTCGGCGGCATCCTTGGCGCGGCCGGCGTTCTTCCACAGGATCGACGCGCAACCTTCCGGAGAGATCACCGAATAGGTCGAATACTGCAGCATGTTGACGCGGTCGCCCACGCCGATCGCCAGCGCGCCGCCGGAACCGCCTTCGCCGATCACGGTGCACACGATCGGCACCTTCAGTTCGGCCATGACCTCGAGATTGCGCGCGATGGCCTCGCTCTGGCCGCGCTCCTCGGCGCCGACGCCGGGGTACGCGCCGGGCGTGTCGATGAAGGTGAGGATCGGCAAGCCGAAGCGTTCGGCCATTTCCATCAGGCGCAGCGCCTTGCGATAGCCTTCCGGACGCGGCATGCCGAAATTGCGGCGCACCTTGGACTTGATGTCGCGACCCTTCTGGTGGCCGATCACCATCACCGGCCGCCCGATGATGCGCGCCAGCCCACCCACGATCGCGGCGTCGTCCGCGTACATCCTGTCGCCCGCGAGTTCGTGGAACTCGTCGCAGATCACCGCGACGTAGTCGCTGGTGTACGGGCGCGCCGGGTGGCGCGACAGTTGCGTGACCTGCCACGGTGTGAGGTCACGGAAGATTTCGGCGGTCTTGATGCGCAGCTTCGAGCGCAGCTTGCCGACTTCGTCATCCACGTCGATGGCGTTGTCGCGGCCGGAGGCGGTCAGCCCGCGCAGCTTGTCTTCCAGCTCGGCGATCGGCTGCTCGAAATCGAGGAAATTGGGATTCATTCGCTGCGTCTGATCCGGCGAAGCGGCGATTATACCGGCGCCGTTCAGGGCGCGGCCGGGCGCGACAGCGAGGGCTGCACGGATTTGACGCCCGGCACTTCGGCGAGGCTGCGCAGGAGGTTCGTGCTGACCTTCACGCGCCAGTCGTCGCCCAGCCGCAGGTCGGCGCTGCCGCTCGCGTTGCGATAGCCGGTGAGCAGCAACGGCGTGCGGCCGCCGCAATGGCCGGCGAGTGCGCGCTTGAAGGTGGTGACGAACCCCGGGCCGATGCCGTTGACGCCGACGCGCAGCACGCGGGCGCCGGCTTCGCAGGCCTCGTCCAGCGTCCATGCGCGGCGCGCGCGCAGCGCGAGTTCGCCACTGAAGTCGTCGATCGCAAGGCCGCCTTCGATCACCAGCAAGGCGTCGGGCTGCAGCAGCGCGCCGTATTGCTGCATCGCTTCGCGGAAGAAGTTCACTTCGATCGCGCCGCTCCAGTCCTCGACCCGCACCGCGGCGCCAGTGTCGCCGCGCCGGCGCATCTTCACGATCATGCCGGCGACGGCCCAGGGCGTTTCCGGCGGACGGCGCCAGCGATTGTCGTCGTCATCGCCGCCGCCGCGCGGGGCGGGCGGTTCGTAGCGGTCGACGATGTCGCCGATCGGGCAGGTGGCGAGTTGCGCGAGCACCTCGCGCCAGGGATCGGTGGGATGGCCGGACAGGTAATGTCCGAGGGTGGCGCGTTCGCCCGCAAGTTTCCGTTCGAGTGTCCACTCCGGTTGCGGTGCTGTCGCGATCGACACCGTCGCGGCCGGCGCCAGTGTGGCGCCGAACATGTCGTTCTGGCCGGCTTCGCGGTCGCGCAGGCTTTGTTCCGCCGCCTTCACGGCTTCCGGCAGTTGCGCGGCCAGCGTGGCGCGATTGGCGCCGATTGAATCCATCGCGCCGGACTGGATCAGCGCTTCGAACACGCGCTTGTTCAACTTGCCGGGATCCATGCGCGCGCAGAAATCGGCGAGGTCGCGGAACGCTCCACCGGAGGCACGCGCCGCAACGATCGCTTCGCACACCGCGCGGCCGACGCCTTTGATTGCGCCGAGGCCGTAGCGGATCGCGTCACGGGTTCCCGGTCCGCCACCCGGGATCGCGACGAAATGGTAGTCCGATGCATTCACGTCGGGCGGCAACACCGTGAGCCCGATCGCGCGCGCATCCTCGATGAACTGCACCAGCTTGTCGGTGGCATCCATGTCGGACGACATCGTCGCGGCCATGAACTCGGCGGGGTAGTGGACCTTCAGCCACGCGGTCTGGTACGCGACCAGCGAATACGCGGCGGCGTGCGACTTGTTGAAGCCGTAGCCCGCGAACTTTTCCATCTGGTCGAAGATCGCGTCGGCCTTCCTCTCGGGCACGCCGTTCTGCATCGCGCCGTCGCGGAAGACGCTGCGGTGCCTGGCCATCTCGGCAGGCACCTTCTTGCCCATCGCGCGGCGCAGCAGGTCGGCGGCGCCCAGCGAATAGCCGCCGACGATCTGCGCCATCTGCATCACCTGCTCCTGGTACACCATGATGCCGAAAGTCTCGCGCAACACGGGCTCGACGCGCGGATCGGGGTAGGTGACGGGCTCGCGTCCGTGCTTGCGCGCGACGTAGCTCGGGATCAGGTCCATCGGGCCGGGACGGAACAGCGAGTTCAGCGCGATCAGGTCTTCGAAGCGGTCGGGTTTGGCGTCCTTCAGCAGCCGCTGCATGCCCGCGCTTTCGAACTGGAACACCGCGCCCGTGCGCGCCTCGCGGAACAGCCGGAATACTTCGGGATCGTCGAGCGGCAAGGTGGCGATGTCGAGCGGCGCCTCGCCGGTTTGCGCACGCCGCGCATTGATGGCCTTCACCGCCCAGTCGATGATCGTCAGCGTGCGCAGGCCGAGGAAGTCGAACTTGACCAGCCCGACTTCCTCGACGTCGTTCTTGTCGTACTGCGTGACGACGCCCCCGCCGCCCGGTTCCGAATACAGCGGCGCAAAATCGGTGAGTGGCGTCGGTGCGATCACCACGCCGCCCGCGTGCTTGCCGGCATTGCGGGTCAGGCCTTCCAGCTTCAACGCAAGGTCGATCAGCGTGCGCGTTTCGTCGTCCTGTTCGTAGGCTTCGCAGAACTCGCGCACCACGCGATCGGGTTCCTTCCTCGACTTTTCGCTGAGGCCCAGTGCATCGGAGAGTGTGAGATCCAGCGGCATGCGCGGGATCAGCTTGGCGATCCGGTCGACCTGTCCGTACGGCATGCCCAGCACGCGCCCGCAGTCGCGCAGCACGGCTTTGGCCGCCATCGAGCCGTAGGTGATGATCTGGCTGACCTGGTCGCGGCCGTACTTGTCGGCGACGTACGCGATCACCTCGTCACGGCGCTCCATGCAGAAGTCGACGTCGAAGTCGGGCATGGACACGCGTTCGGGATTGAGGAAGCGTTCGAACAGCAGACCGAAGCGCAATGGATCGAGATCGGTGATCTTGAGGCACCACGCCACCACCGAGCCCGCGCCGGAACCGCGCCCCGGCCCGACCGGAATGTCGCGCGACTTGGCCCAGCCGATGAAGTCGGACACGATCAGGAAGTAGCCGGCGAACCCCATCTTGCCGATCACGTCCAGTTCGAGTTCGAGGCGCGATGCGTAATCCTCGCGGGTGTGGCCCGGGGCCACGCCGCTTTCGGCGAGGCGTTGTTCCAGGCCCTCGCGCGACTGGTCGGCGATCCACGATTCCAGCGTGTGCGATTTCGGCACGGGAAACGCGGGCAGGTAGTACGTGCCGAAGGAAAGTTCGAGATTGCAGCGCTTGGCGAGTTCGACCGTGTTGTCCAGCACCTCGGGCAGATCGGCGAACCGCTCCGCCATCGCGTCGGCGGATTTCAGCCATTGCTCCGTCGAATACTCGTGCGGCCGGCGCGGATCGGAAAGCTGGTAACCCTGCTGGATGCACACGCGTGCCTCGTGCGCCTCGAAATCACCGGCGTCGAGGAAACGCACGTCGTTGGTGGCGAGCACCGGCAGGTCGAGCCGCGATGCAAGCTGCAGCGCGTGCGCGTTGAAGGCATCTTCGCCCTCGCGTTGCGTGCGGGTGATTTCGACATACAGGCCATCGTTGAAATGGCGGCGCAGGGCATCGAGGTTCAGTTGCGCATCGTGTTCGCGTTGCGCGGCCAGCAAGCGGCCGCAGGCGCTGTCGCGCCCCGCGATGGCGAACAGTCCGCCCGTCGCGCTATCCAGCCAATCCGGTTGCAGTTGCGCACGCCCCGCGTGCTGGCCCTCCAGCCAGCCGCGCGAAATCAGTCGCGCGAGGTTGAGGTAACCGGCGTGATCGCGACACAGCAAGGTCAGGCGATCGGGGCGCGTCGGATCGTCGGCATTCGCGATCCACACGTCGCAACCCACGATGGGCTTGATGCCGGCCTTTTCCGCGGCGCGGTAGAACTTGATCTGCGCGAACAGGTTGGAATCGTCGGTCAGCGCCAGTGCCGGCAGGCCCAACTCCACCGCACGGCTGACGAGGTTCGCCTGCTTGGCCTTGGCGGGATCGCCATACTCCGGCTTTTCCGGAATGCGGATCGTGGAATCGCGCAGCGAATATTCGCTGTGGGTGCGCAAGTGGACGAAAGCGATCGGCATGACGGGGTTCGTGGTATCCGTGCAAGCCTATTGTCGCCGCGCAGGGGCGGCAAGCTTGTTTTTTGCGGCGTTGCTTGCTCTCGTCAGTGCGAGCCTGGAGGCGCAGCCGCCGGACTTGCAGGATTGGCAACCGAAGCCGACAACGGGGGCGCAGGCTCGTTCATGAGGCTGGTGATTTCGGCCGCCAGCGGGGTGAGCATGTCTTCGTCGTAACCGACATGGACGCTGGCCACGGTGCCGTCGCGGTGCAACAGGATCATGGTCGGCAACGAGCCGCCGAGGCCAAACGATTTGTTCAATGCGCCGGTCCGGTCCCACGTCATGATCAAGCCCGGCAACTTCGGCATCAACACGTGGACGGCACGCGAGAAGACGCGATGGTCTTCCTCGTAGTTGATCTCCACCACCTGCAGCGGGTAGCCCCGTTCCCTGGCGGTCGCCTGCAATCCGGCCAGCACGGGCATTTCTTTCATGCAGTACCCGCACCAGGTCGCCCAGAAGCTGATCACCACCACCTTGCCGCGCAACGCCGAGGCGCGCACTTCCTGGCCGTCGAGCGTCCTGCCCAGATCGTCCGGAGGAACGGAGCCCGGCGGCAATGCCTTGGCCCAGGCGTGGCTGCACGCCAATGCCGCACAAAGAACCAGCAAGAGCTTTCGCATCGCCGCCCCCTTTCGCCCCCAGGCATTCTGTCACAACGCGTGCAGAAGCTCCGCCTGGACGGGCGTGGGCGGCTGTTCGTCCGTGCACACGGCCCGCACCGGCGCAAAGCTGCGCCGGTGTTCCGGACATGGTCCCAGCCGCTGCAGCGCCTCGCGATGACTGGGCGTGGGATAGCCCTTGTGCTGCGCAAAGCCGTAGCCGGGCCAGCGCGCGTCCATCTCGCGCATGATCCGGTCGCGGGTG
>JAZKBD010000014.1:0-22929 GCA_040388785.1 Pseudomonadota bacterium
CGCGCGCGCGCCGATCGGATGATGATGGCCGCACTTCGGGCAGACCATGAGGTTGCGCTCGAGCTCCGGCCGGTACAGCCCGATACCGCAGCCGGCGCACTTTTCCCACACGCCTTCCGGCACCTTGCCGCGCGCGGGCGCGCCTTCGGTGCGGATTTTCGGGGTGGTGAGTTTCTGCAACCAGGACACGAGGAATCCCCCGTCGGATCACAACCGCCAAGGATACACCGCGAGGCCGGTCAGCGCCCGTCCAGCGCCGCCCGGATGGGCGCGAGGAAAGCCGCGGTGCGCTGGCGCGCCTCCGCTGCCGTGCCTGCCCCGGCCAGGACTTCGATCAGCGCCGAGCCGAGGACCACCGCATCCGCGAAGGCCGCGACGGCTTCCGCGCTGGCCGCGTCCTTGATGCCGAAGCCGACCGCGACCGGCACGCTCGCGCGCCGGCGAATGGCACCGACGCGCAAGGCAATGTCCTGCGTTGACAGCTTCGCCGCGCCGGTGATGCCCGCGAACGACACGTAATACAGATAGCCTTCCGCCATTTCGATGGCACGCGCAAGGCGTCCGTCGGATGTGGTCGGCGCGGCGAGGAGGATGCGTCGCAGGCCCGCATCGCGCAATGGTTGCAACGTTGCGTCTTCCTCGATCGGGCAGTCCACCACCAGCACGCCGTCCACGCCCGCGTCCTTCGCCGCGCGCGCGAAACGTTCGATGCCGTGGATCTCGATCGGATTCAAATAACCCATCAGCACGACGGGCGTTTCCGGATCGCGCGCGCGGAATGCCCGCACCCAGCCCAGGATGTCTGTGATGCCGACATGGTTGCGCAATGCGCGCTCGTTGGCGTGCTGGATCACCGGACCATCGGCCATCGGATCGGAAAACGGCACGCCGAGTTCGATCAGATCGGCACCGCCTTCGACCAGCGCGTGCATCAGATCAACCGTCGCATCCGGAATCGGATCGCCCGCGGTGATGAACGGAACCAGCGCGGTGCGAGCCTGCTTGCGAAGCTCGGCAAAACGCCGGCCAACCCGATCGCCGAGTCCCGCATTCATAGCTCGATGTGCTCCCGCTTGGCGATCGTGTGCACGTCCTTGTCGCCGCGGCCGGACAGGTTGCACAGGATCAGCTTGTCTCTCGGCATTTCGCGCGCGAGCTTGATCGCCTGCGCGACCGCGTGGCTGGATTCCAGCGCCGGCAGGATGCCTTCGGTTTCGCACAGCAAGTGGAACGCGGCCAGCGCTTCGTCGTCGGTGATGCCGACGTATTCCGCGCGGCCGGTGTCTTTCAGGAATGCGTGCTCGGGACCGACGCCGGGATAGTCGAGTCCCGCCGACACCGAATGTGTCTCGGTGATCTGGCCATCGTCGTCGCACAATACGTAGGTGCGGTTGCCGTGCAGCACGCCGGGACGGCCGGCCGCCAGCGAGGCCGCATGGTGGCCCGTCGCGATGCCCTCGCCCGCGGCTTCCGCACCGACGATGCGCACGCCGCGATCGTTCAGGAATGCATGGAACAAGCCCAGCGCGTTCGATCCGCCGCCCACGCACGCCGTAAGCACGTCGGGCAAGCGTCCGCATTGTTCCAGCATCTGCGCGCGCGCTTCGCGCCCGACCACCGCGTTGAAGTCGCGCACCATCATCGGATACGGGTGCGGTCCCGCAACGGTGCCGATGATGTAGAACGTGTCGGCGACATTGGTCACCCAGTCGCGCAGTGCCTCGTTCAGCGCATCCTTCAATGTTTGCGAACCGGACGTCACTGGAATCACTTCGGCACCCAGCAACTTCATCCTGTACACGTTGATCTTCTGGCGCTCGATGTCGACCGCGCCCATGTACACCACGCACTGCATGCCGAAACGCGCGCACACGGTGGCGGTGGCGACGCCGTGTTGGCCCGCGCCGGTTTCCGCGATGATCCGCTGCTTGCCCATCGCGCGCGCCACCAGCGCCTGGCCGATGGTGTTGTTGATCTTGTGCGCGCCGGTGTGGTTCAGGTCCTCGCGCTTCAGCAGGATCTGCGCGCCGCCGATTTTTTCCGACAGGCGCTTGGCGTGATAGATCGGCGACGGACGACCGACGTAGTGTTTCAGGTCGTCGGCGAACTCGCGCTGGAATTCCGGATCGTCGCGCAGCCGCGTGTACGCGGCGGTCAATTCCTCCAGCGGCGCGATCAGCGTTTCCGCGACGAAGCTGCCGCCGTAGGCGCCGAAGCGGCCGTGTTCGTCGGGGAAGGCGTGGTAGTCGATGTCTTTCATGCGTACCTGATCAAAAGCTTGTTGTCCGCAAAGGACGCGAAACGCGCGAAGAAAAGCATTCTGATTTGCCTTCCTCGCGTTCTTTGCGTTCTTCGCGGAAAAGGATTTCTGCACTACTTGCGCTGGACCTCAAAGGTTCTGCCGCGCGCCCTGCTTCAACTGTTCGACGGTCTCGGCGCTCAGCGGACCGAGTACGCCGCGGCGCGGTTCGGGAATGTGCGCGGCGGGATCATTGTCGCCGAACACGTAGTAGTCCAGGAGGTTGCGCCACGCGGCACGCTGCTCGGCCGGCAACGCGCGGAACGCAAGCAGGCAGTGGTACAGCGCGGCGCGCGCATGGCCGCTGGCGTAACCCGGCACGTCGACCGGATTCCACCAGTAATTCACCAGCGCGTTCAACTGTTCCAGTGACTCGACGTGGTGCCACCACAAGGGCGGAATGTAGATCGCGTCGCCCTCGTCCAGCTCGGCCGATTGCGCCACGGCCAACGCAAGCTTGAGGCGCGGGTAACGCGGATCGTCGGGGCGATCCAGCCGTGCCATGCTGATCGCGGCGCCGGTCGGCGCCCAGTCGAGCGGACCGACGTACAGGTTCGGCAACTGTTCGGGCGGGAACAGCGTGAACCGGCGCGTGCCGCACACCACGCAGGCGATGTTCTGCTGCGAATCGAAATGCGTCGGCGTGACGGTGCGGTTACCCATCCACAGGCGCGGCTCGATCCGCGGATCGAGGAACGGCAGCGTGTGGTCCGCCAGCAATCCGGGCAGGCATTCGCGCAGCGGCACGCTCTGGATCACCAGCCCCGGCGCATGCGGGCGCTGGCTGTAACCGGCCAGCCGCTGCAGACCCAGCGTGATGGGCACCTTGAAATGCTGGTAGTTGAAATCGGCCATGTCCGGCATGTAGCCAATGACCCCGTCCGCATCCGGCGCGATCAGCAGCGTGGTGACGTCGGCGCCGTTGTCGAGTTCCGCCAGCCTTTGCGCAAATGCGGTATCCGATTGCCGCGCGAGCTTCACGATCGGCCAGTCGCGCACCAGCCCGCGGATCACCCGCGGTTTGCCGCGCGCGACCGCGGCGGTAAGATCGAAGTCGCGCGGCACGCATTCCTCGAGCGGCGCGGCTTGCGGTGCGATGGATGTGTTCATTGCAGCTCCGCATCGGCAGCGCGCACGGCCGCGAAGAACGCGCGCAGCTTCGCAGCGTCCTTGATGCCGGGCGATGCTTCCACGCCGCTGGCGAGATCGACCGCCCACGGCCGCACACTGCGGATTGCGTCGCCCACGTTTTCGGGATTCAAACCGCCGGCAAGGATGACCGGCCGGCCAAGATCGCGCGGAATCCGCGACCAGTCGAAGGTCTTGCCGCGCCCACCCTGCTGGCCGGGCGGATGGCCGTCCAGCACGAAACCCGATGCACGCGGATGCGACTTTGCGATCGCACGCACGTTGACATCGCCATCCATGCCGATCGCTTTCGTGTAGCGCACGCCGAACGACTCGCAGAACGCGGCGTCTTCCAGCCCGTGGAATTGCACGCAGTCCGGCCGCACGCCATCGATGATCGCGCGCACGCGTTCGGCTGCAAGATCGTGCGACAGCACCACCGCATCCACGAACGCCGGCAGCAGCTCGCGGATCGCGCGCGCCCGCTCGATCGACACGCCGCGCGGGCTGCTCGGCGTCATCACGATGCCGATCGCATCGGCGCCCAGTTCGCATGCGAGCAACGCATCCTCGACGCGGGTGACGCCGCAGATTTTTACGCGGGTTCGATTCATGGGTTTTGAAGCATTTTTCCGCGAAGGACGCAAAGGACGCAAAGAAAGAAAAAATCTGCCTTAACTTCCTTTGCGTATTTCGCGCTCTTTGCGGACGGCTGTTTTGCTCTACATGGATACGTCAGGCGGAAGCTGCCATTCTGCCGGATAACGCGGCCCCAGGAAGGTCAAGCCTTGCGGCATCGCGGTGATGCCCGCCACGTTGCGGTCGCGCGCCGCCAGCAGTTCCGCGATCCATTCGACGGGCCGCTCGCCGCGCCCGACTTCCAGCAGCGAACCCACGATGTTGCGCACCATGTGGTGCAGGAAGGCGTTGGCCTCGATCTCGACGATCACCTGTTCGCCCTCGCGGCGCACGCTCAAGGCAATGACGTTGCGTCGTGCGTGGCTCGCTTGGCAGGACACCGCGCGGAACGAAGAAAAATCCTGTTCGCCGAGCAGGACTTGCGCCGCGGCGTGCATCGCGTCGGCATCCAGCGGCACGCGTTCCCAGGAAAGGAATCGCGCGTCCAGCGCGGGACGTGTCGGCCGGTTGAGGATCGCGTAACGATAGCGCCGCGCGCGCGCGGAAAAGCGCGCGTGGAAATCATCGGGCATCGCACGCGCCCACAGCACCGCGACGGCACGCGGCAGGCGCGTGGTCGTGCCCAGCACCCAGGCGCGCGGTTCGCGCACCGCATGCGTATTGAAATGCACCACCTGGCAGCGCGCGTGCACGCCGGCGTCGGTGCGGCCCGCACAGGTGACTTCGACGGGATGATCGGCGACGAACGCCAGCGCGCCTTCGACTTCGGCCTGCACGCTCGGGCCGTGCGCCAGCCGCTGCCAACCGAAGAAATCGGTGCCGTCGTATTCGATACCCAGCGCGACGCGCATCGCGCCCGTCAGGCCTCGACGTCCGCGAGCAGCCGCTTGGCTTCGTCCTTCTGCGTCTGCGTGCCTTCCTCGAGCACTTCCTCCAGCATCGCGCGGGCGCCGACCGGATCGCCCATGTCCAGATAGGCACGCGCGAGATCGAGCTTGGTATCGACCGGATCGTCGATGTAGGAATCGTCACCCGGCAAGGCGGCGGCCGATGCGCCCGCGACGGCAGGCGCGGGTTCGACCGGTGCGTGCAAAGGCTCGACCGGAGCCCGGGCCGCGGGCTCGCGCAGCGCGGCGAGACCGTACGGATCGTCGTCCATCGCGGTTTCAGGCTCGGCCGCGTGCACGTGCATCTCGTCGGAAACAGTCTCGACCGGCGCTTGCCCGGCGACCGCTTCCTGCTCATCGGTGAACGGCTCGGCCGCGCGCGGCGAAAGATCATCCGGATCGGTCAGCGGACCGCGCGACGGCCCTTCCAGCGCCGCACGGCGACGCCGGCCCGACAGGCCCAGCGCGATCAGCAGCAGCACGATTACGCCCGCGATCACCCACGCCAGCGGGCGCGTGTACCAGGGCGTCGCGGGAGGCGTTGCGGATTTGGTGGCCGGCTGCTTCGCAGCGGCGGATGCTGCGGCCGCCGGCGCCGCGCGCGCACCGGCCGCGGCGGAACTCGCGCCGGGCGTGGTGCGCGATTGCACCGCGGCCAGCTTGCGCTGCAATTCGGCGACCGTCGCATCCTTCAGGCTCAACAGCTTGTCGCTCTTGGCGGAAATGTCCTTGAGGCTGTGGACGCGCGATTCCAGATCGGAATTCGACTGATCCAGGCTGACCAGGGTATCGCGGTTGGCGCGCAACTGCTGCTGCAGATCGGCCACGGTCGCCGTGCCGGTGCCGCCCGCCACGCCCGCCCGGCTGTGGGTGCCGCCTGCGCCGCTGGTTGGCGGCGCCAACGTCAGGTGATCGGATGCCGCCGGTGCATGTTCGGGCTTGGGCGCGGCGTTCGCCGCCGCCTGCGCAGCCGTGCCCTCGACCTCTGTCGCAGGATGCGGTTTCGTGGCGCGCCATGATTCATACTGACGGTGCACTTCGGCGACCGCGGCCGTCGCGCTGCGCTGGTCGATCACGTCGCGCGTGGGAATGCGCAGGATCGCGCCGGCCTTGAGATTGTTGATGTTGTGCTTGAAGAACGCATCGGGATTGGCGGCCTGCAAGGCCAGCATCATCTGGTCGACATTGGCGCCCGAATTCTTGGCCACGTCATTCGCGATGCCGTACAAGGTGTCGCCGCGCTTGACCTCGAGCTGGCTAGGCGATTGCGGTGACGGCGCCTGCGGTGCGGCGGGCTGTGCGTTTTGCTGCGGCACGGGCACGGGTTGCGCGGCCGGTGCTGGCGCGGATGGCGGCGGCTGCGGGAATTCCGAAGGCGGCGGCAGCTCCGCCGGTTGGGTTGCCATCGCGCTCGCCGGAGCTGCATTCGGCACCGGGACCGGCGCCGCCTGCACGGCGGGCGCGGGCGCCGCGATCACCGGGTTCAACAGCACCACGAATTCGCGCACCTGCTTGCCTTCGCGCGTATTCACCTGGACCAGGAAATCGAGGTACGGATCGGTGATCGGCTGGCTGCTGGTGACGAGAATCAGCTTCTGGCCGTTGTTGTCGGTGACGACGTGGAACTGCAGCGTCTGGTCGGTCGGCGTGATTTGCAGGCCGGCGCGCGCGAAATCATCCGCTGGCGCCAGGCCGACGGTGAGGCCTTCGAGTTCGGTGAGGTTCTTCGGCTGCAGCGGAATCGCCGCGACCAGCGGCTGGTTCAGCGTGGACTTCACCTGGATTTCGCCGAGCTGCAAGGCAAGCGCGGGGAGTGCCGTGGCGGTCAGCAATGCGGCACAGGCAATACGAAGTTTCGACTTCATGACATGACCCCCGGCGAGCGAACACGCGGGTCGGTTCAGCGCAGGGCCCGCGCGAGCGCAAGGGTATTGCAGAAACGGCCAATCACCAAGTCCGCCGCCCGATCAGGGCCGGTGCCCGGCGGTGTCCGCGGAAGCCGGCACGCCGGCGGCCTGCAGCTTCCGCTGCAATGCCGCGATTTCGGCATCGCGCGCCTGCAACTGTTTTCCGCGCGCGGCGTTCTGCTGTTCCATCTGCGATACCTGCGCCTGCAACGTGGCGTTCTGCGCACGCGCCGCCGCAATCTTCGCCTCCGAATCCTTCACCTGCGCCTGCAGGCTGGCCTTGGTCTCGGCGTGGCGGGCTGGCGGCGTGGCCATCGAGGCCGCCGCGGCGCCCAGCAGCACTGCAACGATCATCGCGTTTCGCAAAATCGCATTCCTCGACATGGCCGTCTCCCCGCCCGCACGTTCAAAGATAATCGCGGATCAGTATCTCCGCGATCTGCACCGCGTTCAACGCCGCGCCCTTGCGGATGTTGTCGGAGACGATCCACAGGTCGAGCCCGTTCGGGTGCGAGATGTCGTCGCGCATGCGGCCGACGAACACGGGATCCTTGCCCGCGGCGTGGCCGACCGGCGTCGGATAGCCCGCAGGCTTGCGCTCGTCCACCACCACCACGCCTTCGGCCTCTTCCAGCAACGCGCGCGCGGCGGCGGCGTCGATCTTCTCGCGCGTCTCGATGTGCACCGCCTCGGAATGGCCGTAGAACACCGGCACGCGCACGCAGGTCGGGTTCACCTGGATCGAATCGTCCTCCAGGATCTTGCGCGTCTCCCACACCATCTTCATTTCTTCCTTGGTGTAGCCGTTGTCGAGGAAGACGTCGATGTGCGGGATGACGTTGAACGCGATCTGCACCGGAAACTTGTCAGGTTCCACGCCGTGGAAGTTCAGCAGATCGGCGGCTTGCCGCCCGAGTTCTTCCATGCCCGAACGCCCCGCGCCGGAAACCGACTGATACGTCGCGACGTTGATGCGTTCGATGCCCGCGGCGCGGTGGATCGGCGCCAGCGCCACCAGCATCTGCATGGTCGAACAATTGGGATTGGCGATGATGTTGCGGTTGGTGTATTCGGCGATCGCGTGCGGATTGACCTCGCTGACGACCAGCGGCACGTCGTCCACGTAGCGGAATTCCGAGGTGTTGTCGATCACCACCGCGCCGGCCGCGGCGGCGCGTGGCGCGTGCTCGCGGCTCACCGAACCGCCGGCCGAGAAGAACGCGATGTCGATGCCTGCAAAGTCGTATTTCGCCAGTTCGCGCACCGTGACCTGCTTGCCGCCGAATCCCAGCGTCTCGCCCGCCGAGCGCTCGCTGGCCAGCGGCACCAATTCGCCGACCGGGAATTCACGCTCTCCCAAGATGGCCAACAAGGCCTCGCCCACCGCACCGGTGGCGCCGACCATCGCGATGTTGTAACGCTCTTGCCTGCTCAAGGATTCATCCTTCCAATCAAGTTTGGCGCGTCAACCCGACGACGCCGGAATGCGCGGCGGAACCTCACCCACGTCGCCGCACTGCGCGCGATGCCGCAACGCGTGGTCCATCAACACCAATGCCACCATCGCCTCGGCGATCGGCGTGGCGCGGATGCCTACGCAGGGATCGTGACGGCCCGTCGTGCGCACCTCCGTTTCTGCGCCGGCGGTATTCACGCTGCGGCCGGGAACCAGGATGCTGGAAGTCGGCTTCAGCGCGATCGACGCCGTGACGTCCTGCCCCGACGAAATGCCGCCCAGTATGCCGCCCGCATGGTTGGACGTAAAGCCGTCCAAACGCATTTCGTCACGATGCTGGCTGCCCTTTTGCGAAACGCTGGCAAAGCCCGCGCCGATCTCGACGCCTTTCACGGCGTTGATCGACATCAGCGCCGAGGCCAGCTCCGCGTCCAGCTTGCCGTACACCGGTTCGCCCCAGCCCGGTGGCACGCCGGTGGCGACCACGTTGATGCGCGCGCCGCAGGAATCGCCGGCCTTGCGCAAGGCATTGATGCGCGCCTCCAGTTCCGGAACCTGTGCCGCGAGCGGCCAGAAAAACGGATTGCCCTCGACCACATCGAAATCGATCGCGGCGCCTTGCGGCAATTGAGGCACGATGTCGTCCATCTGCGCCATCCAGCCGTGCACCTCGACGGCGCACTTTTCCTTCAACCAATTCTTGGCGATCACCGCGGCCGCCACCCGCATCGTGGTTTCGCGGGCCGACGCGCGGCCGCCACCGCGCGGATCGCGGATGCCGTACTTCTGCCAGTAGGTGTAATCCGCGTGACCGGGGCGGAAGATTTGCGCGATCTCGTCGTAATCCTTCGAACGTGCGTCGGTATTGCGGATCAAGAGCGCGATCGGCGTGCCGGTGGTCTTGCCTTCGTACACGCCCGACAGGATTTCCACCGCGTCGGCTTCGCGCCGCTGCGAGGTGTAACGCGACTTGCCGGTGGCGCGGCGCGCGAGGTCGTGCGCGAATTCCTCCGGCGTGATCGCGATGCCGGGCGGGCAGCCGTCGATCACGCAGCCAATCGCCGGCCCGTGCGATTCGCCGAAGGTCGTGATGGAGAGCAGTTTGCCGAAGGTATTGGAGGACACGCGCGTTCAATCCATCGGAACCAACGCGGCAAGCTTAGCGGTCGCCGGCCTCGTCTGCCGGCGCCAGCCAGTCGCCGGCTTCGAGCGCGAACATCGCATCGCCATCCTTGTCGGCGCCGCGATGCATGCCCACGCCTTCCAGCAACCGCATGCACATGAAATTGCGCGGCACGACCCGTGCGATCACGCGCCGTTTGCGCAGGCCGCCCAACACGAAATCCAGCATGACTTCCAGCGCCTCGCGCGCGTAGCCGTGGCGCTGGTGCGCGGGCGCGAGGCTGATACCGACTTCCACCGCCCCATCATCCATGAAGTGCAATCCGAGGTCGCCGATCAGTTCACCCGAGTCGCGCAGTCGGATCGCGCGCTGCCACCAAGTTTCCGGCGTATCGGGCGCGATGCCGTGTTGTGCCTCGATGAAATGCTTGGCTTCCGTGACCGACACCGGCTTCCAGTCCTGGAAGCGCGCCACCGCGGGATCGCTGCGGTACGCGAACAACGCGTCCGCATCCTCGTCGCGCAACGCATCCAGCCGCAGGCGCGCGGTGACGATTTCCATCAACGCGCAGCCACCGCGCGAATCGCCGCCGCGTGCTCGACCAGATCGCGGCGTTCCAGCGCGAACACGCCCATCGGCCCGACCTTGAACTCGATCCACACGAACGGTACGTCGGGCAGCAAGGCCGCAAGTGCGCGTTCGCTCTCGCCTACCTCGACGATCAGCAAGCCATCGCCGGTCAAATGATCCGGCGCATCACGCAGGATGCGCAGCGCGATGTCCAGACCGTCCGCGCCCGCCGTCAGGCCCAGCTTCGGCTCGTGCGCGTACTCGCCCGGCAGCGCCGCGTATTCGGCGTCGGTGACGTAGGGCGGATTGGAAACGATCAGGTCGTAGCGTTCGCCGCGCAAGCCGTCGAACAGGTCGGAGCGCACCGCGCGCACGTGATCGCCCAGTTGATGCAGCGCGATGTTCTCCCGCGCCAATGCCAGCGCCTCGTCGCTGATGTCGGCGATGT
The DNA here is from genome assembly GCA_040388785.1 of Pseudomonadota bacterium. GTDB lineage: Bacteria > Pseudomonadota > Gammaproteobacteria > Xanthomonadales > Rhodanobacteraceae > 66-474. The sequence goes on from JAZKBD010000014.1 coordinate 10,458, forward strand.
CCACGCGCCAGTGCGGATGGTGCGCCGCCATCGCGATGCCGATGCAACCCGAGCCCGTGCACAGGTCCAGCGCGCGTTCGACATCGCGGCCGTCCAGCCAGGGCGAGAAGCCATCCTCGATCAATTCCGCGATCGGCGAGCGCGGCACCAGCGCACGATGATCGGACTTGAACGGCATGCCCGCGAACCAGGCTTCGCCCACGAGATACGCCACCGGCTCGCGCGTGGCGATGCGGCGCTCGACCAGCGCCAGCACGTTCGCCCTTTCTTCCGCGGTCAAGCGCGCGGTGCCGTAGGCCGGCGGGAGGTCGGGCGGCAGGTGCACGCTCGACAACACCAGGTGCGTCGCTTCGTCGATCGCGTTGTCGTGGTTGTGCCCGAACGTCAGCCCCGCCGCGTTGAAGCGGCTGGCGGCATGGCGGATGAAATCAATGATGGTCGCGAGTTCGGACGTCATGCGCGGCGCGCTCGGAAAGCGCGCAGTATAGACGTGGCGCTGCCGTTACACTTTCGCGATGCACGCGTCGATCCTTCTTCAATACCTCGCCCCGCAGAAGACGCTCAGCCGCATCGTGCGCGCCGCCACGCGCTGGACCTGGCGGCCGTGGAAAGACTTCCTGATCGGCCGCGTGGTGCGCGCGTACCACGTCGACATGACGGAAGCCGCGCAGCCGGACGCATCCGCGTATCCGAGCTTCAATGCGTTTTTCACGCGCGCGTTGCGCGAGGGCGCGCGGCGTGCCGATCCCGATGCGGACGCGATCCTGTCGCCCGCCGACGGTTGCATCAGCCAGATCGGCCGCATCGAGGATGGCCGCATCCTGCAGGCCAAGGGCCGCACCTATTCGGCGACCGAGCTGCTGGCCGATGCCGATGCGGCCGAAAAGTATCGCGATGCCTTCTTCGCCACGATCTATCTCTCGCCGCGCGACTACCACCGCGTGCACATGCCGCTGGACGGCGAACTCGTCGAAACCGTGCACGTGCCCGGCCGCCTGTTCAGCGTCGCGCCCGATCCGGTCGCCGGCATTCCCGACCTGTTCGCGCGCAACGAGCGCCTGGTCTGCCATTTCGAAGGCACGCACGGGCCGTTCGTGGTCGCGATGGTCGGCGCAATGCTGGTGTCCGGCATCACCACCGTCTGGAGCGGCAAGGTCGTGCCGGCCTACGCACGCACCATCGTGCGGCGCGACTGGCGCGGACGCGGCATCCGGCTTGCGCGCTTCGCGGAGATGGCACGCTTCGAGATGGGTTCCACGGTGATCGTGCTGGTCCCGGATGCCTGGTGTGGTCCGCAGTGCCGCAGCGAGAGCCCCGTCACGCTTGGCCAGCGGCTTGGGCATTTGTCGCGGGCAGCCGATCAGGGCACAATCCACAACTCAGGGGATGCAAGCAACACCGCGTGAGGGATTTCGCCTTGATATCGCCATTTCAGAAAGCCGGGGATCATTACATCCGGCGTCTGGTCACGCGAGTCACCAGCATGGGGCGTGTCGCGCGGCTGCGGCGCCAGTTCAACGAAATCGAGCAGCGCAGCCTGGAGTTGCCGCGTTCCTATCGCGAGCAACTGGCCGAACTGATCGGACGGGAATGCAACAACGTCGAGGTTGCGCCCGACCCGTCGACCTACGGCACCCACACCGAGAACGGTGTCACCACCAATGGCCTGGACCTCGGCTTCGACCGCGCACGTTCCGACAACGTGCAGGTGCGGATGCGCGGGATCGCACTGTGGATCGCGCTGGTGTATCGAGAAACCCGCAATGCCGAGGCCTCGGAATCGCAGGAACTGCACCGCGCCATCCTGCGCGTGATGCGCGAGCTCAAGGTTTTTTCTTCTCGCGTCGAAGGCAGCGGAAACCAATCTTGATGGCGGCCTCGCTCTCGCCTGGCGGCCCGGATGATGAAAGGCGCGCCGCACGCACCCCATGATCGAACACGGACACGCGACCCACACGGGCCTCGCACGCGCGCACAACGAAGACAGTTACTGGGCCGACAGCGAACGCGGCTTGTGGCTGGTGGCCGACGGCATGGGCGGCCCGGCGCGCGGCGAAACCGCAAGTGCGATCGCGCTGGAAACCACCGTCACGGCGATCGATGCAGGCATCGCGTTGCCCGACGCGTTCCGGCGCGCGGCCTCGGCGGTCCTCGCGCATCCCGGCCAGCGCAGCGCCGCCACGCCGATGGGCAGCACGCTGGCCGCGCTCAAGCTCACGAATGGCGGCTTCGAGGCGGCGCGGATCGGCGACAGCCGGATCTATCTCTGGCAGGACGGCAAGCTGGCGCGCTTGCCGCTCGCAAGCATGGACACCGATTCCGCGGCCGAGGACGGGCTGCAATCCGTTCCCTCGCGCAAACGCGCCACCCAAGCGCTCGGCATCACGCCCACCCTCGAACTCGACGCGCACCCCGTCACCGGCGCGTGCGTTCCCGGCATGCAGTTCCTGCTCTGCAGCGATGGCCTCAGCGAAGAACTGGACGACGCGCACATCGGCGCGATCGTCTCGCGCACCGATCTCGCCGCGCAGGAATGCGTGGATCACCTGCTGCTGGCCGCGCTCGATCGCGGCGGCCGCGACAACATCACCGTGGTGCTGGTGCGGGTCAGGTGAAACGCACGGCAGCTGTCACGCCTCGACCGGTTCTTCTTCGCGTTTCCACAAGCTGCCCCCTGACACCTTGCCGATCGCGGCCAGCCGCGCCGCGTGTGCGGCATTGTCGACCTCGGTCGCGCGCAGCACGCGCGGACGGACAGTCACATCCCAGACGGCGATCCGCATGCCTTCTGCCTGCACGCCGGCGCTTTCGAGTCCCAATGCCAACGCACCCTGCCCGGTGGTCATCGCCACCCAGACGTCGGCGAGCAGGTGGGCATCCAGCAGCGCGCCGTGCACTTCGCGATGGCTGTTGTCGACGCCGAGGCGCTTGCACAGCGCGTCCAGCGTGTTCTTCTGGCCGGGATATTTCTGCCGCGCCAGCGCCAGCGTATCCACGACCGCGGCATGATCGGCGATGCGTCCCAACGTTGCACCTGCGCGCTGCAGTTCGCTGTCGAGAAACGCGGTATCGAACGCGGCGTTGTGGATCAGCAGTTCCGCGCCGGCGATGAAGGCCACGAATTCCGCCGCGATGTCCGCGAAGCGCGGCTTGTCGCGCAGGAACTCGTCGGTGATGCCGTGCACCGCCACCGCGCCGGCATCGATCGCGCGTTCCGGATTGAGGTAGCGATGGAATTCGCGGCCGCTGGGGCGGCGATCGATCAGCTCGATGCAACCGATCTCGATCACGCGATGCCCGCCCTCGACTTCGAGGCCGGTGGTTTCGGTATCCAGCACGACTTTGCGGCTCACGGTGTTCCCTTGAATTGTTCCGCCTGTTCGCGCGCGGCGCGGTCCACGCGTTCGTTTTCGGGATGACCGGAATGGCCACGCACCCACGCCCAGCGAATGCGGTGACGGGCGCACGCGACGGCCAGACGTTCCCACAGTTCCTGATTCTTGACCGGCTGCTTGTCGGCAGTGCGCCAACCGTTGGCGCGCCACTTCGCCAGCCATTGTTCGATGCCCTGCTGCACGTAACGCGAGTCGGTGGTCAACTGCACGCTGCAGGGACGCTTCAATGCTTCCAGTCCCGCGATCGCCGCCATCAATTCCATCCGGTTGTTGGTAGTGATGGCTTCGCCGCCCGCGAGCATTTTTTCGACGACGCCCCAACGCAGCAACGCGGCCCAACCGCCCGGCCCCGGGTTGCCGAGGCAGGCGCCGTCCGTGAACAACTCCACCGCATCCCTCATGCGCACTGCCTGTGCGCGCCGGGCATCAGCGGACTGTGTTCGACCGCGCGATGTCCGGTTGACCTGCGCAGCGGCAACGCCGCCAACACGCTGCGGCGCGCCTCGATGATCCATGCGCCACCGGCGCTGCGCACCAGCCAGCCCGGCAGCCCGTCCGCACCGCGCACCCGCGGCCAAGGCGCGCCGCAACGCATCGCAGGCAGCACGTCCAGGCCCGCGCGCCGCAACGCACGCTCCCAGCGCCGCGGCGCGACTCCGCGGTGCCACAGCGAACGCGGATGCAATCCCGCGACCAGCAATCTGCCGTGCGGTGCCAGCACCCGCGCGAGTTCCGGTGCGAACGACACGTCGGCTGCGTGAGGAAAACACGCCAGCACGGCGCAGAAGGAATCGTCGGCGAACGGCAATTCGTCGAGGCGCATGCGCAGCGGTCCGCGCCACTCCGATTCAGCGCCGGACGGATTCAGCGTGGTCCAGCAGGCGATCCCCGCCACCGCCGGTGCGGCCATCCCGATCGCATCCAGGAACAGTCCGTGCGTGCCCACGACGCGCGCGAGCCGTGACGCACAAGCTTTTGATATGTCTGCGCCGAGTGCCGCGAACGCCGTGGCGTCGCGTGATGATCTTCCTGCTGGCTGCTGGCTCTGCAATCCGGTTCGCGCCTGGACGTGGCTGCGCTCATTGTGACGGAATCATGAGTAAACGATAAGCGGTCGGCATCATTTAACGCCCGGCTAACGAGCTTCAGGGACTGCCCTGTTACGGTCGCGGTTTCTTCTGGCCGGATGCTGCATGCCGACCCTGCGCCCACTGCCCGCCCTGAGCGACAACTACATCTGGTTGCTGGCCGACGATGCGGCTGGCACGGCCATAGTGGTCGATCCGGGCGAAACCGGACCGGCGCTCGATGCGCTCGCGGCGGACGGCCTGACGCTCACCACCATCCTGCTGACCCACCACCATTCCGACCACATCGGCGGCACCTTCGAGCTCGTCGAGCAGTTTCCGGATGCCGTCGTCTACGCGCCGCACGATGACCGGATCGCCAACGACGCACGCCGCGTGGGTGATGGCGATACCGTGACCATCCGCTCCCCGGCCGCGCGTTTTCGGGTCATCGAGGTGCACGGCCACACGCGTAGCCACATCGCCTATTACGGCGAAGGCCTGCTGTTCTGCGGCGACACGCTGTTCAGCCTGGGCTGCGGACGGCTGTTCGAAGGCACGCCCGCGGAAATGCTCGCATCACTGGATCGCCTGGCCGCGCTACCCGGCAGCACGCGGGTTTGCTGCGGGCACGAATACACGCTTTCCAACGCCGCCTTCGCGCAGACGGTGGAACCCGACAACCGTGCACTCGCGGCACGCGCCGAAGCCGCGCGCGCGCTGCGCGCACGCAACGCGCCGACGTTGCCAGCCGTGCTGGAAGACGAACGGGCCGCCAATCCCTTCCTGCGCGTCGACGCGATCAGTGACGAACGCATGCCATGGCCGGGCGGCACGGCGCCCTCGCGAAGCCGGGTGGACCGTTTCGCGGCGCTCAGGCTGGCCAAGGATCACTTCCGGGCATGACGACGCCGCGCGCCAGCACCTGCATCCGCCTCAGCCTGACGCTTGCGATTTCGATGGTGCTCGCGGCCTGCGCATCCCAACCTTCCAAACCGTCCAAGCCGCCGCCGACACCCGCGGTCGTGAGCGCGCTTCCCGCGATTCCCGCGCCGGCCGTTGCGCCCGCCACGGCGGAATCGGCCAACGAACCGTGGGCCGGCATCGTCGCCAGCGACGTGATGCCCGACTGCGCGGACTCGCCGATGATCCGCGCGAACGCCCGGATGTACACGCGCTCGCCGGAGCGCTTCGAGCAGCTGCTGAAGCAGTCGCTGCCGCTGATCATCTACGTGCACAAGCAACTGCAGGACGCCGGCATACCGGGCGAGTTCTCGATGCTGCCCATGCTGGAAAGTTCCTACAACGCCGCCGAACCCGGCCGCAGGAACGATCCCGCGGGCATGTGGCAACTGATGCCGCGCACCGCGCGCCTGCACGGCGTCACCGTGAGCCGCCATTACGACGGCCGCCTCGATCCGGTGGCGTCCACCAAAGCCGCCATCAGGATGCTGAAGGCGCTCAACCAGCAATTCGGCGATTGGCGCCTGACCGACATGGCCTACAACTCCGGGCCGTACACGGTGATGGGCGCGCTGCGCGAACATCCGGAAACCGGCAGCGAAGCCATTCCCTCGATTCCGGTCAGCCACACCACCCGCACCCATCTCGCCCGCCTGATGGCGTTGAGCTGCATCCTGCGCCAGCCGCAACAGTTCCACGTCCAGCTGCCCGAGCCGTCCCGCGCAGATGAACTCGCCGCGATCGAAGTGCCCGCCGGCACGCGCCTGCAAGATGCCGCCGGCATGGCGGAAATATCCGAAGCGAAATTGCGTGCGCTCAACCCAGGCTACCTCGGCACCAGCGTACCGCTGGACAGTCCGCGCATGCTCTTGTTGCCGGCGGGCGCGGTGGATTCGCTGGCGACCGCGCTGACCGTCGCCGCGGCCGAGCCGGTCGCGCAGGTCAACACGAAGGAACAAAATGCCGGGCCCAGCAACAGCCTGCCGCTGCCGGTCGAGCCTACGCCGCCGCCGCAGGTCGATGATTCCGCGGCAGCACCCGATGCCACGCGGCACCGCGTGCGCAAGGGCGACACGCTGTGGTCGATCGCACACCGCTACCACGTGAGCGTGAGCGAACTGAAGCGCTGGAACCACCTGCGCGACAGCGACGTGCGTGCGGGCCAGGAACTGCGCGTAAAAGGGCAAGTCGGGCGCTGCGCGCCCTGTAAAGGGTAAAGAGTAAAGCGTCAGAGCGGGCCCACCGCCTCTACTAACTCTTTGCAGCGCCGCAGGCGCGACTTTCAGCTCGCGAAGCGAGCGACTTTCCATTCCGCGTACAATCTCCGGCTCGATTCCGATTGGAGCAGGCGGACATGGGTTTCCTCGAAGGCAAGCGCGCACTCGTCACCGGCATCCTCAGCAATCGCTCGATCGCCTGGGGCATTGCGCAGGCGCTGCGCCGCGAAGGCGCCGAACTCGCGCTGACCTACGTCGACGAGAAGCTGCGCAGCCGCGTCGACGAAGCTGCCGCGCAGCTCGGCACCGACATCGTGCTGCCCTGCGACGTGGCCAGCGACGGCGACATCGAAAAGCTGTTCGAAAGCCTCGGCAAGCGCTGGGACGGGTTCGACATCCTGATCCACTCCATCGGTTTCGCGCCGCGCGAAGCGTTGCAGGGTGCGTTCCTCGACAACCTGACGCGCGAGAATTTCCGGATCGCGCACGACATCTCCAGCTACAGCCTCGCCGCGCTGGCCAAGGCCGCGCGCCCGCTGATGAAAGGCCGCCACGGCGCGATCCTTACGCTCACCTATCTCGGCTCGGAACGCGCGCTCGCCTCGTACAACGTGATGGGCCTCGCCAAGGCCAGCCTGGAAGCCAACGTGCGCTACCTTGCGCTCAACCTCGGCCCCGAAGGCACGCGCGTCAACGCGATCTCCGCGGGCCCCATCAAGACCCTCGCCGCGTCGGGTGTCGCCGGCCTGCGCAAGATGCTGGAACACGTCGAACAGGTTTCGCCGCTGCGCCGCAACGTCAGCATCGACGACGTCGGCAATGCCGCCGCATTCCTGTGCTCCGACCTCGCCGCCGGCATTACTGGCGAAGTCGTGTACGTGGATGCCGGTTACAGCACGCTGGGCATGGCGGGGTTGGACACCAGCGCCTGATCAGCTTTGCTCGTCTCGGCCATGGCACTCAAAGTGAAGTGCGAGATCAGGAGCCTTCACTGAAATAGTTATCAATGAACAGAGGAACTCCAAAGTCTCCCAAGAGCTTCAGAATAGATGTGGAGAGTGTTGGGCCGCCATCAAATCCGGACTGAAAATGGCCGCACCACCAAATCGTCTCATGGGATTTTGCGTACTCTTGAATCAGTTCCTTCTTTGGCAACAACCGCTCAAGAACGTAGCGAAGTCCTTCCTCCAAGGATGTCCATTCCCGAGTAGTTCCTGCAGAAACCGTACCTCCATCGTAGGACCAGAGCGATTCCTTCCACACTCGGTTCGCGCTCCGTCTCTCTCCAGCGATTCCAACCTGGTTGGGTTCAAGACCCAATTTGCGAGTCACCTCGCGAGGGTCCAAACTCTTTCCGCTAATCCTCAACTGTACTGAATAGGTATGCATTGCAAATCCTATATCAGATGAGGACAGATAGCGCGATTGGCGCCGCAGAATTCGCTCACCCGCGACACCCAGTCATCACGCTTGTCACAGCCGCTGCGGCGCCGTTTCGATCTTGGCGTGCTTGCGCAGCACGTCGAGGAAACCCTGCAGGTCGGCCTCGCCGAAGGCGCGCGCCATCTGTTCGCGCAGGAAGCCTTGCGCTTCGCTCGGCACCTTGGACGTGTCGCCCGGTTTGACTGCGGCCAGATCCACCAGCGCGTAATGGCCGCCCTTCAGCGGCACCAGCGCGTGCGTATCCGAACCGCCGGCCGGGTGCGCCATTTCGAACACGGCCTTCAGCAGATCAGGGTCGACGTTCTCGGCGTTGCGCATCACGCCGGTTTCCTGCTGCACCTTCTGGCCCGACGACTGCGCGAGCGCGTCCAGCCTGGCACCGCCCCGCAGTTTCGCGAACGCCGCTTCGGCCGCGGTCCTGGCCGAAGCATCGACGCGCTGCTGGATGATCGCCTGCCTGATCTGATCGCTCACCTGCGCCAGCGGCTTCGGTGCCGCGGCGACGTGCTTGTCGACGTGGATCACGACCATGTGGTTGTCGCCGAGATCGATCGGATCGGACGTGTTGCCCTGCACCAGCACGATGTCGGAGAACGCGGCCTTCACGACCTTGGGGTTCGCCGCGATGCCGGTCTTGGCACCCTCGCGCCCGAACAGCGGCGTGGTCTCGACGGTCAGGCCGAGTTTCTGCGCGGCGGGCTTGAGCGAAGTCGGATCGTTGTAGATCATGTCGGTCAGCTTGCCGCCGATATCGCGGTAGGCATCCTCGCGCGCGCTCTTGGCCGCTTCGGCGGCCAACTTGTCGCGCACCTGCGCGAACGTTTCGGTGTGACCCTCGCGCACGTCGCGCAGATCGATGATGTGGTAGCCGTCCGACGCGAGCACCGGCGCGGAGATCTCGCCCTTCTTCATCTTGTCGAGCGCGGCTTGGAACTCGGGACCGGCATCGCCCTTCTGCAACCAGCCGAGGTCGCCGCCCTGGCGTTTGGAACCCAGGTCGTCGGAATATTGTTCGGCCAGCTTGGCAAAATCCGCGCCGGGCGCTTTCGCCAGCGCATCGACCTTCTGCGCCTGGGCCAGCGCGGCCTGCTTCTGTGCCGCGGTCGGATTCGCCGGCAGCTTGATCAGGATATGCGACACCTGCCACTGCGCGGGACTGACGAAACGCGACTTCTCCTTGTCGTAGCGCGCCTGCAACGCTTTATCGCTCAGGTCGGGCGTGACTTTCATGGTCGCGGCATCGAGATCGATGTAGTTCACCGAGACCTGCTCGGGACTCATGAACGCCGACGTGTGCGCCTTGTAGTAGTCGGCGATCTGCGCATCGCTGACGTTCTGCTGGTCGGCGGTCGGCGCCGGCGGCGGCAGGTCGACGAAACTGAAATCGCGTTGCTGCAGTTGCAGGCGCAGGAAACTTTCCGCGTCGGCCTTGGTGCCGAAGGCGGTGCCGACGATGGCTTGGGGAATCTCGCGGCTCGCGAGATCCGAGCGGATCGAATCCTGGAATTCCTGCGCGGTCTTGCCGGTCTGGGCGAGGTACGCGAGGTACGTCGTGGAATCGAACTTGCCATTGACCTGGAACACGGGGTACGAGGCGATCTGGTCGCGAATCTCCGAATCCGGCACGCGGATACCCAGCTTCTCGTTCTCGTTCAACAGCAGTTGCCGGTTGATCACCAGCTTCAGCACCTGCTGCTTGACCTCGGGTTTCTCGAAGTCCGCCGCTGCCATCGTGTTGCCGGGCGCATTCAGTTGCGCCTGCCGGTAATTGTTGAAGGCGGTCTGGAAATCCTGCTGCGAAATTTCGTGGCCGTCCACTTTCGCAACCCACGTTGCGTTGCTCTGGCTGAAGTAGCCTTCGATGCCGAAGAACAGGAACGCGATGACCACCAGCACACCGAAAATGGTGATGACGATCCAGTTCTTGAACAGGTTGCGGATGAATTGCAGCATGGGTCCCGCCGTGACGATGGCCAAATCAGCCGGCTATTGTAGGGCAAGGCGGCGCCCGTCGTGCCGTGTTGGTGGGTGCTGAGGGGATCGAACCCCCGACCCTCTCCGTGTAAAGGAGACGCTCTACCGCTGAGCTAAGCACCCCCGCTTCAATCAATACCGCATCGCGCGCAGCGCGATTCAAACCGTTCCCGTCTCCCCCAAATGGTTTCATCGTTTGGGGGAGAGGGCAAAGGGTGAGGGGGCAACTCGCAATACCGGAATACTCCCAAAGTTGCGAACCTCATCCCCTCACCCAGCGCTACGCGCTCGGCCTTCGGCCGCCTCTCCCCGAGCCAAGAGCGCTCGGGGGAGGGGAAGAAAAACAAACGATTGCATTCCTCGAAACGCAGCGGCCGACGCAGATCGCGTCGGCCGCTGAAAACCAGCACACGGCCGGCGCAAGCCGGCCATGCTTCAAAGCTCAGTTCAGCGCATCCTTCAGCGCCTTGCCCGCCTTGAACGCCGGCACTTTGGAGGCCTTGATCTTGATGGTAGCCCCGGTGCGCGGATTGCGGCCGGTGCGCGCGGCACGCTTGCGCACCACGAAGGTGCCGAAGCCGACCAGCGACACATCGTCGCCTTTCTTCAGTGCACGCTTGATCTGGTCGGTGACGGCGTCGAGCGCACGGCCTGCATCGGCCTTGGACAGATCGGCGTGATCGGCGATTGCGTTGATCAACTCAGCTTTGTTCATGGAGACTCCCTCTTGGGTTTCGAGCAGCCCGTGGAATGTTCGGTGGAAGCGTGTTGTTCCGATTGCTCGGATCACACCCGTCCGGTCGTGTTGCAGTTCCCGTATCGATGCGCGACTTTGGCAACGTCTGCGTCGCACGGCCCGGTCTTTATACCAGCGCCCCACGAGGGCCGCAATAAAGGCGGGGCTTGGATTTCAACGCGATTGCGGACATCGCGTGAGCGCAAAAATCCGAAGCACGGAACCCGCACCGACGCAAGTGCCGAATGACGACACATGAGCAATCGCGGCTATCGCGTTGATAGCGTGTTCAATGTGTGCGCGATGCGGTGCTGTCTTCGGCTGGTTCGTGCACCGATTCGGACGTCACCGCGGCGGGTTCGACGCGCGCGGGCTCGGGCAAAGGCGTCAGCGGCTGCTCCAGGGCCAGGTCCAGCACCTGGTCGATCCAGCGCACCGGATGGATGCTCAACGCTTCGGTGATGTTCTTCGGAATCTCGGCGAGGTCCTTCTTGTTTTCCTCGGGAATGATCACCGTGGTGATCCCGCCGCGATGCGCCGCCAGCAGTTTTTCCTTGAGTCCGCCGATCGGCAGCACGCGACCGCGCAGCGTGATCTCGCCGGTCATGGCGATTTCGGAACGCACCGGATTCTTGGTCAGCGCCGACACCAGCGCCGTGCACATCCCGATGCCCGCGCTGGGGCCGTCCTTCGGTGTCGCGCCTTCCGGCACGTGCACGTGGATGTCGTACTTGTCGTGGAAATCGGCTTCGATGCCGAGCCGCTGGCTGCGTGCGCGCACCACCGACTGCGCGGCGTGGATGGATTCCTTCATCACGTCGCCGAGCTGGCCGGTGAGCGTGAGCTTGCCCTTGCCGGGCACCACGCTGGCTTCGATGCTGAGCAGTTCGCCGCCGACCGACGTCCATGCGAGACCGGTCACTAGGCCCACCTCGTTCTGCTGTTCGCGGCGGCCGAAATCGTGACGACGCACGCCGAGATATTTGTCGAGGTTCTTCGAATCGACCTTGACCGCCGCCGCGCGCTTCTTCGACGCCGGCTTGCCCTTGGCGGGTGCAGGTGCGGGGGCGGCTTCCGCGGTCTTCTTTGAAGGCTTGCCGGCTTCGGCCAGCGTCAATTCCTTCACCACCTTGCGGCAGATCTTCGCGAGTTCACGTTCCAGGTTGCGCACGCCCGATTCGCGCGTGTAGTAGCGGATGATGTCGCGCAGCGACCCTTCCGTCACCGACAATTCGTTTTCTTTCAATCCCGCCGCCTTGATCTGCTTCGGCAGCAGGTATTTCGTCGCAATCGCGACCTTCTCGTCCTCGGTGTAACCGGGGATGCGGATCACTTCCATGCGGTCCAGCAGCGGACCGGGGATATTCATCGAATTCGCGGTGGCGATCCACATCACCTCGGAAAGATCGAAATCGACCTCGAGGTAATGATCGTTGAAGGTGTGGTTCTGCTCGGGATCGAGTACTTCCAGCAGCGCCGCCGAAGGATCGCCGCGGAAATCCATCGCCATCTTGTCGATCTCGTCCAGCATGAACATCGGGTTGCGCGTCCCGACCTTGGCCATGTTCTGGATGATGCGGCCCGGCAGTGAACCGATGTAGGTGCGGCGATGGCCGCGGATCTCGGCTTCGTCGCGCACGCCGCCCAGGCTCTGGCGCACGAACTTTCGGTTGGTCG
>JAZKBD010000014.1:22939-27324 GCA_040388785.1 Pseudomonadota bacterium
CCACGAGGCACAGGATCGGTCCCTTGATCTTGTTCACGCGCTGCTGCACGGCCAGGTATTCGAGGATGCGTTCCTTGACCTTCTCCAGCCCGTAATGATCTTCGTCGAGCACCTGCTCGGCCATGCGCAGATCCTTGCGCACCTTGCTGCGCTTCTTCCACGGCACGCCGGTCAGCCAGTCGAGGTAATTGCGCACGACCGTGCCTTCCGCCGACATCGGCGGCATGTGCTTCAGCTTGTTGAACTCGGCCTTGGCTTTCGCGAGCACTTCCTTCGGCATGCCGGCGTCGTCGATCTTCTTGGCCAGCGCGTCGATCTCGTTGCCGCCCTCGTCCATGTCGCCCAGTTCTTTCTGGATCGCCTTCATCTGCTCGTTGAGGTAATACTCGCGCTGGCTCTTCTCCATCTGCGTCTTGATGCGCCCGCGAATGCGCTTCTCGACCTGCTGCAGGTCGAGTTCACTTTCCACCAGACCCACCAGCATTTCCGTGCGCGCGCCCACCGCGAGCGTGTCCAGCACCTTCTGCTTGTCGGCCAGGCGCACGGAAAGATGCGCTGCGATCGAATCGGCGAGGCGCGAAAGATCGTCGATGCCGGAAAGTCCGGTCAGCACTTCCGGCGGCAACTTGCGGCTCTGGCGCACCAGTTGCTCGAACAGGTTCACCAGCATGCGCGCGGCGGTTTCCAGTTCGACGGCCGGACGATCGAACACCGGCTGCAGCGGCACCACGTTCGCGCGCAACATGCCATCGGTTTCGAGGCAACTGTGCAACTGGCCGCGCGACTGGCCTTCCACCAGCACCTTGACCGTGCCGTCCGGCAGCTTCACCAGCTGCAGCACGCTGCCGATGGTGCCGATCGAATGCAGGTCGGTCTCGCCCGGATCGTCGGTTTCGGGTTGCTTCTGCGCGACCAGCAGGATGCGGCTGTCGCCTTCCATCGCGGCTTCCAGTGCTTTCATCGACTTGTCGCGGCCGACGAACAGCGGGATCACCATGTGCGGATACACCACCACGTCGCGCAGCGGCAGCACGGGCAGTTCAAGAGTCGCGGTCAAGGATTCTTTGGTTTCGGTTGCCATTTCGATTCAGGATTCGTGATGCTTCGACCCGCGAATGCGGGCAATGGCAAGAGAATGGTGGCGAGAGGCGCCGGGATCAAGCTCAAAGAGCGGTTTCGCACGCACGGCGCGCGGCTTGCTTTCGTTTCGGCGAAAGGCCTCGTCCGGAGCGAGCGCAAACAACTTGCTTCGTCGTGTCACGCGCACACGACGTGCGCGCAATCGGGGCCCCTCGAACACGGCGAGCGGGGACGACGGACCGTCCAAAGGATGGCGCACAGGAGGTGCGCCAGTTCGCCGCAGGCACAAGGTTGTGCCTGCGGCGAGCCCCGGCGACTGCTCGCGCAGCCTGAGCACATGGATGTGCTCAGGCGTGTTCGCGGGGTGGCCTTTCTCTTGGTGACTTCTCTTTGGCCAAGCAAAGAGAAGTCACCCGCGCGCCCGGGAGGCGCGCGGAAAAAGACAGGACGTCGAATTCGAGCTCCACGCGAGTGGAGATCTCGCGTGGCTTCCCCATCCGCCCTTCGGGCACGTTCCCCCGCAAGCGGGGATGGAGTCGTGTGTCAGTCGCCCATTTGCTTCTGCAGATGCTCGCGGCGTTCCTGCGCATCCAGCGAAAGCGTCGCGATCGGTCGGGCTTCGAGGCGTTCGAGGCCGATTTCCTCGTCGGTTTCTTCGCAGTAGCCGTAGCGGCCTTCCTCGATCTTGCGCAGTGCCTTTTCGATCTTGGAAATCAGCTTGCGGTAGCGATCGCGGGTGCGCAGCTCCAGCGAGTTCTCGGTTTCGCGGGTCGCACGCTCGGCATCGTCGCCGACATCGCGCACTTCCTCGCGCAGGTTTTCCATCGTTTGCCGCGATTCCTCGACCAACTGGTCGCGCCAGTCCTTCAGCTTCTGGCGGAAATACGCCAGTTGCCGCGGACTCATGTATTCCTCTTTCTCGCTCGGCCGGTAGTTCTTCGGCAGATCGATGTTGACGGTGGACGGCAACGCGTAGCGGCCGTCCTCGCGGGTGATGGTCTGCTCGTCCGCACCGGCCGCGACATTCAGTCGCGCTGCGACGCCACCCGCCGGCTTGACGTGCACGGGCTTGCGCACGGGCGCATGCGCCGGCGCATGCTGCGCAGGCGCCGAATGGGTCCGCGCCTCATGCCTGGGCGCCGGCTCATGGGCGTGGGCGGCTCTCTTCGGAGCAACCGGCTTCGCAGGCTTGGCCGCGTGGCTCGTCTTCGCAGCTTTCTTGGCCGCGGGCTTGGCCGGCTTGGCCTTTTTCGGCGTTGCCTTCGCGACCTTCCGTGCGACCTTGGCGGGCGCCTTGCGCGCCGCCTTCGCGACGGGCTTCTTCGCCGGCTTGGCCTTCTTGGCCACAGGCCTGGCTGCCTTCGGGCTGCGCTTCGCGGCGCGTTGCTTCGCTTTTGCCATGTTCCCTGCACTCGATATTGTGGAGATGCGACCGCGTGTTATAGCGTAGTCAATCCGGCCCGGCAACCGGTTTCATGAACGGGGCCCGGCACCCTTCGCTCGCGGCACATCCACACGTGACACGCGTCCTGCTGTTCATGATAGCGGTGTACAAGCGCCTGCTGAGCCCGTTGCTCGGCGCGCGCTGCCGCTTCCATCCGACCTGTTCGTCGTATGCGCGCATCGCGATCGCCCGATTCGGGCCGTGGCGCGGCAGCATCCTTGCGGCATGGCGTATCCTGCGCTGCCAACCGTTGTGCGAAGGCGGGCTCGACCTCGTGCCCGATCATTTCACGCTGCGCCGCTGCCGCGAGCACCAGGACTCCCGATGAGCAATTGGCTGATCAAGAACGCAGAACTCGTCAACGAAGGGCGACGCTTCCAGGCGGACCTGCGCATCCGCGGCCAGCGCATCGCCGAAATCGGCGGCGACCTGAGCGCGCACGCGGGCGAGCAGGTCTTCGATGCCTCGAGCCTGTGGCTGCTGCCCGGCATGATCGACGACCACGTGCATTTCCGCGAACCGGGTTACACCGACAAGGCCGACATCGCGTCGGAGTCGCGTGCGGCGGTCGCTGGCGGCATCACCAGCTTCATCGACATGCCCAACACCAGGCCCGCGACGCTGACGCACGAATTGCTGGAAGACAAATACGCGATCGCGTCACGCACGTCGCTGGCCAATTACGGCTTCTACTTCGGCGCCAGCAACGACAATCTCGATGTGATCCGCGCGCTCGATCCGCGCAAGGTTCCCGGCGTGAAGGTGTTCCTGTGCGAGTCGACCGGGAACCTGTGCGTCAGCGATCCGGCCGCGCTGGAAGGCGTGTTCCGCGACTCGCCGGTGACGGTGCTGGTGCATTGCGAGGACAGCCACATCATCCATGCGAACCTCGATCGCGCCAAAGCCGAATACGGCGACGACATCCCAATGCGGCTGCACCCCGAGATCCGTTCGCGCGAAGCCTGCCTCGAATCCACGAAATGGGCCGTGGGAACCGCGCGCCGCCACGGCACGCGCCTGCATGTGTTGCACGTATCCACCGCCGACGAACTGGCGCTGTTCGAACGTGGCCCGATCGGCAGGAAAAAAATCACGTCCGAAACCTGCGTGCACTTCCTGCGCTACAGCGACACCGATTACGCAACGCTGGGCGGCAAGATCAAATGCAATCCCGCGATCAAGGCGGCATCCGACCGCGAAGCGCTGACGCGCGGACTGGCGGATACGTGCATCGATATCCTCGCCACCGATCACGCGCCTCATCTCGCTTCGGAGAAGGCTAAGCCGTACACGAGCTGCCCGTCCGGGATTCCGCTGATCCAGTTCGCGTTGCAGTCCGCAGTCGAATGCGTTTTCCGCGGCGACTTCACGCTGGAACGCCTGGTCGAAGCCTATGCGCACGCGCCGGCGACGCTGTTCGCGATCGATGGGCGTGGCTATTTGCGCGAGGGTTATTTCGCCGACCTTGCGCTGGTCGACCCGAACAAGCCGCAAACCGTGCGCAGCGATCAGGTGTTGTCGAAATGCGGCTGGTCACCGTTCGAGGGCGACACGTTCTGCGCCCGCGTCGCCGCGACGTTCGTCAACGGCAACCTGGTCGCGCGCGACGGGAAAATCCTCGACGCGCCACTGGGTATGCGCCTGGCATTCGACCGCTGACGCCGCGCGATCAGTCGAAGTTCTTCGCGACTTCCGCGACCGCATCATGCGGATGGTCACGCAGGGTCGCCTCCACTGCGGCTGGCGGTAGCCCATGTACCGCGCGCGCGCAACAGCTCGGAGTAGCGATTGCAGCGGGAAGGCCAGGAAACAAAACTGGCAATACACAGAGAACCGTGGTCTGAACACGATTGCTTTGGGG
>JAZKBD010000014.1:27334-33533 GCA_040388785.1 Pseudomonadota bacterium
CGACCGCATCATGCGGATGCAGGCTCTCGTGGTGCGCGGCGCGGATGCGGTAGCCGGCGATGCGCTGGTCGGCGTCCAGCGCGGTGCGGATGCGGCGCGCGGCGTCTTCGCAGAACATCAGGTTTTCGGCATTCAACTTCGCGAAGGCCTGTTCGTCCTCGCGCTTGACCGCGGTCTGCACGGGCGTGGCCAGCGCGCCTTCGATCGTGTCGATCAATTCCGACACCGGCAAATCGAAGCCGGGGGCGAGCCGCACCGTCACGCTGGCCGTGCTGCGTTGCGCGTGCGGCGTCGCGGCCATGCCGCGCTCGGAACCCAGCCACTCGCGCACGGCACGTTGCGACGGCACCGTGTCGGCAAAGTCCGCGTCGAATCGCCGCTGGTTGAGTTGCCGCGACAACGCGGCCGAAGCGGGACACGTCGAGGAATACGTCACCTCGCAGCCGAGCTGCACGCTGAAGTGTTCGTCCAGCAACTGCGCCTCGACGGTGACGGGATATGCGCGCCAGCCGGCGTTGTCGCTGACCAGCGCGCGGCGTTTCAGCAATTGCGAATACTCGATGCGCAACCGCGCACGCGTGGAAAGGTGAGTGTGCGACGCGACCAGCGCGTGCATCAGGCTGCACAAGCCGGCCGGAGTCAACGCCTGCTCGCCCAATGATTTTTCCAGCGCGAGGTACAGGCGCGACATGTGGATGCCGCGCGCCGCGGGATCGCCCAGGTTCACCTGCACCGACACCCGCGCGGGCACCGCGAGCGTGCCGCCCCGTCCGTCCGCGCAACGCACCGGCAGGTCGATGCCGTGCATGCCGACCCAATCCAGCGCGCCGCCCGCGGCGGGCTCGGCGCCGGTGGCCACATCGGGCAAACGTGCATTGTCGGGAACGGTGTTCATGAAGAGGACTCGGTCGGCGCCATGCTTCGCCACGTGCGGGCCGCGCGCCAGGTTTTCAACAGGCCGCGAAGACCGGATGCGGTGGATCGCAGCGCCGCCAGCGGTTCGTCGGCCTTGGCCGCGAGGCCGAGCGTATCGAGGTCGTGCTGCAGTTCGACCACGCGGAACACGGTGAGCGGGCCCTGCATTCTAGCGGCGTCGGCCATGTCACGCCGCAGTTCCGCCGCGCAGTCGCGCACGGCCGCACGACGCGCCGGACTGTCATTGCCCAGCGCGTCGATGGTCAATCCGTGTCGCGCGAGCAGGTTCATCGGCAGCGGCGTGCGTCCGCGCTCGGCCGCCGACTCGAGCCCGCGCAGGTTGGCGGCGAGATGGGCCAGCAACGTGACCTTCGCCGCGCGTGGGCTCGCCACGGCTTCGCCGAACCAGGCGCGCGTTTCGAGTTCCGCAAGCGCATCGGCGAGCGGAATGACGGCGGTGCGCTGCGCCGCAAAATCCGCGGGTGATGGCGTGGCCAACAGCACGATCGCGGCGTCCACCGGCGCCGTCCAGCACATTGCGGGAACCGCGTTTGCGCGTACTGTCGCAAACAATCCCTGCGTCAACGGATGGCGCGCCTGCCCTTGCAGCGCGCGCTGCATCTCTTCGCGCCACCAGCCCAGCCGTGCCGCGGCCACCTGCGGCTCGCGCGCTTCGCGCAGCACCTTCAACCATTCATGCTCGAGCGCTGCGAGCGCACCGAAGCACGCGCGTTCGTTGGACCGCAGGAACAGCCACGCGACCATGCGCCGCGGATTGGCGCCGCGCCATTGCGCCAAATAATCATCGAACGCGGTTTCGCTCACGCCAATTCCAGCAAGGTAGCCAGTTCGCCGGGCGTGGCGCTGATCGCATCCGGCTGCCAGTCGCGCGGATCGGCACCGTCGAGATAGCCCCAGGCTGCCGCGACCGTGTAAAGGCCCGCCGCGCGGCCGGCGAGCATGTCGCGCGGATCGTCGCCCACGTACACGCATTGCGCCGGCGCCACGTTTGCCATTGCACAGGCATGCAGCACCGGCGCCGGATCGGGTTTGCGCTGCGCCAGTGTGTCGCCGCCCACCACCGACGCTGCGCGCCCGTCATAGCCAAGCTTCACCATGACCAGTGCAACGAGAGCCGCGGCCTTGTTGCTGACCACGCCCCAAGGCACGCCGCGCGCTTCAAGCGCGTCCAGCAACGCGTCGATGCCGGCGAACGCGTGTGTGTTCGCCATGCCGGTGGCGACGTCCAGTTCCAGAAAGCGCGGCAGCGCGGCGTCGACCGCGGTCTCGTCTTTGCCGACCGCGCAACGCAACACCGCGCGCGCACCGCGCGAAACGGTTTCACGCACGACTTCGAAGGACGGCGTTTCCAGGCCGCGTTCGCGGCACAGTGCAGAGAGCGCGTCATGCATGTCGCGCGCCGAATCCACCAGCGTGCCATCGAGGTCGAAGAACACGCCGGCAAGCGGTCGCGGCGACGGCTTCATGCGGCAGGCTTGCTGGCACTGACCAGGTAATTGACCGCCGTGCGGCGCGTCAGCGATGCCTTCCGGTTCAATGGGTTGTAGGCGATTCCGGAGATTTCGTCGAGCGCAAGGCCCGCGCCGCGCAGCAGCGCCGCCAGCTCCGAAGGCTTCAGGAATTGCCGGTAGTCATGGGTGCCACGCGGCAACAGACGCGCCACGTACTCGGCGCCGATGATGGCGGTCGCGAAGCTCGCCGGCGTGCGGTTCAGGGTGGACAGGAACAGCTTGCCGCCCGGCTTCAACAGCGCCGCGAGATCGCCGACCAGCGCCGCGGGATCGGGCACGTGCTCGATCAGTTCCATGCAGCACACTGCATTGAATGCGGCGGGTTCGGCAGCCGCCAGGTCGCGCGACGACACCAGCCGGTAGTCGATCGCGAGCGGCGCAGCGAGCGTCGCATTGGTTTCGTGCAGGTGCAGTCTCGCGACTTCGATGACTTCCGGTGCAAGATCGATCGCGGTGACGCTCGCGCCCGCCTTCGCCAGCGCTTCGCTGAGCAGGCCGCCGCCGCAGCCGACGTCCGCGACATGCGCGCCGCGCACGGCGACGCGTGCGGCCACGAAGCCGAGCCGCACCGGATTGAGGTCATGCAGCGGGCGGGATTCGCCGTCGGGATCCCACCATCGGCTGGCCAGCTTGCCGAAATGCGCCAGTTCTTCGGGATCGACATTGTGGGTCGCGCTGTTCACTTCATCCTGCCCTTCAAAAGGCTCTGTCCGCGAAGGACGCGAAAAACGCGAAGAAAGCAACAAGCTGCTTTTCTGTTCTGCTTCTTTTCGCGTCCTTTGCGTTCTTTGCGGACCTATCTGCTCTTGTCACTTGATCGCAACGATCCGCTCGCGCCAGCGGCGGGCTTTTTCCAGCACGCCGGCAAGATCGAAGTCGACCAGCGCACCCTGGCTGAGTTTGCGCACGCCGTCGATCCACGCGTCGCTGACCTGCCGGCGCGAAACCGCATAGGCGAGGTGCGAAATGACATTGTAGAGCGGTTGCGTTTCGACCTCGTCCAGCTTCACGGCAACGAGATCGGCGCGCTTGCCGGCTTCGATCGAGCCGATCTTCGCGTCGAGCTGCAGCGCCTTGGCGCCATTCAAGGTCGCCGCGCGTAAGGCGAAAGCATCGTCGAATGCGGCCGCATCGCCCGCCACGCCTTTCGCGAGCAAGGCGGCGGTGCGCAGCTCGCCGAACATGTCGAGGTCATTGTTGGAAGCGCAGCCATCGGTGCCGAGTGCCAGATTCACGCCGCCGCGACGCAGCTTTTCCGCGGGACAAAAGCCCGACGCAAGCTTTAGGTTGGACTCGGGGCAATGCACCACCGACACGCCCGCTTCGGCGCAGGTCACGATTTCGGCATCGCTGACCTGGGTCATGTGCACGGCGATCAGGCGATCGTTGACGAGGCCGAGTTTTTGCAGGCGCTGCATCGGGCGCAGGCCGTGCTCGCGCTTGCTGTCCTCGACCTCCTGCGCAGTTTCCATCAGGTGCAGGTGCACCGGCAGGTCGAGCTGGTCCGAAAGCGTGCGGATGCGTTCGAACGACGCATCGGAAACCGTGTAAGGCGCGTGCGGCGCAAAGGTCGTGCCGATCAGCAGGTCTCCGCGGTATTGATCGTGCACGGCCAGCGCACGTTCGAAGTATTCGTCACGATCCTTGGCCCACGCGCTCGGGAACTCGATGATCGGCAACCCCACCATTGCGCGGAAGCCGTGCGCCTTGTACGCGGCAGCCTGCGCATTGGGAAAGAAATAGTTTTCGCTGCAACACGTGGTGCCGCCGCGCAGCATCTCGGCGATCGCGAGTTCCACGCCATCGCGCACGAATTCCGGGCCGATCACCTTTGCTTCGACCGGCCAGATGTGTTCACGCAGCCACGTCATCAGCGGCAGGTCATCCGCCAGCCCGCGCAGCAGCGTCATCGGGTTGTGGGTGTGCGCGTTGACGAGACCGGGGATCAGCGCGTGTTCGGGCAGATTGACGCGTTCGCGCGGAACGTATTTCGCCGCCACATCGGCGGCAGGCAGCACTTCAACGATCGCGCCGCCATCGATCGCGACCGCATGATCTTCGAGCACCACGCGATCGGGCTGGATCGGCACGACCCAGCGCGCGGAGATCAGGAGATCGATGGAGCAAACATGTTCGGCTGCATCCTCGGTCATGACGATCTGCTCTTGCTCGTCATTCCCGCGAAAGCGGGAATCCATTTACCGGTTTCAAATGAACCCCGGCCTTCGCCGAGGCGATTGATTCGCGACGCAATCCGCTGCGCGGATTTGCTGCGAATCGATCACTTGACCCTGCTCACGTACTCGCCGGTGCGGGTATCCACGCGGATCACTTCATCCTGGTTCACGAACAACGGCACGCGCACGGTCGCGCCGGTTTCGAGCTTGGCCGGCTTGCCGCCGCCGCCCGAGGTGTCGCCGCGCACGCCGGGATCGGTCTCGACGATCTTCAGTTCCACGAAGTTGGGCGGCGTGACCGACAAGGGGATGCCGTTCCAGAACGTGACGATGCATTCCTCTTCGCCCTTCAGCCACTGCGCGGCATCACCCACCGCATTCTTGTCGGCGGTGTGCTGCTCGTAGCTCGCCGGGTCCATGAAATGCCAGAACTCGCCGTCGTTGTAGAGGTACTGCATGTCGGTATCGACCACGTCGGCGCCCTCGACCGCGTCGGTCGCCTTCATGGTCTTTTCGGTGGTGCGGCCGTTCTTGAGGTTGCGGATCTTGATGCGCGTGAACGCCTGGCCCTTGCCGGGCTTGATGAAATCCGCGCCGACGATCACGTAGGGATCGCCGTCGACGATGATCTTCAAACCGTTCTTGACGTCGTTGAGACCATAGCTGGCCATGTTGCGTAGCTCCGTGGATGCGTGGCGCCGCCCGTGCCGCGATGGCCTTGGCCGGACGACTGACCTAAAATGACGGGTTTACCGGGCCTGCGCGGCCCGGACACAAGGCCATCATGATAACCGCAACCGGTGCTTCCACGCAGCCCAAGCCGCTGCCCGACTGGCGCCAGTCGCTGCGCGACGCGGTGACCGATCCGCGCGAACTGCTGGCATTGGTGGGGTTGGCGCATCTCGCGGATCGGCTGCCTGCCGACAATGCCGGGTTTGCGCTGAAGGTGCCGCGCGGCTTCGTCGCGCGCATGCGCCACGGCGATCGAACCGATCCGCTGTTGCTGCAGGTGCTGCCGCAAATGGCCGAGCTGGACGAAGCGACCGGTTTCGCGGACGACGCGGTCGGCGACCTCAACGCGCTGCAGGCGCACGGCGTGCTGCATAAATATGCAGGTCGCGCGCTGCTGATCGCGGCCGGTTCCTGCGCGGTCAACTGCCGCTACTGCTTCCGCCGGCACTTTCCATATGCCGAGGAACTCGCGGCCGCGCACGCCTGGCGCGAAGCGATCGATTGCCTTGCGAACGACACCTCGATTCGCGAAGTGATCCTGTCCGGCGGCGACCCGCTGGTGCTGTCGACCCGCAAGTTGACCGACCTGACGGACGCGCTGCGTGGCGTGCCGCACGTGATCCGCCTGCGCATCCATTCGCGCCTGCCGGTGGTCTTGCCGGAGCGCATCGACGACGCGTTCTGCGCGTGGCTGTCCGCATTGCCGCTGCAGCGCGTGGTGGTGTTGCACGCCAACCATCCGAACGAACTCGACGCCGGCGTTGCAGCCGCCTGTGCGCGCCTGCAAGAAACGGGCGCCACGCTCCTCAACCAGTCGGTGCTGTTGCGCGGCGTCAATGACGA
>JAZKBD010000014.1:33543-63179 GCA_040388785.1 Pseudomonadota bacterium
CAATGACGATGCCGATGCGCTCGCCGAACTTTTCGAGCGCCTGTTCGCCTGCGGCGTGCTGCCGTATTACCTGCACCAGCTCGACCGCGTGCGCGGCGCCGCGCACTTCGAAGTCCCCGATGCGCGCGCCCGCGAACTCATGGATTCCCTGCGCGCCCGCCTGCCCGGCTACCTGGTCCCGCGGCTGGTCCGCGAACTTCCCGGCGAAGGCGCGAAAACCCCGATTTGATGCGGCGGCTGGCGCCGTCCAGCCTGATCGGGTACAACAGCGGGCATGAAAATCATGAACACGGCGGCCCGCCCGGATCGACGGGCGCGGCACGCCATCCTGCGGTTCCCGCAACCCAGAGGCTGCGATGTTGCCTGAACCGATCACCAAGCTGATCATCGCCGAGGATCAGGCCGAGGACGCCGAGCAGATCATCAGCGTGTTGCGCAACAGCGGCATCGCGCTGCGCCCGCAGCGCATCTCGACCGAGGAGGAACTGGCGGCGACGCTGGAATCGTTCACGCCGGACATGGTGCTGGCCAATCCGGCGTGCAGGGAAATCAAGCTGGAGACGATCGCGCGCGCGCTGGACGCCACTGGCAAGGACGTCGCACTGCTCGCGCTCACCGATCGGCTCACCGACGACATGGTCGCCGAAATCCTCACCCAAGGCAGCGTGCGCGGCATCGCCCTGCGCAATCGCCACGACCAGTTGCAGACCGTGGTGCGCCGCGAGCTGGACGCACTGGACACCCGCCGCAACGTGCGCAAGCTGGAGGCCGCGCTGCGCGAATCGGAGCGCCGCTGCGATGCGCTGCTGGATTCCTCGCGCGATCCGATCGCGTACATCCACGAAGGCACGCACGTCCGCGCCAACAATGCCTACCTGGAAATGTTCGGCTTCGAAAGTTTCGAGGACGTCGAAGGCCTGACGATTCTCGATCTGGTCGCGCCGCAGCACACCGCCGATTTCAAGGACCTGCTGAAACGCCTCGCGCGCGGCGAGAAACCGCCGTCGCGGCTCGACCTCACCGCGCGGCGCGCCGACGGCACCGCGTTCGATGCGGTGATGGAATTCTCGCCCGCCACGTACGAAGGCGAACCCTGCCAACAGATCGTGTTCCGCCTGCCGGCGTCCAGCCCCGAAGCGGAAGAAGAGCTGCGCCGCCTGAAGACGCAGGACCCGCTGACCGGGCTTTCCAACCGTACGCACTTCCTCGCCATCCTCGACGAGGCCGTCGCGCGCGCGATCGGCGGCACCACCGACCAAGCCTTGTTGCTGCTCGAACCCGACAACTACCGGCTCGTGCTGAACACGGTCGGCATCACCGGCGCCGACGACGTGCTGCGCCAGCTCGCCGGCACCATCAAGCAGCGCCTGCGCGCCACCGACACCGCCGGCCGCATCGGCGACCACGCATTCGGCATCCTGCTTTCCAACAGTCCTCAGGCGGAAGTGCAGAAAATCGCCGAGTCGCTGCGCAGCAGCATCGAGGCGGCGATCATCGAGGCGAGCGGCAAATCCACCAGCCTCACCATCAGCATCGGCGGCAGCCTGCTGGGCGAGAAGAACGCGAAGTCGCAGGTGCTGTTGTCGCAGGCCGACGACGCGCTGCGCGCCGCTTCCGGGCAAGGCGGCAACCGCATCGACATCCACGATCCAGGCGCGGCCGACAAGGCCGAAGCCGCGCGCGAACAGCAATGGCTGGAAATGATCGACGGCGCACTCGCCAACGACGGCTTCGTACTCTATTACCAGCCGATCGTCAGCCTGCAGGGTGACGAAGGCGAATACTTCGAAGTGCTGCTGCGCATGCGCGGCCCGACCGAGGAAGTGCTGCCCGCGCATTTCATGCCGATCGCCGAACGCAATGACCGCCTGCTCGCGATCGACCGCTGGGTCATCGAACACGCCATCGACGCACTGGGCACACGGCCCGCGAAATCCGCACATACCACGCTGTTCATCAAGCTCTCGACGCTCACCCTGCACGACGAAACACTGGCGGACTGGGTGGATGCGAAACTTTCGGCAGCCGGCGTCAAGGCTTCGCAGTTGGTGTTTGAAGTGCCCGAGGCGAAGGTGATGACCTGCCTCAAACCCGCGCGCGAATTCGTCGAGCGCTGGCGCAAGGGCGGCGGCGGTTTCGAGCTGGAGCAGTTCGGTTCCGGCCTCAACTCGTTCCAGACGCTCAAGCACATCGACGCCGACTACCTGAAGGTCGATCGCGCGCTCACCAATGATCTCGCCCACCATGCGGAGAACGAGCTGAAGGTGCGCGAACTGTGCTCGCAGGCACGCGCCGCCGGCAAACGCACGATGGTTGAGTGGATCGAGGAAGCCACCAGCATGCCGATGCTGTTCTCGGCCGGCGTCAACTTCGCGCAGGGCAATTTCCTGGCGCCGCCGGCGTCCGAGATGCGCTATGTGACGTGATTCGTGCAATCGTCCCTGATTGCTGCTTCGTCCAGTTTTTCGCCAGCAGAAGAGCTTCGGTCGTGAACACCAGAACGGCGATCAGAGCCGCCATCCATGGCCGGGAGCTCCGTGGCCCGGCTTTCCACAAAGGCCGCTTTGAACCGGCATTCACGCCATCGAATGAACTGAAATCATGGTGAACGTAGCGCGCCCGCTCGCCTCCAACCCCCGGCTTGCCTTCGTCGCGTCCACATCGGACAAGGCGCGCGCGGCCTGCGTCGAACTGCAGGAACGTTACGGCGCGGCGTCGCCCGGCGATGCCGACGTGATCGTCGCGCTGGGCGGCGACGGATTCATGCTGCGCACGCTGCATGCGCAACTCGGCCATGGCTTGCCGGTGTACGGCATGAAACTCGGCCGCGTCGGTTTCCTGATGAACCTGTATCAGCCGGACGAATTGCCCGCGCGCATCGCCGCGGCGCATCCGGCCGTGCTGCATCCGCTTGAGATGCGCGTCACCCAGCGCGATGGCAACGAGGCCACCGCGCTGGCGTTCAACGAAATTTCGTTGCTGCGCCAAACCAACCAGGCCGCGCACATCGAAGTGGCGTTGAATGGCGCCGTGAAACTGGCGAACCTGATTTGCGACGGTCTGCTGGTCGCAACGCCCGCCGGTTCCACCGCCTACAATCTGTCCGCGCACGGGCCGATCCTGCCGCTGGACGCCAACGTGCTGGCGCTGACGCCGATCAGCCCGTTCCGCCCGCGCCGCTGGCGCGGCGCATTGCTGCCCGCCTCGACCTGCATCGGCCTGCGCACGCTCGAACCCGGCCACCGGCCGGTCAGCGCCACCGCGGATTTCCTGGAAGTGCGCGACGCCGTCGGCATCCAGATCCGCGAAGCGCGCGAGCGCGCCATCACCCTGCTGTTCGACCCCGAGCGCAGCCTGGCGCAACGCATTCTGGACGAGCAGTTCGAGTTGTGAGCGATTACACCCTGCAATCACGGTTCAACACCGAGAGCCGGGTTTCGATGTGCTGAACCACCGCTGTGCACATCCGCTTGAACGTCCACCGGCTGCTGGCCCGCCTTGGTCGTTGTAAGTCTTGTGTCCCGCTGCAATGATTGCGCGCATGACGCCGGAATCGTCGGACCGCGCATTGGCCTTGGCGCGCGAACTGCAAGCCGTGGCTGACGGCGACCGGTCGGCATTCGCCACGCTATACAAGCGCACTTCGAGCAAGCTGTTCGGCGTTTGCATGCAGATGCTCGGCGACCGGGGCGAAGCCGAGGACGCCTTGCAGGAAGTCTATGTCAGCGTCTGGCGCAGTGCTGACACCTTCGATGCCACCCGCGCTGCGGCGATGACCTGGTTGATCACGCTCGCTCGCAACCAGTGCATCGATCGCCTTCGACGCCATCGTGAAGTTCCGTTGGAGGACGCGACCGCAACCCGGCTCGTCGATCCCGATCCGGAGCCGCCGGCGCTGACCGAGACAAGCGAAGAACGCCGCCGCCTGGAACGTTGTCTCGGTGTATTGGCCGATCAACAAAAAGACGCGGTGCGCGCAGCCTTTTTCTCCGGTGCCACGTATAACCAGTTGGCGGACCATGTCGGTGTGCCGCTGGCGACGATGAAAAGCTGGATCCGGCGCAGCCTGATTCGACTGCGCGCCTGTCTGGAACGAAGTGAAACGAACCCGTGAACACGCCTCTCGACCACGAGCCCGAAGACCTGCGCTACGCCGAGTACGTGCTCGGGGTGCTGGACGCAGACGCGCGCGCAGCAGTCGAGCGCGAGATGGCCGCTGATCCGCATGCCGCCGATGAGGTCATGCGGTGGCAGCGATATCTGCTGCCGCTGGCGGAAGACATTACGGATTCAGCGCCGCCCGATCGCGTGTGGAGCCGCATCCAGGGCCGGATTGGACAGACCCAATCACTACCGCGCACAACGGACATCCGGGAACGCCGCGGCTGGTGGAGCAACCTGTTCGTGTGGCGCAGCTTTGCATTCGGCGCGACTGCCGTCGCCGCGGCGTGCATCATCGCGCTCGTCCTGTTCCCGCGCGCGCGCGTTGCGCAACCGGCTGCGCCGGCGATCGCTTACATGGCTTCCGCCATCACCCAGACCGATGGCCAGGTTGGCTGGACGGCCACCATGGACATCACGCATGCGCGCATGATCGTGGTGCCCGCGAAGCCTCAGACGCTGCCCACCGGGCGCGCACCCGAACTCTGGCTGATTCCCGCCGGCCAGAAGCCGATCGCAGTCGGCATGATCGATAGCGGTGCGCCCACCAACATCAAACTCGACAAGGCATTGCTCACGCGCATCGGTCCCGATGCCGCGTTGGCCGTTTCGGTCGAACCGCCGAGCGGTTCACCCACCGGCCAGCCCACCGGTCCGGTGATCGGCAAGGGCTCCATAACCGGAACGTGAGCTATCCGGTGGTGCGGTGCTGAATACCGCCGCCACTGCATCCAAATGTGGTATTCGTGCGTATCTCCTCGTACTTCCGAATCGGGAAGTCGCTTTCACACAGGAGATTCGACATGAAAACCCGCAACACCTTACGCACGCTCGCCCTTGGCCTGTCGCTGGCGCTCGCCGCAGGCGCAGTGCCAGCCTTCGCGCAGATGTCCAGCGGCATGGGCTCGATGGATTCCGGACACACCGTGATGGTAGGCGGCGCCGCGATGTATCCCTCGCGCAACATCGTGCAGAACGCGATCCATTCGAAGGATCACACCACGCTGGTGGCCGCCGTCAAGGCCGCCGGTCTGGTCAAGACACTGGAAGGTCCCGGCCCGTTCACGGTGTTCGCGCCGACCAATGAAGCCTTCGACGCGCTGCCTGCAGGCACCGTGCAGGCATTGCTGAAACCCGAGAACAAGGCGCAACTCACCAAAATCCTCACCTACCACGTGGTGCCGGGTCGACTCGACGCGCAGGCGCTGGACGCGAAGATTGCGGCTGGCGGCGGCGAAGCGAAGCTCAAGACCGTTGAAGGCGACATGCTGATGATCAAGGGCAGCGGCAAGGACCTGACCGTCACCGATGACAAGGGCAACACCGCCGACATCACGATTCCGAACGTGTACCAATCGAACGGCGTGATCATGGTGATCAACAAGGTGCTGATGCCCTGAGATGTGTGCGTCACGCCGCGTCCGCCTCGCGGCGCGCCCCGTCCCGGCTGCATTGCAGCCGGGACGTTTTCAAAATGAATGGCATTCCGCCTCGCATTCGCCTCGAACCAGAATTCGTGCATCCGGATGCCGGCGTTGTCCGTACCTGCTGGGTACGCCCAATCCGGCCACTGACGGCGGAAAGGCTGTACGGAACCCTTGGATGCAGGAGGAATGCACCATGAACCCCAAATCGTTTTCGATTCCGCTGTTCGCGCTGGGAATCGCGTTGGCTTCGATCTTTGCCATCGCCGCCGCCAGGCCCAGTCACTCAAACCCAACCAGACGCAAGGATTCTCCGACGGCAACCTTGTCACGTTCACGTATCAGGAGAACTTCGATTGCGTCGATCAGCCGTTCGACGACCTGGACTACAACCATCTCCCGGCACAATCGGATTCGGGCGAAATGCAGACGCCCATCTGCCAAGCGGGTACCCAGGCCACGCTTGACCCGGCTGGCGAGAACGCAAGACGGACCGCCATCCTTTACGTGCTGATCCCGATGTTCTCGGTCGACAATGACCAGAATCCCGATGACGCGATCCCGTGTCCTCCCGAAGTCCGGCTCGGCACCCTGTGCGGGCACGCGCTGGGCACCACGCTGATCAAGCTGTTCGGGGCTGTTCCGGAGGCGTACAAGAGCCATCCGCAGGTGTTCACGGATTGCCCGAACCCTGGTCCACGGTGGACCTCGGCAAGGTGCTGGTCGCACTCAAGAAACTGCCGGCGCCGGTCGGGAATGTGTTCCTGCCCACGCCCAACCACAGCCACGTGATCGGCAATGACCGCGCAAATACCCGTCGCGCGATCTGGTGGGAAGTCGTGCCGGTGCTGGTGACCAATGTCGCCGACTGGCCGCCCGAGAATGGCAGCAGCGGCATTACTTCCGTCAACGCCCTGCAAATCGCCGAAGCGAAGGGCGACGCCATCCAGGTTCCGTCCAACTTCTACTTGTTCTTCAGCTCGCAAAAGATGAACGACATGCGTCACTAGGAGCGCGTGACGCTGACTGAAGATCGCCAAGCCGGGGCCGCTCCGTGCGGCCCCGGCCTGGATACGCCATGCACGACGTGCTGCGAAGCATGGTCGGATGCGCGTACGCCCCGCCGCCCTTTGCCCGCCCGCAATGCTCCGCAATGCGATGCTGACCCCGCTGCTTCTTGAGCGCTGTCACCGCTTCACGATCGCCGCGCCTGTTCGTTCCATGGCCTGCACATCCCTCCATTTGTGACGGGTGCACGCGCCAAAGCTCGCTCTTGTCGGCATACTCCGGTCACGCAGTGGCAAATCAGCAAGCCATTGCGCCAGGGACGACAGGGGATACAGGGCGATTAATTCCCACTGGTTTTGCGCTGCCACGCCGCGATGCGGCGCGTGCGGACGTGTGCGGCGTGCTCAATCAAAACTTTCGCTGAAAATTCATTTCATCTGGAGAATGCGTGTGAAAAAGTTTTTAACGGCCGTTTGTTGCATCATATTCAGCGGCTGTGCTGCTGCTGCATGCCCGAAGTTGCTTTACTCGGCTGTCAACCATTACACGGCAAACAATGCCGCAGACGCACAGTATTGGGGAAAAACGGTCGGCGTCCAGGGTGTATACGTCACGTATTACATGACGTACTGGACGACAAATGTCGGGGCAACACCCAATAAGCTCTGGAACGACGCAAAGTCCTTTCAGCAGACCTACGCCAAATATGGCGTGACCGACAATTTCCTCAAGGTTTCGATTTTCAGCAAATTGAACTGGGGTAATCCGGCCGTCGTCAATCAGTACATAACCAATTTCGGCAATCTGGCAAAAATGGCGAAGTACGCCGGATTCAAGGGTATCGCCCTGGATCTGGAGCCTTACAACCCCGCTTGGGGCGGAGGCGTCGGGGGCAACCCGCAAATCGTCCAAAGTGCGGGCCAGTTGATCGGAAAGGCCATGCAGCAGGCCTATCCAGGCATGACCTTGGTCGTCCTGCCTGACGTCGTGCACGAGTACAACATCACCAAGAATCTCGATTTGGCATCGGGTGGTTACGGACTCGCCGTGCCTTTCGTGAGCGGGCTCTTCCAGCAGCCATGGAAACAGGTTGTGATGGGAATCGAAAACACCTACACGGCGCCGCCCGCGAACATCACCCGTTTCGTCAACGAGACGTATTCCAACTACGCCTCCATGTACAAGGGCAAATTCCCGTTCAGTGTTGCACCGGGAACCTGGCCGTTGGGCAAGAGCGCTACGGATAAATCGGCGGTAATGAGCGTCGACCGGTTCCAGCCGAACATTGCAGCTTCTTCCAAGGCAACCACGTCCTACGTATGGATCTTCGGCATGGGGACGGCCTGGAAGTCGGACAAGTACGGCCCCGTCGTGCCGAACTTCCCCCAGTATGTCAATGCGGCCGGGAACGCGTGCACGAAGTAGTGCGCGCGTCAACCGCGCATTCGCTCGAAGCGATGCTTTCAATGGGCGCGCACTGAAGCTGGCCCGTCGCCTGAGCAATCCGGGGCCCGCCCTTGGCGGGCGCCGGCTTTTACGAAAGCACAACACCCCAAGCAACCGCAAAAAAACACGCCGCCACCCTGAGGTCGCGGCGCATATGGAAACCCGGGCGACGCGCGTTCAAACGCCATCGCCCGGTTCGACTGGACCGTCAGCCCGACTGCGCGATCTGCGCGAGGCGGCGCAGGGCCACCGAGGCGATCGGGTAATCGACGTCCACGCCGCGGATTTCATCCAGCATGCCGCGGGTGAATTGCAGTTGCGGGTCTTCGCGCTGCAGCCACGCGGTCACTGCGCCATCGGCGCTTTGCTTGCCCTGCTCCGAGGCAAGTATCTGGCTGACCATCGCGCGCTGCTGCACGGCGAGTTCATCGCGCAAGGCACCGCGCGCCTGCGCGTGCCAGCGGCTTTCCACCGCCAGTTTGTCGATCTGGCTGCGCAACCACTCGATGTCGAGCGCTTCGCCGAGATCGAAGAACACGCGCGCAACGTGCTCGACCGGACGCCCTGATTCCAGCGAAGTTTCGATGATATCCATCGCCACTTCCAGCGCGGGGATCGTCGCGAACTTGTCGGCGAGTTCCGCCGGAAAACCGAACCCCAGCCACTTCTCCTGGTCGACGCCCCACGCGGCACGTCCGGTTTCAGTGAGCGTCGCCGGCAGCGCCTTGCGCAGGCTGTCCATGCCCGGCTGGTAGCGTTCCACCAGCGCGGTGATACCGAGCGTCGAACCCGGGCGGTTGAGCAGCCAGCGCGACATGTTGCGCAGCAGCGACCACACCTTCATCAGCGCGTCGATCTGCGCGGACTGGCTGACCTTGCCATCCAGCGCATCGATGCCCGACCACAGCTCGCGCGCATGGATGATCTGGCGCGCGGCGTTGTAGGCCTTCACCACCGCCGCGGCGGTCTGCCCGGTGTCTTCCTGCGTGCGCAGCACGAAGGTCGCGCCCATGCGGTTGACGATGGAGTTGGTGACCGCGGTCGCGATGATCTCGCGCTTCAGGCGATGCCGCTGCATGTGCGCCGCGTATTTCTGGTGCAACGGTTCCGGGAAATAACGCACCAGTTCGTGCGAGAGGAACGGATCCTCCGGCACGTCGGAATCCAGCAGTTGCTGGTACAGCACGATCTTGGAATACGACAGCAGCACCGCGAGTTCCGGCCGCGTCAGGCCCTGGCGGTGGGTGCGGCGTTCGGCCATCTCGGCATCGGACGGCAGCGACTCGATCTGGCGATCGAGCTGGCCGCGCGATTCCAGCGTGCGGATGAAATGCGCCTGCGAGCCGATGCGGCCTACCGACATGTGTTCCATCACGCCGAGCGCGCCGTTCTGGCGGTAGTTGTCGCGCAAGACCAGGCGCGCGACCTCGTCGGCCATCGAGTGCAACAGCTTGTTGCGTGCCTCGGTGTCCATCTCGCCGCGCTGCACCGCGTCGTTCAGGAGGATCTTGATGTTGACCTCGTGGTCGGAGGTATCCACGCCCGCCGAGTTGTCGATGAAGTCGGTGTTGAGCAACACGCCCTTGCGCGCCGCCTCGATGCGGCCCTTCTGGGTGAGGCCGAGATTGCCGCCCTCGCCCACGATTTTGCAGCGCAAGTCGCCGCCGTTGATGCGCAGCGTATTGTTGGCGCGGTCGCCGACATCGGCGTTGGTTTCGGAAGCCGCCTTCACATAGGTGCCGATGCCGCCGTTCCACAACAGGTCGACCGGCGCCTTCAGGATCGCGCTGATCAGTTCCGTGGGCGACAGCGATTCCACGCCGCCCGCGATGCCGAGCGCTTCGCGCATTTCCGGCGTGATCGCCACGGCCTTGAGATTGCGCGCGAACACGCCGCCGCCCTTCGAGATCTTCGACTTGTCGTAGTCCTCCCACGACGAACGCGGCAGCGCGAACATGCGCTCGCGTTCGACGAACGATTTTTCCGCATCGGGATTCGGGTCGATGAAAATGTGGCGGTGGTCGAACGCCGCCAGCAGGCGCGTGTGCCGCGACCGCAACATGCCGTTGCCGAACACGTCACCGGACATGTCGCCGATGCCGACGCAGGTGAAATCTTCTGCCTGGCAATCGCGGCCCAGCGTGCGGAAGTGGTACATCACCGATTCCCAGCCACCGCGCGAGGTGATGCCCATGTCCTTGTGGTCGAAGCCCGCCGAACCGCCCGAGGCGAACGCGTCGCCCAGCCAGTAACCATGTTCGATCGACAAGCCGTTGGCGATGTCGGAAAACTTCGCGGTGCCCTTGTCGGCGGCGACCACGAGGTACGGATCGTCGGCATCGTGGCGCACCACGTCGGCCGGATGCAGCACCTTGTTCGCGGCCGTGTCGATGTTGTCGGTGATGTCGAGCAGGCCATTGATGAACATCTTGTAGCAGGCGATGCCCTCTTCCAGCAGCGCGTCTCGGTCGGCGGGCGGACGCTTGACGAAGAAGCCGCCCTTGGAACCCACCGGCACGATCACGGTGTTCTTCACCATCTGCGCCTTCACGAGGCCCAGCACTTCGGTGCGGAAATCCTCGCGCCGATCCGACCAGCGGATGCCGCCGCGCGCGACCGGGCCGAAGCGCAGGTGCACGCCTTCCACGCGCGGCGCGTACACCCAGATTTCGCGGTACGGCACCGGCTTCGGGACGTCCGGCACCTGGTGCGAATCGAACTTGTAACTGATGTATTCGGCGGGCTTGCCGTCGTGCAACTGGAAATAGTTGGTGCGCAGCGTGGCGCGGATCTGGCCCATGAAGCCGCGCAGGATGCGGTCGTCGTCGAGGCTGGAAACGTTCGCCAGCAGCGCCTTGATGGCGTTGACCAGGCCATCGACCTGCTCGTCGCGCGGCTTTTCCAGCAGCGCGGCGACACGTGCGACGAAATCAGGATTGGCGTCGAGCACCGACCCGGGCGTCAGCGTTTCCAGCTCGCGCTGCAACGCCTCGCGCGCGTGCTTGCGCGTGGCGGCGTCACCGGCTTCGCGCTGCGGATCGAACTTGGCTTCGAACAACTCGACCAGCAAACCCGTGACCATCGGGGAGCGGCCGAGCGTCTCGTCCATGTAGTTCTGCGAGAAGGTGGTGCCGACCTGTTGCTGGTACTTGGAGTAGCCGCGCAACATCGCGATCTGCCGCCAGCCGAGGCCGGCTTCGAGCAGCAGCGAGTTGAGGCCATCGTTCTCGGCCTGTCCGTGCCAGATCGCGGCGAAGGCGGATTCGAAACGCGCGTGCACGTCTTCCAGCCTGAACTTCAGCGGCGCCGCGGGCCGCACCACGAAATCCTGGATGCAGGCCTTCTTGCCGTGCAGTTCCAGCGCGTGCACCTGCTCGGTGTCGACCTTCAGGCCGGCGTTTTCCAGCAACGGCAGCACGTCCGACAACGGAATGTCGTTGCCCGCGCGGAAGATCTTGAAATGCAGTTCGCCCGGCGTGCGGCGGGATTCGTGGAAGGCAAGGCGCATGTCCTCGCCGGCGCCGGTCATCGCGGCGAGGATGCCCGCATCCTCGGCCGCACGGGCCGGCGTTTGCTCCTCGATGTAGCCGGAAGGAAGCGCGCTTCCCCAGCGGCCCGCGAGATGCGCGCCGCGCTCTTCGCCGAGGCCACCCACCAGCGCGTCGCGCAATTCGTCGTGCCAGTTGCGCACGATCGGTGCGAGTTTCGCTTCCAGCTTGCGCACATCCGCGTCGACGTGTTCGCCCGCGCGCGGCCGCACCACAACGTGCATCCGCGCCATCGGCGCTTCGCCGATCTGCACGTTCGCGTCCACGTAGGCGCCGTGCAGTTCTTCGCGCAGCATCTCCTTCACGCGCTCGCCGACATTCGCGCCGTAATGGTCGCGCGGGATGAACACCAGGCACGAGAAGAAGCGGCCGTAGGCGTCGCGGCGCACGAACAGGCGCGGTTCGCGGCGTTCGTTGACCTCGAAGATGCCGCTGGCGAGGCCGAACAGTTCGTCGCTGGAAGCCTGCAGCAGTTCGTCGCGCGGCAGCGTTTCCAGGATCGAGCGGAAC
This sequence comes from Pseudomonadota bacterium, assembly GCA_040388785.1. Taxonomy (GTDB): domain Bacteria; phylum Pseudomonadota; class Gammaproteobacteria; order Xanthomonadales; family Rhodanobacteraceae; genus 66-474. The sequence goes on from JAZKBD010000014.1 coordinate 45,641, forward strand.
GCCTTGCCCGAATGCGATTGCGGGCGCAGGCCTGAACGCCGTTCCGCCGAATCGAACTTCTTGCGCACCAGCGGCACGTCCTGCGGACGGCGCATGTACGAGGTGGAGGTGTACAGGCCGAGGAAGCGCGATTCGCCGACCGGCTTGCCGTTGTCGTCGAAGCGCAGCACGCCGATGTAGTCCATGTAGCCGGCGCGGTGTACGCGCGAACGCGCGTTGGTCTTGGTCAGGATGATCGCATCCATCGAACCCGATTGCGGCAGGCGGGTCGCGACCAGACTCTTGGTGGAACGCGGCGCGGTGGCGAGGTCGGGATCGCGCAGGATGCCGAGGCCGGAACCCGCGCGCGCCTTCAGCAATTCGTCGCCCCTGTCCGCCACCACGTCGTATTCACGGTAGCCGAGGAAGGTGAAGTGGTTGTCCGCGGCCCAGCGCAGGAAAGCCTGGCCTTCGGCGATTTCCTCGGCGCTGAGCGAATGCCTTTCCTGCGGCAGCGCGTCGGCGATCGCCAGCATCTTGTCGTGCATGGCCTGCCAGTCGTTGACCGCGGCGTGCACGTCGGTGAGCGCGCCTTCGGCGGCGCCTTGCAGTTTCTTCAGGGTGGCCTCGTCGACGCGGTCGATTTCGGCATGCATCACCGATTCGGCGGACCCGCCGTCGCCGCACGCCGCGATCGACTGGATATTGCCGTGCGCATCGCGCCGGATGTCCATCACCGGGTGGATCAGCCGGTGCAGACGCAGGCCTTCGGCATTGATGACCATTTCCAGCGAATCGACGAGGAACGGCGCATCGGCGGTATCGACCTGGATCACCGAATGCGCGCAGCGCCAGCCGTTGTGTTCGGGATCGGGATTGAACGCGCGCACGGCCGCGTGGCCTGCCGGACGGTTGCGCATCCAGCGGAACAGATCCGCGCACATCGCGGCCCAGCCATCGACATCACGCCGGGCCAGCTCGTCCGGGACGAGTTCCGCGCACGCCAGCCGGGCGAAAGCCTCCGCCGTCGCGGCATCCGCCGGTTCAACCTTGCCACGGACGGCGGCCGCGATGGCAGCCGCTTCATCACCCCCGACCGGGGCGTGCAGTGCGTTCATGTCTGTCTGATTTGGTGCGGGAAGGGAACGAATAGGATACCGCCGCCCCCCGGCCGCGGCCAGCTTGGGCGCGGGATGGCGCGCCTGCGACGCCCCTCACACAAAAGCGCGAACGCCCCGCGCAGCCGCCGCGTATGATGCGGCCGGTGCAGCCATTCGTCGGTATGGAGATGGCGATGAACGAAGCTCCAGCCACGTAGATGGAATTTTCCCGGAACCGGATCGACCGGAAGACCCGGCTGCGGCGCAGCGTGCTGGCCATGGCCGCGGCGGCGGTGATCCTCATCCTGACGCTCGCGGCAGCGGTGTTCGTGACCGGCCGGCTTTACCGGAATGCACATCAATGGACGCTGCACACGTACCAAGTGCGTGAGCAGATCCTGGAACTGGTCGGTCACCTCCAGCTTGCCGAAATGGATGTGCGCAGCTACGGCCTGACCGGTCGCGATGCCGCCTTCCAGCAGTATTGGCGTGACATCGCGGCGGTGGAACACGACGCGGCGCAACTCGCGGACCTGGTTGCGGACAACCCGGCGCAGGTCGTCGCGGTGAAGCAGTTGGGAAGCGCAATCGGCGCGCGCCGCACGCAGTTCGAACGCATACTCGGTGATTACCGTGCGCATGGCGCGGAGACCGCCCATGCGGACGTCGTCGCCCTGGTTTCGCAACCGGTCCAGCCCGTCCGCACGCTTGCCGAGGCGATGCTGGACCGCGAAGCCACGCTGCTCGAGCAACGCGAAAAGACCAGCGACCGCTATGGAAAGGGCGTCGCCATCGCGGCCGCGCTTGCGCTTTCCGGTTGCCTTGCGCTGCTGCTCGCCGCGCTCGTCAACAGCGGCATCGAGCGGCGGCGGCGGCAACGCGGCGAACTCGACCTCGAACGCAACGCCTTGCATCTGCAGCAGGCACTGCTGGAAGCCAACCGTTCCAGCGAACCCTTGCGCCGCCTTTCCACGCTCGCCGAGCTGCTGCAGAACTGCCGCGACCTCGACGAGGCGATCAACGTGATCGAGCGCGCGCTGCCGCCGCTGCTGCCCGATGTGTCGGGCGCGCTGGCATTGATCAACGCGTCGCGCAACATCGTCGAGGCGCGCATGCATTGGGGCGTACGCGGCTCCGATCTCGGCGGCGCGATCTTCGCACCGGACGATTGCTGGGCCCTGCGCCGCAGCCAGCCGCATCCGGGCGACGACGACCATACCGCGCCGGTTTGCCCGCACCTGGCGCACGCGGGTGTCACCGCCGACCACATGCTGTGCCTGCCACTGAACTCGCAGGGGCAAGTGCTCGGCGTGCTCAGCCTGTGCACGCCGGCGCTGATCGCGCAGGACACGCGGCGGCTGGCCATGACCGCCGCCGATCAACTGGCGCTGGCGCTTGCCAACCTGCAACTGCAGGCGAGCCTGCGCACGCAATCGATCCGTGATCCGCTGACCAACCTGTTCAACCGCCGCTATCTCGAAGCGTCGCTGCCGCGCGAACTGCTGCGCGCCGAGCGCCGCAAGGGCGGGCTTTCGGTGTTGATGTTCGACCTCGACCATTTCAAGCGCTACAACGACACGCAGGGCCACGACGCCGGCGATGCGTTGCTGAGCGCGTTCGGCGCGCTGCTGGCGCAATCGTGCCGCGGCGAAGACATGCCCTGCCGTTTCGGCGGCGAGGAATTCACGCTGGTGCTGACCGACGCCAATCACGCGCAGGCGCGCGAACGCGCGGATGCCATCCGCAAGGCCACCTCGGAACTGGTGGTGCACTACCGCGCCGGCACGCTGCCGCCGGCCACGGTGTCGATCGGCGTGGCCTCCTACCCTGAACACGGCGCCACGCCGGAAGCGCTGCTGCGCATGGCCGATCAGGCGCTGTACCGCGCCAAGCAACTGGGGCGCAACGTGGTCGCTTCCGCCGGCGACCTGGCACGCACCAACGCACAGTCCGCGCCAGCGGGTGCATGACGCTTGGCCTAGGGACGGAAACCGCCGATCGCGTCATACTTGTTTATTGATCTGGCGGGTAGAGAAACCACCCGATGATGAAATTGTCGCTGCGGGGCGCCGCAAGCCTCGCATCCGTGCTTGTCCTGGGTGCGTGCAGCCATTCGGCCCCACCCGCGCAAACCACACCGGAAGTGGGCGTCGTCACGGCGACGCCGGTCAACCTGCCGGTGACGCGCAGCTATCCCGGCCGCCTCGCGGCCACGCTGACCGCGCAGGTGCGCGCGCGCGTGACCGGCATCGTGCTGCAGCGCGTCTACAAGGAAGGCACCGACGTCAAGGCCGGCGACGTGCTGTTCAAGATCGATCCCGCCCCGCTGCAAGCCAGCCTGCGCCAGGCGCAGGGACAACTGGCGCAGGCGCAGGCCACCGCGCACAACGCCGACCTGAGCGCGACGCGCAGCAAGGAACTGGGCGCGAAAGGCGTGCTGGCAAAGCAGGACGTGGACAACGCCGTCGCCGCCGCCGCGGAAGCGGACGCCGCGGTGAAGGCTGCGCAGGCAGCCGTCGAGAACGCAAGAATCAACCTCGGCTATGCCACCGTCACCGCGCCGATCAGCGGCCGCGCCGGCATGGCGAGCGTCACCCAAGGTGCGCTGGTCTCGCCCACCGATACCAATCCTCTGACGACCGTGCAGGTGATCGATCCGATCTACGCCAATTTCAGCGAGCCGATGGCCGAAGTCGAACAGCTGCGCAAGGCGGAAAGGGCCGGCACGCTGGAACTCGCCGCACCCGACAAGGTGTGCGTGAAGATCGAGCTTCCGGATGGCAGCGTGTATCAGCACGCGGGCACGCTCGACTTCACCGACCTCGCCGTCGATCCCGCGACCGGGGCCGTGAACCTGCGCGCGATCGTGCCGAACCCCGACCACACGCTGCTGCCCGGCATGTTCGTGAAGATCCGCCTGTCGCTCGCCACACTGCACGATGCATTCCTGCTGCCGCAGGGCGCGATCCTGCGTGACAACGACGGCGCGTATGTCTACGTGCTGGGCGCGGACGACAAGGTCACCGAGAAGCGCGTCGACCTCGGCGACCAGCGCGGCGCGGACTGGATCGTGCAGCGCGGCCTCGATGCAGGCGCCAGGGTGGTCGTGTCCGGCGTGCAGAAGGCGCAGGCAGGCGAGAAGGTGAAGCCTGTTCCGTACAACGCATCCGCCGATGGCGCATCGGCCGCCAGCGCGGCGAAGTAACCGTTCCCATGCCGCAATTCTTCATCGACCGTCCGGTTTTCGCGTGGGTGATCGCGATCCTGATCACGCTGGGCGGCACCATCGCGATCCTCAACCTGCCGATCGAGGCGTATCCCGAGATCGCGCCGCCGAGCGTACAGATTCGCGCGAACTATCCCGGCGCCAACGCGCAAGTCGTGCAGAGCACCGTGACGCAGGTGATCGAGCAGAACCTGTCGGGCATCGACAAGCTGCTGTATTTCACGTCGTCGTCCAACTCGAACGGCTCGGCCAACGTCACGCTGTATTTCCAGGCCGGCACCGACCTCGACACCGCGGCCGTGCAAACCCAGAACGCGGTCTCGGCGTCCGAACCGCGGCTGCCTGCGGAGGTGAACGCGCTGGGCATCACGGTGCGCAAGTCGAACTCCGGTTCGCTGATGGGCATTTCGCTGCAGGACCAGACCGGCCATTACGATCCCGCCGCGCTCAGCAACATCATCGCCGCGCAACTGGTCGATCCGATCTCGCGCCTCAACGGCGTCGGCAGCATCAACCAGTTCGGCGCGCCGTATGCGATGCGCATCTGGCTGAACCCGCTGAAGCTGGAGGGCTATGGGCTGACCGCCACGGACGTGCTGCAGGCGGTGCAGGCGCAGAACGTGATGTTTGCGGCGGGCTCGGTAGGTGCCCAGCCTGCGGTGAACGGCCAAGGCATCACCGCGAACGTGTCGGCCGAATCGAGTTTCTCGACGCCGGAACAATTCCGGAAAATCATCCTGCGCACCAATCCCGACGGCACCACGGTGACGCTGGGCGACGTCGCGCGCGTCGCGCTGGGTTCCGACAATTACGACTCCTTCTCGCGCCTCAACGAGCAGCCGGTCGCCTCCTTCAGCATTTCGCTGGTCCCCGGCGCGAACGCGCTGGCGGTCGCCAACGAGGTGCAGGACAAGATGAAGGAACTGGCGAAGAACCTGCCGCCGGGCGTGACTTGGAGCATCCCGTTCGAAAGCTACACCTTCGTCAAGGTCTCGATCGACGAAGTGGTGAAGACGCTGGGCGAAGCGATCGTGCTGGTGTTCTTCGTGATGCTGCTGTTCCTGCAGAACCTGCGCGCCACGCTGATCCCGACGCTGGTGGTGCCGGTCGCGCTGACCGGCGCGTTCCTCGGGCTCTACCTGTTCGGCTTCTCGATCAACGTGCTCAGCCTGTTCGGCCTGGTGCTGGCGATCGGCATCGTGGTGGACGACGCGATCGTGGTGGTCGAAAACGTCGAGCGCATCATGCGCGAGGAAGGCCTGCCGCCCAAGGAAGCGACGCGCAAGGGCATGGTCCAGATCACAGGCGCGATCATCGCGGTGACCACGGTGCTGGCTTCGGTATTCGTTCCGGCCGCATTGATGCCGGGCAGTGTCGGCCAAATCTACCAGCAGTTCTCGGTGACGATCGCCGTTTCCATGCTGCTGTCGGCGCTGATGGCGCTGACGTTCACGCCCGCGCTGTGCGCCAGCATCCTGCGCCCCGAGCACGAACACGCCAACCGCTTCCTGCGTGCCTTCAACAACGGCTACGAAAGCCTGGCGCGTCATTATCTTTCGCGGCTCGGCAAGGCCGTGCGGCACACGCCGCGCTGGATGGCGGGCTACGCGCTCGCGATCCTCGTCGCCGTGCTGCTGCTGGCGCACCTGCCGTCGAGTTTCGTGCCAGAGGAAGACCAGGGCGAAGTGTTTGCCACGATCCAGCTGCCGCCGGGCGCCACGGCGGATCGCACCTTCGCGGTGATGAAGCAGGTCGAGCAGATCGTCAAGAAGAATCCGGCGGTACACAACATTTTCGACATCGGCGGTTTCAGCTTCATCGGCAATGGCGAAAACGTGGGGATGGCGTTCATCCACTTGAAGGACTGGAGTGATCGTTCCGAGACTGCCAATCAGATCATCGAGGATTTCAACAAGCAGTTTGCAAACATCCGCGACGCACAGGTGTTCGCGATCAACCGGCCGGTGATCCGCGGGCTGGGGCAGTTCGCCGGCTTTGATTTCCAGCTCGAGGACCGCGGCGGCCTCGGCCACAAGGCGCTGGTCGAGGCGAAGGACAAGATCATCGCGGAAGCCGCCAGGGACAAACGCCTCGCCAACGTGCACATCAACGGCATGGAAGACGCGCCGACCGTGAACATGCAGGTCAATCGCGTCGAGGCGCAGTCGATGGGGCTGTCGGTCCCCGACGTGTACAACGCGATCCAGTTGATGCTCTCGCCGGTATTCGTCAACGACTTCTACTACGGCGGCCGGGTGCTGCGCGTGCAGATGCAGGCCGATGCGCCGTTCCGCATGAACCCCGCGGACATCGGCAACTTCTATTCACGATCCTCGACGGGCACGATGGTGCCGTTGACCAGCGTGGTCAGCACCAAATGGGCGCTGGCGCCGCCGGAACTCGACCGCTACAACGGCGTCGGTTCGATCGGGCTCACCGGCACTGCCGCGCCCGGCTACAGCTCGGGCGACGCCATCGCCGCGATGCAGGAGCTCGTCGCGAAATACCTGCCGCAAAGTTTCGGCTACGAATGGTCGGGCCAATCGCTGCAGGAAATCATGTCGGGCGCACAGGCGCCGATGCTGTTCGGCTTGTCGATCCTGGTCGTGTTCCTGTGCCTGTGCGCGCTGTACGAAAGCTGGTCGATTCCGTTCGCGGTGATGCTGGTGATTCCGCTGGGCATCCTGGGTTCGGTGTTGCTCACCAGCATCCGCGGGCTGCAGGACGACGTGTACTTCAAGATCGGCCTGATCGCGATCATCGGCCTGTCGGTGAAGAACGCGATCCTGATCGTGCAGTTCGCGGTGGACGAACAGAAGCAAGGCAAGGGCCTGCTCGCCGCGACGCTGGAAGCCTGCCGCATTCGCCTCAGGCCCATCATGATGACCTCGATCGCCTTCATCCTCGGCGTGCTGCCGCTGGCGATCTCGACCGGCGCCGGCGCCAACAGCCGCCACGCGATCGGCACCGGCGTGGTCGGCGGCATGATCGGCGCGACCGTGCTGGGCGTGATGCTGGTGCCCGTGTTCTACGTCGTGGTGCGCCGCCTGCTGGGCGACAAGTCCGATGGCACCGAAGCGGCGCCCAACGATGGCGAATGAAATCAGCCCTCTTGATTGAGTTGCCCGTCAGCTCGCGATGAAAGCCCTCCCCTTCAAGGGGAGGGCTGGGTGGGGATGGGTTAGACCAAGCGCGCTTTGCTACGGAACACGACGCTTGAACCCATGCCCCTCCCGCCTCCCCTTGAAGGGGGAGGGGAAAAATAAAGGCCGCGCGGATTGCTCCGCGCGGCCTTTTCTGAACGCGTAACGCAGCGGCTTACTTGACGCGCGATGCGTCCGGCTTGCTGTTCGCGGCCAGATCTTCCTTGATGCGGGCCGCCTTGCCTTCCAGGCCACGCAGGAAGTACAGCTTGGCGCCGCGCACCTTGCCCTTGCGCTTGACTTCGATCGAGTCGATCGCCGGGCTGTGCGCCTGGAACACGCGCTCCACGCCGGTGCCGTGCGACATCTTGCGCACGGTAAAGGCGGAATGCAGGCCGCGGTTGCGGCGCGCGATGCACACGCCCTCGAACGCCTGCACGCGCTCGCGGTTGCCTTCCTTCACCTTGACGTTGACGACCACGGTGTCGCCGGCGGCGAACGGCGGCAGTTCCCGGCCCATCTGTGCGGCTTCGAATTGTTCAATGATCTTGTTCATGGGTGTGACCCTTGTGTTCCCGTTTGAATTCTTCCAGCAAGCGTTGGTCGTTTTCGTCCAACGTCATGTTTTCCAGCAAATCCGGCCGGCGCAACCAGGTGCGGCCCAGCGCCTGCATCCGGCGCCAGCGGTTGATCGCCGCGTGATCGCCCGACAACAGCACCGCCGGCACGTCGCCAAATTCATGGCTGACCGGCCGCGTGTAGTGCGGGCAATCCAGCAGGCCGCCCGAAAACGAATCCTGCAGCGCGGATTGCGCATCGCCCAACGCGCCTTCCTGCAACCTGCCGATCGCGTCGATCAACACCGCCGCGGCGAGTTCTCCGCCCGACAGCACGTAATCGCCAATCGACAGTTCCTCGTCGATCTCGTGCTCCAGCAGGCGCTCGTCGATGCCTTCGTAGCGCCCGCACAGCAAAATCATCCGCGGCAGTGAAGCCAATTGCCGCACCTTGTCCTGCGTGAGCCGCTTTCCCTGCGGACTCAGGTAAATCACCGGCGCCGGTTCCACGTGCCCCGTCGCCACTTGCCGCGCCGCCGCCAGCGTTTTCCGCAGCGGCTCGATCAGCATCACCATGCCCGGACCGCCGCCGCACACACTGTCGTCGACCCGGCGGTAACCACTCGTCGCGTAGTCGCGTGGATTCCACGCTTCCACTTGCAGCAATCCGCGTTCGACCGCCCGGCCGATCACCCCGAAACCGGCGCATTGCTGCACGAATTCCGGAAACAGCGTGACGACATCGACGCGCATCTCAGTCGTCCTTGTGCCAATCGACCGTGATGCGTCCCGCGTCCAGATCGACCGACTTCACGTAAACGTCCAGCACGTACGGAATCAGGCGCTCGCGTCCGGCTTCGTCGCGCGTCATCAGCACATCGTGCGCGCCGTTGTCGAACATGTGAGTGACGCGGCCCAAATCCTCGCCCGCTTCATTCACCACTTGCAGCCCTTCCAGATCCGTCTGGTAGAACTCGCCGGGTTCCAGCTCCGGCAATGCCTCGCGCGGAATCCAGATGCGAGCGCCGATCCATGCCGCCGCCGCGTCGCGATCCGCCACGCCGGGCAACATGGCGACGATGCCCTTGCCCTGCGCGTGTCCTTCCGCCCCGGCGATTTCCTCGAAGCGATCCGACTCGCGTTCCAGCAGCCAGGGCTTGTATCCGAAGATCGCCAGCCGCGGTTCGGTGAACGATTCCAGCTTCACCGCGCCGCGCACGCCATGCACACCCACGATGCGTCCGAGCAGCACCCGCCGCCCGCCATTCATCGCGTCACGCAGCGGCAGGCTGCTTCGCCGCTTCCTTCGCCAGCGCCGCGACCTTGTCCGAGCACTGCGCGCCCTTGGCCACCCACGCGTTCAGCTTCTCGACGTCGAGAACCAGGCGCTTGTCCTGACTACCGGCGGCGCCCGGGTTGAAGTAACCCAGACGCTCGATGCTGCGGCCGTCGCGGGCGCTGCGCTGGTCGGTCACCACCACGTGGTAAAACGGCCGGCCCTTGGCGCCTGCGCGCGAAAGACGAATCCTAACCATGATCTATCGACTCCGAATGGAACGGCCGCAGTCGTCGACGCGACGTCCGGGCACGGGAAACGGGCAATTGTAAAGGGCGGAGCGGGGTTATCGCAACATGTCCGAAAGCGATCAACGCCCCGGCATCCCGCGGCCACCCATGCCCTTCATGGCGCCGCCCATCTGCCGCATCAGCCCCTTCATGCCGCCGCGGGCGAACTTGCCCATCATCTTTTCCATCTGCGTGTACTGTTTCAGCAGGCGATTGACGTCGGCCGGCTCGGTGCCGGATCCGCGCGCCACGCGCGCGCGCCGCGAACCGTTCAGGAGATCGGGATGCCGGCGTTCCTTCTTCGTCATCGAACCGATGATCGCGATCATCCGCTTCACTTCCTTGTCATTGACCTGCGACTTCACCTTGTCCGGCAGCGACGACACGCCCGGCAGCTTTTCCATCAGGCCGGCCAAGCCACCCATGTTGAGCATCTGGTCGAGCTGGTCCTTCATGTCGTTGAGATCGAAGCGCTTGCCCTTGGCGACCTTGGCCGCAAGTTTGGCCGCCTTGTCGGCATCGGTCTTCTGTTGCACGTCCTCGATCAGCGACAGCACGTCGCCCATGCCGAGGATGCGGGTGGCCATGCGGTCGGGATGGAACGGCTCCAGCGCATCGGGCTTCTCGCCCGCACCCAGAAACTTGATCGGCCGGCCGGTGACGTAACGCACCGACAACGCTGCGCCGCCGCGCGCATCGCCGTCGACCTTGGTCAGGATTACGCCGGTCAGCGGCAGCGCATCGGCAAAATGCTTCGCGGTGTTGGCCGCGTCCTGGCCGGTCATCGAATCGACCACGAACAGCGTCTCGACCGGATCCACGGCCGCGTGCAGCGCCTTGATCTCGGCCATCATGGCTTCGTCGATCGAAGTGCGGCCGGCGGTATCGACGATCAGCACGTCGGCGACTTCGCGTTTGGCCGCATCGACCGCAGCCTTGGCGATCGCGACGGGCTTCTCGCCCGCGTGCGATGGCACGAAGCCCGCGCCGACCTGCGCGGCCAATGTCTGCAACTGTTCGATCGCGGCGGGACGATACACGTCGGCCGACACCACCATCACCTTCTTCTTCTGGCCGATCAGGTGTCTGGCGAGTTTCGCGACCGTGGTGGTCTTGCCGGCGCCCTGCAGGCCCGCCATCAGCACCACCGCGGGTGGTGTGGCGGCGAGGTGCAGCGATGCGTTCTGCGTGCCCATCACCGCGGTCAGCTCGTCGCGCACCACCTTGATCAGCGCCTGACCCGGCGTCAGCGACTTCAGCACTTCCTGGCCGACCGCGCGCACCTTGATGCGCTCGATCAGCGCCTGCACCACCGGCAGCGCGACGTCCGCTTCCAGCAACGCGACGCGCACTTCGCGCAGCGCCTCGCGGATGTTTTCCTCGGTCAGGCGGCCGCGCCCGGTCAGGCGCTGGACGGTAGAGGACAGGCGCTGGGTGAGATTGTCGAACATGGCGGGATCACGAACATCGAAACCACCAGTTTAGCGGAGGGCGCCGGTCAGGCGCGATCACCCGAAGCACTCATGGCTCGCTTTCCCGCGATGACGCCGATCCTTCGACACGCCTATAAAGAAAGTACGAATAAATCGCCGGGATGAAACCGGCCGCAAGCGCCGAGACCACCAGCACGACCGGCGATGCATACAGCAAGCCGCCCGCGATCCAGACCAGCCCCGCCAGCACGAACAGCCAGCCGGCGAGACGATGCGTGCGTTCCCACACCACGTCGCTGGTGAGCGTCCACGGCGTGCGGATGCCGACGAAGAAATTCTTGCGGAACTTGCCCATGAAATTTCCGATCACCACCAGCAGCGCGCCCACGGCAATCGGGGCGACAAGCTGCACCGAGACATGGTGGCCGGCACCCGCAAGCAAGGCCACGGTGCCGACGACCAGCAAGAACGCGAGCGTCGCCAGCACGATGACGCCGTACGTGCGCGCGAACGGTGCGATCTCGAACTTGCGCGGCGAGATCGCCGGCAGCACCGCCAGCATCAGGGCAAGCCCGGACATCATCAGCGGCCAGATGGCGGCGGCCCAGAATCGCGGCGTCCAGCCATTCACGGTTCCGTCCGCGCTCCAATGGCTGGGCGTTCGCGCGGGCAGGTGCGGATACATCCATGCCGCGATGCCCAGCATCGCCGCGACGAAAAGCCCGGAAATGATCCACGTGCCTGTCTGCTTCATTTGCCCTCTCCACGCCCGCGCGTCGCGGGAACAAGGTCCAGCACCAACCGCGTCAGGTCTTCCATCACCGAGGTGTTGAGCGAATACACGATGTTGCGCCCGCGCCGCTCGTTGCGAACCAGATCGGCCCGCTTCAGCACCGTGAAATGATGCGAAAGCGTCGCGCCGGTCATGTCGAACATCGCGCCGATCTCGCCCGCGCTCAAGCTGCCCTTCTGCAAACGCTTGAGGATCGCACGACGCGTCGGGTCGGCCAGCGCACGGAACACCTCCTGTTGTTTCATCGGAACGACCTGCCGAAACCACGCGCGTATATTTAGATAATCATCTAAATGTTGTATGTGCCATTGGTCACGCGCCGACGCGTTCGCGCCGCTGGAATGCCGACCCGACGCCATGCGACACTGCGCCGATGCCCATTCACTCGACCACGATGGAGCTTGCGGCGGTCTTGGCGATCGCGCTGTACTTCACCGCCGCCGCCGCGCTGGCGCGCCCGCTGTTGAACCAGGGCGCGATCGCGCGGCGCGCGGGTTTGGCTTTCGGAACCATCGCGGTGCTGCTGCACTTCGCGGTGCTGTTCGGCATCCACCGCGGCGCGGTGGACCTGCACTTTTACGCCGCGCTGTCGCTGGTGTCAGCGGTGATCGCGGCGCTGACGCTGATCGTGAACGTGGCGCGTCCGGTCGCGGCGCTCGGCATCATCCTGTTTCCGCTGGCCGGTTTGTTCCTCGCCATCGATGAATTCCTGGCGCCGCCCACCGCGCCATTCCCGCTGGATTGGCAGATTGGCCTGCACGTGATCATCGCGCTCCTGGCTTACAGCCTGCTTGCGATCGCCGCGGTGCTGGCGCTGCTGCTCGCGACCCAGGAAAAAGCGCTGCGCACGCGCACGTTGAATGCATGGGCCGATGCGCTGCCGCCGCTGACGCAAACCGAATCGCTGATGTTCAAGTTGATCGGCGCTGGCTTCGCGCTGCTGACGCTCACGCTGCTGTCGGGCATCCTGTTCGTGCACAACCTGCACGCGCAGCATCAGGCGCACACGGCGATCCTGTCGCTGGTCGCGTGGATCATCTTCGGCGTGCTGCTGTTCGGCCGCTGGCGCTGGGGCTGGCGCGGACGCCGCGCGGTGAATCTCACGCTGGCCGGCATGGCGATCCTGCTGCTGGCGTTTTTCGGTTCCAAGTTCGTGCTGGAGCAAATCCTCCACCGCCGCGGCATGTGACCCGCCGGCAACGCTGGGGCCGGACAAAATCCTCCGCTCGCGTCGAGCGCAGCTCGCATGGCGAACGGATATAAGGCCATCAAATCGATCAACGCGTGCAAGCGTTACGGCGTTGTGCAAACATCCGCGGCGTTTGCGGCATCGTTTTCCTTTCCGGAGTCTTCCCAATGTTCTCGACCGGTTCCACGCAGGGGTGGAATGCAAGCGCACCTCGGTTCGCGCGTTTTTTCGTGGGCTCTTTGGTGGCACTGGGCCTCGCGTGGCTCGCGATCGGCAGCGCACGCGCCGATTCGACGCTCGACCCGTCGCTGCTGCCGGAGATCCAGTCGGCAACATTCGAGGTCGTTGCGGCCAAGCCGGCGGACACGCTCACGTACGAGAAGCCGCTGCCGATGGACTTGCTGCCGTACCAGGAGCGCACCGACAAGTACTACTCCGTGGGTACCGCGTTCGCAATCGGGCCGAACACCTACGTCACCGCCGCGCATGTGTTCATGGTCGGCTACCAGAGCCTGTGGGGCGCGCCGGAACTGCGCGACGCGTCGGGCAAGGTGTACGCGATCGACAAGGTCGAGAAGTTCGCGCTGCGGCGCGACTTCGTGGTGTTCTCGCTGAAGGATCCGCCGAAGATCACGCCGCTCGCTGTCGATGCCAAACCAGGCTTGAACCAGGTCGTCTATTCGGTCGGCAATGCGCTCGGCACCGGCGTGGTCATCCGCAATGGCCTGTACACGTCGAACACGCCGGAAGACCAGGACGGCCAGTGGAAGTGGATCCGCTTCTCGGCCGCAGCATCACCCGGCAACAGCGGCGGTCCACTGCTCGACCAGGGCGGCAAGGTGGTCGGCATCGTGCTGATGAAGTCGCCCAACGAAAACCTCAACTACGCGCTGCCGATGAGCGAAGTGCTGGACGCACCCAAGGACCTCGCGCGCTTCGACAAGCGCATCTCATACCAGTTCGACGTGTTCGATTCGACGCTGAGCGGTACGTTCAAGGGTGACTTCAAGCTGCCGCTTTCGGTGTCCGGTTTCTTCGCGGCGTACGGCAACGCGTTTCATCCCTTCCTCGATTCGCAATTGAAGGCGCTGCTGGGACAGCAATCCGCGAACCTCTTTCCGAACGGCAACGGTTCGCACCAACTGCTGTACAGCGGCCCGTCGATGGACGATTTCCCGCAGCTCGTGACGCGCAACAGCGACGGCGTGTGGACGACCAGCGGGCGTTCGAACGTCAAGATCACGTTGCCCGCCAACGGTTATGTCGCGGCCGGCGTCGCCGCGCAGAACATCCTGTTCCACCTGCGCAAACCGGACAACGTTCCCGATGCGAAGTTCCATCATGACCCGAAAGGCGTGATGGACATGCTGCTGAAAACCGGCTTCCTGAAGCGCGGGATTGGACCGGAACGGATCCTCGTGACGTCGCTGGGCAACCCGGGCAGCACCGAAACCTGGAGCGACCGCTGGGGCCGCCATTGGCAGGTGTGGCGTTGGCCCGTGCCGTACGCCGATGGTTACGTCAGCGTGTTCGCGCTGCCGACGCCGGACGGTTACGCAATGCTGATGCGGATCGAACCCGCCACCTCGAAGCACGACACCACCATCAACATGCAGGCGCTGACCGATTTCGTGAGCCTGCCCTACGACGGCACGCTGGCGCAATGGAAGGCGTTCCTTGCCGATCCGACTGTGCTGCCGGACGTTTTCAGGAACATCCACATCGCCTTCGATTACGGCAAGGATTTCAGCTACGACTCGTCGCGGCTGGCGTTCTCGCTGACGCCCGACCTGCAGAAGATCGATGCCGGCAGCGTACTGACATTGGGCTTCACGTTCTTTCCCGATCACGACGGCAAGACCGTGTGGGATGTCGGCCAGGTTTGGCTGGCCGAAGACAACCACGACCACCACTGGATCAGCCTGCTGCGCAACCAGGCGCCGCCGGCCGACCTCGACGACAGCTACCAGAGTTTCTGGAAGAAGATCGTGGGCCGCCAGCACCCGTACGACGCGCAGTCCTACAGCGAGAGCGACATGACCAAGATCAACGCGGTGGTGCCGCCTGCGAATGGCGACAAGTCGTCGGTTCTGTACACCGCCTACGTGTACCAACCCGGCACGCAGCCGCAGGCTGAGATGAAGCAGAAGCTTGATGCGCTGTTGAAGAACGTGAAGATCAAGGAACCGTAACCGAGCCTCGCGTGCGCGGTGCGCATCGCGAGTGGTCGTCCCTCATCGGCCGAGCAACGCCTTCGCCTTCGCGATCACGTTGTCGACGGTGAAGCCATACTTTTCCAGCACCAGTTCGCCGGGTGCGGAGGCGCCGTAGCGGTTCACGCCCACGCCGGAACCGCGATCACCGACCCAGCGTTCCCAGCCTTCGCGGCAGCCGGCTTCCACCGCAAGCCGCGCGTGCACGTTGGGCGGCAGCACGGAATCGCGATACGACTGATCCTGTTCCGCGAACAATTCCCAGCTCGGCATCGATACCGCGCGCGCCTTGATCCCCTCGGCCTGCAGTTTCTCGACGGCCTTGGCCGCAAGATCGGTTTCGGCACCGGTGCCGATCACGATCAGTTCCGGTTCGCCTTCGCAATCCAGCAACACGTACGCGCCTTTGCGTACGCCTTCCGCGCTGGCGAACTTGTTGCGATCGAGTGTCGGCACGTTCTGGCGCGACAGGATCAACGCGGTCGGACGGTTCTGGGTTTCGATCGCGACCTTCCATGCGACCGCGGTTTCGTTCGCGTCGCCCGGACGGATCACGTTGAGGTTCGGCACCGATCGCAGGCCGGCGAGTTGTTCGACCGGTTCGTGGGTCGGGCCGTCTTCGCCCACCGCGATGGAGTCATGCGTGAACACGTTGACGACCTGCAAGCCCATGATCGCGGCGAGCCGCATCGGTGGCCGCATGTAATCGGAGAACACCATGAAGGTGGCGGTGTACGGAATGAACCCGCCATGCGCAGCCATGCCGTTGGCGATCGAACCCATCGCGTGCTCGCGCACGCCGAAGTGCAGGTTGCGGCCGGCGTAGCTCCACGTCTCTTCCTCGCAGCTCTGTTCGTCCGGCTCCTTGCCGGGTGAGAACACGCCCGTGCCTTTCACCGCCGTGTGGGTGGACGGGTCGAGATCGGCCGAACCGCCGCTGATCGCCGGCAACTTCGGCGCGATCGCCGACAGCACCTTGCCGCCCGCGACGCGGGTCGCGAGTCCCTTGGCATCGGCCGGGAACACCGGCACGTCGGTGTCCCATCCGGCCGGCAGCTTGCCATCGAGAGAGCCTTGCAATTCCGCCGCAAGTTCCGGAAAAGCCTTGGCATATTTGTTCCAGCGGCGCTTCCAGCCGGCCTCGGCGCCCTTGCCTTTCTTCTGCGCTTCGCGGAAATGCGCCAGCGCCTCGTCGGGCACGAAGAACGCCGGCTGATCAGGCCAGCCGAGCTTCTGCTTGGTCTTGATGACATTGTCGGCGCCCAACGGCGAACCGTGCGCCTTGTAGCTGTCCTGCAGCGGCGAACCGAAACCGATGTGCGTGCGCACCAGGATCATCGACGGCTGGTCCTTCTTGCCCTTCGCGCGCTTGATGGCCTTTTCGATCGCATCGAGATCGTTGCCGTTCTCGATCGTCTGCACGTGCCAGCCGTACGCCTTGAAGCGCGCGGCGCGGTTTTCGGTGAAGGTGATGTCGGTGCCGGCCGCCAGCGTCACGTAGTTGTCGTCGTACAGGCAGATCAGTTTGCCGAGCTTGAGGTGCCCGGCGAGCGACGCTGCTTCCGAAGTGACGCCTTCCATCAGGTCACCATCGCTGACGAGGGCGTAGGTGTGGTGATCGACGACCTTGTGGCCGTCGCGGTTGTAGCGCGCGGCGAGCTGCGCCTCGGCCATCGCCATGCCGACCGCGTTGGCCATGCCCTGCCCCAGCGGACCGGTGGTGACTTCCACGCCGGCCGTGTGGCCGCGCTCGGGATGACCCGGTGTCCGGCTGCCCCATTGGCGGAACTGCTTTATGTCGTCCAGCGACAAGTCGTAGCCGGTGAGATAAAGCAGGCTGTACAACAACGCGGAACCGTGGCCTGCCGACAGCACGAAGCGGTCGCGATCGGCCCAGTGCGGATCGACCGGATTGTGTTTCAGGAACTTCGTCCACAGCACGTACGCCATCGGCGCCGCGCCCAGCGGCAGGCCGGGATGGCCGCTGTTGGCCTTCTGCACCATGTCCACCGACAGGAAACGGATGGTGTTGACGCAAGTCTGGTCGAGATCGGCTGCCACGGCGTTCACTCCGGAAGGTCTGGATGCGAAACCCCGTAGGATACCCGCCCGGTTCGGGCCTGTCCGCAGGCTTGCGGCAAGTGGTTATGCACGCTACACTTTCCCGCTTTGTTTCGGCCAGATCGTTCCCGAGGAGTCCGCCGTGAAGGTGCTTTCTTCCCTGAAGTCCGCCAAGCAGCGGCACCGCGACTGCAAGGTCGTGCGCCGGCGCGGCAAGGTGTTCGTGATTTGCAAGAGCAATCCGCGCTTCAAGGCTCGTCAACGTTGATGCGCGACCGT
>JAZKBD010000014.1:63189-92383 GCA_040388785.1 Pseudomonadota bacterium
CTGATCGCGGCGTCGCCAGGCATTTCCGCACAGGGTTGGTTTCAAGGTTGTTGGCATCGGAACAGGCGTCCCTGCCCTGCCTTTTCACCAACAGCCGCTTCGAAAGTCGAGTCCGGAAAGGCCGCTCTGCGGCCTTTTTCGTGACCGCATTCGCTGGCGCGTTCAGGCGGTTTTTGCTACAAAGGCACATCGGCGCACGGGGCGCCCTGGGGAAGCCAAGGCCATGAAACGCATCGCCACCAGTTTGATCGCCGCAACCCTTGCGCT
This sequence comes from Pseudomonadota bacterium, assembly GCA_040388785.1. Lineage (GTDB taxonomy): Bacteria > Pseudomonadota > Gammaproteobacteria > Xanthomonadales > Rhodanobacteraceae > 66-474. The sequence continues at coordinate 63,457 of JAZKBD010000014.1, forward strand.
GGCATCCGCGCCTCTGCTGCTGCCCGCGACCGCCCATGCCGAAAGCCTGCGCGTGAAGGTGAGGCAGGAACAGCACTACAACATGCCCCAACGCGGCATGACGATGGACCAGGTCAAGCGCGAATACGGCGCGCCGCTGAAAGAGCTGGCAACCCGCGGCGGCGGCTCGAAGCACCAGCCGCCGATCCATCGCTGGGAGTATTCGAAGTACATCGTGTATTTCGAGTACAGCCACGTGATTCATAGCGTGCTGAGAACTCCTGGTCCTCATGCTTTGTAAGTGCGATCATCCCTGATCGCCGCGCTGGCCCGTCTTCCGCGGAGCTGGATACCTCTACAGTTGTGAAGACCAACTCGGCCTTCCGTGGCCTGACTTTTCACAACAGCCGCTTCGGCCGGGACACCGTTCGTCATGCATTCAACTGAATTGCGACTACCTGCCGAATGGGAGCCGCAGTCCGCAGTGTTGCTCGCGTGGCCGCACGCCGGCACTGACTGGGCCGAGCGGCTCGATGCCGTCGAAGGCACCTGCGCCGCGTTGATCGCCGCGATCACGCGTTTCGAAACCACAATCGTCTGCACGCCGGATGCCGAAATCGGCGCGCACGCCGCCGAGTGCCTGCGCGATGCGGGTGCCGATCTTGAACGGGTGCGCTTCGTGGAGATTCCCTACGACGACACCTGGTTGCGCGACACCGGCCCGATCACCCTGCGTGATGGCGGTGATCGACGCGTGCTGCTGGATTTCCGTTTCACCGGCTGGGGCGGCAAGTTCGAAGCGTCGCAGGATGACGCGCTGGTCGCCGGCCTGATCGAACGCGGCGTGTTCCGGCGCGGCGCGCAACACCAGCGCGTCGACTGGGCACTGGAAGGCGGCGCTATCGAATCCGACGGGCGCGGCACGATTCTCACCACGTGGAAATGCCTGCAGCAACGGCATCCGGACCAAGCGCGCGAAACGATCGAACTCGCGCTGCGCAACGCACTGTCCGCGCAGCGTGTGCTGTCGCTCGATCATGGTTATTTGCAAGGCGACGACACCGACGCGCACGTCGATACCCTCGCCCGCTTCGCGCCGGACGACGCGATCGTGTTCCAGGCGTGCAGCGATCCGGACGATCCGCATTACGAAGAGCTCGCCGCGATGCGCCGCGAGCTCGAAGCGCTGCGCACGGCCGGCGGCAAGCCGTACCGGCTGTTCGATCTGCCATGGCCGAAGCCGATCATGGACGAGAGCCGCCGGCTTGCCGCGTCGTACGCGAATTACCTGATCGTCGACGGCGCAGTGCTGGTGCCGGCCTATGGGGACGCGGCGGACGACGCGGCCGCACAAACAATCGCACTCGCGTATCCCGGCCGCGAAATCGTGCAGATTCCCTGCCGCCCGCTGATCTGGCAGAACGGCAGCCTGCATTGCATGACGATGCAGCTTCCTGCCGGCGTGCTGGCGTAGAGCTGAAGCACATCCGCGAAGAACGCCAAGCGCGCGAAGAAACCCAATAAGATTGCTTTTCCCACTTTGCGTCTTTGCGTCCTTTGCGGATAAAAAGCTTTTGTCATGTCAGCCAAAACCCTCAAAGTCGCGCTGTTGCAGGAACGCGATCGCGGCAGCGCCAACGCCAATCTCGACGCGATCGAGTCGGGCTTGCGCGAAGCGGCAAAAGCCGGCGCGCAATTGGTGCTGCTGCAGGAACTGCACAACGGCCCGTACTTCTGCCAGCACGAATCGGTGGCAGAGTTCGATCGCGCGGAATCCATTCCCGGCCCGTCCACCGAACGCATCGGCAAACTCGCGGCCGAATTGAAGCTGGTCGTGGTCGCGTCGTTGTTCGAGCGCCGCGCGGCCGGGCTGTACCACAACACTGCGGTGGTATTCGATCGCTCGGAAAGGATCGCGGGCAAATACCGCAAGATGCACATCCCGGACGATCCGGCGTACTACGAAAAGTTCTACTTCACGCCCGGCGATCTCGGTTTCCATCCGGTCGACACGTCGGTCGGCAAACTCGGCGTGCTGGTGTGCTGGGACCAGTGGTATCCGGAAGCCGCGCGCCTGATGGTGTTGGCCGGCGCGGAACTGCTGCTCTATCCCACCGCCATCGGCTGGGATCCGGCCGATCCGCAGGATGAGAAGGATCGCCAGCGCGAGGCGTGGATCACCGTGCAGCGCGGGCACGCCGTCGCCAACGGCGTGCCCTTGCTCGCCTGCAATCGGGTGGGCTTCGAGCCCGCGCCGGACAACGGCCACGGTGCGCAATTCTGGGGCACCAGTTTCGTTGCCGGCCCGCAGGGCGAGATCCTCGCCAAGGCCAACGACGATTCGCGCGAGTTGCTGCTCGCCGACATCGACATGGCGCGCAGCGAAAACGTGCGCCGCATCTGGCCGTTCCTGCGCGATCGCCGCATCGACGCGTACGGCGACCTCACGAAGCGCTTCAGGGATTGATGATCCGCAACAAACGTTCCGTTCGCGCTGGGCGCAGCTCGCGCAGCGAGCGGAGTCGAAACGCCAGTGTCCTTCGACTTCGGCCTCCTCGAGGCCTATGCCCAGGACGAACGGAACACCGATGAACGATCCTGCGCTGCACACCATCCCCGACCCCGCATCTACCGATCCCCTGCACGATCAACCCGTCGCGCGCGTCGAACGCGACGGCGTCGAATTCGTGCTGCTCGGCACGGCGCACGTTTCGCGCGCGTCGGTGGAAGCCGTCAACGCGCTGGTCGAGCGCGAGCCCTTCGACGCCATCGCGATCGAACTATGCGAGTCGCGCGCACGCGGCATGCGCGATCCGGAAGCGTTCGCGAAGATGGACCTGTTCCAGGTGATCCGTACCGGCAAAGCCGGGATGGTGTTCGCATCGTTGGCGCTATCGTCGTTCCAGCAACGCATCGCCGAGCAGTACGGCATCGAACCCGGCGCAGAAATGAAGGCGGCGATGGCCGCAGCGGACGCACGCAGCCTGCCCCTGTGGCTGGTGGACCGCGAGATCGGCATCACCCTCAACCACGCCTACCGCGGCGTGCGCTTCCGCGACCGCATGGGCATCATCGCCAGCCTGGTCGCCAGCGTGTTTTCGCGCGAAGACATCGACGAAGCGGAGATCGAGAAGCTGAAGCAGGGCGACATCCTGGAAGGCGCGTTCGGCGAATTCGCACGCGAATCGAAACCGCTGTACGAGGCGCTGATCGGCGAGCGCGACCGTTTCATGGCCGCGCGCCTGCGCGAGGAATCCACGCAGCATCCAAACGCGAAACGCGTGCTGGTGGTGATCGGCGCCGGGCATCTTGCCGGCATCGAACACGAGCTCGGCGCGCAGCAGGAGCCGCCGCGCGCGATCGTCGAGCCGCTGGCCGCCAAATTGCCGGCGTCGAAATGGCCGAAGTATCTCGCGATCGGCATCATGCTCGCGATCTTTGCGGCGATCGGATTCCTGTTCTACCGAAACGCCACGATGGGCTGGCACGCGCTGCGCGACTGGGTGATCTACACCGCCGTATTGAGCGGCATCGGCGCTGCCGTCGCGGGCGGGCATCCGCTGTCGGTGCTCACCGCCGCCGTGATGGGGCCGCTGAAGCCGTTGCGCCCACCAGGCCTGTCATCGGGCGTGTTCTCCGGCATGGTCGAGGCGTGGCTGCGCAAACCGCGCGTCGCGGATTTCCAGTCACTGCGCAAGGATCTGCTGCATGTCTCCGGTTGGTGGCGCAACCGCGTCGCGCGCACGCTGCTGGTGTTCATGCTTTCCAACCTGGGCACCATCGCCGGCGAGTACCTGGCCGGCATCCGCATCTTCAGCCGGCTGCTGTAATAAGATCTGATCGAGCCCTCTCGACAGGAATCAACCGATGACGCAGCTGCCGAAGTTATTGCTCGCGGCGTCTAGTTTCTTGGCGATACTGGGCTGTACAACCACTGCGCACAGGGAGGCCGAGCCCGCGGCACCTCTTGGACACTCTCCAAATGAATCACTTTTCAGATTCGAGGGTACGTGGCAGGGTACGTTGGAGGGGTATAACGCGCCCTACTTTATCGACAGCAAAGGTTATCCGCTCAAATTTTGTATTTTTATCGGCGAAGGAAACGAAGCAACAGTTTTCGAACCCGATAAAAAAGGTGGCTGGAAAGTTTTTGGTGATCGCCCCTTCAATGCGTTTCATTGGGGGCCACAAGCTGTGATTGCTTCTCTCACCTCAGGTGGCGATAAGGACGGAGTGTGGGTAGAGGGCTCCCAATTTACGTTTGTGCGATACGACAAAGAAACATCCATCGTTTACTGGCTCCGCACAGTGAACAACATCGACCAACCCAAAACAGCCCAATACTATTATTTTGCATGGGGCTACAGCGGCCGCATGCGTCTCATCTCTGTTAATGGAAAGCCAGCATGCGGAGCAAAGCAGAAGTAGTTCTGCGCTCAAATGGTGTCGTTCCTCCTTCGGCACAGTAGCTCTATCAATGAGCGGCCTTCTTCGCCGGTGTTATCTGCTGCATGGGCCCGATTTCGACATGCCCGAATTGGCTGGTGACGAACTTCGCGAATTCCTTTTTGCGTGCGGGCCAGTAGCCCGCCAGTGAAACAGCGCCGTTCTGCATGCCGAGCCGGTTCAAGCTCGACACCAGCTCCGCCGCGTCCTGGACGTTGCCGGAGGGATCGTAACCGTCGATCGCGAAGGTGTACGTGTTCGGGTCGCCCTCGGTCGTGGCGGAACCCGCCCGTCCCGAATGGTAGGCATCTTCGAACGCCCGGGTTGCGCGCACGAGGGCAAGCTTGTCGGCATACGTGGCCTGGAGTTCTTCCCAAATTCCGTCAGCGCGCTTGCGTTCTTCCGGCTTCAGCGCCTCGAACGCACCGACCAATGCCTTGTCGTAGTCGGGCTCGTGTTCTTCGTCGGCGATGCCGAGCCAGGCGACGCCGCGCGCGGGATCGGCACGAATCCTGCCCAGGCCGTGCAGATAGATTTCGCCGAGATCGTATTGCGCGACCTTGTTGCCCCAGTACGCCGCGCGTTGATAGGCATTGAGCGCACCCGTGTAGTCATGGTGGCGCAGGTCTTCCAGCGCGACACGTTCGTAGTACTTGCCCGGCAAGTAATCGCGGGTCGGGTCCCTCACGGTTTCGTGCGGATATTTGTCGAAACGCGCAGTCGCGGCGACGCTCGATCCGCAGCAGCACACCAGCAGGCAGGCGATGCAGCAAACCCGCGTTCTCGTCATCGCCGCCATGCCCTTCGCGCCTCGACGTGAGCCTTGTCGACTTGATCTTAGCCCTCTGGCTGCGGGTTGCAAACGCGGCGGTCGCCGATGCAACATCGCGGACCATGACGGGACCGGAGTTCACGTTCGACCAGGCCGACAGCGCCGAACGCGTCGCGACTGCGCGCGAGTTGTTTCGCGAATACGCGCAAGCGATCGGCACGGATCTCGAATACCAGGGATTCACGACGGAACTCGCCGTGTTGCCGAAGCCATACGTGCCGCCGTGTGGCGCGTTGCTTATCGCACGAACCGGATCCGGTGTCGCCGGCTGCGTCGCGTTGCGGCCGCTCGACGAGCAACGCGGCGAAATGAAACGCCTGTATGTGCGCCCGGCGTACCGGAAATCCGGCCTGGGCAAGCGGCTGGTCGACGCCGTGATCGACCTGGCGCGCCGCGCCGGCTATCGCGAATTGCGCCTGGACACGTTGGCGAGCATGGCTTCGGCGCAGGCGCTCTATTGCCGGCTCGGGTTCGTCGAAATTCCGCCTTACAACGCGGCGCACCTGCCGGGTACGCGATTCTACTCACTCGATCTGTCGACGCATCACCGCGCATCCGGCCAGTAGGCGCTGTCGGACACCCTGCGGGCGCCGAAGATCGCCTGCCCCACGCGCACGATCGTGGAACCCTCCTCGATCGCGAGTTCGTAGTCGCCGGACATGCCCATCGAAAGCTCGTCCATCGCGACGCCGGCTGGCGCGGACTGCCGCAGGCGATCGCGCAGTTCGCGCAGGCGCACAAAGCACGGTCGCACCTTCGCGGCCTCCTCCGAGAACAGCGCCAGCGTCATCAGGCCGCGCACGCGCAGCGATGCAAACGCGGGCAGTCGTTTCACGAATACATCGACTTCATCCCGCGGCAGTCCGAACTTGCTTTCCTCGTTCGAGGTATTGACCTGCACCAGCACGTCCAGCGAGCGCCCCAGCACCTGCAAGCGTTTGTCCAGCGCCTCGGCCACGCGCAGGCTGTCCAGCGCCTGGAACTCGCTGGCGAATTCCGCAACCAGTTTCGCCTTGTTGGTCTGCAGATGGCCGATGATCGACCAGCGCAAGTCCGGAAGATCCGACATCGCCTGCCACTTGCCGTGTGCTTCCTGTACCTTGTTTTCGCCCAGCATGTGGCACCCTGCGGCGTAGGCGTTGCGGATGCGGGCTTCTGGCACGGTCTTGCTGACCGGCAGCAGGCGCACGCTGGCGGGATCGCGACCGACCTTCGCGCACGCCGCCGCGATGCGCGCGTGCACGTCGGCGAGATGCTGGCGGAATTCTTCGATGGTATTGGCGGTGGTGTAGGCGTTCACGGCGTCAGTATAGATAACCGACAGCGTTCGTTCTTCTCCATGCGCGTATGCTGATCGCATGAGTGTCGGCAAGAAATCCGGCGAGGCGCCATGGCCCGAAACGCTCTGGACGATCGGCCATTCCACCCGCAGCCTCGGTGAATTCATCGCGCTGCTGAAGGACAACGGGATCGAAGTGCTGGCCGACGTGCGCCACTACCCCGGCTCGCGCAAGTATCCGCACTTCAACGCGGAATCCTTGCGACAAGCCTTGCACGACGCCGGCATCCGCTACGAACCCTTCACCGAACTCGGCGGACGCCGCAAGGTGCAACCCGATTCGCCCAACAGCGCGTGGCGGCATCCCGCGTTTCGCGGCTATGCCGATTACATGCAGACGAAGGCATTTCGCGACGGCATCGAACGACTGAAGGCGCTGGCATCGAAGCAGCGCATCGCGATCATGTGCTCCGAAGCGGTGTGGTGGCGCTGCCATCGTGGCCTGATCTCGGACCTGTTCAAGCTCAACGGCACGCGCGTGCTGCACATCATGGGTCCCGCATCGCCAGCGGAACATCCGTACACCTCGGCGGCGCACGTGGTGGACGGACGCCTTGATTATTCGGGCGACCAGCACCAGTTGCCTTTGCCATGATCCCGTTTTCTTTCCTCGACCTGTGCCCGATCACCGAAGGCGGTTCGCTGGCCGAATCGCTGGCGCACACGGTGGACATCGCGCAACACGCCGAGCGCTGGGGTTTCAACCGTTTCTGGATGGCCGAACACCACGGCATGCCGGGCATCGCCAGCGCGGCCACCGCGGTGCTGATCGGACACGTTGCCGGTGCCACCGCGCGCATCCGCGTGGGCGCGGGCGGCATCATGCTGCCCAACCATTCGCCGCTGGTGATCGCCGAACAGTTCGGCACGCTGGAGGCGCTGTATCCGGGCCGCATCGATCTCGGCCTCGGCCGCGCGCCGGGTTCGGACCAGGCCACCGCGCGCGCGCTGCGTCGCCATCTCGACAGCGACCCGGATGCGTTCCCGCACGACGTGCTGGAACTGATCGCGCATTTCGAAGGAAACGCGCCGGTGCGCGCGGTGCCCGGCGCAGGCCAGGATGTGCCGATCTGGATCCTGGGTTCCAGCCTGTTCGGCGCGCAGCTTGCCGCAACGTTGGGGCTGCCCTACGCGTTCGCCTCGCACTTCGCGCCGGCGCAGATGATGGACGCGATCGCGGTGTACCGCGCTCAATTCAAGCCCTCGCGTTTCCGGCAACGGCCGCACGTGATGCTGGGCTACAACGTGTTCGCCGCGGATACCGATGATGAAGCCCGCTTTCTCGCGACCTCGTGGCAGCAGTCGTTCGTGAACCTGCGCTCGGGCCATCCGGGCCGATTGCCGCCGCCGGTGGAAGGCTACGCCGAATCACTGCCGCCGCAGGCACAGAAGTTGCTCGAACACGTGCTGTCGTGTTCCGCGATCGGTTCGCCCGGCACCGTGGCGGACGCGATCAATGCATTCGTTGAACGCACCGGCGCCGACGAACTGATCCTCACCAGCAACATGCACGATCACGCGGCACGGCTGCGCTCGATCGAAATCACTGCGGGCCTGATCGATCGTTCGCCGACCTCGTAGAAGCGTCACCGCCTCCGCTTGATACCTGTCAAAGGTGCGGCACTTGTCGGGACACGACGTCAGGCGTAGCGTGGAAATCGACCGGGGCGTCGCGCCGCGGCGCCCTTGGCCACGTTCCTCACTGCAAGGAGGTGGCTTATGTCGTCGATGGCAGTTTCACGTCCGTTCGAATGTGCGCCGCACGCGACCCGTTCGCTCGCGATGGCGCTGACCCTGAGCTTGAACCTGGCGATCCTGTTGTTCGCGCTGCGGCCGAGCACGCCGTTTCCCGTGCAAGTGCCGATACCGGTTTCGTTGCAGGCGACGATCGTGCAACCACCGCCGGCCGTGGCGCCGCCGCCAAAGCTGCCGACGCTGCGCGTGGCGCGACACGTCGACACGCCGAGCGTGCGCGTCGCGATCGCGCATCCCGCGCCGATTTCCATTCCGGCACTGGCCGCCATCACGCCCATCGTGCCACTGGCAATCAGTGCGAACGCAGTTAGCACGGACACGACCGCAATGGCCGGCGACAGCGAAGCCACCATCGCCTACGAAACAGCAACGCCACCCGCGTACCCGATCCAAGCTCTGCGCTCGGGCGCGCAAGGCACGGTGCTGTTGAAAGTGCTGGTGGATACGAGCGGAAAACCGGTGCAGGTGGCGATCGAACGCAGCAGCGGCTCACGCATCCTCGATGACACCGCGCGCCAGCACGTCCTCGCAGCATGGCGCTTTCACGCCGCAATGCGCGACGGTCACGCCATCGAAGCGTGGGCGCTGGTACCGGTGAAGTTCAATCTGAGCCAGGGTTGAAAGTGGCCTGACGCACGCGGCGTCCGCACATGGACGCCGCGTGCGGTGCAGCGATCAGTGCGCGACGGGCGCCGGAGATCCCGGCTGCGAAGCGCGCACGATGATCCACACCAGCGCGACAACGCAAAGTGCCGGCAACAACAGCGGCAACACGGCGAACAGCACGATCGGAATCACGAACAAAGCGAGCAGGCCGGCCACGAACAATCCGAGCAGGCCGCCGAAGACCGCGCCGGCGAATCCGAACATCAGCTTGAACAGGCCGCCCGTGAGCAACCAGCAGGCGCCAATCACGGCCGCCACCAACACGCCAAGCTTGAGCATCGCAACCTCCTCGCCATCGGTCGGCGGCACGCAGTGAATCCGAAAGATCGAGGTCAACTCCGGCCGTGACTTTCGGCCGATGCAGCTATTATCAACTGCGCTATAGTGTACTCGCGACTATGAGGGATGCAACCCCTTTGCAATGAGCGATACCGAAGCGCACCTGAAAAAATTCGAGAAGGAACTTGCAGCCGGCACGGTATCGCTGGTGCTGCTGGCCGTGCTCGCGTCCGCGCGCGAACCGCTGTACGGCTACCAGATCGCCAAACGCCTGGAACGCGATGCGGGCGGCGTGCTGGTCGGCAAACAGAGCGCGTTGTATCCCGTGTTGCGCAATCTGAGTGCGGCGGAACTGCTGGACACCTTCGTCGAACCGTCCGAAGCCGGACCGCCGCGCCGCTATTACCGCATCACCCCGCTCGGCAGGAAAGCGCTGCGCGAATGGGCCGACGCCTGGGGATCCACGCGCCGTTTCGTCGATTCGATATTGAAGGAATGAGCCATGACCACGCCGCAAACGATCAAGCAATACCTGGCGCAGCTGCGCGCGGCGCTGGCCGGCGCCGATCCGGCGATGATCCAGGACGCGCTGTACGACGCCGAGGAACACCTGCGTTCCGAGCTGGCCGAAAACCCCGGCATGAGCGAAGCCGAGCTGCTGGCGAAAATCGTCATGACCTACGGCGCGCCCGATGAAGTCGCCGAGATCTACCGCACCACCGAGAAAACCGTCGCACGCGCGTTGCGCACGCCACGTCCGCGTCCACGCCGTTCGGCGTTCGGCCGCTTCTTCGGCGTACTGGCCGATCCGCACACCTACGGCGCCATGTTCTACATGCTGCTGGCGCTGGCCACCGGCATCTTTTACTTTACCTGGGCGGTTGTCGGGTTGTCGTTGTCGCTCGGCTTTGCTTTCACGCTGATCGGCATTCCGTTCTTCCTGTTGTTCATGGCCTCAGTGCGCGGGCTGTCGCTGATCGAGAGCCGCATCGTCGAAGGCATGCTGGGCGTGCGCATGGCGCGCCGGCCGCCGTACGTCGAACGCGACCGGCCTTGGCTGAAACGCATCGGCGCGATGCTGTCGGATCCGCGCACGTGGGCGACGTTGTTCTACATGATCCTGATGCTGCCGCTGGGCATCGCGTACTTCACCCTCGCGGTGGTGCTGTCGGCCGCGTCGCTGGCGCTGATGCTCACGCCGATCGCAATGGCGTTCGACTTCTTCGGGTTGGGCCGCGATTTCGTCGGCGGCTACGTCACCGTAGACTGGGGTTTCGGCGCGCACATCCCGGGCTGGGGCGACGCGGCGGCGATGTTCGTCGTCGGATTCTTCCTGCTGTTCGGGACGCTGCACCTGGTGCGCGGCATGGGTCACCTGCACGGCGCACTGGCCAAGCACCTGCTGGTGAAGTCCGCGCGGGTTTGAACCGGCGCGGCTTGCCAGCGCCGCGCCCTCACAAGCTATACTTTGGGCTTTGCAACCGCGGCACGAGCCGCCTCAGGGACCTGGAAACATGATCCGAACGCTGGTGACCGCCGCTCTGATGGCGGGATTCGTGTGCTTCGCATCCACTGCTTTCGCCAAGGGCGATCCGGCCAAAGGCAAGCTCGAGGTGTACACCTGCCACGGCTGCCACGGCATTCCCGGTTACGAGACGATCTATCCCGAGTACCACGTGCCGCGCATCGCCGGCCAGAACGAGCAATACATCATCGATGCGCTCAACGAATACAAGAGCGGCGCGCGCAAGTTCCCGACCATGAATGCACAGGCCAGCAGCCTGACGGAAGAACAGGTCGAGAACATCGCGGCTTACCTGTCCAGCCTCGCGCCCAAGCAGAAGAATTGAGGGATCGACCATGCAGCAGCGCACCATCATCATTTCCCTCCTCGCCGCATCGCTCGTGCTCGCGTTCGGTACCGCATCGGCCAAGGGCAATGCGGCCGCCGGCAAGACCAAGGCCGCGGCCTGCGCGGCCTGCCATGGCACCGACGGCAACGGCATCGCGCCGAACTATCCCGCGCTTGCCGGCCAGTACCCGGATTACCTCGAGCAGGTCCTGCACGAGTACAAGGACGGCCAGCGCACCAACGCCATCATGAATGGCATGGCTTCGCCGCTCAGCGACCAGGACATCGACGATCTCGCGGCGTATTTCTCCGGCCTGCCGAGCAAACTGTCCGACCTGCACGGCAAGGTCAACGGCGGCGACTGAGCGAAACCACCATGACCCGCGACGAACTCGCCAGCCTGCACTGCGAACCCCGCAAGGGCAAGGAAAACGCGCTCAGCGAGGCGCGCATCCGCGAGTTGATGGCGGCGCTGCCGGAGTGGCAGGTCGCGCTGGATGGCAAGTCGATCGCCAAGACGTTCGGCTTCAAGAATTTTTACGAGACGCTGGCGTTCGTCAACGCGATCGGCTGGATGGCGAACAAGCAGGACCATCATCCCGACCTCGAAGTCGGCTACAACCGCTGCGTGGTGCATTGGTCCACGCATGACGTCGGCGGTTTGTCCATGAACGATTTCATCTGCGCCGCGCGCGTCGAGGCGATCACGCACGGATGAAGTCAGCAAGGACGTAAAGGGTAAATGGCAGAAGCAACGCTTTTGCGTTCCGCTCTTCTTTCCCACTGACTCTTCACCATTTACGCTTTTCGGCGAAACGACGCCACAAAAAAACGCGGCCGAGAGGCCGCGTTTTTTGTTGCGACTTGAATCGCCGCGATTACTGCGCGCCGATCTTCACCAGCGTGACGTCGAAGACCAGGGTTGCATTGGGCGGGAAGCCGTTCTTCGGGTCCGCGCCATACGCGAGGTCGGACGGGATCACGAACTTGTAGTGGCTGCCGGTCGGCATCATCATCAACGCTTCCTTGAAACCCGGGAACACGTTGTTGAGGTCAAGCTTGGCCGGGCCGCTGCCGTGCTGCGCGGAGGAATCGAACGGCTGGCCGTTGACGAACGAACCGGTGTAGTTCACCTGCACGGTGTCGGTGGCCTTCGGCTTCGGACCGGTGCCCTGCGTGATCACCTGGTACTGCAGGCCATCGGACGTGGTGTGCACGCCAGCCTGCGACTTGTTCTTGGCGAGGAAGGCGGCGCCTTCACTCTTGTTCTGCGCGGCCACCTGATCGTAATGCTCCTTGGCCTTGGCCTGGAACTCGGTTCCGAACGCCTTGGCAACGCTTTCCGCCTGCGTCTCGCTCATGCTGGGTTTCTGCCCCTGCAACGCGCGCGTCACCGCCGCGCCAACCTGCTGCGGATCGATCAGGCTGCGTGCCCAGTCCGGATAACGGCCCGCCAGTTCGTATCCGACGATCTCGCTGGCCTGCGCCTTGTTGACCGTGGTGGATTGAGTCTGCGCCTGCGAAACGCCGGCAATGCCGAGCGCCGCGATCACGGCAACGGCGGCCAGGCTCGGCCGCATGATCTGCTTCATCTATGTATTCCTCTGGTCAAAGGGGATGCGAGCCGGGCACGCATCGTGGATGCTGCATGAAGTCGCCCATTCTGCTTGTTCCCACGCGGAATGGCAACGCGTGCGGCTGAGACAGCGCGTCCACGACATGGTTCATTCAGTCGCTCGACAAAGTTCGCGTATATGCGACCACGCGCGAACGCGGCAGCGTTGTGCGCTTGCAACCGCCTGCAAGCAACGCGCACCCATGACTGATGGCAGGGGGTATTGACGGGCCGATTTATAGTGTTATAGTTCACTACAACACTGGTCAACGAGGTCACTAAAGGAGGCCCGCCATGAACGTCCAAAAGTCCGCCGCAATCGTCGCCGCCATGCTGATCACCGCCGCAGGGATGAGCGCCATCACCAGCTACAGCAATGCCGCCGTCGCCAGCGCCAACCGCAGCGCCGCCGCTTCCATCACCCCGGCCATCCGCACCTTGCCGACGGTGAACGTGCACCCGACGCCGGAGCAGATCCGCGAGCTGCGCGCCAACCAGGCCGGTGCCGCGCCGGCCCATGCGCAGATGCCCTACTACTCCTTCGCCAGCGACAGTGCCGGCGCCTGATCCGGTGACCGGAGCCTCGTTCGCCACGCGCGAGAGTAGGAACATCACCGGCAGGACCCAGCCATGACCGTAACCTGGAACGACAACGTCCCGATCTACCGCCAGCTGCGCGAACGCGTGGTGGCGATGATCCTGGACGGCGCGTTGAACGAGGGCGATGCCCTGCCCTCGGTGCGTCAGGTCGCGGCGGACTACCAGATCAACCCGCTCACCGTTTCCAAGGCCTATCAGGAACTGGTGGACGAGCAACTGGTGGAAAAACGCCGCGGCCTCGGCATGTTCGTCACCGACGGCGCCCGCGAGGCGTTGCTCAAGAGCGAACGCGAAAGCTTCCTGCGCGAGGAATGGCCCCGCATCCGGGCGCGCATCGAACGCATGAACCTTGATCTCCAGAAACTGCTGGCCACGCCAGCGCAAGAATCACACAAGAGGGAATCGTGATGAACGTCGCAGCCGAAGCCATCGCGGAACAGCCTGCTTCCCGGTCGACCGGATCGGAACCAGTCGTGCACGCACGGGGACTCAGCAAGCGCTACAAGAATGCCGTCGCGCTGGATGGCACCGATTTCGAGATCGGCCGCGGCCGCATCGTTGGCCTGATCGGACCCAACGGCGCGGGCAAGACCACTGCGCTGAAAGCCATCCTCGGCCTCACCGATTTCGAGGGCGAACTTTCCGTATTGGGCATGGATCCGCGCCGCGAGCGCCCGCTGCTGATGCGCGAAGTCTGCTTCATCGCCGACGTCGCCACCCTGCCCCGCTGGATTCGCGTGCAGGAGGCCATCGACTTCGTGGCCGGCGTGCACCCGCGCTTCGACCGCGCCAAGTGCGAGCGCTTCCTCGCCCGCACCAAGCTCACGGCCAACCAGAAAGTGCGCGAAATGTCCAAGGGCATGATCGTACAACTGCACCTCGCCATCGTGATGGCCATCGATGCGCGACTTCTGGTACTGGACGAACCCACGCTGGGCCTGGATATCCTCTACCGCAAGCAGTTCTACCAGAGCCTGCTGGAAGATTATTTCGACGAGGACAAGACCATCCTGATCACCACGCACCAAGTGGAAGAAGTGGAACACATCCTCACCGACCTGCTGTTCATCCGCGACGGCAAGATCGCGCTTTCCGCCACCATGGAGGAAATGGGCGCGCGCTTCGCCGAAGTGCTGGTGAACCCCGACAAGGTCGAGGCGGCACGCGCGCTGAAACCCATGGATGAGCGCGCCGCGGTGTTCGGCAAGAGCATCTTCGTGTACGACAGCGCCGATCCGGAACAGCTGGCGCAACTGGGCGAGGTCAAGCGGCCGTCGGTGTCGGACTTGTTCGTCGCCATCATGAAAGGGACCTACGCATGAACGCGATGATGAAATCGCCGTTTGCCTGGTTGCTGAAGCGCGAGTACTGGGAATCGCGAAGGGGATTCTTCTGGGCACAGGTGTGGACCGCGTGCGTGCTGCTGGCGATCACCGTGCTCAGCATCGTCACCCTCGAAGTGTTCCGCTCGCGCCTGGGCATGCACATCAACGTCGGCGCCAACGGCACCGACATGAATGCGCTGCTGAACAACGCACTGAGCCACAACATGTCGCTGGTCGTGCGCGGACTCGATGCCTCCATGCTGAGCTTCGCCGTCCTCGCCGGTGTCGTGTTGACCTTCGTGGTGTTCTTCTACTTCCTCGGCGCGCTGTACGACGACCGCCGCGACCGCAGCATCCTGTTCTGGAAATCGCTGCCCATTTCCGACACCGCGACGGTCGGTTCCAAGGTCCTGTCCGGCGCGCTCATCGCGCCGCTGATCACGGTCGGCGTCATCCTGGCCGCCTACGTGTGCAACCAGGTCATCTACAGCCTCTGGTTCGCCGCGCATGGGCTCAATCCGTTCACCCTGATCTGGGCGCACGTCGAACCGTTCGAAGTCTGGTTGCACGTGCTCGCGATGGTGCCGCTGTACCTCTTCTGGGCGCTGCCCACCGTCGGCTGGCTGCTGTTCTGGTCGGCAGCCGTGCGCAGCAAGCCGTTCCTGTGGGCGGTGGTGATCCCGATCGCGGCGGGCGCACTCAACTCGTGGATCGCGCTGCTCGGCATCCCGCACATCAACGTCGGGTTTTTCTGGAGCCAGCTCGTCGCGCGCTCGCTGCTGAGCGTAGTCCCGGCCGGATGGGTCAGCGTGATGAATCCGGGCGACCTCACCGACGCGCCGGAAACGATCCGCCATTTCGGCAGCTATGCGCAGATGGCGCACGTGTTCACCACGCCGGAGATGTGGATCGGCGCCATCGTCGGCATCGCCCTGATCGCGGCCGCCACCTGGTTCCGCCGCTGGCGCGACGAAGTCTGACAAGGAGGGAGACAGCCATGAACAAGCTCCTGACGCTCACCGTCATCATGCTGGCCACCATCGCACTGGCCGCGTGCTCGCCCGGCATCAACGAGGGCATCGGCCATCGCATCACCTTCGATTCAAATGGAATGGTGGTGCACGCGACCGGCAAGCCCGACGCACACGTCGGCAAGGACGGAAGCCTTGCGATCGATGGCCGCGGGGTCGATGTCACGCCGGCGCAGCGCGCCATGCTGCAACGCTACTACGGCGAGGCGCGCAGCATGATGCAATCCGGCGAAGCCGTGGGCAAACAGGGTGCCGAGATGGCCGAGAAGGGAATCGGCGACGCCATCGCCTCCCTCCTGCATGGCGACTCGTCCAAGGCGGACAAGCAACTCGATGCGCAGTCGAACCAGATGGACAGCGCCGTCGGCAAGCTGTGCGCCGACATCGGGGAACTCGGCGCCACGCAGACCGCGATCGCCATGCAGATTCCCGCGTTCAAGCCGTACGCATCAGGCGCCCGGACGGAATGCAAGGTCACCAAAACCGTCACCTTCAAGGATGGGCGCACCATCACGAAAACCTCGCGGACATTTTCGCCGACATCCAGCGATGTTACGGATTCCGCGGCCACACCCGCGCCGTCGCGCCAACCGGTCGCGGCTGGCAATCCCAATGCTTCCACTTCGAGCCACCCATGATCATGCGCAAACTTTCCATGCTGTGCATTGCTTCCACGGCGATGATGCTGGCCGCATGCGGTTCCGGCAACGCGCCCGCCTCGCCGGCCTCGTCGGCCGCCAGCGCGTCGTCGACATCATCCGTGATCGCCAGCGTCGTCGATCATGCACTCGACCGCGCCGAGAACAAGCTGCGCAACGAGAACATCACGATTTCGGGCAACGATGGCATCGTCGTCCTCTCCGACAGCAGTTCGGACGACAATCGCGCACCCCGATTGCCCAGGGCGCAGATCACCCCGCAGGGCGACCTGCTGATCGGCGACAAGCCCGTGACGCTCACGTCCGCGCAGCGCGCGATGCTGCTCGACTATCGCCGGCAGCTCATCGAGATCGGCGCGCAAGGCATCGCGATCGGCAAGCAGGGCGCGGCGCTCGGCATGAACGCAGCGCGTGAAGCCATCGCAGGCGCATTCTCGGGCAAACCCGAACAGGACATCCGCCAGCGCGTCGAAGCCAAGGCCTCGGGCATCCGCGAGGCCGCCGCGAAGCTGTGCGACCGCATGCCTGCGTTGATGGCTACCCAGCAGAAACTCGCCGTCGCGCTGCCCGCGTTCAAACCGTACGCGACGCTGACGCCGGTGAAGATCGACGAATGCCGCAAGAATGCGCTGCACGACGACCACGACGATTGAGTGCAGGCATTGCAACGGAGGAGACCATGGACCGCAGGCTCGCTTTGAAGATTGCGCTGGTTGTCACAGGTCTGCTGTTCCTGGCGCTGATCTATCCCACGGCACTTTTCATGCGGCGGGAGCCTGCGCTGTCAATGATGCTGAGCCTGTATGTCACGCTCGGCATATTCCTGCTGATGGCGACTCGCAATCCCACTGCGCACCGCAGCATCATCCTGTTCACGGCTTGGTCCAGCTTCGCACACGCGCTGGTGATGGGCTATCAAACGCTGCTCGGCATGGTCGCGCGGGCCGAATTGGTCGGCGTGGCGGTGCTGGTGGTCATCGGCGTGGTCCTGCTCATCCTCTTACCGGGCAAGGAAAGCGCGGCGCGCTTGCCCGCACAACCGTTGCCCATCGCCAATCGATCTTGATCCCGTCCTCAGCGCACATCCATGTGCTGCACATGACAACGACATCCGATCCTCATTTGCCGCCGTGGATGCCGCCTTTCGTCAGCGCAACCGGGTCGAGCAGCTTCTTCAATTCCGTTTTCGACAAACCTGTCGTCTCCAGCGCCACGTCCATGATCGGACGTTTTTCCTTGTACGCCTTCTTCGCGGTCGCGGCGCCCTTCTCGTAGCCGATCACCGGATTCAGCGCGGTGACCAGGATCGGATTCAGCTCGAGCGCTTCAGCGACGCGCGCCTTGTTGACCTTGAACCCGGCGATGGCCTTGTCGGCGAGCAGGCGCGAAGCGTTGGCGAGGATCACGATCGACTGCAACAGGTTGTAGGCGATCACCGGCAGCATCACGTTCAACTGGAAATTGCCGGCCTGGCCGCCGATGGTGATCGTCGCGTCGTTGCCGATCACCTGCGCGCACACCATCGTCATCGCTTCGGGAATGACCGGATTGACCTTGCCCGGCATGATCGATGAGCCCGGCTGCAGCGCAGGCAATTCGATTTCCGCAAGGCCGGCCAGCGGGCCGGAATTCATCCAGCGCAGGTCGTTGCTGATCTTCATCAGTGAGCATGCCAGCGTCTTCAACTGGCCGGACAGTTCCACCGCGGCGTCCATCGACGCCATGCCTTCGAAGAAATTGTCCATCGAAGAAAACTTCACGGCCGCCGCTTTCGACAATTCAGTGCAGAACGCGCTGGCGAATTTCGGGTTGGCGTTGATGCCGGTGCCCACTGCCGTTCCGCCTTGCGGCAGGCGCTGCATGCGCTTCAGTGCGTCTTCGATGCGCGCGATGCCGGATGCAACCTGCGCCGACCAGCCCGAGAGTTCCTGGCCGAACGTCACCGGCATCGCGTCCATCAGGTGCGTGCGACCGGTCTTGGCGATGTTCTTCAATTCGCGCGCGCGCTTGTCGATGGCTTTTTGCAGATGCTTCAGCGCCGGCAACAACTGCTCGCGCGCGGCCAGCACCGCACTGACGTGGATGGCGGTCGGGATCACGTCGTTGGAGCTTTGTCCGTAATTGACGTGGTCGTTGGCGTGGATCTTCGCCTTCGAGTCGCGCGTGGCGATGTGCGCGATCACCTCGTTCGCATTCATGTTCGACGACGTGCCCGAACCCGTCTGGAAGATGTCGATCGGGAAATGCCGGTCGAACTCGCCCGCCGCCACCCGCTGCGCAGCCTTGCGGATCGCCGCCGCTTGCGCAGGCTTCAAGTGTTTAAGCTTCAGGTTGGCATCCGCCGCCGCGGTCTTGATCAGACCGAGCGCTCGAATGAAGTCGCGCGGCAGCGTGAGGCCCGAAATCGGAAAGTTGTCTACGGCGCGCTGCGTCTGCGCGCCCCACAGCGCGTCGGCGGGCACCTTCAGTTCGCCCATGCTGTCGTGTTCGGTGCGGAAGCTCGGCATTGCGGGAAATCCATGCGGGAAAGCCGCTCATTATAACGAGCGGCAACCATTACAATGCCCGTCTCGCGACGCCATGGATCCGCCGCCATGCAACTCGATTCCCTCACCGCCCTCTCGCCGCTGGACGGCCGTTACGCCGCCAAGGTCGATGCGCTGCGCCCGATCTTCAGCGAATACGGCCTGATGCACCGGCGCGTGGCGGTCGAGATCGCGTGGCTGGTTGCACTGTCGGACGAGGCGGGCATCGCCGAATTGCCGCCCTTTCCTGCCGCCGCGCGCGCGATCCTGCAGAAAATCGCGGATGGCTTTTCGGTCGCCGATGCACGCCGCATCAAGGACATCGAAGCCACCACCAACCATGACGTCAAGGCGGTCGAGTATTTCATCAAGGAACGCATTGGCGACGATGCCGCATTGAAACAGGCGAAGGAGTTCGTGCATTTCGCCTGCACCTCGGAAGACATCAACAACCTGTCGTACGCGCTGATGCTGCGCGATGCACGCGATGCAGTGCTGCTGCCCGAGCTCGACAAGACGATCGCGAAACTGCGCGAGCTTGCGCATGCCAACGCCGACCTGCCGATGCTTTCGCGCACCCACGGCCAGACCGCGTCGCCCACCACGCTGGGCAAGGAAATGGCCAACGTGGTCGCGCGCCTGCAACGCCAGCGCGCGCAACTCGCGGCCATCGACATTCCCGGCAAGATCAACGGCGCGGTCGGCAACTTCAACGCGCACGTCATCAGCTATCCGGAAATCGACTGGCGCGCGTTCTCCAGGCGCTTCGTCGAATCGCTTGGCCTCGAGTGGCAGGCGTACACGACGCAAATCGAACCGCATGACGGCGTCGCCGAATTCTGCGATGCACAACGCCGCATCGACACGATCCTGATCGACCTCGCGCGCGACGTCTGGGGCTACATTTCACTGGGCTACTTCCGGCAGAAACTGAAAGCGGGCGAAGTCGGTTCCTCGACCATGCCGCACAAGGTCAACCCGATCGACTTCGAAAACGCCGAAGGCAATTTCGGCGTGGCCAACGCGCTGCTCGGTCACTTCAGCGAAAAACTCCCGATCAGCCGCTGGCAACGCGACCTCACCGATTCCACCACCCTGCGCGCACTGGGCGAAGCGTGCGGGCACGCACTGATCGGTTTCGCATCGCTGCAAAAAGGCCTGGGCAAACTGGAAGTCAACGCCGATCGCATCGCCGCCGATCTCGACGCGAGCTGGGAAGTCCTGGCCGAAGCCATCCAGACCGTGATGCGCCGCCACGGCCTGCCGGAGCCGTACGAACAGTTGAAGGCGCTGACGCGCGGCAAGGGCATCACGCGTGAAACGCTGCAGACGTTCATTGCGTCGCTCGCGCTTCCCGATGCCGACAAGCAGCGGCTGCTGGCACTGACGCCGGCAACCTACACCGGCGTTGCCGTCGATCTCGCGCGCGACATCTGATTGGCCCGATGGCAACCGTTGCGCCAGCGCCACGTTTCAGCGAAGCCGACATCCGTCGCCGGCTTCTGACACGCCAGATACTCGTCTTCGGCGGCATCACACTGGCGATTTGCACCGCCAATGTGTTCACCGCGCTGAGCAATTACGCGCGCGACGGCATACGCCTCGCATGGTGGAAACCTGCGCTGTGGGAATACTCCAGCGCGGCGCTGATCCTGGCGCTGATCCCCGCGCTCTCGTGGCTGTACCGGCGCGCACCGCTCAACGGACAAACCTGGCGATGGGCCGTGCCGCTGCATCTGGCGGTCACGCCGGTGTTTTCGTTGGTCCATGTCGGCGGCATGGTGCTGCTGCGCAAAGTCGGTTATGCGCTGATGCACGCGCACTACGACTTCGGTGCGTGGTGGCCCGACTGGTTCTACGAATACCGCAAGGATCTGGTGGCTTATGTCCTGATCGTGGGTGGCCTGCAGGCGTTCCGGACGTACCGGCAATGGCTGGAGAGCCAGATCGCCGCACCGCCTGTTCCAGCGGAAGCGCGCGCAAACAACGAGCCACTGGCGCAGGAGCCGGCACCGCTCGAACGCTTGGTGGTGAAAAAGCTCAACCGCGAATTCATCCTCAACGCGTCCGACATCGACCGCATCGATGCCAACGGCAACTACGTGACCATCTACGCGCAGGGCAACGCGTGGCCGCTGCGCGAGTCGATGGCGACGCTGGAACGCAGGCTCGACCCAGCCCGTTTCGCGCGGGTGCATCGCGGCCACATCGTGAACCTCGATCGCGTTCGCGAAATCCAGCCCTGGGACAGCGGGGACTACCGCATCAAGCTGGCCGACGGCAGCTTCGTGAATTTCAGCCGCCGCTACCGCAGCCGCCTGCCGCAGTTGTTCAATTGATTGGCGGCCGGAACGGCGCCGCTCGTCACCGCATGGCGCCGCTCGCCACCCATGGTCTTGCCGGACGGCCGCAGACGGCCTAGTTTCCGCGCTTTTCCACGGGGACTCACCTGATGCGCATGTCGATGGGCGGGTGCATGGCGTTCGGACTGGCAGTGCTTCTCGCCGGCTGCAGCCGTTACACACCGCCGCCACCCGCAGCAGATGCCGGCTGGACGCATTACGGCGGGGATGCTGGCGGCACCCGCTACTCGGCGGCCGCCCAGATCACCCCGGCGAACGTGGAACACCTGCAAGTCGCCTGGACTTTCCGCAGCGGCGAACACGGCGCAGGTTTCCCCGGCGACGAGTGGACGAGCCACATGACCTGGGAAGCGACGCCGATCCTCTACGACGGCGCGCTTTATTTCACCACCAGCGAAACCGACGTGGTGGCGATCGACGCCGCCACCGGCGAGTTGCGTTGGCGCCACGCCTCGCGTGTCCCGAAACTCTGGTACTCCGATGCCGCCTCGCGCGGCGTCACCTTGTGGGTCGATCCGCAATCCGCGGTGAACGCGTCGTGCCACGCGCGCGTTTTCGCGCCGACGCTCGACAGCCGCCTGCTGGCGCTGGACGCGAAGACCGGCGACTTGTGCCGGGACTTCGCCAACCACGGTGTACTGGATTTGTCGAAGGGCATCCGCTCCACCTACAAACCGGGTGACCGGTTTCGCAATTACCTGGTCACTTCGCCGCCGGTGATCCTCGATGGCAAGCTGATTTTCGGATCTTCCGTCGGCGACAACCGTGGCGTGGAACTGGAGCGCGGCACGGTGCGCGCCTACGACGCGCGTTCGGGCAAGTTCGTGTGGGGATGGGATCCGATTCCGCGCGACGCCTCCAACCCGGTGTACGCGCAGTGGACGCCGCAAGCAGCAGCGATGACGGGCGCCGCCAATGCCTGGGCGCCGTTGTCGGTGGACACACAGCGGCATCTGGTGTTCGTGCCGACGGGTTCAGCCAGTCCCGATTTCTTCGGCGGCCTGCGCCCCGGCGACAACCGCTGGGCGGATTCGGTGGTGGCGCTGGACGGCGACACCGGCAAGCTGGCGTGGGGTTATCAACTGGTGCACCACGACCTGTGGGATTACGACAGCCCCGCGCAGCCTTCGCTGGTCACGTTGCAGCACGACGGCCGCACGATTCCCGCGGTGATCCAGCCGACCAAGACCGGGATGTTGTTTACCTTCGATCGCGAGAACGGCAAGCCGGTGTTCCCGATCCTGGAAAAGCCTGTGCCGCAGGACAGTGTGCCCGGCGAAGTGTTGTCGAAGACGCAACCGTTTCCAACCGCACCCGAACCGCTGGTGCGGCAAGGCCCGGTGAAGAACAACGACCTCGCGCACGTCTCGTTCGGCTGCCATCTCGAGCGCTACAAATCCGAAGGCATCTTCACGCCGCCCAGCGTGCAGGGCAGCATCGAACAACCCGGCTACGCGGGCGGCGTCGAATGGGGCGGGCTGGCGTTCGACCAGGCGCACCAGATTGCGGTGGTGAATACCAATGACCTGCCGATGCTGGTGGCGCTGGTGCCGCGCGGCCAGTTCATGGCGCAGGAAATGTCCGATCAATACAAGGGCTGGGATTTTTCAGAGATGCGCGGAACACCTTACGGAATGCGCCGCAGGGCATTCACTTCGTCGGTGGGGACACCCTGCGTCAAGCCGCCATGGGGCGAACTCTCCGCCATCGACATGCGCAGCGGCAAACGTCTTTGGCAAGTGCCGCTGGGCAACGCCGTCAAGAATCACTGGATCCTCGGCATGCCCGGCATGGGCGGTCCGGTCATCACCGCGTCCGGGCTGATCTTCGTCGCCGCAACGATGGACAGCGACATCCGCGCCTTCGACGAGCATAGCGGCAAGCTGCTGTGGCAATACAAGCTGCCGGCGGGCGGCCAGGCCACGCCGATGACTTACGCGATCGGCGGCAGGCAATATCTGGTGATCGTGGCGGGCGGTCACGGAAGCCTAGGCACGCCGCGCGGCGATTACGTCATCGCGTTCGCGCTGCCGAAGTGAGGCGCGCGGCCGGCGCGGGCAATCCGCGCCGGCTAAAATGCGGCATGCCTGCACCCCGACAAGACGTTCCCATCGAAATCCACGCGAACGCGCGCCGTCGCCTCGGCATGCCGCCCGCGCGTTTCCTGCGCGACTACTGGCAAAAGCGGCCACTGCTGATCCGCAATGCCTTTCCGGACTTCACGCCCCCATTGTCGCCGGACGACCTGGCCGGGCTCGCGTGCATGCAAGGCGCGCTGGCGAGAATCGCGCTCCACGATGCGAAACGCGATCGCTGGACGCTGCGCAGTGGCCCCTTCGACGACGCGACATTCGCCGGACTTCCGCAATCGCGCTGGACGCTGCTGGTGCAGGACGTCGACAAGTGGGACGCCGACACGGCCGCGTTGCTCGCGGCATTCGACTTCATCCCGAGTTGGCGCATCGATGACGTGATGATCAGCTACGCCGCAGACGGTGGCGGTGTCGGCGCGCACGTCGACCAATACGACGTTTTCCTGTTGCAGGGATCGGGACAACGCCGCTGGTCCGTCGATACGCGCGCGAATCCTTCCACCGCGTTCCGCGATGACGTGGAACTGAAACTGCTGCGCGAATTCCATCCGACACACACGTGGACGCTCGATCCCGGCGACATGCTGTACCTGCCGCCCGGTGTTCCGCATGACGGCGTCGCCGTCGGCGACTGCATGACGTTCTCGATCGGCATGCGCGCGCCTGCGGTGGGCGAACTGCTGTTCGATTTCGCCGCACACGTCGCGGAAACGCTGCCCGAATCGCAGCGCTTTGCCGATCCCGATCTGAAGCCCGCCGGCGACGCAGGTGAAATCGACGACGCAGCTTTGCGCCGTGCACGTCGCGCGATCGGCACCGCCGCCGGCGCACTCGACGACGATGCGTTCGCCGACTGGTTCGGCAGCTTCATCACCCGCTATCGCGCGGCGCAATCCACGGTGCCGCGCAAACGCGGAATCGATCGCGCAACGCTGACGGAACGCCTTCCCCGCTCCATCCTGGAATGCGATCCGTGGAGCCGCTTCGCGTGGCGACGCCGCGGTCGCGATGCACGCCTGTATGTGGCCGGCAACGCCCTGGATGCGCCGCTTGCATGGGCGCGCGAACTGGCTTCGGGCGCGCGCGCATTCGAGGGCGCGCGGCTCGCGCGATTGCCGCAGCAGGCGAGTGGCATCGCACTGCTCGCGTCACTGATCGACGGCGGCCATCTGCACGTGCGCAAGCGGTGAGCCCGTTTGCAGATTCGCCCGCGGAACTCGCTTACAATCCCGCGATACTGCACGGCGACCCGGAGGGGGTTTGACCGCATGCCGATCGACGGCGGCTTCCAAGTCGAAATTTGCGATTGGGCGAATGAAATCGATCGCGAGGGATTGCTCGATGTCCGCAACAGCGTGTTCGTGCTCGAACAACACGTGCCGCGCGACATGGAGATCGATGGCGACGACCCGCGCAGCGTGCACGTGCTGGCGCGCGCGCCGGATGGCGCGCCGATCGGCAGCGGACGCCTGACTCCTGAAGGCAGCATTGGCCGCGTGGCGGTGTTGCGCGCCTGGCGCGGCCGCGGCGTCGGCACCATGCTTCTGCAAACGCTGCTCGACCAGGCACGGGCGCGGCGATTGGCCGCCGTTTCCATGCACGCCCAGCGCGACGCCGTGCCGTTCTGGCGGCAACGCGGCTTCACCACCAAGGGTGAAGAATTCGAGGAAGCCGGCATTCCGCACATCATCATGCAGCGCCCGCTGGACGGCATGCCCGAACCCGAGCGCCCACCGGTTCGCCCGCCACCGGAGCCGGTGACGCTGCGCGCGACCACCCGCGAAGAGTTGATCGACGCCACCCTGCACCTGCTCGGGGGCGCGCGCAACAGCATGTGCGTGATGGTGCGCGAATTGCATCCGCTGCTGCTCAACGACACCGCGTGCCTCGTGGAATTGCGGCGGCTGGCGATTTCCGGACGCGGTGCATCCATCCGCATCCTCGCGCAGGACCTGACGCGTGCGCTGCAGGAAGGCACGCGCCTGCTGGAACTCGCGCAGCGGCTGTCCAGCGTGATCGAAATGCGCAGGCCCGTCGAACCCGCCGACCTCGCCTACGGTTCGGCCTTCATGTGCGTCGACTCCTGCGGCTACCTGTTCCGCCCGCAGGAAGACGAAATGGTGGCGGTGGGTTCGACCTTCGCGCCGGGCCGTCACGCGGAGCTGATGCGCCTGTTCGAGGAAGTGTGGGCGCGCTCGGAGCCGTGGCCGGAGTTGCGCGCGCTGGGTATCTGAATCGCGGACCAAAGCGCAGCGCGCGTATCCCGCATTGCAGCATGAAACCGTTATAATTTCAGGTCGCGGCGCGGCTCGGACCGTGCATCGCGCGTTATTTGTCAGCAGGGGCTTCAAACACCCTGTTGAAGCGGGTCATGGATGGCCCGCCGCGGATCGAGCGGCAGGACAGCGCTTTTTCGACATCCAACAATTTCCGTGGTGACCATCGTGAGCGACGGCGGCAGTTTGTTGCAGCAGTTGGCGGAAACCTCCCAGTTCGGCGGGGGCAATGCTGCCTATCTCGACCAGTTGTACGAGGATTGGCTGCGCGACCCGCAATCGGTGTCGTCCGAGTGGCGCACCTGGTTCCAGGGCCTGCACGGTTCCGGCGATGTTTCCCACGCCGACGCGATTGCGCGCATCGTCGCCGCGCAGCAACAAGGCCGCCGCACGATCGCCGCGCCCGTCGATGATGTCCATGCGCGCAAGCAGGCCGGTGTCCTGCGTTTCCTGACGGCGTATCGTTCGCGCGGCCACCTCGCCGCCGACCTCGATCCGCTGGCGATCGCGCCCAAGCGCCCGGCGCCCGATCTCGACCTGCCCTTCCACGGTCTGTCCGACGCCGACCTCGACACCGAGTTCGATTGCGGCACGTTTGCCGGCGGCGGCCAGCGCATGAAATTGCGCGAGCTGCGTGATCGCCTGCGCCGTACCTACGTCGCCACGATCGGCGCCGAATTCATGCACATCAGCGACCACAACCAGCGTCGCTGGATCTACGACCGTCTGGAAAAAGCCAGCGGCGATTCGGGCCTGGACGACGCCACCCGCAAGCGCGTGCTGTCGAAGCTGACGGCGGCCGATGGCCTTGAGCGTTACCTGCACACCAAGTACGTCGGCCAGAAGCGCTTTTCACTGGAAGGCGGCGATTCGCTGATTCCGCTGCTGGACGACCTGATCCGCCGCAGCGCCGACCAGAGCGTGCACGAGCTGGTGATCGGCATGGCGCACCGCGGCCGCCTCAACGTGCTGGTCAACCTCCTCGGCAAGCCGCCGCAGCAACTGTTCGCGGAATTCGAGGGCAAGCACGACGGCCCGGACGATCCCGCGCATTCCGGCGATGTGAAATACCACATGGGTTTCTCGGCCGACATCGCGGCGCCCGCGGCCAATATCCACGTCGCGCTTGCATTCAATCCGTCGCACCTCGAAATCGTCAACCCGGTGGTGTCGGGTTCGGTGCGTGCGCGCCAGATCCGCGCCCACGACGGCGTGCGCGAACACGTGCTGCCGGTGCTGATCCACGGCGACGCGGCGCTCTCCGGCCAGGGCGTGAACATGGAACTGTTCAATATGTCGCAGACGCGCGGCTTCGGCGTCGGCGGCACCGTGCACATCGTGGTCAACAATCAGATCGGCTTCACCACCGATGCCGACGACAGCCGCAGTACGCTGTATTGCACCGATGTCGCCAAAATGGTCGGCGCGCCGGTGCTGCACGTGAACGGCGATGATCCCGAGGCCGTGCTGCAATGCGTGCGCCTAGCGTTCGATTTCCGCCAGCAATTCCACAAGGATGTCGTGGTGGACCTGGTGTGCTACCGCCGCCACGGCCACAACGAGGCCGACGAACCCTCGGCCACGCAGCCGATCATGTACGACGCGATCAAGAAGCTGCCGCCAACCAGGGAGCTCTATGCAGGGACGCTGGTCAAACGCGGCCTCATCACCGACGGCGACGCACAGAAACTGTTCGACGCCTATCGCGACCAGCTCGACGCCGGCAAACCGGTGACCGAATTGGCGCCGCCCGGTTCGCAGAAGTTCATCGTGGACTGGTCGCGCTTCGCCAAGGGCGGCCTTGCGCAAACGATCGAAACGGGCGTCAAGCGCAAGACGCTCGATGAACTCGCGGCGAAGATCCTGACGTGGCCGGAAGGCATGACGCTGCAATCGCGCGTCGGCAAAATCTACGCGGATCGCCGCAAGATGGCCGAAGGCGAACTGCCGCTGGATTGGGGCTACGCCGAGAACATGGCCTACGCGACGCTGGTTGCCGAGGGCAACGCGCTGCGTCTGGTCGGGCAGGACTCCGGCCGCGGCACGTTCTTCCATCGCCACGCCGAATTGCACGACCAGAAGACCGGCAACATCTATACGCCGCTCGCGCACGTGCGCGAAGGCACATCGGTCGAAGTCATCGACTCGCTGCTCTCCGAAGAAGCAGTGATGGCCTACGAGTACGGCTTTGCCACCGCCGATCCCGACACGCTGGTGTTGTGGGAAGCACAGTTCGGCGATTTCGCCAACGGCGCGCAGGTGGTGATCGACCAGTTCATCTCGTCCGGCGAGGCCAAGTGGAATCGCCTGTGCGGCCTGGTGCTGCTGCTGCCGCACGGTTACGAAGGCCAGGGTCCCGAACATTCCTCCGCGCGCCTCGAGCGCTACCTGCAGTTGTGCGCGCTCGACAACATGCAGGTGTGCGTGCCGACCACGCCCGCGCAGATGTTCCACATGCTGCGCCGGCAGATGCTGCGCGACTGCCGCAAGCCGCTGGTGGTGATGACGCCGAAGTCGCTGCTGCGCCACAAGCTGGCGGTGTCGTCGCTGGACGATCTCGAGAACGGCCACTTCCATCTCGTGATTCCCGACCAGCGCATCAAGAATGACAAGAAGGTCAAGCGCGTGGTGCTGTGTTCGGGCAAGGTCTATTACGACCTGTTCGAGGAAGCCGAAAAGCAGAAGATCGACGATGTCGCAATCGTGCGCGTGGAGCAGTTGTATCCGTTCCCGCGCATCGAGGTGAATGCGGAACTCGAAAAATATCCGGCCGCCCGGGAAATGATCTGGTGCCAGGAAGAACCGCAGAACCAGGGCGCGTGGTTCCAGATCCGCCATCACCTGCAAGCCTGCGCGGACGGCCACCATAGCCTGCATTACGCGGGCCGCGTGCGGTCGCCGGCGCCGGCCTGCGGTCACTTCAACACCCACGTCGCCGAGCAGAAGGCCCTGGTGCAACAAGCCCTGGTCGATGCCGTCGGCGACGATCATTCTGTGGAATGAAAAAGCCGCACCGTTCGGCTTGGGCGTAGGCGCGCAGCGTCGGAGTCGAAGGGCACGGCAATGTGCTTCGACTTCGCTTGCTTCGCAAGCTACGCTCGACACGAACGGCTTCAACCCAAGAGCTTACTCGACTCAATCCAAGGACAACCCATGTCGATCGAAGTCAAGGTTCCGGTACTGCCCGAATCCGTCAGCGACGCCACCATTGCCACTTGGCACAAGAAGCCCGGCGACGCGGTGAAGCGCGACGAGAACCTGGTCGACCTCGAAACCGACAAGGTGGTGCTGG
>JAZKBD010000015.1:0-4411 GCA_040388785.1 Pseudomonadota bacterium
CGGGCCGGATGGCCGGCCCGTTTCCGATTCAGCTACCGGCTGGCCTATTCCCCGGAAGCGGCACGGGGCGCGGCCACCGGCGTGTTGGTGTAGATCAGGTAAGGCTCGGTCTGGTGGTTGATCACCGACTCGTCCACAACCACCTTGCTGACATTTTCCAGCGACGGTAGGTCGTACATGGTGTCGAGCAGCACCGACTCCATGATCGTGCGCAGGCCGCGCGCGCCGGTCTTGCGCTTGAGCGCCTTGCGGGCGATCGCCAGCAGCGCGTCCGGCCGCACCTCCAGTTCCACGCCCTCCATGTCGAACAGCTTCTTGAACTGCTTGGTGATCGCGTTCCTGGGCTCGGTGAGGATCTTCACCAGCGCGTCTTCATCCAGCTCGTCCAGCGTCGCGACGACCGGCAGGCGGCCGACGAACTCCGGGATCAGTCCATACTTCACCAGATCTTCCGGCTCGACGTTCGCCAGCAGCGCACCGACGTTCCGCCTGCGCTGCTTGCTGCGGATCTCGGCACCGAAGCCGATGCCGGTGGTTTCCGAGCGCTGCTGGATTACCTTGTCGAGACCCGAGAACGCCCCGCCACAGATGAACAGGATGTTCTTGGTGTCGACCTGCAGGAATTCCTGCTGCGGATGCTTGCGCCCGCCCTGCGGCGGCACCGACGCCACGGTGCCCTCGATCAGTTTCAGCAGCGCCTGCTGCACGCCTTCGCCGGACACGTCGCGGGTGATCGACGGGTTTTCGCTCTTGCGCGAAATCTTGTCGATCTCGTCGATGTAGACGATGCCGGTCTGCGCCTTCTCGACGTCGTAGTCGCACTTCTGCAGCAGCTTCTGGATGATGTTCTCGACGTCTTCGCCGACGTAACCCGCTTCGGTTAGCGTGGTCGCATCGGCAATGGTGAACGGCACGTTGAGCAAGCGCGCCAGCGTTTCGGCCAGCAACGTCTTGCCGCAGCCGGTCGGGCCGATCAGCAGGATGTTGGATTTCGCGAGCTCGATGTCGTCCTTCTTGGCGCGCGACTCCATCCGTTTGTAGTGGTTGTACACCGCGACGGCGAGCGCCTTCTTGGCGCGCGACTGCCCGATCACGTACTGGTCGAGCGTCTCCATGATTTCGCGCGGCTTCGGCAACTGGGTGCGGCCGGACGCGGCCTTCTCCTCCAGTTCCTCGCGGATGATGTCGTTGCACAGTTCCACGCATTCATCGCAGATGAACACGCTGGGACCCGCGATCAGCTTGCGGACCTCGTGCTGGCTCTTGCCGCAGAACGAGCAGTAAAGGATCTTGCCGCCTTCGTTGCCGCGGCCCGGCCGGTCCTCGCTCATCTCGTGCTCCGTCGATCAGTCATGCAGTGTGTCATTCGGGTAACCCCGACTTGGCCGCAGCATAACACAGCCGAACCAGCCGGCTGGCCTGCCGCAGCGGGGAATCGTCCTGGAAAAGTCTGGAAAATCGCAGGCTTGCGATCAACGCCTCAAGCCGACTTTACCGAGTCGTCGGCGCGCCGGTCGTAGACCGTGTCGATCAGGCCGTAGTCCTTGGCCTCGTCGGCGCTCATGAAGCGGTCGCGCTCCATGTCGCGCGCGATCTGCTCGACGGTCTTGCCGGTGTGCTTGGCATAGATCTCGTTGAGGCGCCCGCGCAGGTAGAGGATTTCCCTGGCATGGATTTCGATGTCGGTCGCCTGGCCCTGCGCACCGCCCGAAGGCTGGTGGATCATGATGCGCGAGTTCGGCAACGCGAAGCGCTTGCCCTTGGTGCCGGCCATCAACAGCAGCGACGCCGCGCTGCTCGCCTGGCCGACGCACATAGTGCTGACGTCCGGCTTGATGAACTGCATCGTATCGTAGATGGCCAGGCCGGAAGACACCACGCCGCCCGGGCTGTTGATGTAGAACTGGATGTCCTTGTCCGGATTCTCCGATTCCAGGAACAGCATTTGCGCCATCACGACATTGGCGACGTTGTCGTCGATCGGGCCGACCAGGAAGATGATACGTTCCTTCAGCAGCCGCGAATAGATGTCGAACGAACGCTCGCCGCGCGAGGTCTGCTCGACAACGATCGGAACCAGGTTGAGGCTGCGGGTTTCCTGCGTTTCGCGCTGCATGGTGTTCTCCGGATGACGGCGGGTTGCGCCGCGCTGCTTCAATTGGCGGTGTTCTGCGGATGCATCACCTCGTCGAAGCTCAGGCCCACTTCGGTGGCGTCGGCATGATCCGCCACCCATTCGGAAACCTGGTCTTCGAGCACGGCGGTCCGCACGTTGTCCATCATCTGGGGGTTGCTGCGATAAAGTTCAACGACCTGCTCGGGTTCCTCGTAGGTCGAAGCGATCTTGGCGATGCGCTCGGTGACCTTGCGATTGTCCACGCGCAGGTTGTTGCTCTGCGCGATCTGGCGCAGCAGCAGGCCGGCGATCACACGCTGGTGCGCGATCGGCATGGCCGCTTCCATCGCCGCGGCCGGAATCGACTGCTCGCCTGACAGGCCCGGCATCGCCGAACGCACCAGCGATTCGGCTTCGGCGCGTTCCAGCACCTTGGGTACGTCCACGTCGGCGTAGGTGGCGGCCAGCTTGCTGCCGACCTCGTTGCGCAGGCGTGCGCGCAATGCATTCTCGAGTTCGCGCTCGAGGTTGGCGCGGACTTCCTTGCGGAAGGTCTCGGGCGAGCCATCGGCGATGCCGAAGTTGCGGATGAACTCCGCGTCGACTTCCGGCATGTGCGGTGCCTGCACTTCGCCGATGCGCAGCTCGACCCTGGCCTGCTTCGCCGCCAGCTGCGGAATCGGAAACGTCGGCGGAAATTCGACGTCGAAGGCCAACTCCTCGCCCGCCTTGTGGCCCTTGAGCGCACCGTCGAACGCGGCCAGCGCGGTGTTGCCGCCGATCACGCTGGCGGCGCGCTCGCGGCCCTCGGCCGGATGCCGGAACCCATCCGACTGCGCGACGTAATCGATGATCACCATGTCACCGTCCGCCGCGGCGCGTTCGACCTTCTGGAAGGTGCGGCGCTGCGTGCGCAGGGTTTCGATCATCTTGTCGACGTCGGCCTCGCCGACTTCGGCTTTCGGGCGATCGATCTTGAGGATGCCGACATCGACGGTCGGCAGCTCCGGCATCACTTCGAACGTCGCCGTGTAGGCGATTTCGCCGTCCTGCGGCTTGCCGTCGGTGTCGATGTTGGGGTTCGCGACGGGCTGCAGGTTCTGCTGCTGCACGGCTTCGCGGAACGTGCTGCCGATCAGGTCGGAAAGTGCTTCGCCGCGGACTTGGTCGCCATAACGCTGCTCGATGACCTTGACCGGCACCTTGCCCGGACGGAAGCCCTTCAGGCGCACGTTGCGGCCGAGTTCGGAAATGCGCTGCCGTACGCGGGACTCGAACTGTTCGGCGGGAAACTTGACGGTCAGCTTGCGCTCGAGCTTGCCGACATTTTCCAGGGAAACTTGCATGGTGGCTCCTGACGGTCGATGCGCACCTTGCGCATCCACAGTTGTTACGAAGCGGCTGCCGCCTCGGCAAGCAGCCGGTGGAATCCATGGACCGGCCGCGGGCGCTCCGTGGTGCGAAAGGCGGGACTCGAACCCGCACGGGTTGCCCCACTGGAACCTAAATCCAGCGCGTCTGCCAGTTCCGCCACTTTCGCGATGCCGCCGGTCCCGAATATGCGCAGCATGAAATGGTGGGCCGTGTAGGATTCGAACCTACGACCAAGAGATTAAGAGTCTCCTGCTCTACCAACTGAGCTAACGGCCCGCATTTTCTACATTGTACAAAGGTGGGGTGGATGATGGGACTCGAACCCACGACAACCGGAATCACAATCCGGGACTCTAACCAGCTGAGCTACATCCACCACTGATACTTTTTCGCCGAACCATCCATGGCGCGCGCGCTAGTCGGCATCCATGCCTCCTCCTCGTGCCTCGCGCGACGGTCCACTGGACCGTCGCAAGCGCTCGGTATTCGACCAGCCGAGCTAGATCCACCACGCGAAACATCGAGCCAGCCGGCAATTTTCATTGACCCGCCCGAAACTTGCAAGCACGTCGCGCAACGGGCGATTGATTCACCCCCGCGCCTGCGCTAGCTTGCGCGGATGCCCAAGCCGCCCGTCAAAGCCGCAAACCCTTCGCCCGTGGCGGAGTTCGAGCAATCGCTGGCCGAACTCGAAGCGCTGGTGACGAAAATGGAAAGCGGCGAACAGAACCTGGACGAGTCGCTGCGCGCGTTCGAACGCGGCATTGCGCTTTATCGTCAGTGCCAGTCGGCACTGGAGCAGGCGGACGCGCGGGTCAAGCTGCTGCTCGATCCCGGGCATCCGGAATCGGCCCAGCCGTTTGCGCCAGGCGAAGAACCCTGTCGCAAAACGGGCGCGCCCGGCGACAGGCGCGCCCGATC
>JAZKBD010000015.1:4421-7004 GCA_040388785.1 Pseudomonadota bacterium
CGCAGGTGCTCCGGCAGCGACTCGAACAGATCCCAGGCGCGCCCGATCAGGACCCCGTGTCAACGCCCCTCCATGGGCTGCACGGGATGAGTTCGTCCATCTCACATTGGATCCCGTGTCACCGCACATCCCTGTGCTGCACGGGATGAATGCATCCTGCATTCACTTGATCAGGCGCAACGCGAACGGGTAGCGATAGGCCACGCCTTCGTTGGACTTGATCGCCGCGATGATGATGAACACCAGCGCCGCGATGCCGATGATGACCATCAGCGGCAACGCAATGAGAAATCCAACACCAAGCGTCGCGAATCCCAGGATCGTCAGGATCACGAAGATGATCGCGATCGTGATGTTGAAGTTCAGGGCTTCCTTGGCCTGATCATTCACGAACGGCATGGTGTCTTTCTTCACCAGCCAGATGATCAGCGGGCCAAGGAACCAGCCCCAGCCACCGACCCAACCGGTGACCAGACCACCCAGCAGCGCCGACAGGTGCGCGAACATGGCCCACTGGCGTTCTTCCGCGGTGGGCACGCCCGCGGGCGGCGGCGGTGCGCCGGCGGGGGACGAAGACGTCGGGGGTGTCACGGATTCCGGTGGAACACTCATGGCTGTTCTCCCTCAAACAGTGGTGGACGGACCGCGCGGTGACTCTCGCCCTGTCCGGGGCGCCTGTCAAGCGCCGTCCACCGCCGCGGAAAATCACGCTGCGGCGCGAGCCGGACCCACCAGATTGCCCAGCGGTTCCGCCGCCGCGCTGCCCGGAAAGACGCGCGATTCCAGCAGCGAATCCGAAATGCCGAGGTGCGCCGCCAGCACGCCCTTGAACACCGCGCGGAAATCGGTGGTCGCGTGCACGTCGCGGTCCTGGTACAGCTCGCCGGAACCGATACCTGGCCACTTGCCGGCGACATGTCCGCCTCGCAGTGCGCCGCCTGCGAGGAACATCGAACCGCCGGTACCGTGATCGGTGCCGCCGGTGCCGTTGATGTGCGCGGTGCGGCCGAATTCGGTGGCAACGATCACGACCGTGCGGCCCCACATCGCGCCGATCGACTGATGGAACGCCTTCAGGCCCGCGTCGAGCTCTTCGATCTTGCGCGTCACGATCGCCGCCTCGTTCGCGTGCGTGTCCCAGCCGTCGTCTTCGACGAACGCGACGCGCGGACCGTCGGCCTTGCCCATGAAGCCTCCAGCCGCGGCCATCATCACCGGCAAACCGCTTTGCTTTTTCTTGCCGGGCTTGCCATTCGACATCATTCCTGCACTGGATTCCGGAACCGGTGAATCGGTCTGCTGCGCGACCGCGCGCGCGAACGGCGCGGCCAACCGCGTGTCCGCCGCATACAACGGCTGCAAACGCTGCAACAGGATCGGATTGACTTCGGTCGGCAACGGCGGCGACCAGGTTTCCACTTTCGCGGAGCCGCGCATCGTCAACGGCATCACCGCCGCGCAGGCCAGGCCATCGACGCCCGGCATGCACGCGATGCAGCGGTTCAACCAGCCGGTCTGCGCGCCGTCCGGTTGCGCGGTGCCGTTCTCGACGCAGTTCTGCGCCTGAAAATGCGAGCGGCCCCAATACGGCGGCGCCGCCGCGACCACCGGCATGAACTGGCCCTGCGCGTACAACTGCGCGGCATAGTCGAACGAGGGATGCAGCGCGAACACGTTGTCCAGTTTGTGCGCGGGTTTCGCGGCCGACGGCGACAACGCCAACGCGCCGCGGATCGCCTGGTAACCCGGATCGCCGTACGGCGGCACCGATTCCAATCCATCCAGTCCGCCACGCAACAGCACGAATAGGAAGCGCGTGTCGGAACCGGTCGCGGCGAAGGTGAGTTTCGGCCACACCAGCAACGTCGCGGTGCCGATCGCGGCGTTGGCAATAAATTGTCTGCGCGTCAGCATGTTCACGCCCTCCATTGGAATGCCGGGCACGCGAACAGCGTCGCGTGCGCCTGCCGCGCCGATTCCGCGCGCCGGATCGCCTGCGCGGTATCTTCGTCCAGCAAGGGTCCCAGGACGTCCTGCGCGAACGCCAGCGGCTGCGCATTGGTCTGTGCGACGCGCGCGGAAATCGCCTCCGCTGCCTGCACGCGCTTCCACAAGCCATCCGCGTCGATCCAGTTGGCGGAGTTGTCGGTGAAACCGGCGGGCGAGCGCGGATCGAACATTGGCTCGCCAAGGTTTTCGAGCAACGCCAGCACCGGCTGCGGCTGATTGCCGAGCTCGACCTGTCCCGCGCGCAGCGATGAAATCACGAAATCCTGCGGCGTCTTGAATTTGCGCGCCTCCGCGTCCCACGCTTCCGGACTTTCGATCAGCGTGCGATACACGGCCGCGAGATCGGTGTCGTGATCGAGATAACTCTTCGCCATCCGGTCCACCAGCGACTGCGGCGGATGATCCGAAACGAAGTGCTGCGCGAGCTGCATTGACAGGTGCTTCGCGGTCGCGGGCTGGCGCGCGAGGAATTCCAGGATCGCCTTGCCCTGTTCGAAACCGCCGTCGGGAAACGTCCTGCCAATCACGCGGCGCGAACCGGGTTCGTGCGCATTGGCGCGGAACACGAACGCC
>JAZKBD010000015.1:7014-8855 GCA_040388785.1 Pseudomonadota bacterium
CGCGAAGTCGCGCGGATACGGAACGCTCCAGCCGGTCAGCGCGCGCGAAAATTCGGTGACGTCGGCCTGCGTGTAACCCGCATTCACGCCGACCGTGTGCAATTCCATCGCTTCGCGGCCCAGGTTTTCGTTCAAGCCACCGGCCTTGCCCTTGTCCATGTCGCCGTTGCGCGCGAGACGCATCGCGATGCGCCGGCCCAGCATCGAGTTCGGCCCGACGGAGCGCGCGTTGTCGAGGTACAGCAGCATCGCCGGATGGGTTTCGACGGCGAGCAGCATGTCGGCGAAGCGGCCGGTGACGTGCGGGCGGATCGCCTCGCGCTCCATCGGCGCCGCGAACAACCGCGCCGGGCGCTTGTCGACGGACACCGCGAAATGGTTGGACCAGAAATGCACCAGCCGTTCGACGAATGGCGTGTCGGTGACGGTCGCGACCCGGTAGCGCGCCGCAGCCTCCGCCAGCAACGCCTTGCGTGTCTCCTGCCGATATGGTTTCAGCGCCTGCTTCAGCGCCCCGGCGTTGGCCTGGCCATCCTGCGATGCCGCCTGCATGTCGCCCGACAGGAACGCACGCCGCCCGCGGCCGCCCTGCTTGAGCTCGCGACGCGTCATCTGCAGTTGCGCTTCTTCGCGAAGGTAATCGAGGCTGCCCGGCAAACCGGCGAACGCGTTGCCGCCGTCGGAGCCGCGCGCGACCTGCGCATTCAACCAGCCACGCGGATCGTGGATGCCCGCCAGTTCGCCGGGTTTGGCGCCCAATCCGAAGCGGTTGACCGCTGCGGTGGCATCGTTGCCGGATGCATTCATGAGGCCGTCTCGCGTCGTGTCGATAGATGCGATAACGCCGCGTGCGCGAATCCGGTTGACCGAAAACCTTGCACGTTCAGGTTCGCGGCGTTACTCGCCTGCGACGGTCATCCTGCCGATCAGGATCGAGCCGGCGAGGATCGACGAGCGCGGGTCGACGTCCGTTCCGATCGCGTGCAAGCCCATGAACATGTCGCGCAAATTGCCGGCGATGGTGATTTCCTGCACCGGGTACGCGATTTCGCCGTTCTCGATCCAGAAACCCGCGGCGCCGCGTGAATAGTCTCCCGTGATGATCGACACGCCCTGGCCGATCAACTCGGTCACGAGCAGGCCCGTGCCCATGCGTTGCAGCAGCCCGCGGAAGTCCGTCGCTTCGCCGTCCACCGAACCCGGCTCCACCACCAGATTGTGCACGCCGCCCGCGTTGCCGGTGGTCTGCAACCCGAGCTTGCGCGCGGAATAACTGCCCAGCACGTAGCGCTGCAGCACGCCGCGTTCGACCAGCGCGGATTCGCGCGTCGCCACGCCTTCCGCGTCGAACGTGCCGGACGCGTGGCCGCGCGGCAGGAAAGGTTTTTCGAGCACGTCGACGAACGCCGGCAACACCGGCTTGCCGGCATGGTCGAGCAGGAAACTGGCGCGCCGGTACAGCGATCCGCCGCTGGCTGCGGATACGAGATGCCCGACCAGCGAGCGCGCGACTTCCGGCGCGAACAGCACCGCGCAGTCGCGCGTCGAAAGTTTGCGCGCGTCAAGCCGAGCCGCCGCGCGTTCGGCCGCCTTGACGCCGATGCTTGCAAATGCCGGGAACGCGCTCGCGTCGCGCACGTATTCGTACCAGCCTTCGCGCTGCATCGCGTCGCCCTGGCCCGCGATCAACGAACAGGAAATGGAATGATGCGTGCCGCGCTCACGGCCGACGAAGCCGTGTGAATTCGCGTACACGCCGAGCGCGTCGCCGCATTGCACGCTGGCGCCTTCCGAATTGGTGATCGCCACGTGGTCGCGGCCTGCGGCTTGGTTTACGAGCT
>JAZKBD010000015.1:8865-16891 GCA_040388785.1 Pseudomonadota bacterium
ATCGCGCGATCGACATCCAGCGGCCACGGATGCCACAGGTCGAGATCGGGAAACGTCGTCTGCATCAGCGCCGCGTCGGCCAGCCCCGCACACGAATCGGGTTCGGTGTAACGCGCGATCGCGCAGGCCTGCGCGATCGTCGCGTCGATGGACGCCGCCTTGAGATCGGCGGTGGACGCGCTGCCCTTGCGCTGCCCGAAATAAACCGTGAGCCCGAAACCGCGGTCGCGGTTGCGCTCGACCGTTTCCACTTCGCCCAGGCGCACGTTGACGGACAGTCCGGTGCTGACGCTGGCCGACACTTCCGCCTGCGACGCACCCGCGGCGCGCGCGCGACGCACCACGTCATCGGCCAGCTCGGCGAGACGTTCCAGTTCCGCAACGCTGGCGTCCGCTGTCACAATGTCGATGTTCATTTCATTTTTCATTCAAGACACCTTGACTCGCGCCGCCATGCAAGACCGGGAAGAAGAGCAGGACGAACGCCCCAGCCGCAGCGCACGCCGCCGCGAAGCGCTGGACGTGCTGGCGTTCGCAAAGCAATTGTCGGAGCTGCCGCCGGCGCGGCTGGCCAAGCTGGAATTGCCAGACGACGTGCGCGATGAGCTGGCCGAAGTGCAGCGCACGCCTTCGCACATCGCGCACAAGCGCCAGCTCGCGCACCTGGCCAAACTGATGCGCGCGCACGACGAAGAAACCTTTGCGTCCGCGCGCGCGGCACTGGCCAACGACCGCGGCAGCAAC
This sequence comes from Pseudomonadota bacterium, assembly GCA_040388785.1. GTDB lineage: Bacteria > Pseudomonadota > Gammaproteobacteria > Xanthomonadales > Rhodanobacteraceae > 66-474. The sequence continues at coordinate 9,610 of JAZKBD010000015.1, forward strand.
GCGCGCGAAACGGCCGCCCTGCACCGCGCCGAAGCGCTGCGCGAAGACCTGCTCGGCGACCACGCCGATGCCGCACTCACCGCGTTCATCGCCGCGCATCCGGGCGTCGACCACCAGCACTTGCGCGCGCTGATCCGGCAATCGCGCCGCGAGCGCGAGACGAACAAGCCGCCGCGCGCGCAACGCGAACTGTTCCGGCTGCTGCGCAGCTTCGAGCCCTTGTAGGAGCCAGCCTGCTGGCGATCGCATTTCGCCAAATCATGGCGACAGCGGTCGCGCGCGGGCGCGCTCCTACAAGTGATTCGGAGCCGATCACGCCGAGGTTCCGCCCACCGTCATCGCGGTGATCTTCGTCGTCGGCATGCCGACGCCGACCGGCACGCTCTGGCCTTCCTTGCCGCACACGCCGACGCCTTCGTCGAGCTTGAGGTCGTTGCCCAGCATCGCGACGCGCGTCAGCACGTCCGGCCCGGAACCGATCAAGGTCGCGCCCTTGACCGGCCGCGTGACCTTGCCGTGCTCGATCAGATAGGCCTCGTTGGCGCTGAACACGAACTTGCCATTGGTGATATCGACCTGCCCGCCGCCGAAGTTGACCGCGTACAAACCGCGCTCGACCGAAGCGATGATTTCGGCCGGATCGCGCTCGCCCGCCAGCATGTAGGTGTTGGTCATGCGCGGCATCGGCAGGTGCGCGAACGATTCGCGGCGGCCGTTGCCGGTCGGCGCCATGCCCATCAGGCGCGCGTTGTGCTTGTCCTGCATGTAACCGACAAGACGGCCGTTCTCGATCAGGGTGGAGCAGTGCGTGGGTGTGCCTTCATCGTCGATCGACAATGAGCCGCGCAGCCCCTGCAAGGTGCCGTCGTCCACCACCGTGACGCCATCGGCGGCAACCTTGTCGCCCATGCGTCCCGCGAACGCGGACGTACCCTTGCGGTTGAAGTCGCCTTCGAGGCCGTGCCCGATCGCCTCGTGCAGCAACACGCCCGGCCAGCCCGGACCGAGCACCACGTCCATCGTGCCGGCCGGCGCGTCGACGGCATCGAGATTCACCAGCGCCTGGCGCACGGCTTCGCGGGCCCAGGCGTGCGCGCGGCCGGAGTCGATCAGCTCGCGGTATGCGCAGCGTCCGCCGCCGCCGGAATGACCCGACTCGCGACGACCCTTCGCTTCCGCGATCACCTGCACGTTGATGCGCGTCAGCGGACGCACGTCGGCGGCCAGCGTGCCGTCGGCTGCGGCGATCAGCACCGAATCGTGCGTCGCGTTCATGCTGACGATCACCTGCCTGATGCGCGGATCGAGGCTGCGCGCGAGTGCATCGAGTTCTCGCAGCAGCGCGATCTTCGCGGCGTTGTCCAGCGCATCGATGGGATCGTCCGCCGGATACAACGCGCGCGCTCCACGAATGCTGAGCGGCTTGCCGGCGCCATTGCCGTCGTTCGCGATCGCGCGTGCCGCGCCCGCGGCTTCCAGCAACTGCGGCAACACGATGTCATCGGAATACGCGAAGCCGGTTTTCTCGCCGGATATCGCGCGCACGCCGACGCCCTGCTCGATCGAATGACTGCCATCGCGCACGATGCCGTCTTCCAGCACCCATGATTCGCTGCGTGAATGCTGGAAGTACAGGTCCGCCGCATCGACGGACGGCGCCATCACGCGCGCGAACACGTGCTCGAGGTCATGGGTGGACAAGCCACCCGGCGCGAGCAGGTTGCGTTTGGCGAGTGCGAGCGGAGAATCCATGCGTGTCGAAACCTTGCGGGGATCATGACAACGTAAGGGCGATGCCGCCTGATCGCAAGCCGAAGCGCGCTCAGTTGTGCATCACGCCGCGCGGCATCGGGTGGATTTCGTAGTGCATGCCGATGCCTGCGGTGATCGCCGGATCGCGGTCGGTCAACTCGCGCACGCCGGATTCGTCTTCCCGTTCCATGACGCCGATGCCGAAGGCTCCCGCCGGGTCCATCACCAGTCCCAGCACGAACATGCGCACCGCGCCGCGCGCGATCAAGTCCTGCCAATACAGCGCGTGCCGCTTCATCACGTCGGCCTCTGACGCGGACAGATCCACCGCAAAGGTCTGACGCGGCGGAACCAGCTTGCAAAAATACGCCTGCATGGCGGTGTCTCCGAGGTGGCCGGCGCGATGCTACTGCGCGGACGCCGGCAGCGCAGGCGCAGTGCTGCCGGACGCCGCCGGCAGCGCGGTCGAGGCCGACGATGACGGCGTTGCGCCGGTGGATGCGGCGGGCACGGGCGCCGACGCCACGGTCTCGATCTTCGGCTTGTCCCAACTTCCGGTGACGCGATAGATGCTGCCCGCGGCCTTGTTGATGCCCTTGCCGATCAGGCCCTGCACCACCAGTCCGGCCGCCGCGCCGACCGGGCCGCCGATCACCGCGCCGACCACCGGCAGCGTGCCGCCGACGTGCGGCGTCACATCGACAGTGAGGTCATAATCGCGTGCGCGGAATCCGGTGCGCCCCTGCATCACGATGCGCGCCGCGGGCGCCATGATCACCATGTTTTGCGTGAAGGCACTGCCGTCCTTCAGCGTGAAGTTGGCGGATGCTTGGTCGAAACCGAAACCCGACTTGAACACGTCGCCGAAGTGCAGCATCAGCCGGCTGGGCAAATCGCGCAGCGACAGCAGGCCCAGCAATCGGCCGAGGCCCGGCTTCACCGCGAGGATGCGGCCCTCGCCCGCCTTGATGTCGAGCTTGCCGCTCATCCATGCCAGCGAGAATCCCGACGGCGCGCCGGGCCAGGTGCCATCGATGTGCACGTGCGCATCCTTGCCGCCCGCGAGCAGCCCGCTGAATCCGAACGCCGCGAGCGTCTTGCCGAAATCATGCGAGCTGATGTCGATGACCATCTGCGACGTGCTCGTGCGCGTGCTGCCGTTCCAGTTGCCGTGCGACTGGATGGTGAAATCGGCGCCCTTCGAATCGAACTTGCTGATGAACATGCCCTGCAGCGTCGGCGCACTTTCGAACGTGGTCGTGCCGAGCTGCGCCTTGCCGAGCCTGAGGTCGCCGATGCGCACGTGCAGCGGCGGAATCGAGAACGGCGCGACCGGCGATGTCACCTGCGGCGGCGGCGGCGGACCGGGTGTTTTCGGCGGCGGCGGCTCGGGCCAGTACAGGTGCTGGAAATCCGCGCTGATGCCGCGGGTGGCGAGATCACTGGTCGGCAGGTCGATCGTGCCTTTCACCGCGGCGCCCTCGAACGCGATCGCATCGCTTCGCGCGCCCGCCTCGAACGAAAACTGCAACGCGCCGAGATCGGTGCCGAACACTTGCGCGGCATCCGTGGAAACGTCCGCGCGCGAGAGTTGCGGGAATGCGCCGCCCGATGATCCGCCCAGCGCCTGCTCGATCCAGCCGCTCACGTCCATGCGCGGCGCGTGTCCGCGCACGGCCAGACCCTGCGCGGGCATTTCCGTAGGCAACGTGCTGCCGAAGTTCATCGCCATCGCAGTGGGCAACTTGCGCGCCGGATCGGCGAGGCGCCCGCGCACCTGCAGCACGTCGCCCAGCGAAACCGTCAGCGGCGCACCGGCTGGCGGCAGTTGCAGGCTCAGGTGCAGCGGCAGTTCCGAGTTCGCAGGTTTGTCCAATGGCGCCGGAAAATCCAGGGCGATGCCCGCGAGGCTCGATTTCAAATCGAGGATCGGCGTCACCGGCGCGCTGCCCTGCCCCGCGACAACATTCACACCAATGTGGAACGGCGCGACGCCACTGGCGTGCGCCGCCAGGCCGCCCAGATCGGGATAACCCTGCACCAGCGTCTGCGCCGACACGCGGGTGTCCAGCGACGCCTCGACGATGTCTTTCGGATCGCTGACGTTGCCGCTGCCGACCGCAATGGAAAGTTTCGCGGGCGCGCCGCGGAACATCGCCGAAAGACCATTGGCGTGAAAACCCTTGCTGTCGATCTGCAATGGTCCGTCTAGACCCTTCAGCGCGAGATTCCATTTGCTCGCGGTGACGTCGGCCTTGGCGAGATCGACCTGGCCGCCCAGCGTGAAGTTCTCCGCGTGCGCGAGCGGGATCGCCAGTTTGATGCCGAACTTGCCGGTGCCGCCGACCTGCAATCCCTGCAGCGCATCGAGCGCGCCCGCGCCGACCGGACTGTGGCGCACGAAGTCCAGCAGTTGCGCGCCGCTGCCGCCGCCCTGGATGTCGAGTCCGAGCGTGCCATCGTGGAGGTCGGGTATCGACGCCACCGCGTGCGTCGCGGTGACGCCCTGCACCGTCGCATGCGTGGCGACGATACCCATGCGGTTGTCGACGAAATCCACCGCCGCATCCACGCCGGTCGCGCGCGGCCAGTTGTCGGCAAAATCGAACGTGGCGTTCTGCACCGTGCCGGTCGCCTCGAAGCGACCCGTGCGATCGAGGAACGGCCAGTGATCGAGGTCGCCATGGATCACCACGCGCGCCGACGTCACTTCGCCACCGACCAGCGCGTGATCCAGCCACGCGACCAGCGATGGCGGCATGCTGCGGTACGGCCAGAACAAATCCGCATCCGCCACCTTGGCACGATCGAGCACCGCATAAGCGGAAACGAACGGACGACGTCCGCCGCCCGGCCAGACCAGCCGCGCGCGCGCGCTGCCGGCAAGTTCGCCGTTGTCGAAATGCAGGCCGTCGGCGGCGATGTTCCACAAGCCATCTTCGCGCCACGCCACCAGGCTGCCGCCCAGCTGCTTCAACACGAACGGCTTGCGGAACACATCGGTTACGGCGAGGGTGGCGGCCTGCGGCGGAAGCTCCAATGACAACGCCTGGTCGTCCGCGCGCACGACGCCCTGCGCCAGCACGATGCCGGGCACCGCGCCGGTCGCCGCCGCGCCGAGATTCGAGAAGCGCACGGTCGCGTCGTAACGACCGTTCTGCTGCCATGCCACCGCCGCGTCGTCGATCTGCGCATAGGGGCGCGCGTGATCCACCCACTGTGCGAATGTTGGTGGCGCCTGCGGCGCCATCGCCAGCAGCGAAAGCCACGGCGCAAGATCCACAGCATGCGCGGCGGCCGTCACGCGCCACGCGTTCGAGTGGCCACGCACGTGCACGACCAGGCCGCCGGCCTGGTCGATGTTCGCGCGCGGCTTGCCCGGTCCGCGCCATGCGATGTCCCAGCCGTCCTGCGCACGCGTCAACTTCGCGACACCCGCGAGTGACGCCAGATCGACCGCGCGCCCGTCCGGTCCGGTCGCCGCGAGACGACTAAGGCTGTAGCGCGCCGCCGCGGACACCAGCTTGCCGTTTTGCCAACGGCCCCACAGCTCGATGTCACCGCGACCACCCTGCACCGCATAGCCGCGCAGATCCACGCCGCGCGCCGCCGCGGCGAGATCGAGGTCCCGAGTCGCGACATGCAGCGCGTAATCGCGTGCGCCCGTGCTCATGCTGCCGTTGATCGTGACCGCCTGCTGCGTGCCCATCTGCTGCACGCTGCCGCCGAAGCGGATCACGTCGCCGACGTTCACCACCCGCAGGCGTGGCGCCAACAGGCGCCACGAACGTCCACGATGTCCACGCGCAGATCGCTCAAGTCGAGATCGACCGGCAGCGATTGCAGCGGCGCGTGCGTTTCCCCCGACGAATTGCCGAACCCGACCACCTGCCAGCCCGACGCCGTGTGCTCGACGCGCAATTCCATGCCGCTCAGGCGCAGCGTGATCCAGCGATGCGCCGGCCGCAGCCACGCGCTGAAATCAAGCTTCAGCGACGCGTGCCGCAAGGTGATCGACTTGCCGCCCGGCTGCGCCGGCCCCAGCGTCAGGCCGCGCACCATCAGCAACGGGCCCGCCGGCTGCCATCGGCTGGAAATTCCCGAGAAGCTCACCGGCCGGTGCAGACGCGAGGACAACTGGCGCGCAATGAAATTCGGGTAATGCGTCGCGACCGGCAACAGCACCTGCACGATGCCCATCAAGACCGCCGCCGCAATCAGCAGGCCCGCGATCAGCGCTGTCAACGCGAACCGCGCGCGGCGCAGGTGGTGGCGCCATGCGCTCATGACGCGACCATCTTTCGTATCGTGTGCGTGCACTCAGGTGCCGCAACGTTCTTGCGTCCTTTCCGCACATCTTTAGACGCTTTCCACACGGCGTCCATGTCTTTTTTCCACTCGCCGTGTTCGAGGGGTCCCGAATGGCGCGCTACCTGCGCGCACGTGCTGGCGAAGCAGGCAAATGGGTCTTGCTCCGAAGGAGGCCATGGATGGCCGGCATCGAAGCAAAGCTTTTGCGGGGCCCCTGTGCTGCGGTGAGGGTCGGACGAAAAGGCCCGCAGGGTGGGCGCAAGGGATTGCGCCCGCTTGCCGCCGCGCCATGGATGGCGCGTCGGCAAGCCCGGCCGGCCCGATCGGATTTTTCGTCCACGGATGGACGAAAAACGCAGCACCGGGGTGGCCTTCTCTTTGGTGACTTTCTCTTGGCCACGCAAGAGAAAGTTACCCGCGCCCCCGGGAGGGGCGCGGAAAAAGACAGGGATGTCGCATAATGAATCATAAGCTCCCGGGCTTGCCCCCATCCGCCCTTCGGGCACCACGGAGTTTTTGGCCAGGGATGGCGGCTCTCCCCGCAAGCGGAGGAAGGAAATGCAGGCATCAAAGCAACACGACATCGAACTGCTCCTGCCCGTACTGCTCCTCGGGTTGGAAGCGGATCGACTTCCCGATGAAGGCCTCCAGTTCGGCGACCGCGGACGATTCCTCTTCCAGCATGCGCGCGACGACTTTCGGCGAGGCCAGCACCAGCAATTTCTCGGCGTCGAACTGGCGCACCGCGCGGGTGATCTCGCGGAAGATTTCGTAGCCGACGGTTTCGGCGGTTTTCAAAATACCGCGACCGGCGCACGTGGGGCACGGTTCGCACAGTTGCCGCGCCAGGCTTTCGGTGGTGCGCTTGCGCGTCATCTCGACCAGGCCGAGCGGACTCATTTCATACACGGTGGTCTTGGCGTGGTCGCGAGCCAGTGCTTTTTCGAGCGTGCGCAGCACCTGGCGCTTGTGCTCGTCGTCGTGCATGTCGATGAAGTCAATGATGATGATGCCGCCGAGGTTGCGCAGCCTGAGTTGCCGTGCGGACGCCTGCGCGGCTTCGAGGTTGGTGCGAAACGCGGTTTCCTCGAGATTGCGCGAACCAAGATAGGCGCCGGTGTTGACGTCGATGGTGGTCATCGCTTCGGTCTGGTCGACGATCAGGTAGCCGCCGGACTTCAGGTCAACGCGGCGCCCCAACGCGCGCAGGATTTCTTCT
>JAZKBD010000015.1:16901-51000 GCA_040388785.1 Pseudomonadota bacterium
TCTGGTCGATCACCAGATAGCCACCCGATTTGAGCGGCACTTCCTTGCGCAAGGCTTTCTGGATTTCGTCCTCGACACCGTAAAGATCGAAGATCGGCCGTTCGCCGGGATAGTGTTCAATGCGATCGGTCAGCGCGGGCATGAACTGCCGCGCGAATTCCAGCGTGCGCTGGAACGTCTCGTGCGAATCCACGCGTACTTTTTCGATGTCATCGTGCATCAGGTCGCGCAGCACGCGCAGCGGCAGCGCCGGTTCCTCATAGACGCGCTGACCGGGCTCCGCGTGCGCAATCGCCTCGGAAACCGTTTGCCACACGCGGGTCACGTAGGCGACGTCTTCGCCGAGGGCCTCGGCGTCCAGGCCTTCGGCATTGGTGCGCGCGATCAGGCCGAAACCGTTGCCCGCCAGGCCGGCCATGATGCCGCGCAGGCGCTCGCGTTCGACTTCGTCGTCGATGCGTACCGACACGCCGCGCGCCGCGCTCTCCGGCAGCAGCACCAGGTAGCGCGATGGAATGGAAAGATGCGTGGACAACCGCGCGCCCTTGCTGCCGATCGGATCCTTGATGACCTGCACGATCACGCGCTGGCCTTCGTGCACCAATTCGGTGATCGGCGGCACGCTGGCGGGCGGCGCCGGCATCACGCTGCCTTCGATGGGCTCGGCATTGAGGACGGGATGCGCCATGTCCGCCGCGTGCAGGAACGCGCTCCGCTCGAGACCGACGTCCACGAACGCGGCCTGCATGCCCGGCATCACGCGCTTGACGCGACCGCAATAGATGTTGCCGACATAGCCGCGACGCCCGCTGCGTTCGACGTGCACCTCCTGCAGCATGCCGTTCTCGACCACGCCGACGCGCGCCTCGCGGGGCGTGACGTTGATCAGGATTTCCTCGGTCATGGGGACACCCGCAGGTCGCAAGCCCTTCTTATATCCGGGCGCCTGTGTACCTGTCGATGCACGAAACCCGCCCGTTCAGTGCCCGTCACGCCAGCCGCCGGCTTCGCGCAGCAGACGCACGGTCTCGAACAGCGGCAGGCCCATCACGCCCGAATAGCTGCCGGACAGGTGCGCGATGAAAGCGGCCGCGCGTCCCTGGATGGCGTATGCGCCGGCCTTGCCGAACGGCTCGCCGGTGGCGACGTAATCCGCGATGATGCGTTCGTCCAGTTCCGCGAAGCTCACGGCGGACACGCTGGTGGCGATGCGTTCTCCTTTTGTGCTCACGCAACACACGACCGAAATCACGTCATGCGTGCGGCCGGACAACGCGCGCAGCATCGCCGCCGCTTGCGCCGGATCGCGCGGCTTGCCGAACACGCGGTCGGCCAGTACCACTTCGGTGTCGGCGCCCAGGACGAGCGCATCGGGATCGCGACGGAGCACGCGTTCCAGACCCGCGCGTGCTTTCTCGCGCGCCACGCGCTCGACGTAAACCTGCGGCGACTCGCCGGCACCGCGCACTTCCGGCACGTCCACGTCGATCGTTTCGAAGACCGTGCCGATCTGCGCGAGCAGTTCACGACGGCGTGGCGATTGCGAGGCGAGCCAAAGCATTGCGCAAGCATAACGCGCGGGCTGATGTTCCTTTGCCCATCATTCCGGCGAAGGCTGGACTCCGTCCGCCACGTTCGCATCGCGCGCGGGCGGCACCAGCGCGATCACGCTCCAGCCGGCGCGCGGCTCGGTCTTGCGGTGGGTGTTGGCGACACGCAGGTGGCCATTTGGCTCGATGCCGAACAGCAGCACCGCATCGGCGCCGTGCTGCGCCAGGAACGCGGGCCAACCGAACGCTTCCGTCAGCGCGTTGGACTTGATGCGCCAGCCGGCCTCCAGCAATTCGGCGAAGCGCGTGTGCGTCATGTCGCTGCCGAACAACGCCTTGGCGCGCAGGCTGCCGGCGAACGAGGCGCGCGCACTGGCATCCTGCGGCGCCAGCACGCGCAGGCGATACACGCGTTCGCGCCCGAATTCCTGCCGGTATTGCATGCACGCCAGTGAATTCAGTTCGCGGCGCCCGGACATCGCCAGCAATCGGCCGATGCCGGTCAGGTCGAGGTGCGTGGCCGCGTGCTGCGAGGTTGGATTGCCGAAGAACACCGGCAGCCCGTCCATGCGCGCCTTGCTGATGCCGTCCCAGTCGTCGTCCGCCAGCAGCACCTGGAACTTTTGTTCCGCCAGCGCGGTGGCGATGCCGCGCGCGACTTCATCGGAACCGAAAATCAGCACGCCGTCGGGATCGGGGTCGGCCACCTTCAGCCAGCGCGCAAGCGGCCGCGCGCTCGCGCTCTGCAACACCACCGTCCCGATGATCAGCGTGAACACCAGCGGCACCAGCGCGTCCGCACCCGGCACGCCGAGGTCGCCCAGCCGCAATGCGAACAACGACGACACCGAAGCCGCGACCACGCCGCGCGGCGACACGTACGCCAGCAGCGCGCGCTCGGGCCAGGTCAACGAACTGCGGAACGTCGCGACCGCGATCGACACCGGGCGTATGAAAAATTGCGCCACCACGAACACCAGGATGCCCGCCATCAGCATGCCTGGTGGCAGCGGCCAATGCAGGCGCGCGGCCAGCACCACGAACAGCATCGACACCAGCAGCGTTGACAGGTGCTCCTTGAAATCCATGATGTCCTGGATGTGGATGTGCCGCAGGTTGCCCAGCGTGATGCCCATGATGGTCACCGCCAGCAGGCCCGATTCGTGCGCCAGCTTGTTGGATAACGTGAACGCGCCCAGCACCGCGATCAGCGTGCCGTAGGCCTGCAGGTACTCGGGAATCATCTGCCGGTACAACAGGAAACCCAGCGCCAGCCCAACCGCCAGTCCGACGCCCGCGCCCACACCGACGGTCGCGCCGAACACCGCCAGCGAATGCCCTTGCTGGTGCGTCACGATTGCTTCGAACACCAGCACCGCGAACAGCGCGCCCAGCGGATCCAGCACGATCCCTTCCCAGCGCAACGCGCTGGCGATGCGTGCGTTCGGGCGCAGTGTACGCAACATCGGCGTGATCACCGTCGGCCCGGTCACGCAAGTCAGCGCACCGAACAGCAACGCGATCGACCAGTGCAACCCGGCAATCCAGTGCGCGGCGCCAGCCAGCAGCAACAACGCCAGCACCGCGCCGTACGTCACCATGCCGTGCACCGCGGTGCCGATCCCGCGCAGTTCCGAAAAGCGCAGCGTCATGCTGCCCTCGAACAGGATCAGCGCGACCGCCAGCGACACCGTCGGAAACAGGAACGCGCCGAGTTGCCTGTCGGGATCGAACCATCCCGTCGCCGGCCCGATCACGATGCCGATCAGCAGCAGGAACAGGATCGCCGGCAGCCGCATCCGCCACGCCAGCCACTGCGCGAGGAATCCGACCACCAGCAGCAGCGTGAGCACCACGCCAAGATCGATTGCCATGCGGCCTCGCGTTCGTTGGATCGTGAGCAATACTAATAGAGGCCCACGTTGCAATGGTCGAATCGCCATGCTTTGGGCATTCGAGATATTGCATTTTTGCGAGCCGGAAGATTGCGACGATGTTACGGCGGTCAAAGTAGGTCAGGTGCGAAATCTGCTTGGCGATTAGTCAATTGACAGACGCGTCGGAAAAAGCGAGCATTCTGGCGCCATCCGGTAACGGCACCAATTTGGTATTCCGCACAGATGAGCCTTTACGTTATTACGCCGGACCAAGTAAGTGCATATCTTACGGCCGGAATGCTGTTCGTCGCGGCAGTTCAAGCGCTGCTGTTTCTGGTACAGCTCAGACTCATGCGCAAGTCTCTTGAGTCTGCCGTAGCTGCAACCAATGTGGCGCAGAACACGTTGGTGGTGATGAAAGATACAGCGCAGCGTCAATTGCGCGCATACATCTCAATCACCGCCGCTGAGATCGAATTTCCAGAACCGGGCCGACCCAAATCAACGCTAACGTTCAAGAATGCAGGCCAGACGCCCGCACACAACGTGCAAATTTGGATTCACCAGTGGGCGGCTGCATACCCTCTAAATGTCGCACTGCCAACGCCTCCCCGCGACTTCGAAATGGCAAAGAATACGTTAGGAGCAGGTGCATATTTTCATATGAGGAGTGAAGCGCCACGCCCGATATTTAATGGGCCGTACCTAGATTTGGTTGGTACATCGCAAGGCACGATATATGTATATGGAGAAATTTCTTACTTTGACGTCTTTGGACAAAAGCATGTGCAGGAATACAGACTGATGTACGGCGGCAATGAGCTGGTAGTGCCCGGCGCGCTCAAGCCTTGTGAAAGCGGCAATGACGGAGACTAGCCCCCACAGTTTCATCGCACGCACTGCTTCTGCGCCACTTGCGTCAGGCGATGGAACCCCGCACGAGCCGCACCCAAACCAGCGTTTGGCTTTAAAAGCACGGTGTCTTAGTGCGGATGCGCACTTCCGCGCGCGCCGTCATCTGACGTCGCGCATTCACGGCATGTGAACGCAACCGCCTGGACACTTTGCAATCCACGGATGGATTCACATAATGGCACAAGACAACAGCCAAGGATGGTTTCCACGTCCGCTCGAAGGACGTTACGGCATCAGCCTCGCTGTCGCGATCGTCGCGCTGGCGCCGTTCATCGTGGTCAGCACCGCGTACGTGATGTTCGCGAAGCAGGTGCAGGCCGAACTCGGGATGGGACAACTCGCGACCGAGCTGATCGCGGGCTTTTCGATCTCCGGATACGCGTTCGGCGCGTTCACGGGCGGCGACCTGATCCAGCGATTCCGGCAGCGCCACCTGTTCCTGATCAGCGAAGCTTTGTTCGTCGCGGGCTGCGCGATCAGCGCGGGCGCGCACGGCGCGGTGGTGTTCGGATTCGGGCGCATTCTTTCCGGATTCGCGACGGGACTGCTGCTGGTGATCGCGTTGCCGCCGGTGATCCAGCGCTTCCCGGCCGGCAAGCTGCGCATGACGATGGCGTGGGTCGACCTGGGCTTCTTCGGCGCGGTGTGCGCGGGCCCGCTGATCGGCGGCGCGATCGCGACGCAACATGCATGGCGCTGGTTCTTCGTCGGGTTGGGCGCGATCGGACTGCTGAACCTCGCAACGGCGGCGTTGACCGAGCCGCTGTACGACCCTCCGAATCCCGGCCTGAAATTCGACCGCGTGGGCATTGCGCTCGGCTTCGGCGCGGTGGTGCTGCCGTTCTGGGCCACCGGCGAACTGGCCGCGCACGGATTCGCGTCCATCATGTTCACGGTGCCGCTCGCGCTCGGCTGCGCGTGTTTCGTGGCGCTGATGCTGGTCGAATACCACCAGGAGGAACCGCTGTCGCCGGTCAAATTGATGTGGACCACGATCGCGGTGATCGGCACCTTGGTGGCGATGATCGCCGGTGCGGTATTCGTCAGCTTCCTCGAACTCGCGGAACAATTGCACCTGCAGGCGCTCCAGCATCCGCCGTTCGCGACCGGCCTGCTGTTCTCGCCGATGATCGTCGGCGCGTGCATCACCGCACTGCTGCTGGGCCTGCTGCTCCGAACGCGGTTCTTGCCGCTGCTGGTGCTCGCGGGTTTCGCCTGCCTGATCGGCGGAGGTGCTTTGATCCTGAACCTGGGAGCCGATGCCTCGTCGATGCTGACGATGGCGGCCGCGGGCCTGCTCGGGCTGGGCGCAGGCGCCACCGTTTCGCCGGGCCTCGTGATCGCAGCGTTCACCGTCGCCTCGAAAATGGTCGGCCGTGTGTTCGCGCTGGTCGAGCTCGTGCGCTCGCTGGCCGATTACATCATCGCGCCGATCATCATGAAGGTCGCGCGCATGCACTCGCGGCAGCCGCCACTCGACTGGACCGGCGTGCACCACGCGGCGACGGTCACATTGTGGATCACCGTCGGTTTCACGATCTTTGCCGTGCTGCTCTGGCTCGCCGGTGGCGCGGGCTTGCCGCGGCCGGACATTCGCGGATGGATCGAGCAGAAGCAGCCGGCGTTCGCATCGCCGAAATTGTTCGCGCGTTTGCGCGGCCAGTGAGGAAGGCTCAGCCGTCGCTGGCGTGTCGCGTGCGGCGCAATTTCCGCAAGTCGTAGCCCAACGCTCCCGCGCGTTGCCGCAAGCTGCTCACCAGCGACGGTTCGGGTGTGGCTTCGCGGTGCAGGATCCACAGGTAACAGCCCGACGGCTCGCCGACGATCGCCCACTGATAGTCGTCGTCGTGATCGAGCACCCAGTAGTCGCCCACGTAGAACGGGCCGCAGAACGAGAGTTTCAACTTGGCGTCGGCGGAATCCGGAACGACCTTGGCGCGGCCGTGGGAGGTCCTGCGCTCGCCCTTCGCGGTCTCGCATGAGTTGATCACGTCGAGGAGGCCGTCTGCGCGCAGCTGATATTCCGCAGTAGCCTCGCGGCAACCGCGCTCGAAGCGGTTTTCGTAACGGGCGAGCTCGTACCACTTGCCGGCGTAGCGCGAGAGTTCCACCGGCTTCGCGGGCTCCGGAACATTCCTGTTCCCGCAATGGCGGGCATGCCACCACGCGCGCCATCCGAAATACACCGTCGCGCCGGCCGCCACTGTTGCGGCGGCGGCCACCGCCGCTCTCGTCCCTCTCGAATCCCGTGCCATCCTGGCCAACTCCTGCCGGTTCCATCCAGCGTCGGTGCAACGAATCTTCAGAACCTGCGCGCGCCGTGCGGCGTGTAGGTGCGCAGGTGATAAACACGATGCACGTGGTGCGCGCCCAGCCAGCCGCCGAACGCGGCGGTGATCAGCGACGCGAACGCGCAACCGAAGGCCGCCCACATCACACGTGAGGTGTAACGCGCGAAATCGGCCGCGCCGAGATTGGGCAAACCCTCCGTCGACACGGCCGTCGCCACCGCGGTGACGTGGGTCATGCCGCTGGCGATCAGCAGCGTAGTCGCCGTCACCGACAGGCCCCACACGGCCAGGCCGCGGATGACGCCCATCTCGGTGTCGTTGCGTCCGTCGAACCATGTCGCGAACATCGCGCCCAACCAGAGCGACGCCGCCCACGTCAGGATCATCCAAGTGATCGCGCCGCCGGAAACGCCCTGCGCCACCGCGGCCGGATCGGCCGGACGAATGCCCGAAAAACCCATTGCCAACCCGAACGCATAAAGCAGGGCCGCGATTCCGGTTGCCAGCAGCCAGCCGGCCCAGACCGCGCCCCAGCGCATCACCGGGTGTTCCTGTGTCACCACCGCATTTTCGGAAACGACCATCGCGTCATCCTCCGTTCGAGCCGATCGTCACGCGCAGCTTCGCAGCAGCGCCACGATGATCAGGATGGGTATGGGCACGCCGAGCAGCCAGGCCAGCACGTATCCGAGCGCGCCTTTCTGGTTGCCGGGCTCGCCGCCGCGACGAAATGGATGGAGGAATCGCGCCATGGCCAACTCCGTATGTCCGGATACTCGCGGACACGCTAGCCATTCATGGGTGAAGGTTTGGTGCAGGCGCGGCGTGGTCAGAATGACGCGCGCTGAACGCGATTCAGCGGCGCCGCATTCGCCTCATCCGCGGTGATATGGATGGCCGTTGAGGATGGTCACGGCGCGATACAACTGTTCGGCGACGATCAGCCGCACCAGCATGTGCGGCAGCGTGAGCGACCCAAGCGACCAGCGCTGGTCGGCACGCTGCAGCACGTCGCGCGCATGGCCGTCGGGGCCGCCGATCAGGAACGCGAGATCGCGGCCGGCCATCCGCCAGTTCGACAGTTGATCGGCGAGTTGTTCGGTCGACCACGTCGAACCGCGACCATCCAGCACGATCACATGCGCGTTGCGCGGCAGCGCGGCGAGCAGCGCCGCGCCCTCGTCCGCCATCGCGCGCGCATCGTCGCGACCCTTGCCGCGCGCGCCGGGCTTGATTTCGATGAGCTCCAGCGGAAGGTCGCGCGACAAACGCTTCACGTATTCCGCGAAACCTTCCGCGACCCAACCGGGCATGCGTTCGCCGACCGCAATCAGCCGCGCATGCATGCCCGATGCTCAGCGATCGTTTGCCGCTTCTGCTTCGGGTGCCTGGTCGCCCACCGTCCACAGGCGTTCCAGCCCGTAGAACTCGCGGATGCGCGGCAGCATCACGTGCACGATGATGTCGCCGAGATCCACCAGCACCCATTCGGCTTCGGCCTCGCCTTCCACGCCGAGCGGCAGCATGCCCGCACGCTTGGCGAACTTCACCACTTCGTCGGCGATGGATTTGACGTGACGCGAGGAAGTGCCGGAGGCGATGATCAGCAGGTCGGCGATGGAAGTGCGCCCGCGCACGTCGATTTCGCGAACGTCATGCGCCTTCAGTTCTTCGAGGGCGGCAAGCACGCGCCGGCGCAGGGTTGCAGTGGTGGGAGGACGATTGACGGGGGTGGCTGCGGGGCGTGACTTGGTCTGGCTGGTCAAGTTGTGGAAGGCCTCAATCCTTGGTGGCGCGCGGGATGCGCGACTTCAGTATGCACCTGCCGGAAAAGAGCGCAAGGGGTCACGCGTTCAGCACGCCGCGGCGGCGGTACGGCGCAAGCAGGGCGGCGTCATCGATCAATGCCTGCGGCACCAGCCAGCGCGGCGTGCGGCCTTCGGCCAGCAGGGCGCGGATGCGCGTGGCGGAAATACCCAGCGCCGAAACGACCATGTCCAGCACCTTGCCTGAAGCCGCTTCGCGCAGCCCGGCGAGGCTGCTTGTCCTGCGCGCCGCGACTTCGTCCGCCAAGGCCTCCGGCATCGCGGGAATCTGCGCGGGTCGCGTCAGCACGCACACGTGCGCGAGATCGAACAGTTCGCGCCAGCGATGCCACTCCGACAGTCCGGCGAATGCGTCGGCGCCGATCAGCAGCACCAGCGGGCGTTCGCCGCCGATTTGCGCGCGCAGCGACGCCAAGGTATCGAACGTGTAGGAAGGTCCTTCGCGTTCGAGTTCGCGCAAGTCCAGTTGCAGGCGATCTTGCCCCGCCAGCGCGGCGCGCAGCATCGCCACGCGCGCATCCGCGCTCGCGACGGGCTGCGGGCGATGCGGCGGAATCTTCGCGGGCACGATGCGCACTTCGGCGTCCAGCGCCTCGGACGCTTCCCACGCCGCGCGCAGATGGCCGATGTGGACGGGATCGAAGGTGCCGCCGAAGATCGCGAGAGGTCGCATCGTACTCATGATGAAAAGCAATGGCGGTCCGCAAATAAACGCAAATAAACGCAAATGGAGTCAAAAGCTCTTGAATTATTCGCGTTCATTGGCGTTCATTCGCGGACTGATTCTGCTTTTCATGCCGCCAGCAGCGTGCCCGCCGCGCGCGGCTGTGCGATCGCGACCAGCAGGCGTTCCATCTCGCGCCACGGATCGCCCCATTCGCGGCCCTTGGCCATGCGGTCGATGCGCGCGCATTCGGCCAGGCAGCGCCGCCAGTGTGCGTTGCCGCGGCCGGCGCGCTTCAGGGCATCGGCAAACAGTTTCTGCCGCGCGGGCCACATGCCGTGTTCGTTGCGCACCGCACTGGCGAAGTCGGGCGCCGAAGAAAGCCGCAGCGCCAGATCGAGCTGGTTGAGCAGCCAGCCCAGCATCGGGATCACGTCCTCGCCTTCGGCGCGCAGGCCATTCAATATTTTCAGCGCGCGCTGCGCGTCACCACCGAAGGCGGCGTCGGTGAGCTTGAACACGTCGTAGATCGCGTTGTCGTCGCCCAGCGATTCCAGATCGGCGGCGCTGACGGCGCCGCCGGAGCGCAGCGCCGCGAGCTTGTCGATTTCCTGCGCGATCGCGAGCAGGTTGCCCTCCGCGCGTTCGGCCAGCAGCACGATGGCATCCTCCCCCGGTGCGAATCCCTTGGCGCGCATGCGTGCGCGAATCCATGCCGGAAGCTCGTCCACGCGCGGCGCGCGCAACCACGCGTACACACCCGCGCGCTCGATCGCCTTCACCCACGCGCCTTCCTGCTTCTTGCTCCACTGCATCGCGCTGACCAGCAGCACGGTGTCGGGTGCCGGCGACTTGCACCATTCCGTGATCGCGGCGGAACCATCACGCTCAGGCTTGCCGGTGGGCAGGCGCAGTTCGATCAGGCGTCGCGACGCGAACAGCGAAAGGCTGGCGCCGCTGCGCGCCAGTTGATCCCAATCGAAGTGCGCCTCGACGTCCAGCACTTCGCGTTCGGTGTAACCGAGTGCACGCGCACGCGCACGCAGCGCGTCGCCCGCCTCCTGCAACTGCAGCGGCTCGTCGCCGGCCAGCAGGTACACCGGCGCGAGATCGCCCTTCGCCAGCGTCTTCAGGAAGCCTTCGAATTCGCCGGCCACGCGTCAGCCCGAAGTGGACGCCGGTACCGGTGTCGCGGATGCGCTGGAAGCGGAAGCCGGCGCGCTCGTGCTCGACGCCGCGGCGGGCGTACCAAGGCGCGCCTGCGCTTCCAGCCTGCGCATCACCGCGTCGGTCATCTCGCGCACCAGGCTGCGCTCGATCGCTTCCGTCTCGCTGGTGATGGCCGAGAACTGGGTCTGGTCGATCGCGAATTCGTGCGACAGCGTGATCGTCTGCATCGGGATGACCGTCTTGCCCTGCGCATCGGTCAGCGTGAATTCCACGTTGAACGTCACCACGTATTCGCCGACCCGCTGCACCGCGCCGCTGGTCAGCATGCGCGAACCGAACCCGGCCACCGGCACCGACAAGGTGGCCACGCCTTCGGTGGACGTATCCAGCACGTCCACCTTGGCGGCGCGCAAGGCCGCCGCCAGCGAGCGCGGGAACTCGCCGCCGCCGCCGACATGCAGGTAAACCTGCTGCTGCATCACCGCGGGCAGCGCCGCGCTGCCGCGCAGGTGGAAGCCGCAACCGGCGAGCATGATCGTGCATGCAGCGCACAGCGAACCCAGGAACCATTGCCTGCCGCGAATCATGGATGCTCCGGATGGGGTGCGGAATCGGGCGAAAGCATAGCAGTCGCTACGGCCAATACCGGTTCAGGCCGCAACGATATTCACGATCTTGCCCGGCACCACAATCACCTTGCGCACGGGCTTGTCGCCGATCGCCGCGACCACACCCGGCAGCGCCCGTGCGGCGGATTCGAGTTGCTCACGCGGCGCGTCGAGCGCGGCTTCCAGCGTGCCGCGCAGCTTGCCGTTGACCTGCACCGCCAGTGTCACGCTGTCGCGCACCAGCGCGGCCGGATCGGCCTTCGGCCACGGCACGTCTTCGATCAGCGTTTCCTTGTGGCCGAGCACTTGCCACAGCGCGTGACTCGCGTGCGGCGTGAACGGATTCAGCAGCAGCACCATCGTTTCCAGGGCTTCGTGGCGCAGCGCGCGACCCGCATCGCTCATGTCATCGAACTTCGACAGCGCGTTCAGCAATTCCATCATCGACGCGATCGCGGTGTTGAAATTGCGGCGGCGTCCAATGTCGTCGCCGACCTTGGCGATGGTTTCGTGCAACTGCCGGCGCATGGCTTTTTGCGCGGGGTTCAAGGTCGCCGGATCGATCTCCGGATGATCCGGCTGCGACGCATGCGTCACCACGTCGCGCCAGAACCGGCGCAGGAAACGCGCCATGCCTTCGACGCCGGCCTCGTTCCATTCCAGTGACTGGTCGGGCGGCGAGGCGAACATCGAGAACAGCCGCACCGTGTCGGCCCCGAACTTGTCGATCATCAGCTGCGGATCGACGCCATTGTTCTTCGACTTCGACATTTTTTCCGAAGCGCCGATCTGCACCGGCTGGCCATCGGCCTTCAGCGTGGCGCCGACGACGCGCGCGCGCTCGTCGCGCCGCACCTCGACGTCCGCCGGATTGATCCACTCGCGCTGCTGCTCTTCCGGGTCCCGGGTCCCGGGTCCCGAGTCCCGATAAAAGGTTTCCGCCACCACCATGCCCTGGCACAACAGGTTGGTCGCCGGTTCGTTCGAATGCACCAGGCCGGCGTCGCGCAGCAGCTTGTGGTAGAAGCGGAAATACAGAAGATGCAGGATCGCGTGTTCGATGCCGCCGATGTACTGGTCGACCGGCAGCCAATAGTTCGCGCGTGCATCCACCTGCGTCGCTGCACCCGGCGAGCAGTAGCGCGCGTAGTACCACGACGATTCCATGAAGGTGTCGAAGGTGTCGGTTTCGCGCTCCGCCGCGCCGCCGCATTGCGGGCACGTCGTCTTGCGCCATTCGGGATCGGATTTCAGTGGCGATTGCACACCGCTGAACGCGACGTCTTCGGGCAATACGACCGGCAACTGGTCTTCCGGCACCGGCACCGCGCCGCATTTCGCGCAATGGATGATCGGGATCGGACAACCCCAATAGCGTTGCCGCGACACGCCCCAATCGCGCAGCCGCCAATTCACCTGGCGTTTGCCGCAGCCTTCGCGCTCGAAGCGTTCGGCCAGTGCGTCGAACGCCTGCCGGAAATCCATGCCGTCGTATTCGCCGGAATTGACCAGCGTGCCGTGTTCGAGGAACGGGCCTTCGGTGATGATGCGGTTTTCGAATTCTTCCAGCAGGCCTTCGACCGGCCGCGGTTCGGCCACGTCGATGGGCTTGCTCTGGCCCAGCGCCGCGCTCATCGCGTCGGTGTTGTCGGCGGCGTCGCGCGCAAGTTCGCGGATCGCGTCGCGGATCGGATCGCTGACGATCACCATCGTGATCGGCAGGTCGTACTTGGTCGCGAATTCCCAATCGCGCTGGTCGTGCCCCGGTACCGCCATCAATGCGCCAGTGCCGTAATTCATCAACACGAAGTTGGCGATCCAGATCGGCACGCGCTCGCCCGTCACCGGATGCAGCGCCGACAGGCCGGTGTCGACGCCGCGCTTCTCGCGCGTTTCCAACTCGGCTTCCGACACGCCGCCCTGCCTGCACTCGTCGATGAAGGCCTGCAGCGCGGGATTGTTGCACGCGGCCTCCAGCGCCAGCGGATGCTCGGCGGCAACCGCGAGATACGTCACGCCCATCAAGGTGTCGGGTCGCGTGGTGAAGACTTCCAGCGAACCGCCGCCTTCGACGTCGAAGCGGATCTCCAGGCCTTCCGAACGCCCCAGCCAGTTGCGCTGCATGATCTTGACCGCATCCGGCCAGCCCGGCAGCTCGTCCAGGCCGTCCAGCAATTCCTGCGCGTAGTCGGTGATCTTCAGGAACCATTGCGGGATCTCGCGCTTCTCGACCACCGCGCCGGAACGCCAGCCGCGGCCATCGACCACCTGCTCGTTCGCCAGCACGGTCTGGTCGACCGGATCCCAGTTCACCACACTCATCTTGCGATAGACGAGGCCCTGCTTGAACAGGCGCGTGAACATGCGCTGCTCGTGTACGTAATAGGACGGATCACAGGTCGCGAATTCGCGCGACCAGTCGATCGCGAAACCCATCGCCTTCAATTGCGAACGCATGTGCGCGATGTTGTCGCGCGTCCACTTCGCGGGCGGGATGCCACGCTTGATCGCGGCGTTCTCGGCCGGCAGACCGAACGCGTCCCACGCCATCGGCTGCAGCACGTTCCTGCCCTGCATGCGCTGGAAGCGGCTGATCACGTCGCCGATCGTGTAATTGCGCACGTGGCCCATGTGCAACGCGCCCGACGGATACGGCAACATCGACAGGCAGAAATACTTTTCGCGCGACGCGTCTTCCGTCACCTCGAACGCGCGGGTGTCGGACCAGAACTTCTGCGCGGCGGCCTCGACGGCGCTCGGGTCGTAAACGCTGCGGTCGTGGGTTTCCTGCATGGCGGGACGCAATCCGGCGGCAATGCTCAAGATTCACCAGCCTACCGCAGTGCAGCAAAAGCGCCAAGCGCGGCGTTGACGCGGTTCGTTCGCACGGTCTACGGTGCGTCGGGGGAACGCTTCGGGGGAGGAACGATGCGCGCGGGTCGATGGCTGTTGCTGGTGATGTGCCTGAGCCTCAATGCCTGCGCCAGCATTGCGGCGCATTACATCGAAACACCTGGTCACCACGGGCCCGAGCCAGTCTTCAGGCAATGGCTCGCCGAAAACACGGGTTACACGCCGCACAATTTCGTGACTGACCAACGCGTCCGCATTGCCTACTGGTATTCACCACCTACCCGACTGGATATCGCGCCCAGGATCGAGGAGCAGCGCTACGGCAAGAAGTTTTCCCTGTCCTTCCATTTCGACGTTTCGAAACCGAAGCATGCTGCCGCAACGCCTCCGTTGCGTGGCAGCGTCGTGCTGCTGCACCCTTGGGGCCAGAACGCGTTGCAGATGGCATTCTGGGGCGTGTATTTTTCGAATGCGGGCTACGTGACCGTATTGCCCGCGTTGCGCAGCCAAGGCGAATCCGGCGACGCGCCGGTCGGATACGGACCGCGCGAAGCAGGCGACATCGTGCAGTTGATCCATGACCTGCAGCGGCGCCATGAACTGCCGTCGCCGCTGTACCTGTTCGGCGTTTCCTACGGCGGCGGCCCTGTTCGCTTCCCCGCAGCTGCCTGAACTGCGTGGCGTGGTCGCGCTGGAACCGTACGTGCATCCGGTGGACGTGATCGAGCACGCGCCCGCGACAGGTTGGTTCGCGCCAAAATGGTGGTCGCGCTTCTTTCCGCCGCGAACCATGCACAAGGCCATCGCGCGCGTCGATGCAAACCTCGGCATCGATTTGGCGAGCATCGATCCGGGTGACGCCGTGGCGGCCTCCAAAGCCTGCACGCTGCTGGTGCGTGGCAGCGACGACACTCTCATATCCACAAAGGCCATGAGTGATCTGGCCGCGCGTTCGCAGCGTGCACGCTACGTCGAAATTCCGGATGAAGGACACGTGACCCTGTTCTTCCGCAGTGATCGCTTGTTTCCGCCAATCCTCGGCTGGATGCAGCGCGTACCTGACCAGGCAAGCGCAGCATGCCCGACCTGGAATCGGTGATCGGCGACGCGCCACCATATATCTTCCACTGATCGCCCCACCGCACAGGCTATGATTCCGGCCTCGACCAGAGACGTGGGGAACACGATGCGCGCCACGAACCGACGTTTGTCCAGGCTTCCACTTGCCGCGGCCATCGCGGTGTTGGCAATCTCCGCGGCGCAGGCAGCCGATGCGCCGACGGTGGGCGCGGCATCCGCGCCCGCACTCACGGTGATCCACTGCGCGCACCTGATCGACACGGTGGCCGGAAAAATGCTGGGCGCGACCAGCATCGTCGTGGATGGCCAGCGCATCAAGGAAGTGGTGGCAGGTTCGGTGAGCCGCGACGGTGCCAAGGTGATCGACATGCCGACCAACGACACCTGCATGCCGGGCCTGATCGATTCGCACACGCACCTGACGATGCAATTCGGCAAGAACACCTACGCGGAAAAATTCCACCTCAATCCTGCCGACTACGCGATCCAGTCGACGGTGTACGCGCGGCGCACGCTGCTGGCGGGCTTCACCATCGTGCGCAATGTCGGCGACGAGCACAACGAATCGATCGCGCTGCGCAACGCGGTCAACAAGGGCGAAGTAGTGGGACCGCGCATCTTCAGCGCGGGCCAGTTCATCGGCACAACCGGCGGCCATGCGGACCCGACCGATGGCTACAACTGGGCGTTGCAGGGCGATCCGGGTCCGAAGGACGGAATCATCGATTCGCCGGCCGACGCGTGGAAAGCCGTGCGCCAGCATTACAAGGACGGCGCCGACCTCATCAAGATCATGCCGTCGGGCGGCGTGCTCGACGAGAGCGGCAGCTCGGAAAATCCGCAGATGACGCTGGACGAGATCAAGGCGGTGGTGGCCGCGGCGCACGATTACGGTTTCACCGTGGCCGCGCACGCGCACGGCGCCGAGGCGATCCGCCGCGCTGTGATCGGCGGCGTCGATTCGATCGAGCACGGCACCTTCATGGACGACGAGGACATGCAGCTGATGAAGCAACACGGCACCTGGTACGTGCCCACGATCATTGCCGGCGAGTTCACCAAGGACAAGGCGAAGGAAGGCTGGTATCCGCCACAGGTCGCGCGCAAGGCGCTGGAAGTGGGGCCGAAGATCATGGCCACCGCGGGCAAAGCCTACAAGGCCGGCGTCAAGATCGCGTTCGGCACCGATGCGGGCGTGTATCCGCACGGCGAGAACGCGCAGGAATTCGTGTACATGGTGCAGGCCGGCATGCCAGCGATGTACGTGATCCAGGCTGCGACCACGCACGCCGCGACGTTGCTGAAGCACCAGGATGATTTCGGCAGCATCACCGCAGGCAAATACGCCGACGTCGTGGCAGTACCGGGCAACCCGCTGGACGACATTGCCTTGATGAAGAAAGTGGATTTCGTGATGAAGGCCGGCACGGTGTACAAGCAAGCAGGCGAGCCCACCGACGCGGCGCTGAAATCCAGCCTTGGAATGTGACGCCGCAACCACCACCTACCAGCTCATGAGTCCCAATCCAAAACTCGATGGCGCCGCGGCGCCCGCCGGCTCGTACATCTTCGAAGCGGGCGAAGCCAATTTCGAAACCGACGTGCTGCAGGCATCCTTGCAGACGCCGGTGCTGGTGGATTTCTGGGCGACATGGTGCGGGCCGTGCAAGACACTCGGGCCGATCCTGGAGAAGCTCGCCGGCGAATACGCGGGCGCGTTCCGGCTCGCAAAGATCGATTGCGACAAGGAACAGCAGCTCGCCGGGATGTTCGGCGTGCGCAGCATCCCGACCGTGGTGCTGATCGCCGGCGGACAGATTGTCGACGCGTTTTCCGGCGCGCTGCCGGAATCGCAGGTGCGTGAATTCCTGAAACGCCATCGCGTCGAACCGGCGTCGCGCATCGAAGCGCCCGCGCAGGATGTCGATGAAAACGTTCCGGCGGAAACACCGAAGGATGCGGTCGCGCGCATCGAAAAAGCCCTCGCGGCGGCGCCCGACGATGCCGGGTTGAAGCTCGACCTCGCGCTCGCGAAGGCGCGCGCGGGCGACACCGCGAATGCGCACGCCACGCTCGATGCCCTGCCCGTCGACCTGGCCGAAGACGATCGCGCCAAGGCGCTGTCGGCGCTGCTGGCGATGCAACAGTCGCTCGCGGCGATTCCTCCGGCTGCGGATTTGCTGGCGCGCGTCGAACGCGATCCACGCGACTTCGCGGCGCTCGATGGACTGGGCGTGCGCAAGCTGCTCGGTGGCGACGCTGGAGACGCGATGCAGCACTGGCTGGCGATCCTCGCCGCCGATCGCGCCTGGAACGAAGGCCTCGCGCGCAAGCGCCTGCTGGATGCGTTCCGTATCGTGCCCGACGAGACACTCGTTTCGGCGACGCGCCGCAAGATGTCCTCGCTGCTGTTCTGACGCGCGTGCGCGCCGCCGCATCCGGCGGCAAGGCGTTGCGCTGGTTCGAAACCGATGGTGACCGGCTCGGACGTGAGCCTGAAGCCGCGTGCGCGAGGCACGGCTGCTGCATAATCGGCGCGCGCAAAGCAGGGGATCTCGCATGTTCCGCCACACGTTCCGCTATGAACACCGCAGCGATCCGTTGCTTTCATGGCGGGTGTTCCTGCTGCGGCGGGTCGGCAAGACGCTGGCCGCGGCCACCGCGGTGATCGTGGTCTCGCTGGCGATCGGCATGGCCGGCTACCGCCTGACCGAAGGCATGGGCTGGCTGGAGTCGTTCCTGAACGCATCGATGATCCTGGGCGGCATGGGCCCGGTGGATACGCTGCACAGCCGCGCCGGCAAGCTCTTCGCGGGCATCTACGCGCTCTACAGCGGGCTGGTCCTCGTCGGCATGGCCGGCCTGCTGCTGGCACCGTTCGTGCATCGCCTGCTGCACCGGTTTCATCTGGAAGGTCGCCGCGAAAGCCAGGATTGATCCCTTGAACCCCGCGCATCGCCGCCGTGAATGCCTGTCCCGGCCCGGGTCCGCTTTGGCGCGCCCGGCGCGTCGGTGCATGCGCGCGCACCTTCCATGAGCGAGATCGACGCCAACCAGATGGACGTACCCGGCTACCGATTGGTGCGACCGATCGGGACCAGCGGCATGGCCACGGTGCACGTGGCGATGCAGCGCTCGCTGGAACGGCAGGTGGCGGTGAAGGTGTTCGACACGGTCGACATCGAAGCCATCGCGCGTTTCGAGCAACTGCTGCGCACCAGCGCGCGGCTTTCCAATCCGCACATCGTGGGCGCGCACCAGATCGGGCGTTGCGCCGATGGACGCCTGTTCCACTCGATGCCGTTCCTGCTGAGCGCGGAACTCTCGCGGCACAACCTGCGTGCGAAACCCCTGAAGATCGCCGCGCTGCTGCGCGAAGTGCTCGATGCATTGGGCCATGCGCACCATCGCGGCATCGTGCATGGAGGCGTCAAGCCGGCCAACGTGTTGTTCGACGAACGTGGACACGCGCGCCTTGCGGATTTCGGCGTCGCGCGTTGCGCCACCGAACTCGGCCATCCGCATCCCGGCGCAGCGGGCTATCTGAGTCCGGAGCAGGCACGCGGCAATCCGCCCGGGCAGCGCTCCGATTTGTACAGCGTCGGCGTGTTGGCGTACGAACTGCTGACCGGCGCGCTGCCGTTCGAGGGCGAGGACGCGGTGGCCACCGCCATCGCCCACGTCGAACAACCCATTCCGCGCTTGCCGCCGATGATGGCCGCGTGGCAGCCGTGGATCGACAAGGCGCTCGCCAAGGCGCCGGCGCAGCGGTTCCAGAGCGCCGAGGCCATGGCCGGCGCCCTGTCCGCCATCGACGGACTGGAAGCAGGCGAAGTGCCCCCGGCGCGCAACACGATGAAGCTGCGCGTGCCTGCCTGGGCGATCGCTGCCGCGGCGCTGGTCGTCACGGCGGGAGCGATCGCGGGCTGGGCAACGTGGACGCACCATCGGGCAATCGCGGTGGCGGCGGCCGATCCCGCGGTACCAGTGGATTCGAGTGCGGCGGTCACGAATGTCTCCGCTGCATCGGCACGCTCCACCGCATCCGCCGCACCGGTGCCGCTCGCCGGCCGCGTGCAGATATTGATTGCACAAGCCGATGCATTGCGCGCGGGCGATCATCTGTTCTCGCCGCCCGGCGACAACGCCGCGGAGGAATACCTCACCGCACTGACGCTCGATCCCGGCAATCCGGCCGCGGTGGCCGGCATCGACGCCATGTTGGCGACGCTTCGCCATCGACTGGACGGCACGTGGCGCAGTGACAAACTCGCCCAGACCTTGGTCCTGCTGAAGCAATGTGATCTGCTCGCCGGCAAGGCCAGTCTTTCGGCAAGGCACGATTGGCGGACACAGCGCAGCGTGTTCGCGAAAACGGTGGGCGACGCCGTGGCATCGGCCGCGCGCGATCGCGACATGCAACGCGTCGCGGCGTTGAAACCTCTGGCCGACGTGTTGCCGGCAAGCTATCCCGCAGGCTTCGATCCCGCCGCAGCCGAACGCGAGGCCAGCGCGCCCGCAGCGGGAATGCTGCTGCGCGATCCGGAGGGTCCCGCCCTCGTCTACGTGCCGGCCACCGACAAGGCACCCGCGTTTGCGATCCAGCGCGTCGAAGTGACGCGCGCCGACTACGCGGCCTTCGTGCAGGCGACGCAGCGCGCCGCGTCGAAGTGCTTGGAAGCCTACAACCCGTTCTCGCGCATGCAGCATCTCACCTGGCAGAAACCCGGCTTTGCGCAAGGCGGCGATCATCCCGCCGTGTGCGTGAGCTGGGACGATGCCGCCGCGTACGCGGCGTGGCTGTCGAAAACCACCGGGCAGGCTTATCGCTTGCCCAGCAGCGCCGAATGGTTGCGCGCGGCGCAGGGCATGCCGAAGGAAAATCCGTGCCAGCTCGGCAACATCGACGACGTCAGCCGCAAGAGCGCGATGGACAACGATCGCCTGTCGTGCAGCGACGGCGCCGAGTACACCGCGGCGGTGGGGCACTATGCGCAGAGCGGCGTCGGCGCGTACGACCTGTACGGCAACGTCAGCGAATGGGTGGACGGCGGCAGCGCGGGTTCGCGCGTCTTCCGCGGATTGTCGTGGCGCGACGGCAGCCACCAGACGCCGCTCGGACGCCAGGGCAGCGCCGACTCCGACGTCGGCTACACCAATGTTGGCTTCCGCGTGGTGCGCGTGATCGACGCTGCGCATGCGGCGCCGCCCGCGCCCGCCCGGCGCTGACGGCACGGTGTGAAAGCGGCATCACATTGCCGCTGTATCATTGAAGCACAGAGTTTGCTGGAAACCGCTACGGAGGGCGGAGATCGATGGCAACCGCCGTTTCCTGCGCCGCCACCTGCATCGTTCCACGGCGGCACATTGCCCATTCGCCGCACGCATGAACGTGCGCGGCCCGCGTCCGGTCGAGGTCTCGGGTTACCGGCTGGTCCGGTGGCTCGGGACGCGCGGCACGGCCTCGCTGTACGTGGGCGTGGAACCGTCGCGTGACCGGCCCGCGGCGATCAAGATATTCCACCGCGTCGATGCTGAAACCCTTGCGCGCATCGAAGGGCAGTTGCAGGAAAACGCGCGGCTCTCGCATCCCAACATCGTTCCAGTCGACGCCATCGGACGCACCAGCGATGGCCGCCTGTTCTACGCGATGCCGCTATTGCGGGATTTCGAACAGGCCCGCGATGGCTTTTCCGGAAGATCGCTGAGGATCGTCGCGCTGCTGCGCGACCTGCTCGCGGCGCTCGACCACGCGCACCAACGTGGCGTGGTGCACGGTGACATCAAGGCTTCCAACGTGCTGTTCGACGAACAGGGACGCGCACTGCTTGCCGATTTCGGGATCGCCCGCTGCATGGCGGAAACGCACGGCGAACTCGCAGACCCGCAGTCGGATCTTTACGACATCGGGATGCTCGCGCGCGACCTGCTGGGCGGTGCATCGCCCACGCAGCGCCGTGATGCGGTCGCGCCGCACGCATCGTCCCGGCAACCGATGCCGCAGCTGCGCCCGGGCGCCGCCGCATGGCAGCCCTGGTTCGACAAGGCGCTGGCCGAAGCGCCGGATCGGCAGTTCCGGAACGCGCAGGCGATGGCCGACGCGCTCGATGCGGTCACCGTCAGCCGGCATTACGGCGGTGGCGGCCCGCCCACCACCCCGGAACCCCGCCGCGTGCCGAAATGGCCGCTGCGCACGGTATTGCCGATTGCCGCGATCATCGCACTGCTCGGCTGGACCGGATGGGATTACCTCAACGAATCCAGGGCGCCCGACAACGCGCCTGCCACCGCGAATCCCGCAACACCCGTGATGTCGGCGGCGAGCGTCGCAATGCCGGTCGCGCCGCCGGCGAGCATGGAAACGGCGGCCGTGCCGCCCGTGGCCAGCGTGGACAATCCGGCGTTGACGATTCCCGTCGTGGAACCCGCGACGACATTGCCCGCCCCGTCAAGCCTGACGATGGGGGATCGCGTGCAGGCACTGGTCACCAGCGCCGATGCGTTGCGCGCCCAGGACCGTCTGTTTTCGCCGCCGTTCCACAACGCCGCTAGCCAGTATCTCGCCGCGCTCGACCTCGACCCCGGCAATGCTTCCGCCATCGCGGGCATTGACGCGATGCTGCGAACGCTGCGCCGGCGGCTGGACAAGACCTGGGACGACGGGCGCAACACCAGCGAAGCGGCCGACATGTTGCGGCAAGGCGACGAACTGGCGAAACACGCGGATGCGTCGGGGCGACACACGTGGCACAACTATCGCCGGCGGCTGGCACGCCACGTCGGCGCCACCCTTGCGCGTGCCGCTCGCGCCCAAGACAAGCTGGTGCTTGCCGCCCTGCAGCCGCTTGCGAAAGCACTGCATGTCGCGGCCCCCGATTTGCCTGATCCCGCGCCGAATGCGCCGGCGGCGAGCGCGCCCGTGGCGGGCGGGCCGGCAGCAGGTGCGCGCCTTCGCGATCCGCAAGGTCCGTTGCTCGTTTACGTGCCTGCCGACGGCGGGCGTCCGGCGTTCGCGATCGAACGTGTCGAAGTCACCCGTGCGGATTACGCGGCGTTCGTCCGCGCCACCCAACGCCCCGCCGCGAGCTGCCTCGCCGCGCACAACCCATTCTCGCGGCTGCGTCATCTCACCTGGCGCGCACCGGGCTTCACGCAGGGCGGGGATCACCCGGTGGTGTGCGTGAGCTGGGACGATGCCGCCGCGTACGCCGCATGGCTTTCGAGGACCGCCGGCGAACCCTACCGCCTGCCGAGCGCCGATCAATGGCTGCGGGCCGCGCAGGGCATGCCGAAGGCCAGCCCCTGCAAGCTCGGCAACGTGGACGACGCCAGCCGCCACAACCGGCTGGACGACGATCGCTGGTCGTGCAGCGACGGCGCCCCTTACACCGCGCCGGTCGGGCGTTACGCGGCGAGCGGCGTCGGCGCCTACGACCTGTACGGCAACGTCAGCGAATGGATGGCGGGCGGCAACGCCGGCTCGCGTCCGTTCCGTGGAGTTTCCTGGCGCGACGGCAGCCACGAGACCCCGCTCGGCAATCGCGGCACGGCCGATGCGGATGTCGGCTACTCCAGCGTGGGATTCCGCGTGGTGCGGGTGATCGACGCGGCGCATCCCGCGCCGCCGGCAGCTTCCGGACACTAGGCGCGAAGAAACCCCGAGCATGACTTGTGGCGTATGCCCTTGCGGGTCGGCGGGCGCATACTCCGGCGGCCCCGGCGCTCGCGCGCCGGCTTCTCTTGCCCTCAGCCGGAAAACCAATGAAAGCCAATCGCCTTGCCGCCGCACTCGCATCGCTGCTGCTGTGCAGCGTTCCCGCCTTCGCGGCGCCGCCGAGTTCTTCCGCACCCGGCAGTTCCGCCAGCACCGGCAGCGACAGCACCCCGACGGAAAGCCTGACCGAGCGGCTGATGAAGCCGCTGTCGTCCGTCACCACCGGCACGGTGACGGTGGAAGGCAAGGCGATCAGCTACAAGGCCGTCGCCGGCACGCTGGTGATCGACGGCACCGGCGCCAAGGAATCCACGCCCGAGGTGGCGATGAGCTTCTTCGCGTATTTCAAGCAGGGCGTCGATCCGTCCAAGCGCCCGATCACCTTCATCTACAACGGCGGCCCAGGTTCCTCGACGGTGTGGCTGCACATGGGCGCGTGGGGACCAAAGCGCGTCGTCACCAATGACGACACGCACACACCCGCCGCGCCGTATCAGCTCGTCAACAACGATTACAGCCTGCTCGATGCCAGCGACGTGGTGTTCATCGACATGCCCGGCACCGGCTTCGGCCGCCTGCTGCCGCAAGGCAAGGACGACGCCGCGCGCGGCGCCGACCGCAAGGAACTGGCCAAGGCGATCTGGGGCGTGGACGGCGACGCGCACGCGTTCTCGCGTTTCATCACGCAGTTCCTGTCCAAGTACGGCCGCTGGAATTCGCCGAAGTACCTGTTCGGCGAAAGCTACGGCACCACGCGTTCGGCCGTGCTCGCGGGCATCCTGGAAGAAGAGGACAACATCGACCTCAACGGCGTGATTCTGCTGTCGCAGATCCTCAACTTCGGCACCAGCGTCGACGGTCCGGAAGGCGATCCCGGCAATGACCTGCCCTACGTGCTGGCGCTGCCGACCTACGCGGCGACCGCGTGGTACCACCACAGGCTGCCGAAGTACAACAGCGACAAGCTCGGCCAGGTGCTGAAGGATTCCGTCGCCTTCGCCAAGGGCGAATACCGCGACGCGCTATACGAGGGTTCGACGCTCGATCCGGCAAAGCAAAAGGAAGTGGCGCAGAAACTGTCCGACCTGACCGGCTTGCCGGTCGCGTACCTGCTCAAGGCCAACCTGCGCGTGAGCGGCGGCATGTTCGAACAGCAGTTGCAGACCGGTGACGACCTCGCCACCGGCCGCCTCGACTCGCGCTTTTCCGGCCCCGAGATGGACCCGATGGCCAAGGAATCGCAATACGACCCGCAGTCGGCGGCGATCAGTTCGGCCTACGTGTCGGCGTTCAACGACTACGTGCGCAACGAACTGAAGTTCGGCCAGGACCTGAAATATCGTCCCGACGTGTACGGCGCCGGCGACTTCAACTGGGACATGAAGCACCGCACCCCGGGCGCCCCGCCGTGGGACGACGGTTCGGGCACGCTCAACGTGATGATCGACCTCGCAGATGCGATGAAGTACAACCCGAACCTCAAGGTGATGTTGAACGGCGGCTTCTACGACTTGGCGACGCCGTTCTATGCGGCGATCTACGAGGAGGAACACCTGCCGATCCCGCAGAACCTGCGCAAGAACATCACCTACGCGTTCTATCCGTCCGGCCACATGGTGTACGCGCACATTCCGTCGCTGCAGCAACTGCACGACAACGTCGCAGCGTTCATTAACGCCACCGACAACCAGGGCAACAACAAGTAACTTTCCTCGTGAGGCTTGGCAGCCTTCGACCGGCGCGATGCAAGTCGCGCCGGTTTTTTGTGCGCGATGAACCTGAAACCCTGGCAGACAAATCGTAGCTACCGCGGTCGCGGTCGCGCTGGTAGATCAACTGCCCACCGTAGTCGTAAAAACTGTAGATCGTGCCGCTGGCGTCGGTCTGCGCGACACGCCTGCCCCAGGCATCGTAGGCGTAGCCGCCTTCCTCGCCCGCCACGTTGCGCAAGCGGTTGCCCACATCGAACGTGTAGCCCACGCCATTGCGACTGGCGAGGTTGCCCTGCGCGTCGTAGCCGAAGCTGGTGGTGCCGTTCTGGTTGTCGATGACCTGCGCCAGCTCGTCTGTGTAGTTGCTGTCGTAGGTGTACGTCAGCACGTGAGTACCCTGCGTGACGCCAGTGATTTGGCCCAGGCCGTTGTAGCTGTATTGCGCAGGCAAATTGTTGGCGATGCCGGTGATCGACGCGCTGATCAGACGGTCCAGACCGTCGTACTGCATGCTGGTGGTGCGCGTGCCATCGGCGCCGTCGGTGATCTGCACGGGATTGCCGTCGGCCTCGTAGGTGTATGCCAGATCCTCAACGTCGTTGTCGGGATTGGGTTGCCCGGGAATCGGATCATCGATCACGGAGGTGTCATGGATCTGACTGGTCTATCCGCGCACGTTCTCCGTCACCTGGTGCACCAACCCGCTAGTTCACGTCAACGCGACGATGTGCCCGTTCGAATAATGGCTGACGCTGGCAGTGCCGCTCGGAAAAGTAACCTAATTCCTGCTTCTTAAAAGCTATTTCAATCTTAGCCCTAATTTTGTCGAAAGCCGCAAGTCATCGTGATCTGCGAGTACACCGCGACTATCGAAATACCTTATGTTCACTGACATCAGAACGCCAGCCCTATTCACTTCATAGTCATATGTGACCATAGGACTTCCGCCATTTACACGATCCGCGCACCCGGACGGCAGAAGACGCCAGCACGTAGCCGAAGCATGCCAGTCGCCATCTGTAAGGCGTTCGATAGTTATTTTTGAACCAGCATCATAGGTGACAGCATGTACGGACGTCTTTGGAACGATGAACTTAAGGAATGCGATTGACTTACACCAATATGCCTGCGTTGAACAGTCTTCAATTTCACCGAAAACTTGCGATAAGTCCTCACTGGCGTTCTTTACAGCATTCATGGCAGTACCCATCCGGTACTTACCTGCATTTATTCCAATGAAATTGGACTGCGCACGATCTACATACTGGACGGGATCATGCAAATCCCCAATGGAAAAAACTATCCTACAGGAAAAAATGATCCCTATAAGCGGCGAAATGCTCCAGTTCATTGCTCAGGCCCCAAAATGTCTGCCGCCGCGTTGTTATACGGCGCGACATGTTCTGTACTCAACGGCTCGCGACTAAGCCCAGGCCAAGCTACATCGAAGGCCTGCTTTTCCTCTGAGCTTCCATGAATACCTTCATGCAAGAACTCCACCTGCCGCGTCCTGTCGGCGCTCCCAAGTTCCGTGTCCCAACCAGGGTGTCCTTGAGTCGGATCTATCCCACTAGCGTGAACGTTTGTGAAGCCCGTAGTGCCCACGGTGTTCATCGCAGTCTTTATATCAGAGGCGAAAGCATCAACGATCATGTTCCGCTGCGCAAGCTGCGACGCGATCTGCTTTGCAGAGATCGAAAACGAGTATGTCGCATCGCCATTTTTTACCGAAATGTTTTCGATCTTATTGGACGCCGCCGCCGCATTCACGGCACGAGTTAAGGATTGTTCGACGGCCGCAAATTGCTTATGGTCAGCCGCAGTTGCCTTCGTCCGTACAACTTTGCCCTTTACTTTCATAGCCACAAAGTCGATTTGGCACGAGTAGGACTTACCGACTTTCGTGCAGGTGCGCCCATCCGGATCGATGTATTTGTAAGGATTGTCATTGGCATACCAATACCGATCCAGGTTCGATCCATCCGTGCCACTTGCATCCACCGCCCCCCAGAGCGGGCCTTGCTATTTGCTACGCTTGTTCGCCCGCTTCATCAACATCAGTGAACGATCACTCTAATCGCCGAACAGCGGACACGAAAGAATTCAAGGCTTGAAAGCCTCACGAATAGATGATCATCAGGCTCAGACTGCTCCAGATTTTTGAGCCAATTGTCGTCTCTATCGTCAGGCGACTTGAATCCGATCTCCTCTAAAGAGTCGGTGGTATTTGTGCAAAACTTTGGACTAAATTCAAGATAAGTAATCTCGCTGAACTCCAATGTCAGCATTTGAACGTCGTGTACTTTATCTCTGAATTCCTTGATCGAACTGAATTTCAAAAGAACGGTTCCACTGGCTGGATTCACTACGAACCCTTCTAGAGAATAAAAGCTGTGCAGGTCGAAGTGCTTGCCTTCAAACCTTATGCCGACATTCCCTTCGAAGGCAAAATTTGTAAGCATCTTATTGACCATTCGTGTCCAAGTGGTGCTTGGCCATGTCTATATCCTCTTGAGTCGCCGGTCGTACTTGAGCAGACTTCGTGTTATAGGCTGGTTGATTCGGGGCGTTCAAGTTCCTCTCCGAAACTTTGACATGTGGCGTCTCAATGCCGCCATGGCTCTTTCCCGCCAAATCTACTTCGATCTTTTGCGATGGACTTTCTATCGTGACTCGGTTCTTACCCCCATTTTGAGAGACGAGATCAGCAGCTTGTTCCTTAAGAGATTTTGCAGCCCCTCCTGCTAACTCGCCTCCTTCTTCAACCGCTTCCTTTGCGGCGACGCGAGCGGCAATTAGCGTTGCGCCCCCCTTGATTGCTCCAGCGATACCAGCCGCAGCCGAAACTGTCCCTGCATCTTCCAGAAGGGCATGTCCTACACCTCCGCCTTGGCCGTTGTAACCGTCTTTCAGGGCGCCGACGATTTGGCTGCCATGGAAGCCGTTACCCGTAACGAAGGACGCGGTTTCGTAGAACAGTCCACCCAACGCTTCGGTGATGTCACGCCCATCGGGATCCGTAAACCGATAGGGATTGTCTTTGGCATACCAATACCGATCCAAGTTCGATCCATCCGTGCCACTGGCATCGACCGGATCCATCGAAAGGAGCCGCCCGACGCTCGGGTCATAGTAGCGCTGCTGCATGTACACCAGATTGGTGTCGGCGTCCTCGACATGGCCGGTGTAACCCGGGCCGTCCTGCGGGGTCGCGCCGTGCATGCCACCCCAGGCGTCGTACACCACCGCCGTGTCGGGAAAGTCATTGCCATACTTGTCGGTCTGGCGGATCACGCTGCCCAGCGCATCGGTGTCCTGAAAGCGCCAGACGCGGGCGATACCACCGCTGTCGTAATCCCTGATCGCCACCAGTTTGCCGCCCAAATACAGGTAGTCGTGGGTTCCGCCCGCGCGGTCGCGCTGGTAGATCAACTGCCCGCCAAGGTCGTAGAAGCTGTAGATCGTGCCGCTGGCGTCGGTCTGCGCGACACGCCTGCCCCAGGCATCGTAGGCGTAGCCGCCTTCCTCGCCCGCCACGTTGCGCAAGCGGTTGCCCACATCGAACGTGTAGCCCACGCCATTGCGACTGGCGAGGTTGCCCTGCGCGTCGTAGCCGAAGCTGGTGGTGCCGTTCTGGTTGTCGATGACCTGCGCCAGCTCGTCTGTGTAGTTGCTGTCGTAGGTGTACGTCAGCACGTGAGTACCCTGCGTGACGCCAGTGATTTGGCCCAGGCCGTTGTAGCTGTATTGCGCAGGCAAATTGTTGGCGATGCCGGTGATCGACGCGCTGATCAGACGGTCCAGACCGTCGTACTGCATGCTGGTGGTGCGCGTGCCATCGGCGCCGTCGGTGATCTGCACGGGATTGCCGTCGGCCTCGTAGGTGTATGCCAGATCCTCAACGTCGTTGTCGGGATTGGGTTGCCCGGGAATCGGATCATCGATCACGGAGGTGTCGTGAATCTCGCTTGGCAGGCCACGCACATTTTCGCGAACCGTATGCGTCACGCCGTTGGTCCAACGGAACGAGGCAATTTTGCCATCGGGGAAATGGGTGACGTTGTACACGTACGTGTTGACGTTCTGTATGCCCAACATCGTCGGCTGGCCGAGGGCGTCGGGGCTGGTGTAGTAGTACTGACCCGACGGCGTGAAACGCACCGATAGATTGCCATTGGCGTCGTAGCCGTAACCCACTACCCACGTGAACTGACTGCCCGCGGTCAACGCTTCGCTGATCAGCAGCCGGCGGGCATCGTACAGATAACTGTTCGTGACTTGCGGGCCGCTGCCATTGGCGGTGACAACCGTGTACGGCAAACCGTCAGGTGTATATGTCCAGTTCTGGTTGCCGACGCCATCCGGAAACCCGAGTGTCTTGAGCCGATTACGGGCATCGTAAATACGGCTGACGACGTGGCCGGCAGCGTTCGCTTGCGTGACATCTGCGCAAGTGTCACCACCGAATCCGTTGGCGCCCTGTGCGCTCCATGCCAAATTACCGGCGGGATCCCACGCATCAAATGTAACAATGCCGTTTGCGACGTGCTTGCACAACTGCTGATAACCGTCGTACACGAAGGCCTGATACGTGGTGCCGTCGCGAGCGATCCAGACGGGCTTGCCGAAAATATCGCGGGTGATGATAGTAGTAGTGGTGGCGGCCTGACTTACCTGCGACGTGATCTGGTACGGCATTGAGGTATCCGGACTGCCCCACGCGTAATAGCTGGTAGTGGTGCCGAAGCCGTTCGGGTCAATGACTTGGGTCTTGAAACCAGGCAGGTAATCCGTGGTGGTGGTCGATGGGTGGGTGAGTTCCGTATCCTGCACTACGGTGGTGACGCGATTCAATGCGTCATAGCCTGTGTCGGCCCCTGGCAGCGAGTCCGTGTATTGGCCGAGATTGCTGACCGGATACGAAGTAAAGATGGTGCGGCCGACAGCGTCATATAGATGCACCACCAAGCTCCGGGTGCCGCCTATGTTGGCCGAATCGTACCGTTCGGTAACCAGCGGCCGCCACAGCGCATCGAAATAGGTGTTCGTCACGCCCGTGCCAGTCTGCACGGTCTGCTTCCAGTGCCCGGCGGGAATGCCGTACTCAACGCCATTCACCGGCGCGAAGGAGAACATTGTCGCATTCCAGGTGTTGGTCGAATCCGATGGGTAGTCGATCTCGGCGAGCCGCCCCATCGGATCGTATTTGTAGCCAGTGACTGCACCACTTTCATCCGTCAGGGATGCAATCCAGCCGTTGTCGTCGACATGTGCGCTTTTGCTGGTGTTATCGGCAAACTTCACCGCCTGAGGCAGACCGCGGTGCCAGAGTGAGAACTGGGTGGTGTTGCCCTTGCCGTCGATCACTGAAGCAAGCGTGCCTCCCTGGTCCGTGCCATCGGCTGGGTGCCACGACCTGGTCAAAACGTGCTTGCCGAATGAATACTGGTCGGTCGGTTGATCCAGACCGTTGTAATAGGTCTGCGATACAACGACGTTGTTGGTGGCCGTCTTCGTGACGAGACCGAGCACCCAGTGCGCCAAGTCGTCGGAATAATTCGTGGTAACGGTCTTGCTTGTGGCGCCATCGTAAGTTCCTATTCCGGTGCCCGTTTGAGTTTCGCCGGTATCGCGCGCGAAGGCATCGAAGCTGTTTACTGAAGTCGTGAACGTTGCACCGTCCTGGGTGATGGTGGTTTGGGTGATGGGCCGAATTCGAGCGGTAATCGGATCAGCCACACCACCCAGCACGTGCCCGTATTGCGCGTAGAACGGTTGACTGCCGGCTGCCGCTTCGGACAGATACGTGCTCGCTTGGGTACGTATCGCGGTGCCGTCGGTGCGCAGCGTGTCCGTTTGCAGCAGCCATCCGTCGTTGAGTTGGTACACCATCCCGAACCGGTAACGCTGCTCGGTGCCGTCCGGGTTCGTGACGGTGGTGGTTTTGTATGGTGTGCACGTAGTACACGGATAATTTGGCGGCTGGTCATGGCTGCCCCACAACCCAGCTGGGGTACTGCTGTAGCCGTACTGCCATGTGTCGCCAGTCGGCATGCCCGGCCCGCTGAGCGTTTTCTGGGTCAGGCTCATGACATCGAAGAAGTACGGCGCCAGCAAGTCGTAGGTCGGATTCGCCGGGTCACCTTCGCTCACGCATTCACTCGCGTGTACGCCGCTGCGGTAGTGCCGCAGGTTGTCGAATCGGAAAGACGCCGTCGCACCACTTGGATGCGTCGCGGTTAATGTGAAAACGTCATCTATGATGGACGTTACGCCTTGGCACCATGGCAATGGAAGACTTTCGTATGGCGGCGGTGCCGACGGCATCAACGTGCCAGTGTAGACATACTGCCATTGGCTTTTGTCAGGAAGCGCAACCGTTGCCAAATTGCCCGAAGGATCATAGTAGTAGTGCCAAGTACGCCCATTACTGGTCGCCGAAGCCAGCTGCTCGCCGCTATAGGTGAGCGCAATTGCGCGCCCATCGCTGGCAGAAATGCTGGTCGGATGACCGCTGGCGTCGTACTGAATTTGTATGGTGTTGCCGAAGCGGTCTTCGATCTTGCTGGCCAGCAGGTAATAGCGATTTCGCTCAAGATAAACTGCAGTCTTGCTTGGCCCAAGATCCGATATATAAATGTACTTGACCAGTTTTGACGCGGTCCGAGTCGTGCCCACATCAAAGTAGTACTGCACCCCGGCGGCGGTCGTCATGCGAAAGCCTTCGCCAGACAATCCGCTCTTCATCGGGATGCAATCGAATACGTCGCGATTCGTAGTGGTCAGGTGGTAGGGACCGCCACTGGACGGGGTTGGTGTCTGTGTATCCAGTCCCAAGGCACTGGCATCGCCGCGACCAGGAACGTGAATGACGATGCCTTGCCAAACTTCCGCACGCCAGAAGACGCCGTTGGGACCCATGGCAGTGGGCGGCACACTTCCCGTCGAGCAGCGATCGGCATTCCAGCCTGTGTCGGTGGGATAGGTCGCGGCCATGTATGGCACATCGACCTCCCAGTTGCCTACGCCATGCAGCAGGGAGTCGTAGGGTTGAATCCCATCTTGTGGCTGAAGTTTGATTTCAATCCTGCGCGCCAGTCGCACCGGCAGCGCAAAATTGCCCGGAACGTCGATATCGGTGACGGAGAACGTGGTAGCGCCATCGTACAGGCCGACTTCTTCTCCCGCGAAGCCGTTCTCAAGCGCGGAAATGCGCTGCGTGGCCTCGATGCGTTTACCGTATTCGACCCAAGTCGGAATACCACCTTGGTCGGAACCCCCGCCACCGCCTGGTCCGATGCCGACCTGTGCCAACGCGGCAGGCGCCATGCAGCCGGCCACAAATAGCAGCAAAAGCTGTTTCGGCAATCGCATGAGCATCCCCATACTCAACGGTCAGACAAACACGTCAGATCACCTGCATCTCCGCAATCTTTCGCGAATCCCTACCTTTGTATGGTTTAGCACTTCGTAATAGTCCGCGCAATACTCGCACTCAGACACGACACCCGCACGCTGTGTATTCGCCAGCAAGAATCGCAATGGGATGACTTATATCTATTTGGTCATGACTTTCGGGGTATGCCACGAGGTGCCGGTGCGTGCATACTCGGACGGTTCCGGTGCACGCCACGCCGGGCATCACTGTCCAGATCATCCGGGGATCGTCATGAAAGCCAATCGCCTCGCCGCCGCCCTCGCCTCGCTGCTGTTGTGCAGCGCGCCTGCCTTCGCCGCCGCGCCGCCATCGAGCGCAAGCACGCTGGCGCAGTCCGGCGCCAGCAGCAGCGGTCAATCCGAATCGCTGATCCAGAAATTGTCGAAGCCGCTGTCATCCGTCAACCATGGCAGCGTCACGGTCGAAGGCAAGTCGATCAGCTATGAAGCCGTCGCCGGCACGCTGGTGATCGACGGCACCGGCGTCAACGAAGGCACGCCGCAGGTGGCGATGAGCTACGTCGCCTATTTCAAGCAGGGTGCCGATACCACCAAGCGTCCGATCACGTTCCTCTACAACGGCGGTCCCGGTTCGTCGACGGTGTGGCTGCACATGGGCGCGTGGGGGCCGCAGCGCATCGTCACCAATGACGACACGCACACGCCGGCCGCGCCGTACCAACTCGTCAACAACGATTACAGCCTGCTGGATGCGAGCGACCTCGTCTTCATCGACATGCCGGGCACCGGCTTCGGCCGTCTGCTTAGCCAGGGCAAGGACGACGCCGAGCGCGCCAAGAGCCACAAGGAACTCGCCAAGGAATACTGGGGCATCGACGGCGACGCGCAGGCGTTCTCGCGTTTCATCACTCAGTTCCTGTCGAAGTACAACCGCTGGAACTCGCCCAAGTTCCTGTTCGGCGAAAGCTATGGCACCACGCGTTCGGCGGTGCTGTCGAACGTGCTGCAGACGCAATACAACGTCGACCTCAATGGCGTGATGCTGCTGTCGCAGATCCTCAACTTCTCGCTCAGCATCGACGGCGCGAACATGAATCCGGGCGTCGACATGTCGTACGTGCTGGCGCTTCCGACCTTTGCCGCGACCGCGTGGTACCACCACAAGTTGCCGAAATACAACAACGGCGGACTTGCGCCGCTGCTGAAGGACGCCACCCACTGGGCCACCACCGATTACGAGCAGGCGCTGGCTGCGGGCTCCACGCTCAGCGCCGAGAAGAAGCAGCAGATCGCGCAGAAGTTGAGCGAGTACACCGGCCTGCCGGTTGCCTATCTGCTGAAAGCCGACCTGCGCGTCACCGGCGGCATGTTCGAGCAGCAGTTGCTGAGCGGCACCGAATCCAACACCGGCCGCCTCGACACCCGTTTCTCGGGTCCCGCGATGGATCCGCTGAGCGAATCGTCCGAGTACGACCCGCAGTCCGCCGCGATCAGCTCGGCCTACGTGTCGGCTTTCAATGACTACGTGCGCAATGACCTGAAGTTCGGCGAAGGTATGACGTTCCGGCCGTCGGTGTATGGCGCCGACGATTTCCATTGGGACTGGAAGCACATGGCGCCGGGCCAGCGTTTCTCGCGCGGCGGCACGCCGAACGTGATGATCGACCTTGCGGTGGCGATGAAGTACAACCCGAACCTGAAGGTGAAACTGTTCGGCGGCTTGTACGACCTCGCGACGCCGTT
Source organism: Pseudomonadota bacterium (assembly GCA_040388785.1). GTDB lineage: Bacteria > Pseudomonadota > Gammaproteobacteria > Xanthomonadales > Rhodanobacteraceae > 66-474. The sequence goes on from JAZKBD010000015.1 coordinate 50,303, forward strand.
CTACACCGCGGTCTACGAAATGCAGCACCTGCCGATTCCGTCGTCGTTGCAGAAGAACATCTCTTACGCGTTCTTCCCGTCGGGCCACATGGTGTACGCGCACCTGCCGTCGCTGAAGCAGATGCACGATGATGCCGCGGCCTTCATCGAAGCGAACGACAACCAGGGCAACAAGTAAACCGAACGATCGATGGAACTTCGACCGGCGCGATGCGAATCGCGCCGGTTTTTTCATGTCCGCGTGCACGCGCCGCGCATCGCCTACAATGCGGGCGATCCGGGGAATCGTCGTGACCACAACTCCACTCCACATCAAGCGTTACCTGATCACTGGCCTCCTGGCCTTCATCCCGGTGTGGATCACCTGGGTGGTGTTCAAGTTCGTGTTTACGCTGCTCGCGGGCGTCGGCGCGCCGCTGGTGAGCGGCATCATCGGCTTGATCGGGCTCGGCGCGCCGCATGCCGCGCAGGCGCTGCATCGCGATTGGGTGATTTCGATCATTGCATTCGTCCTCACCATCGTCGCGCTGTACCTGCTCGGCTGGTTGTCCACCCGCGTGCTCGGCCGGCGCATCCTCGGCACGATCGACAACCTGCTCGAACGCATCCCGCTGGTGCACACGATCTATGGCGGCGTCAAGAAACTGATGACGTTGATGCGCAACAAGCCCGGCGGCACGCAGCGCGTGGTGCTGATC
>JAZKBD010000015.1:51010-60590 GCA_040388785.1 Pseudomonadota bacterium
ATCCAGCGGAAGAACAATCTCGAGCAAGAAGGCACGCGCACCTTCACCGACGCGAGCGGCCGCGAAGTCGCCGCGGTGTACGTGCCGACCACGCCCAATCCCACCGGCGGCTATCTGGAACTGGTGCCGACCGAACGCCTGATCGCCACCGACTGGTCTATGGACCAGGCGATGGCATTCATCGTTTCCGGTGGCGCGGTGGGGCCCGAACACTTGCCGGATCTGGAAGGCAACGGCGTGCGCCCCGACGTGCCGGTCGAACGGATCGCACCGTGAACGGCGCCGCGGGGGGCGGCGCCCAAATGGATGCGCGTTGCTTTGTCGCGCTGCTTCCTGATGACGCCAGCCGAGCGGCATTGCAGCGTTGCCGCGAATCGCTGGAACGCGCGAATTCCGGCGCACCGCGCGGGCTGCGCTGGGTGGAACCCGCCGCGCTGCATTTGACCCTGCGCTTCCTCGGTGAATCCGGCACCGCGCAAATCGATTATTTCCGGCACATCCTGCCGACGTTGGCGCACGCCTTGCCTGCGATCCATGCGCGCCGCTACGGCATCTGGCCCAACCGCGCACGGCCGCGCCTGCTTGTGCTGGAACTGGAAGCGGACGCGTTGTTGTCGCAATTCGCGGCCGAATGCGAGATGCACGCGCGCAAGGCCGGCTCCGCACCGGAGCCGCGCGAGTTCCGCGCGCATATCACGCTGGCGCGGCTGCGTCCGGGCTGCGCGCTCGGCATCCTGCCCAGTCCGCCGGCCGCGTTCACCTTCGACGCCATCGCGTTGATGCGCAGCACGCTTGCGCAACCTGCGGCGACATACACAGAACTTGCGCGCGCGCCACTTGCGCGAGCCGCAACGAACACGTAGCCCGGATGGAGTCGCAACGCGACGAAATCCGGGGCGGTAATCGCCAACCCCGGATTGCGCTTCGCTTCATCCGGGCTACGCATGATCACACGGTTACGCGCGTTCCCGGCATCGGCAGCGTCACCTTGCTGCCCCACTTCGTTTTCAATTCGGCGGCGAGTTTCGAGCGGCCGGGATCCTCGCCGTGCACCAGGCACACCGGCGGATGTCCCGCGATCTTGCCGTACCAGGTCGACAAACCGACCTTGTCGGCGTGCGCGGACAAGCCGCCCACCGTATGGATGTGTGCGCGCACCGGGATGTCATCGCCGAACAGGTGCACGTGTTTCGCGCCCTGCATGATGATGCGGCCCAGCGTGCCATTGGCCTGATAGCCGACGAACACGATGTGTGCGGCGGGATTGCCGAGATTGTGGCGCAGGTGGTGGCGAATGCGCCCACCGGTGCACATGCCCGAGCCCGCCATGATCACCGCATGGTCGTGGATGTCGTTGATCCTGCGCGACGCTTCGCCATCCGTGGTGAGCGTGAGGTTGGGCAGCGCCAATGGATTCGGACGCGTTGCCCACAACTTTTTCGCGTCGGCGTCGAACAAGTCCTCGTGCCGGTCATAGGCCGCGGTGACGCGGATCGCCATCGGGCTGTCGAGGAACAGCTTGAACGCGCCCAGGTTCCACGCGTCGAAATGCTCGGCGAAGAAATACAGGAGTTCCTGGGTGCGGCCGACCGCGAACGCGGGAATCACCACGTTGCCGCCGTCGTTGTGCGCGGCTGCGAAAATCGCCGCGAGTTCCGCGATGGTGTCCTCGCGCGACTTGTGCAGGCGGTCGCCGTAGGTCGATTCCATCACCACCAGATCGGCGGCCGGCACCGGCGCGGGATCGCACAGGATCGGCGTGTTGTCCGGACCGAGATCGCCGGTGAACACCAGCTTGCGTGAAGCGCCCGGTTGGTCGACATGTTCGTCGGCATCGATTTCCACCGTCGCCGAACCGAGGATGTGCCCGGCGTCGCGCAACGTCACGCGCACGCCCGGCAGGATTTCCGTGGACGCACCGTATTCGACCGGACGCATCAGCTTCGTCGCGGCGTCGACGTCGTCCTGCGTGTACAACGGCACCGAAGGCTGCTGTCCCGGCTGCAGGTGGCGGTTGGCGTGCTCGGCGTCGATCATCGCGATGTTCGCGCAGTCGGCGAGCATGATCGTGGCGAGATCGATCGTCGCGGGATGCGTGAAGATCGGTCCCGCGAAGCCACGCTTCACCAGCAGCGGCACGCGCCCGGTGTGGTCGATGTGCGCGTGGCTCAGCACCAGCACGTCGATGGCTTTCGGATCGAACGGAAAATCCGCGGCGTTGCGCTCATCGGCTTTGCGATCGCCCTGCACCATGCCGCAATCCAGCAGCACGCGCTTGCCTGCCACTTCGACCAGGTGACAGGAACCCGTCACCTCCCCTGCCGCGCCGTGAAACACGATGTCCATGCGATCCCCCTGCCTGCGAACGGTCACGAAAGTATGCAGGCGTTTGGCTCCGGCACAACGCGCGCCACGCATGACTTTCGGCAGGGTGATGCGCCACGCCGCACCGGTACTGGCACAATCGGGGGCTCCGTCGCGCCTGCGCGCGGTGCCCGCTCTCCGACTCGCAACGTAAGGATGAATCATGCACAAGCATCTTCTGACACCGATCGCGCTGGCTGTTGGCGCGGCGCTCGCCGTTTCCGGCTGCAGCAACAACGCGTCCAACCAGGCGTCATCGGCGCCCGCGGCATCGGCGTCCGCGCCCGCTCCGGCGCACACCGCCGCGGCACCGGCGCCGGCTTCGACGGTGGCGATCCCGGCCGACCAGCCGATCGCGTTCACGCTGGATGACCAGTACAACCCCTGCAATGATTTCGACCAGTACGTCAACTCGAAGTGGAACACGGCCAATCCGATCCCGGCCGACCAGACGCGCTGGGGCGCGTTCGGCATCCTGCACGAGAAGAGCCTTCTGCAGCAGAAGCAGCTCCTTGAAACCGCCGCGAACGACGCGAAGAACAAGAGCGGCAGCGCGCTGGAACAGAAGCTCGGCAACCTCTACGACGCCGGCATGGACAGCGCCGCGATCGACAAGCTGGGCTACGATCCGATCAAGCCGCAGCTGACCGCGATCGATGGCCTGAAGACGCCGTCCGACATCGCCGACTTCATCAATACCAGCTTCAACAACGGCGACAGCTACATCTTCAACTTCGGCTCCGGCGCGGATTTCAAGGACGCCACCAGGCAGATCGGCTACGTGTTCCAGGACGGCCTGGGCCTGCCGACGCGCGACTACTACCTGTCGCCGAAGTACAAGGACATCCGCGACGCCTACGTGAAGTACATCGCCAAGTCGCTGACGCTGGCCGGCACGCCGGACGCCGACGCGCAGAAACAGGCGGACGCGGTGATGAAGTTCGAAACCGAATTGGCCAAGGCCTCGCTGGCGCCCGTCGAACTGCGCAACCTCGACAACGAATACCACTTTGTCACCGTCGCCGAAGCCGACAAGATCACGCCGCACTTCAACTGGGAGACGTTCTTCAAGACCCAGGGCGTCGACGTGGGCAAGGGCTTCTCGCTGTCGCAGCCGAAGTTCATGGCCGAGTTCGACAAGCTGCTGGCGACCGCGCCGGCTTCGCAGTGGCAGGCGTACCTGAAGTTCCACCTGATCAACAGCGCCTCGCCGGCGCTGAGCCAGGCCTTCCAGGACAACCAGTTCGACTTCTACGGCAAGACGCTCGGCGGCCAGCCGCAGCAGAAGGATCGCTGGAAACGCGTGGTCGGTTCGGTCAACGGCGCAATTGGCATGGGCCTCGGCGAACTGTACGTCGCCAGGTATTTCCCGCCGGAAGCCAAGCAGCGCGCCGAGAAATTGGTCTCCAACGTGCGCGCGGCGCTCAAGGAACACATCGAGAACCTCGACTGGATGAGCGCGGAAACCAAGAAGAAGGCACTCGACAAGTGGGCACTGTTCCTGCCGAAGATCGGTTATCCCGACAAGGGCGAGTGGCGCGACTGGTCGGGCCTGACGATCCAGCCGGGCCAGTGGTTCGCCAACCTCGAGGCGGCCGGCAAGTACAACTACCACTACGACATCGGCAAGATCGGCAAGCCGACGGACCGCAAGGAATGGGGCATGACGCCGCAGACGATCAATGCGTACTACGACCCGTCCACCAACACCATCAACTTCCCGGCCGCGATCCTGCAGCCGCCGTTCTTCTATGCCAAGGGCGACGATGCCGTGAACTACGGCGGCATCGGCTTCGTGATCGGCCACGAATCCAGCCACGGCTTCGACGACCAGGGCAGCCAGTTCGATGGCCACGGCAACCGCGTGAATTGGTGGACGCCGCAGGACAAGAAGGCGTTCGACGCCCGCGCCGACGCGCTGGTCAAGCAGTACGACAGCTACGCGCCGATTCCGGGCAAGCCGGACCTGCACGTCAACGGCAAGCTGACGCTTGGCGAGGACATTGGCGACCTGGGCGGGCTCAACGTCGCCTACACGGCACTGCAAACGGCGCTGAAGGCCAACCCGCAGGAAGCCGACGCGAAGATCGATGGCATGACCGAAGACCAGCGCTTCTTCCTGAGCTCGGCCCGCGTGTGGGAAGGCACGTCGCGCGACAAGACCGCGGAGTTGTACTTGAACATCGATCCGCACGCGCCCGCGAAGATCCGCGCCTTCGCGACCGCCGCCAACATGCCGCAGTTCGCGCAGGCGTTCCAGTGCAAGCCGGGTGACAAGATGGATCGTTCGAATCCAGTCAAGATCTGGTAATCACGCGTCACACGTTCTACCTTTCGAGCGCCGCACCTCGTGCGGCGCTTTTTTTTGCGCGTCCCGATGCCACCGCGCACGCCACCGAATGCGCGGCGCCATCCATTTGAGATAGTTATTGCGAATCGTTCGCATTTGCCTTAGTATCGCCCACGCAGCCGGCCCGCGAATGCACGCTCGACGCGGTCCACGACAACAACAAGGCAAACGCGCGCTTCGATGGGGTCGCGCATTCCGCCGGACAAGCCATCTGGCCAGCGGGTCGCCACGACAACAAGGTCCGCACGTCCATGCAAGGCATCAAGCGTCGCAAGCACCGTTCCTGCCGCAACGGCTCCTGCCCTCTCGCCTTGTCCACCCTGATGACCGGCATCGCGCTCGGCCTGCCCGCGCTGGCATCCGGTACGCCCGCCTCGCCTGACGGCACGGGCGCGCCGACGCAACTGCCCACCATCACCGTCACCGGCAAACGCGTCGCCTACAAGATCGACGCGGTGCAATCACCCAAATTCACACAGCCGCTGCTGGACACGCCGCAGACCATCAACGTGATCGGCAAGCAGATCATCCAGCAGCAAGCCGCGACCACGCTGACGGAAACGTTGCGCAACAGCCCCGGGGTCGGCACCTTCTTCGTCGGCGAAAACGGCAGCACTTCGACCGGCGACGCGGTCTACATGCGCGGCTTCGATGCGTCAGGCAGCATCTTCGTCGACGGCGTGCGCGATCTCGGTTCGATCTCGCGCGACGTGTTCGACACCGAACAGGTTGAAGTGGTCAAGGGCCCCGACGGCACCGTGTACGGCCGCACCACGCCGACCGGCGCAATCAACATGGTCAGCAAGCAGCCGTTGCTGGACAATCACGCATCGACGACGCTCGGCTACGGCAGCTGGAACCAGAAGCGCGGCACCGCCGACTGGAACCTGGCGATCGGCGAACACGCGGCGTTCCGCCTCAACGTGATGGACCAGGCCAGCGGCGTTCCCGGACGCGACGACGTGAAAAACGATCGCTGGGGTATCGCGCCGTCACTCGCGTTCGGACTCGGTACGCCGACCACCGTGTACCTCGATTTCCTGCACATCGCCCAGGACAATGTGCCCGACGGCGGCGTGCCGACTATCGGGTTGCCGGGCTATTCGTCGCCCGACCCGACGCGCCCGTTCCTTTCCGACGCACCACGCGTCGATCCGTCCAACTTCTACGGCACCGCCGCCGATCACGACCACATCAAGTCCGACATGGCGACGCTGATCGTGCAGCACGATGTTTCAGACAACGCGGCGCTGCACGACACGCTGCGCTGGGGCCGCACTCGGGAAAAGTATCTGCTGACCTCGTTCATGGGCAGCGCGGCCAACCTGCTGACACCCGATCCGCTGGATCCCTCCACGTGGACCATCGCGCGCAGCAATCCGAACTTCAAGGACCAGACCAATCGCATCCTCACCAACCAGCTCAACTTGACCGTCAACTTCAATACCGGCGACGTCGTGCACGACCTCAGTGCCGGCATCGAATTGACGCGCGAGGAACTCGGCACCGGCGCTTACGCCGCGCTGGACGGCAGCGCCTGGACGCCCGCGAACCTGTACCACCCGGATCCCGACACCGCGACCGGACTCATCACCGGCGACAACGGCACCTGGAGCCGCGCGCATACCGACACTGCCGGCGTATATGCCTTCGACACGATGAAGTTCGGCGAACGCTGGATGCTCGTGGCGGGTGGCCGGCTCGATCACTACAGCACCGACTTCGAAAGCGTCGTCGCTTGCGGTGGCCGCAGCACGCCGGCCTGCGGCAACCTGCCGACCGCCACACCGGTCCCCGGCCTGAATGCGGACAAGGGTGGCAATCTGGTGAGCTACAAGGTGGGCATGGTTTACAAGCCCGCCGCCAACGGCAGCGTGTACGCCAACTTCGCGACGGGCGCCGAACCGCCCGGCGGCAACAGCCTCGCATTCAATGCCTCGGCGAGCAGCGCGGACAATCCGATCTTCGAGCCGCAGAAAGCACGCACGCTGGAACTCGGCACGAAATGGAACGTGCTCGACGACCAGTTGCGCTTGACGGCCGCCTTGTTCCGCACCGTCGTCAGCGACCTCGTCGCAGAGGATCCCGTGGACCTGCAGTACTACCAGATCGGCCGCGAACGCGTGCAGGGAATCGAGTTGGGCGCCATCGGGCAGATCACCGCGCGCTGGGCCATCAGCGCCGGCTACACCGTGATGAACACGCACGCGGACGGCGGCATCGTCAGCAACGCCACCACGTCGTCCGCACCCGCGACCAATGGTTCCGGCGCGCTGGCCTACACGCCGCGAAGTTCGTTCACGGCATGGAGCACCTGGCGCCTGCCGCGCCACGTCACGCTCGGCGCCGGCGCGCGCTATTCGGGCGAGATGCAGCGCGGCCACGACGGCGCCATCGGCACGCCGGCCTTCACCGACGCCTGCTGGGTGTTCGACGCGATGGCCAGCTACGACATCAACCGCCACGCGTCGCTGCAACTCAACGTCTACAATCTGTTCGACAAGGATTACGTGGCCGCGATCAACAAGAGCGGCTACCGCTACACGCCCGGCGCGCCACGCTCCGGCATGCTCACGCTGAACATCAAGTACTGAGCGATCGATGCTTCTGCACATCGAAAACGTACTGGATGCTGCGACGATCGCGCGCATCCGCGCGAAGCTGGATGCCGCGGAGTGGATCGACGGCCGCGAGACGGTCGGTCCGCAAGGCGCGCAGGTCAAGCGCAACCAGCAGTTGCCGGATGCGTCGCCGCTGCGAACGGAACTGGGCCGCGAAGTGCTGGCCGCGTGCGCGCGCCATCCGCAATTCCATGCCGCCACGCTGCCGGTGAAAATCCTGCCACCACGGTTCAACCGCTACAGCGGCGGCGGCACCTACGGCGCGCACGTCGACGGCGCGGTGATGGCATTGGCGGACGGCGACCAGTTGCGCAGCGACATCGCCTGCACGGTGTTCCTTGCCGATCCCGAAAGCTACGACGGCGGCGAACTGATCGTCGACGACACCTACGGCGAGCACGAGGTGAAATTGCCGGCGGGCGACGCGATCGTGTATACGGCCGGCAGCCTGCACCGGGTCGAAGCCGTGACGCGCGGCACTCGCGTGGCCGCGTTCTTCTGGATCCAGAGCCTGGTCCGCGATGACGCGCAACGCCGCACATTGCTGCAGCTCGACACCGCGATCCGCCAACTCACTAACGGCGGCGCAGATGCGGATGCGATCAGGCAGCTCACCGGCGTCTATCACAATTTATTGCGCCAGTGGGCGGAAACGTAATTGGTGCGATCATCCCTGATCGCCGCGCACCAAATGGACAAACCAGCCGGAAGCTTTTCGGTCACAAGGTCCAGAACGGCCATCCATGGCCTGACTTTTCACGAAAGCGGGCACATCCGCCGGGCACGCGACGGCATGGCGCGCGATAATACGCAGCTTTCACCAATGGCAAAGCTGCGATGAACTACATCCCGGGCCAACGCTGGGTTTCCGAAGCGGAACCCGAACTCGGCCTGGGGACGGTCCTGCGTTGCGACGAACGCGCGCTGCAGGTGCTGTTCGCCAAGTCGGGCGTGGTGCGCAACTACTCGGCCGTGGGCGCTCCGCTCGCACGCGCGAGCTTCCGCGTGGGCCAGCGCATCGCGGGGCGCGGCATCTCGTTCGTGGTCGAGCGCATCGACCTGCGCGACGGCCTGTTGGTGTATTCAGGCGAAAAGCGCGAACTCGGCGAAGGCCAGCTCGACGACGAGCAATCGCTGTCGCAGGCCGATGCACGCCTGATGTCGGCACGCGTGGACAAACCGCACCTTTACGAATTGCGCAAACAGGCCCTGCTCGCGCACGCGGCCGCGCGCCGCTCCGCCGCGTGGGGCATCCTTTCCGCGCGCATCGACTTGCTGCCGCACCAACTTGGCGTGGTCGCGGCTTGCATGGAACGCGAGCACCCGCGTGCGTTGCTGGCGGACGAAGCGGGCCTCGGCAAGACCATCGAAGCCGGCATGCTGATCGCGCGCATGCTGGCCACCGGCCGTGCCACGCGCGTGCTGATCGTGTTGCCCGATGCATTGCTGGTGCAGTGGTTCGTCGAAATGCGCCGGCGCTTCCAGCTTGCCTTCGCGATCATCGATGAAGAACGTTGCACCGCGACGGAAGCGGCCGATCCCGGACACAATCCGTTCCTCGACGATCAGCTTGCGATCGTTTCGCTCGCGTGGCTCACGCGCGAAAGCGCACGGCGCGAGCAGGCGCTGGCCGCAGGTTGGGACATGCTGGTGGTGGACGAAGCGCATCATCTCGAATGGACGCCCGAAAACCCGAGCCCGGAATATCTCGCGATCGAAGCGCTGGCCGCTGCGACACCCAGCGTGGTGCTGCTGACCGCCACGCCGGAACAGCTCGGCCGCCGCGCGCATTTCGCGCGCCTGCGCCTGCTCGATCCGGCGCGCTTCAACGATCTCGATCGTTACCTCGCGCAAGCCGGTGACTACGCCGCGCTCTCGCCGATCGCCGAGCGCATCGCCGATGCAGCCCCGCTGGATGCGCGCGAACGCGAAGCACTCTGCAATCAGTTTCCCCATGATCCGGCGTTGCATGCGCTGGTGGCCGCTTATCCGGACCACGCCGAGGCTTTGCTCATCGCGCTGATCGACCGCCACGGCACCGGCCGCGTGATGTACCGCAACCGCCGCGCCGCGGTGGGTGGCTTTCCGGAACGCGTGCTCGCGGCGGAAGAGATCGGTCCGGACATCGGCGAAGCCGAACGCGACCGCCTGCTCGCGGAATTCGAGGACGACATGCACGGCACCGCAGCGCGCGCGTTCGACTACGGCGCCGATTTGCGGCGTGCCGAAGGTGAACACGATGGAC
>JAZKBD010000015.1:60600-60917 GCA_040388785.1 Pseudomonadota bacterium
GCGACCGTGCGGCCGCCTGGTTCGCGCAGCCCGATGGTGCGCGCCTGTTGCTGTGCTCGGAAATCGGCTCGGAGGGCCGCAACTTCCAGTTCGCGCACCGGCTGGTGCTGTGGGATTTGCCGCTCGATCCCGACCTGATCGAACAACGCATCGGCCGGCTCGACCGCATCGGCCAGCGCCACGCGATCGTCCTGCACGTGCCGTCGATCCCCGGCAGCGCGCAGGAAGCGCTGCTGCGCTGGCACGCCGACGGCACGCGCGTGCTGCGCGAATGCCCGGCCGACGGGCGCGAACTGCTGCGCAGGTTCGGCGCGGAA
>JAZKBD010000015.1:60927-67560 GCA_040388785.1 Pseudomonadota bacterium
CGCTGGTCGCCGCGACCGCGAGCGCCCACGCGGAACTTTCGGAAGCGATCCGCGCCGGGCGCGATCGCCTGCTCGAATTGGCCGCGCAACACGCCGGCGGCGCGCCGCTGCTCGCCGCGATGCGTGACGCCGACGGCGACGAAGCCAGCCACGCCCTGATGCAGGAATGCTTCGAACCGTTCGGCGTGCACGCCGAGGACCTCGGCGATGGCAGCACCCTGCTGGATCCGGAATTCCTTTCCACCGATGCGCTGGCCGGCTTCACCGATGGCCCGCGTCGCGTCACCTTCGATCGTGCGCTGGCGCTGGCGCGCGAGGAACTCGACCTGCTGCGCATGGATCATCCGCTGGTCGCGGGCGCCGTCGACCTGCTGCTGACCGGCGAATCCGGCAACGCCGCATTCCTGGTCGATCCCGCGCTGCCCGCGCGCAGCGTGTTGCTGGAAGCCGTGTACCTGGTGGAATGCGTCGCCGACGTGAAGCTCGACACGCCGCGACACCTGCCGCCCACGCCATTGCTGGTGTGTGTCGATTCACGCCTCGCCGCGCGCGACTACGCACCTTCCGCACCATCGTTGCTGCGCGCGCGCGAACGCGCGCTGGACATCTCGCGCTACCGCCGCTACCTCGCGCAACTGGTACCGCCGATGCTGGAAAAGTCCGACGCGTTGGCGGCCGAGCGGGCCCTCGACATCACCGGCGCAGCCGTGGCACAGGCGCGCGGCGCGCTCGATGCGCGCGTGCAGCGCCTGCACGCGCTGGCCGCGATCAACGCCTCGGTGACCGCGGAAGAAATCGCGCAGGCGGAAGCGGCCCGCGACGCGACGCTCGCCGCACTGGCCAGGGCGCGCCCGCGCCTCGACGCGGTGCGGATGGCCGTCAGCCCGGATTTCCTGGCGTTGCGCTGACACCCTCTCGACCATCTCGAAGACGAGACCCGATCGGGTGTACCTTGCACGCTGGCGATTCAACCCTGAAACCACGTCGAAGAAAGGGGAACGTACCGTGTCTTTGCGCTTTGCAATTTGTATGGCGGCCGTTGCGTTGGCCGGGTGCGGAACAACGTCGTTCGTGATGCCCGCGCATGACGGAGCGTTTTGGGTCACGGGTTCGTCCGCGCACTTGAATGGCGCCGCGGAGAAGGCCGAACTTGTCGGGCAAGCCGATGCGTATTGCAAGCACCGCGACAAATCTGCCGTCGTGATTGCTTCCAATGAAAGCGATGCCACGGCCGGCACGCTCGCCGCGCCTGGCAAGCTGGCCCGCGCGACCGTGCAATTTCGCTGCGAGTAGCGCCTCGCGCCGCCCTCGCGAGCCCAGCGGACGTCCGCTTTCATTCGGCCAGCGTTTCGGGCGGTCCGCATTCCGAGAGAGCGGGTTTCGCAGTCAGTCACCGCGTCCGACAAAGCGATAGCCGACGCCCGGCTCGGTTTTCAACCAGCGCGGTCGCGCGGGGTCATCGCCAAGTTTTTGCCGCAGCTTGCCGATCACGATTCGCAGGTACTGGCTGTCCTGCACGTGGCTCGCCCCCCAGATTTCGCGCAGCAACTGCTGCTGGGTGACCACGCGCCCGATGTGGCGAAGCAGCAGGGCGAGCACCGCGTATTCCTTGCGCGTGAGCGAAAGCGGTGAGCCGTCGAGCGTCACCTCCCGACGCGCGAGATCGATGCCGAGCCGGTCGTCGTCATAGCGCGGCCGCACGGCCTCCGCGCCTGCCACCGCGCGATCGCGCAGCAACGCGCGCAGGCGTGCCATCAGTTCCTGGATGCCAAACGGCTTGGTGACGTAATCATTGGCGCCGGCATCCAGTGCGCGCACCTTTTCTGTTTCGCCGCTGCGCACGGACAGCATCAGCACCGGCATCTGGCTCCATTGGCGCAATTCCGACAAGACTTCGTGGCCGTCACGGTCGGGCAGGCCGAGGTCGAGGATCACCAGGTCAGGAGCGCCTGTCGCAGCGAGCGCCAGGCCTTCGGCAGCGGTGGCAGCCTGCAGCACTTCGTAGCCTTCCGCGCGCAGCCCGATGTCGAGGAAGCGCCGGATCTGCGCCTCGTCATCGATCACCAGCACGCGCGGGGCAGCATTCATGCGGTGGCTTCCAGGTTCACGGGTTCGGTGGGCCGTGGCAGCGTGACCCGGATCGTGGTGCCGCCGCCTTCACGCGACAGTGCCTCCACGTTGCCGCCGTGCGCGCCGATCATGCCGCGGCAGATCGCGAGCCCAAGCCCCGTGCTCTGGCTCGCGCGATCGCCGCGCGAAACGGAGTAGAACATATCGAAGATGCGCGCGCGTTCGTCTTCGGGAATGCCCGGGCCGCGATCGCTCACTTCGATCAGGATCTTGTCGCCGACGGTGCGGACAGTCACCAGGATTGCCTGCTGCGGAGGCGAGAAACGCTCGGCATTTTCGAGGATGTTGAACAGCGCCTGTTCGATCAGCGCCGGGTGCACGTACAGCAGCAGCGTATCGGGCGGCAGCGCGGTTTCGACGCGCACGCCGGGAAACAGCTTGTGCAGCCGCGCCACGGCAGCCGCCACGATTTCGGCCACGTCGGTCCAGTCGCGGGTGAGCTTCAGCGTGCCGTGGCCGAGCCGGGTCATGTCGAGGAGATTCTGGATGTAGCGATCCAGGCGCTGGCCCTCGCCGAGGATCGCCTCGAGCAGTTCGCGCCGCTCGGTGGCAGCCAACTTCTCGCCGTAGCTCGCGAGCGTGCCGGCGGAACCGATCATCGAAGCCAGCGGCGAACGCAGGTCGTGCGAAACCGAAGACAGCAGCGCGTTGCGCAGGCGTTCGGTTTCGCCCTGCACGCGCGCGCCTTCCAGCTCCTCGGTCAGGCGCGCGCGCGCCAGCGTCTGGCCAATGTCCTGCACCATGGTCAGCGCCAGGCTGCGCCGATCGGGGTCGGGCTCGTTGGCGCCCGGTGGAAAACGCAGCGCCGCGACGCCCACGCGGTTGTCCTCGCTGCCCAGCGGCAGCAGCCAGCAGGGCGCGGCGTTCAAGGTATCGGTGAAGCGACCGGCCTGCGCCGCGTGCCGCTCGCACCAATCGGCGGCGGCGAGATCCTGTGTCTGCAAGCACATGCCGGGCGGTGATGAAGCGGCGACCCGCATTGCATCGGATGCATCGCGTGCGAGCAGCGCCGCCTCGCAGCGCAGAGCCTGCGCCAGTGCCGCGGCACCGGCCGTGCGGACGCCCGCCGCATCGGTGCTGGTCGCCAGGCGGTGTCCCAAAGCCAGCAGGGCGCGCGACTGCGCGTGCGCGGCACGCAATGACTCGAGCTGCAACACCAGCCGTGTCGCCAGCCGGCTGCACACCAGCGCCGCGACCAGGAAAAGGAACGCCGTCAGCACGTCGTTGGGGCTGGAGATTTGCAGCGTATAAATCGGCGGCATGAAGAAGAAGTTGTCGGCGATGAAGCACAACACCGCCGTGTAGAAGGCGATGGCCATCCGCGTGCGCACCGCGACCACCAGCACCGCGGTCAGGAAGATCAGCGACAAGTTGGCCACCGAGAGATAACGCTCCGCGATGAAGGCGCACCCCAACGCCACGATCGTGGTCAGGGTGGCAAAGAGATATTCGCTGCGCCGGCCCAGGCCGCCCGGCGGCCGCGGCAGACGCAGCCGCCGGCGCGCCGCCGCGCGTTCGGCCGGCGTGGCGATGATGGTGAGTTCGAGATGCGCGCCGCGATGCAGCAACTGCTGCGTCAGCGAACGTCCCGCCATCCTCGCGAATATGCGTTCGCGCGTGCGGCCGAGGATGATCTGGCCCACACCTTCGCGCTCGGCATATGCAAGCAATTCATCGGCGACCGCATGCCCGCGCAGGATTTCGCCGTCGCCACCCAGCCGCCGCGCCAGGCTCAATGCGGCTTCCAGCCGTTCGCGCCGCGCAGGATCGATCGGTGCACCGGTGTCCACGAAGACCACGTTCCATCGCGCGCTGCGACGTTCCGCGATCCGCCGCGCCATGCGCACCAGGTAGTCGCTCTGCGCCTGGCCGTCGATCGCCGCCAGCACCCGGCGGCGCACCGGCATCGCGGCGCCGCGCGCCAGCATGGAACCGCGCAGGTCGCTTTCGACATGGCCGGCCACGGTCTCGACGGCCAGTTCGCGAAGCGATGCCAGGTTGGTGGGCGTGAAGAACGCATCCAGTGCGGCCGCGGCGGTTTCCGGCACGTACACCTTGCCCTGCTTCAGCCGCTGGATCAGTTCGCGCGGCGGCAGATCGACCAGCACGATGTCGCGGGCGCGATCGAGGAAGGCATCCGGCACGCGCTCGCGCACATTGATCCCGGTGATGCGCCGCACCTGGTCGTTGAGGCTTTCGAGGTGCTGCACGTTCAGCGCGGTGTACACCTCGATGCCGGCGTCGAGCAGCTCGGCGACATCCTGCCAGCGGCTTTCGTGGCGGCCGCCCGGCAGGTCGGTGTGCGCGAGCTCGTCCACCAGCAACACTGCCGGTTTGCGCGCCAGTGCGGCATCGAGGTCGAACTCCTCGAAATCGCGGTCGTGGTAACGGACCGGCCGGCGCGGCAGCACTTCCAGCCCTTCCAGCAGCGCCGCAGTCTCGGGCCGCTGGTGCGTCTCCACCAGCCCGACGACCACATCGACGCCCTGCTTCTTCAATTCGCGCGCGGCCGACAGCATCGCCCAGGTCTTGCCGACACCGGGTGCGGCGCCGAGAAAGATCTTCAGCCTGCGCTGCCGCTCACCCTCGACGGCATCGAGCAACGCATCGGCACGGACTTCGCGAGGGGCTTCGGTCATGATGAACCGCTCGATCGGGCAGCGTCACGTTAGCGCATCAATGCGCCGCCAGCTTCTCCAGTGCAAGGTTCAATTCCAGTACCTCGACGCGCGGCTCACCCAATATTCCGAATTGGCGGCCGCGGGCATGGCGATTGACCAGCGCCTGTACTTCCGTGACCGGCAGACCACGTGCGCGTGCCACGCGGTTCACCTGATAGAGCGCCGCGGCCGGCGAGACGTCCGGATCGAGTCCGCTGCCCGACGTGGTCACCAGATCCACCGGCACCGGCACATGGTTGTCGGGATCCGCCGCGTGCAACGCCGCGATGCGCTGCTTCACGGCCTCGGTCAGCGCAGGATTGGAAGGACCGAGATTTGAACCGCCGGATGCCGTGCCGTTGTAGGGCTGCGGCGTGGTGGCCGAAGGCCGTCCCCAGAAATACTTCGGGTCGGTGAACGACTGACCGATGAGCACGGAGCCGATCGGCTTGCCATCGCGCAGGATCAGGCTGCCGTTCGCTTGCCGCGGAAACACGAGTTGCGCAAGACCGGTGCCGGCGAGCGGGTACAGCAGACCCGTGGTCGCGGCCAGCAGCAGCAACAGGACGACGGCTTGACGCAGCAACTTGCCCATCACGCATTCTCCGCTCAGAAGGTGCCTTGCAGCATCAGGAAGCCGCGCGTGCCGCCCACGTTGCGCACATCGCCCGGATTCACGAAGCTCACGGTGTGACGGTAAAACGCCGCGTTGCCGGCGTGGGTCGCGCCCGCACCGAGCGACCAGCACGTTGCGAACTGATACTTCAACGTCGCGCCGAAGTCGCTGTAGTCCGGATTGTTTGCACCGCTTGCGAGCGGCGCGGCCAGCGTGGTCGTGTAGTGCGTGCGTCCCGCGTGCAGCGCGAGGCTCCACGCACCGCGCAGCGGCAGCGCCGCATCGAGTTGCAGATAGGTCGTGCCGCTCGAATCGCCGCGATAGCCTTGTTCGACATCGGCACCGAAGTAGTCGGTGACCGCGCGGTTGTATTTCAGCGTGAACCATTTCCAGCCGAGCGCGGCATTGGCTTCCAGCGTATCGAACGACCGCGACGGCAGGCGTGGATTCGCACGATCGAGATCGCCGCCGGGATAGACGTAGCCGTACAGGCCCGCGCGCCACGACCAGCCGTTGCCGAAAGCGCGGCCGTAGCTGGCATAGAGGTCGAGTTCCATCGCACCACCCGGATAACTTGCATTGCTGATGCTCGACGCCCAGAAGCCGGTGGCGAATCCGTTCGCGACGCTGTAGTCGGCGCCGCCCTGGATCGCGGGCCGGCCCCAGCTCTGGGTCAAGCCGCGGAACACGTAATCGGATGTCACCGCCACATTGCCGGTGATCGGGCTCGGCGCCGCCTTCTCCGCATGCACGCCGGCCGCGTTGCACAGCGCTGCCGAAAAAATCGCGATGAGCGCGGACCTGCGCATCACGCCCACCCCATCAGCACCAGCAACAGGTCGATGACCTTGATGCCGACGAATGGCGCCACGATGCCGCCGAGACCATAGACCAGCAGGTTGCGCCGCAGCAACGCGCCGGCGCCCAGCGCGCGGTACTTCACGCCCTTCAGCGCGAGCGGAATCAGGAACACGATGATCAGTGCATTGAAGATCACCGCCGACAGGATCGCGCTGCGCGGCGTGGCCAGATGCATCACGTTGAGTGCGTCCAGCGCCGGATAGGTCGTCGCGAACGCGGCCGGGATGATCGCGAAATACTTGGCGATATCGTTGGCGATCGAAAACGTGGTCAGCGCGCCGCGCGTGATCAGCATTTGTTTGCCGATCTCGACCACCTCGATCAGCTTGGTCGGGTTGGAATCGAGGTCGACCATGTTGCCGGCCT
>JAZKBD010000016.1:0-49942 GCA_040388785.1 Pseudomonadota bacterium
GCGCCGAAGACGAAACGCGTTGTGCGAGCGGAGCGAGACGAAACGTCAGCCCTCCAGCACCAGCCTCAGCTGCTCGAGCGCCCAGTCGATCTCGGTGCTGTGAGGCGTGCCGGTCTCGAACAAGCTGCAGACCAGCAGCACATCCGGCTGCAGCGAGGCGTAAAAACGCGATCTCAACTGACCCGCCAGTTTGCGGATCGATGGCGATGCGTCCGCATGCTGCGTCGTCGGATATCCGTACCCGACCACTTTCGCATTCACGCAGCGCTGGCGCAGTTCGCTGCGCACGTCACGCGCACGGCAGGCATCCGCCATGTCGATCGCAACGATCAGTTCATCTCTTTCGCTGAGTTCAGATGCAAGGGCCTGGACCAGACTCATTGCATAGCGACCAATGCCCCGGTCGCGAGAATTGGTTTGACATGCCTGTAGATCAACCACCAATCGCACTGGTACCTCCCCGGTACAGCTCCATCACCACCATCCGTTTCTCGGAAGTGTCAGCTTGGCATGGCCGAAGCTTGCGGACGCCCTCGACAGAATGACTCTCGATCACCCATCCGGGGATTGTAGTCGAGACTTGGCGCCGTCCGGTCCGCGCGAACGCCCGTGAAGGCGCCACGGCTCCGCCAAACCGCAGATAGCGGCGTGCGCTGCGTTCTCAGCCGCTTGAGCGTTAGTGCTGTACGGCTTTACGCGCAACCACCGCGTAATCCGGTGGCGCCGTGAACCAGTCGATCATGCGGTTGATTTGCGTGGCGCCCGGCACTGTTTCCGGAACCGGAAGGATGTCGGGCTCGCCGCGGTGTTCGGACAGCCTTTCTATCACAGCCTGCTCGAACCCCCGGGCCTGCACCATCCATTGCAAAAGCAGCGGAGGAATGGGATTGAGATGGGTCGGATCCATGTAGAACGTGCAGGAACCGACAAGCACGTTTTCCGGATTCGGCGTTTCGAGGATCAGCAGACCGCCTGGCCGCAGAACCCGCAATGCCTCATCCAGCAACTGGATCAGCGTCGGGTGCGGGAGGTGCTCGACGAGGTGCATCGAGGTGATCGCCGCGATCGAATCGCCGTCCTGCGCCTTCAGATAGCTGAGTACATCGGCTTCGACCACGTCGTGACCGCGCGCCTCCGATTCCTTGAGCATGCCTCGGTTCAAGTCCACGCCACGCGCGTGGTAACCATGCTCGGCAAGCACTTCCAGCCACTCTCCGCGGCCGCTTCCCAGGTCGAGGACAACGTCGCCTCCGTCCGGGACAATGCCGGCTGCCGCGAGCACTCCGAGATAGTGCGAGACGCGCAGCTTGATCTGGTTGCGCTCGCCGCGGAAGACTTCCTCGAACGACGCATACTGCTGCTCCATGGATTGCAGCTCGGGCGGCGCGATGCCACCCCCGCCAGCGGCGGGCTGGCGCATCGCACCATCGAGGTAAATAGTCAGCCGCTCCAGCATCGCCAGCAGCCGACGATGATCACTACGCAAGGCTTCATTGAGTTTTGCCAATTCGGCCTTGTTTCCGGCGTCGTTGTCGCGCAACGTTGCATCGAGCGCTTCCTGAGTCGCAGTGATCTTCCCGATCTCGGCACTGGCTTTGGCGAGCTCATCACGCAGGACACTGGATTCGCTCTCGGCCTGCAACAGGCATTTCGTGATTGCTGCGTCCAGGCGATTGGCCCATCGGCCGAGCGCCTGTGTTTCACGTGCCGCGGACGCTTCGATCACCTGCAGCTGTCGCGCCAATCTGGGCAGGCGTGCCAAAGCCATGCCCATGCCCAGGAACCAGCCGACAATGGGAAGACGCCGCCACCGATGCAATTTGTAAGGGAGCAGCAAACCGTCGACGTGGACGGATTGCCTCATTCCCTCTTCGGAAAACCGGATCAGGCCGAGAATCTCGATTTTGCTGGCGGTACCGCTGCGCAACGCGGCGAGATAATCCCTTGAACCTTTGTCGTTGGCCGGCCTCCGCAGCAGGGTGCGATAGGCCACGTCGACGAAATCCTCGTCATCGAAGCGGAAAAAATCCGCCGGAACGTAGCGATCACGTTCGGACAATCTGGACGCCACGGGACGCCAGTGGGTGCCGGCGACCGTCGGCGTGGCCGGGCCGGAATCGCCATCCCCGGCCACACCGCGTTTCGACAGTTCGCTGCGCACACGGCGCATGACGGCATCGACGTCCAATGTCTGTTGGATCAGCTCATCCGTCATTGGTGCCGCCTGCGCGCGTAGTGTTTCCGAAGGCATCGGCTTGCGGCTTCGTGGATGAGTCCGACATACGGAAATGGTGTACTGCGGGGTCGCCATTATCCGGGAAACGGCACGCCCCTGATACTGACCCGCATTGTGCCTCGCCGGCATGCATTCAGCTTCATATCGGTCGCTGGTCGATATGTATGTTCGCTGGTACATTGCGCGATCGTCAGGAACGGGAATCCACCGATGCTTTCCCCGGTCATCCTCAGCGGCGGCAGCGGAACGCGCTTGTGGCCGCTTTCGCGCAACAACCTGCCCAAGCAGTTCCTGGTGTTGAGCGGCGACGCCACGCTGTTCCAGCAGACCGTCGCACGCACCCGCGCATTGGCCGGCGTCGGCGCGCCAATCGTGGTGTGCAGCGAGGAGCATCGCTTTCTGGTCGCCGAGCAGCTGCGCGCGCTGAACGTCGAAGGCGCCTCGATCCTGCTGGAACCGATGCCGCGCAATACCGCGCCTGCGATTGCGCTGGCCGCGTGGCAGGCGCTCGCGAACAACGCCGAAGCGATGCTGCTGGTGTTGCCCGCCGATCACCTGATCGGCGACACCTCCAGCTTCGCCGAAGCCGTGGGCAAGGCGCTGCCGCTTGCCGAACAGGACTGGCTGGTGACGTTCGGCATCCGCCCGGAGGCACCCGAAACGGGTTTCGGCTACATCAAGCGCGCCGAAACCGTCGGCGCGGCCGGCTTCCGCGTCGAGTGCTTCGTGGAAAAACCCGACGCCGCGACGGCAAGAAAATACGTCGAGGCCGGCGACTACGAGTGGAATTCGGGGATGTTCCTGTTCAAGGCGTCACGCTACCTCGATGAGCTGCAACAGCACGCCCCGGCGATCCACGCGGCCAGCAAGGCGGCTTTCGAAAAAGCCAAGGCCGATCTGGATTTCGTGCGCGCCGACAAGGGCGCGTTCGCGGCCTCGCCCGACACCTCCATCGACTATGCGGTGATGGAAAAAACCACTCGCGCCGCCGTGGTGCCGGTCAGCTGCGCGTGGAGCGACATCGGCTCGTGGGATGCGTTGTGGGCAGCCTCGCAACGCGACGGCGACGGCAACCGCCTGGAAGGCGACGTGATCGCCATCGACAGTCGCAATTGCTTCGTGCGTGGCACCGACCGGCGTCTGGTCGCGGCGCTCGGACTGGAAGACATCGTGATCGTGGATACGCCGGACGCGGTACTCGTTGCGCCGCGCACGCGCGTGCAGGACGTGAAGCGACTGGTGGAGAGGATCAAGGCCGCCGGGCGCCAGGAACACATGTTCCACCGCAAGGTGTACCGCCCGTGGGGCAGCTACGACTCCATCGACATGGGCGACCGCTTCCAGGTCAAGCGCATCACGGTGAAACCGGGTGCCGCGCTCAGCTTGCAGAAGCACCATCACCGCGCCGAACACTGGGTGATCGTTTCGGGTACCGCCGAGGTCACCCGCAACGACGAAGTATTCCTGGTGGCGGAGAACGAAAGCACTTTCCTGCCGCTGGGTGCGGTGCATCGCCTGCGCAATCCCGGCAAGGTACCGCTGGAGTTGATCGAAGTGCAGTCCGGCAGCTATCTGGGCGAAGACGACATCGTGCGGCTGGAGGATGTGTACGGCAGGGCTTGATCGCTCTTCAACCGCAATCAGGCCGCGTACGTCCAGCGCAAGGTTTCATCCAGTGGTATCACCGGCGCGAAGCCTGCGAGCGCTTGCAGCTTCGCATTCGATCCGACCAGCCGCTTCACTTCGTTGCCGCGCACGAAAGCCGGATTGACGTGCACTTCGATCGCGTAGCCCGCGATCTCCGCCATCATGTCCAGCACGTCGCCAAGCGAATGCGCGACGCCCGAGCAGATGTTGATCGTCTCGCCGGCGGGCGCTTTCGCGACGATCGCTGCGTAGGCGCGTGCCACGTCGCGCACGTCGGAAAAATCCCGCGCGACGCCGGTGTTGCCGAGCTCGATCACGCGCTCACCGCGCCGGAAATGCGCGACGATTTTCGGGATCAGGAACTGTTCGCCCTGGCCCACGCCGGTGTAATTGAAGGGCCGCACCAGGGTGATCGGCAGGCGATCCATCCACAGTCGCGCCATGTATTCCATGGCGAGTTTGGAC
This sequence comes from Pseudomonadota bacterium, assembly GCA_040388785.1. Classification (GTDB taxonomy): domain Bacteria; phylum Pseudomonadota; class Gammaproteobacteria; order Xanthomonadales; family Rhodanobacteraceae; genus 66-474. The sequence continues at coordinate 4,349 of JAZKBD010000016.1, forward strand.
ACCGCGTAATCGTTCGTGGGTGCGGGAGGAGTTGCTTCGGTAATCGGCTCGATTGCAGCGTTGCCGTAGATGTTGGCGCTGCTCGCCAGCACCACGCTGCGTGGCCGGTGATCGCAAGCCGCCAGCGCTTCCAGCAGATTGCGGGTACCGACGACGTTGGTGCGGTAGATTTCATCCGCGTCGCCATGTGCCACGAACGAGATCGCCGCGAGATGCACCACCGCATCGGCGCGCGCGTCGGCCACGGCGCGCCGCACCGCGTCGCGATCCAGCAGGTTCGCGCGCAATACGCCTTCACATGGCGGGTCGCCGTCGTGGGCCAAGCCGACCACTTCGTAACCGGCGGCCTCGAGTTCGGCCACGACGTAGCGTCCGGTGAATCCGTGGCAACCGGTCAGCAGCGCGCGCCGCGGTGAATGGGTGCGGGTGCGCATCATCACGGGGCGTATTCGAAGCAGCTGTTGTGAAAAGTCAGGCCAGGGATGGCCGTTCTGATATGCATGACTTGAGGGGCATCCTGATCGGGTTCATCCCAACTGCAGCGATCACGGACGATCGCACTAAAAGGACACGCCACGTTCCACTCGCCTCAAATCGGCCTGGACCATCATCCGGCACAGGTCTTCCAGCGAAGTCTGCGCCTGCCATCCCAGCACTTCGCGTGCGTGCGCGGCATCGCCGATCAGCATGTCCACCTCGGCTGGACGATAGAACTTCGGGTTGATCTTGACCGCGATTTTGCCGGTATCGGTGCGGGTGCCGGTTTCATTCTGTTCGCTGCCCTTCCACTCGATGCCGATGCCCGCGGCCTTGAACGCCAGCGTCGCGAAATCACGCACGGTTTCGGTGCGCCCTGTCGCCAGCACGAACGTATCGGGTTGCTTCGCCTGCAGCATCCGCCACATGCCCTCGACGTATTCCGCGGCATAGCCCCAGTCGCGCTTGGCGTCGAGGTTGCCGAGTTCCAGGTGCTCCTGCTGCCCGAGCTTGATGCGCGCCACCGCATCGGTGATCTTGCGCGTGACGAACTCACGGCCGCGCAGCGGCGATTCGTGATTGAACAGGATCCCGCTGGCGCCGAAGATGCCGAATGATTCGCGGTAATTCACCGTACTCCAGTGCGCGAACAACTTGGCCACGCCGTACGGACTGCGCGGCCAGAACATCGTGTGTTCGTTCTGCGGCACCGCCTGCACCTTGCCGAACATCTCCGAAGTCGAGGCCTGATAGAAGCGCGTGTCGGGCTTCACCGTGCGGATGGCGTCGAGCAGGTGCAACGCCCCCAGCCCCGTGATCTCGGCGGTCGTGATCGGTTGCTCGAACGAGACACCGACGAAACTTTGCGCGGCGAGGTTGTACACCTCGTCCGGCTGCGCCTTTTCGATCAGGCGCAGGCTGCAGCCAGGATCGGTCAGGTCGTATTCGACCAGTTCCAGGTTCGGATGCGTGGCGACGCCGAGTTCCTGCATCCGCCAGAAATTGACGGAACTGGTGCGGCGATACGCGCCGTACACCTTGTAGCCCTTGTCCAGCAGCAGCTGCACGAGGTAGGCGCCATCCTGTCCGGATACCCCGGTGATCAATGCGGTTTTCATGGCTGTTCGGCTCCTTGTGTGGCGCGGGTGCACTCAGGCTCGGCGGGATCCAGCATCAAGTGCGCGAGCTGCGCGGCGGACTCCGACCATGTCACGGCCGGCATGCCGGCCACCGCAGGCGTGTCGCAGCGCTGGTGTGCAGCCAGCCATTTTCGCACGGCGGACGCAAGCGATGGCGCGTCGAGCCCGCTGAAATACGTCGCATGCGTGCCGGCCACCTCGCGGAAGATCGGCATGTCGCGGGCAAGAATCGGCAAGCCACGCCGCGCGGCTTCGACCAGCGGCAGCCCGAAACCTTCGCCCTGCGAAGGCGCCAGCAGCGCAGTGCATGTCGCGTACAGCTTTTCGACCAGCGCATCGCCCGCGTGCATGAACCAGAACAGGCGCTTGCCGAGTTCGTCGTGATGCCGGATGCGCCGCTGGATCACGTCGGTCATCCAGCCGGGCAGCCCGACCACCACCAACGCGACGTTCTCGCCGTCGCCCCACAATTGTTCGAAGGCTTCCAGCGCCTGCGCGTGGCCTTTGCGTGGTTCCAGGGTTCCGACCATGAGGAACGACGGCAGGTTGCGCAGACGTTGCAGCGCCGCTGCCTCGCCGGGAGCGAGGACCCCGGCGTCCCCGGTCGTTGCGATATCGCCGCCCAGCCGGAAATGACCCAAGACAGGCATGCGGCGTTGCGAAATCGGCAGCGCGTCCAGCTGGCGGCGCAGCTCGGCTTGCGTCGTGCGCGAAATGCAGGCAACCCCGTCGGCGATGCGGGCGATGGTCTCCAGCCACGCCTTGAATGCAACGTGCACCTCCGGCGGAAACCATTCCGGGTGCGTCAGCGGCAGCACATCGTTGCACACGAACCAGAGCCGCACGCCGCGCTCGCGCATGGCCGCAAGCTGTCCCGCGTTCGCGATCACCGCATACATGGAGTGGTCAAGGCCCAGGAACACGTCACCGGCGCGCGCATCCACACGGGAGTCGCCACCTTCCGCGCTTCCCGCCACACCCAGTTCGCGCGCGAACGCTCGCGCATGGCGATACGACTCACCCGGCACGGCGCGCACCGCTTCGACTTGGTAACCGTCGGGCGGCGCAGCCAGCAGTGCGCGCAGCGTCTCCCGCACCAGCCGCTGGATGCCCGTCTGTCCTGCCTTGAGCGCGAGTTCGGTGACGTCGACGTACAACCGCGGCCGCGCATCCCGCACTTCGTCCGGCGCCGATTCGGCCTCTCCGGCCGTCGCGGTCCGTTCCGGCTGCAGCGGCGCGCGGCGCGCCATCTTCAACTCGCGCCGCAAGGCATCGATGCGCGCCTGCATCGCGGTGATCTTCTGCAAGCGGTCGCCGGCGACATCGCGCAGCAGATAGATTTCATCCAGCAGGTCGCGGCGTGATTTGTCCGAATCACGGACCCCGACGTCCTCGCGAAGCACGCGCCTGCGCAGGAATCTGCGCAGGCGGATCGAGAGGCGACGCGAGATCACGACACCCGTACCTCGATCACCGGGGGGACCCACGCACAGCCGACGAAAGGATCACGATCCTGGTTGGCCACGGTAAAGACCAGGGCGAGGTCGCGCCATTCGTAATTGTTGACGAGATGGGTATCGGTGCTGCACAAAGCGGTGGATATCGAATAGCTGCCCGGGCCGAAGTTCATGGGAAAAGCCACCCGGTATTCCACCACCGTACCCTTTCGCACACCTTCCAGCGATTGCCCGGTGTGGTGCGTATTGGTTCCGAACACCGGCTGCCCCAGTCGATCCTTGATCATGTAGCCGAACACCAGCCGCGGAATGTCGTCTTGGACAGCGATCCGCGCGCGCATTTCGGCCGCTTCTCCGACGTTGACGAATTCGACCGGCTCGCCCGCCGCGTTGAACAGTCCGATCGATTCGACCACGGCCTCGCGGGTACCCGAAATGGTCTGCGCTCCACCGGTGTCGAGCTGCCGCACCTCGACGGTTGCGTTCTCCCGCTCGGCGATCAGCGCGTTGTAGTAATCCATCACCTGGCTGGGCTCGCCGTCCAGCAACAGCCGCCCGCGGTCGAGCAGGATCGCCCGATCACACAGGGACTGGACGGCACCTGGATCATGCGAAACGAACAGCAGCGTCGTGCCCTCCTCCCGGAACCGCCGTATGCGCGCCATGCTCTTGTGCGAGAAATACGCGTCACCCACCGACAACGCCTCATCGACAATGAGGATTTCCGGGCGCACCGCGGTCACCACGCTGAACGCGACGCGCATTTGCATGCCGCTGGAATAGGTGCGCAGCGGCTGGTCGAAATACTCGCCGATTTCGGCGAAGGCCTCGACCGCGGGAATGATCGCGTCGATCTGGTCGGGGCTCATCCCCATGAGGCCCGCGGTGTAGCGGGCGTTTTCGCGGCCCGTGAGATCGGCGTTGAAACCCATGCCGAGTTCGAGGATCGCGGCGATGCGCCCGTCGACGGCGATCGTGCCTTCGGTGGGGCGCAGCGTGCCGGTGACGAGTTTCAGCAGGGTGCTCTTGCCGGCGCCGTTCTGCCCGACGATGCCCACGCTCTCGCCGGCGCACACCTGGAACCCGATGTTGCGCAGTACCCACGCTTCGCTGGTCGCGTGCGCAGCGACGCCAAACCATGTCGCCATCCGGCGCCATTCCGCACGATATTCGCGGAAAGCCTTGCCGAGCCCTTCCACTTGCAGCACCGGTGCGCTCACAGCACGTCCACCATGTCTGGCGAGGCGCGCCGGAACAGCAACATGCCGGCCGTCAACAACACCAGCGACAACACCACGATCGCGCCCAGCGTTTTCAGATGTGGCAGATGGCCCCACAGCAGCACCTGCTGGTACGACGAACAGATCGCGTACATCGGGTTGAGCCTCAACACCAGCGCGAAGTGCCCGGGCAGGATGCCGATGGCATACACGATCGGCGTCAGCCAGAACCACAACTGCATGACCACGTTCATCACCTGCGCGATATCGCGCACGAACACGTTCAGCACGCCCAGGATCAAGCCCAGCGCCAGCCCGAACAGCAGCGTGATCGCCATCAGCACCGGCAACCACAGCCACATCCAGCCTGGATAATTGCCGATGAGCACGAAAATGAAGAGGGTCGCGGCCAGCAAGAACAAATTGTTCAACAGGCACGATCCCGACACGATCAATGGCAGGCAGATGCGCGGGAACACCATCTTCTTCAGCAGGCTGGCGTTGTCGACGAAGATCGTGAGGCAGCGCGTGATCAGTTCGGCAAACAGCGTCCAGCCCAGCAGGCCACCCAGCAGGTAAACCACATAGGCATACTTGTTGTTGGTATCAGGCAGCTTGCTGCCCAGGATGCGCCCCAGCACCAGCGCATAAATCGCGCCCTGCGCCAGCGGTTGCAGGATCGCCCACGTGGCCCCCAGCTTGCTGCGTGCAAACCGGGTGCGCAGGTCGTTGCGGATGGAGGTGAGGATGAAATGGCGATAGTGCCAGATCGCCAGCAACATGATCTTCATCGCAAGGAAACCGGAAAGGGGGAGCCGCGGGGCGCACGAAGCCGCCATTCTCGCGGCACTTGCTGAACGCGTCCAGCATGCAGCGGGTTACGGCGATTGCGCAGACACGACGCTTGCTCCCTGCACCAGCAGTTGGAGCGGCCGCGGGTCTTCGGCTTTGGAATAGGGCGGCTGGGAGCACCGGGGGGCGCGAAGCGCAGCTCAACCCGCGCATCGCAGGTTGCGCCGGTATCGAGCGGCGCCCCGACTTCCATGACGCGATGCTTGTCCGAATCGCCGACGGTGTTGGAGGAAAACTTGCCGTCCGCGTTGAAATGCCAGGTCGTCGCCAACTTGCCGTTCACCCATACGCACGTCTCGAGGTCGGCGCGCGAAGGCGGCAGGTAGGGATCCACGCGCATCTTCAAGATCGCACCCGAGTGGCACAGCTTTTCCGGAACGCGGAACTCCATGACCGCGCCAGGGCCGATGGTCCAACTGCCCCAGCCGACGGGCGGCAGCCAGCCATAACCGGTGCCGTAGGTGGCCGCGTCGGGCGTGGTGAAATCGATACCGGAATCCGGCCACTCCGGGGGCGGCGCCGTGGCGACCTGGAAAGCGCGGCTCAGGTCGAGCGAAGCACCCCTCGGTGCGCGGTCTGCCCTGGCGATCAAGTCCCCGTAGTGCGCGGCCGTGATCGCAAGCCCGGTCAGGCTCGGCACGTCGGCGATGTGCGCACGCGCGCCGTGGTGTCCCAGCCAATCCACCGAGAACAGCTCGCGTGGAGCTTCGCCGTCGCGGGATCTGGAGATGCTGAGGACGCTGGCATCGCCGCGCGCGGCCAGCGCGGCGGCTTGCTGGTCGCTGTCCACGATGACCAGCTTGGCATTGGCATTGTCGATGAAGAAATCCAGCGACTGGCCGCCGTACACGCCCACGGCGGCCCGGCCCTGCAGCGACATTCCCAATTCGCGCCCGCCCACGTCGAAATCGCCATCCTCCGTGCGGCGAACCAGCGTGTCCTTCTTGCACAGTTCGAATTCGTTCTCGCGCGACCACAATGCCTTGCGCAGCACGGCATCGGTCACCGCATCGTCCACCAATCCGCTACCGGCAGCGCCCGGCGCACTGCGGTCACCACCTGCCATGAACGCCCGTTTCGCCACAGCAATCCCAGCATCCCCGCGCATACGACCAGCATCACGCCGAATACCGCGATGCCGCCGCCGATCATGACCGGAAAGGCATCCAGCCCCGCGCCCAGGTTGGCCGGATTCAAATGTGCGAAGAAGCGTGCGTTGAATGTCAGCCTGCAGGTAGTACGACGCGGCCTCACCCAGCACCAGGAACGGCCACGCGAGGTAGGCGATCAATGCGACGTTATCGACATGATGCGCAGCAGCCGCCAGCGCACCGCGAGCACCAGCAGCCCGCACCATGCAAACACGAACACCAGATCCTGACCGAAGCTGCCGTGCAGGTAGGACGGAAACGTCGCGGCCATCCAGGCGTGGACGGCCAGCGCCGGAAGCGCCAGCAGCAGAATGGCGGTCCCGATCAGGATCGACGCACTCGTTCGGGCTTGGTCAATCATCAGTTCTTTGCCTCCCTGCGCCTCAGGGTCATGCGACCATGGCACGCCGGCCATGCGAACGCTGCCGGGAACGCGCATCCCCGGCCGAGCGACGCGCACCTGTTTGAGGTCCCTGCCTGGATTCCTGCACGAGCGAGCGCGGCTACGATCTCGCGCTGCCTACGCTTCCGCAGTCTCATCGGAGTATAGCCGCCATGTTCCGTGAGCCCGGACCGATGGTGCAACACGCCCCAGAACACCGCATGCACCGGCCGGCGTGGCCGCGACCTTTCCAATTACACTGCGCCGACTGACTGGACCGTGCCCGTTGCATGAATGATGGAACCGTGACATCCAGCGTTTCCGAAGGGGTTCCACTGTGCGTGGACCTGGACGGCACGCTGGTCCGCAGCGACATGTTGGTCGAATCGGTTCTGGCGTTGCTGAAACGAAATCCGTTGTATGCGTTCGCCCTGCCGCTCTGGCTGTTGCGCGGACGCGGCCATCTGAAACACGAAGTCGCCAGGCGGGCTCTTCCCGACGCGACGACGCTGCCTTACGACGAGCGCGTCTGCGAACTGGTGCAAGCCGAGAGTCCGCGCAGGCCGGTCGTGCTGTGCACCGCCGCCGACCGCGCCATCGCCGAGGCGGTGGCGAACCATGTCGGCGGCTTCAGCGAGGTGATGTCCACTGATGGCGCGGCCAACCTGTCCGGACGCAACAAGGCGGATGCGCTGGTCGAACGATTCGGCGAACGCGGTTTCGACTACGTCGGCAACGAGCGGCGCGACCTCGCGATCTGGCGGCATGCCCGCCGCGCCATCGTGGCCAATGCCGGCGCCGGTATCGCCGCACGGGCCGCCGCTGTGTGCGGAGCAGTCGACGTGCTTTCGCGGGAGCACCGCGGCTTGCGCACCTGGTTGCAGGCGTTGCGTCTCCATCAATGGCTGAAGAACGTCCTGGTGTTCGTGCCGCTGATCGCTGCGCATCTGGTGACCGATCCGGTGGCCGCCGCGCGCGCGGGCGCGGCGTTCGTGATTTTCGGAGTGTGTGCGTCCGGCGTGTACGTCCTGAATGACTTGTTCGATCTCGAGGCGGACCGCCGGCATCCGCGCAAGCGGAACCGGCCGTTCGCTGCGGGAAACCTGCCACTCACCGGCGGATTTGCGCTTGCGGCGCTGCTGACGCTGGCTGCGTTCGCCGCGGCCAGCGCGCTGGCGCCCCGCTTTGCGCTGGTGCTGCTCGGCTATTACGTCCTCACGCTCGCCTATTCACTGCGCCTCAAGCAAATCGCGATGCTGGACGTGCTGGTGCTCGCGACGCTCTACACCGTTCGGATCGTGGCCGGCACCGTCGCCATCCATGTGCAATTCTCGTTCTGGCTGCTGGCGTTTGCCATGTTCCTGTTCCTCAGCCTTGCGCTGGTGAAGCGCTACACGGAATTGGGAGCACAGCGGCAGGTCGCGTCCGGCACGGCCCCCGGCCGCGGCTACGTGGCCGGCGACTACGAGTTGCTGGCATCGCTGGGCGGCGCGAGCGGTTACCTCAGCGTGCTGGTGCTGGCCTTGTACATCAACAGCACGGCCAGCGCCGAACTGTATCGCCGGCCCTATTTCCTGTGGCTGCTGTGTCCACTGCTTTTGTACTGGATCAGCCGCACATGGATCATCGCCCATCGCGGAAAAATGCACGATGATCCGGTGGTCTTCGCGGCGCGCGACAAGGTCAGCATGGTGTTGCTGGTGCTCGCCGCGATCGTGGTATTGCTGGCGATCCGGTGAGCGACACGCTGCAATCCTGGGGGCGCTATCCGCGCGCAACGCAGCAGGTGATCCGCCTGCGTGATCGCCTCGCGCCGCTGCCCGCGCTCGAAAGCCACGCCTTGCCGCGCGGCAACGGCCGCAGCTATGGCGACGTCTGTCTGGATGACGGAGGCACGCTGCTGGATGCGCGCGGCCTGGACCGCTTCATCGCATTCGATCCGGCGACCGGCGTGCTGCGCTGCGAGGGCGGCATGCTGCTCGGCACGATTCTGGACTTCTGCGTGTCACGCGGCTGGTTCCTGCCGGTCGTTCCCGGCACCCGCTTCGTCACCGTCGGCGGCGCGATCGCCAATGACATCCATGGCAAGAACCACCATGTCGCGGGCAGTTTCGGTTGCCATGTTCGCGCCTTCGAGCTGCTGCGCAGCGACGGCCGTCGGATCGTCTGCACGAACACCGAAAACGCGGACTGGTTTGCCGCCACCCTCGGCGGACTCGGCTTGACGGGACTCGTCACCTGGGCAGAACTGCAACTGCGGCGCGTACCGGGCGCGTGGTTCGATACCGAAACGCTCCGCTTCGACCGGCTCGCGGATTTTTTTGAATTGTCGACGCACTCCGCCCGCGATCACGAATACACGGTCGCCTGGGTGGACTGCACGGCCCGCGGCGCCGCACTGGGGCGCGGCGTCTTTTCGCGCGGCAATCACGCCGCGCAACCGGCCGGCGCGCATGCACCGCACCATGTCCGGCTGCGCATACCCTTCACGCCGCCTTTTTCTCTGGTCAATGGCGCCAGTCTGCGCGGCTTCAACGCGCTGTACTTCCACCGCGCGCCCAAGGCCGTGCTGCGCGCATCGCGGCACTACCTTCCGTGGCTGTTTCCGCTCGATCACATCCAGGAGTGGAACCGCATGTACGGCCCGCGCGGCTTTCTCCAGTACCAGTGCGTGTTGCCGCCCGCCACCGCGCTGGATGGCATGCGTGAATTGCTGGAACGCATCGCCGCCAGCGGGACGGGTTCTTTCCTCGCGGTGCTCAAGCAATTCGGCGAGATGCCATCGCGTGGCCTGTTATCCTTTCCGCGGCCGGGCACCACGCTTGCACTGGATTTCGCGAATCGGGGGCGACGCACGTTCGCGTTGCTGGATCGGCTGGATGATGTCGTGGCCGGAGCCGGCGGCGCGATCTATCCGGCCAAGGATGCGCGGATGTCAGGGGAACGCTTCCACCAGTATTTCCCCGCGTGGCGGCAATTCGAAGCATTCATCGATCCGGCGTTCTCGTCGGGGTTCTGGCGGCGAGTGAGCCAATGAGCGAGCAACATATCCTGGTCGTCGGTGCGACTTCCGCCATCGCGGAAGCGACGCTGCGCCTGTGGGCCATGCGCGGCTGCACGTTGTACCTGCTGGCGCGCGACATGGTGCGCGTCGAAGCCATCGCCGCGGATTTGCGGGTGCGTGGCGCGGCCGCTGCCCACCCGGCCTTGCTGGACGTCGCCGATTTCGCGGCGCACGCACGCGCGGCGGAACTTGCATGGGCGACGCTCGGCCGCATCGACACCGTGCTCATCGCGCATGGCACGCTGCCCGAGCAGGCGCGCTGCGAGACGGACGAAAACTACGCGTTGCGCGAATTCGCCGTGAACGGAACGGCCACCATTGCACTTGCCGGACTGCTCGCGCAAAAGCTGGCGGAGCAAGGCCACGGCACGCTGGCGGTGATCTCGTCGGTGGCCGGAGATCGCGGACGCGCGAGCAATTACCTGTACGGTTCGGCCAAGGCCGCGGTGAGTACGTACCTTTCCGGACTGCGCCAACGTCTGCACGAACGCGGCGTCAGCGTCGTTACCCTCAAGCCGGGTTTCGTCGACACCCCGATGACCATGGCGTTCAGGAAGGGCTTGCTGTGGGCGACGCCGGAACGCATCGCGCGCGGCATCGTTCGCGCGATCGACAAGCACCGCGCCGTGGTTTACCTGCCATGGTTTTGGCGCCCCATCATGGCCGTGATCCGTTGCGTGCCCGAATTCGTGTTCCAGCGCATCAAATTGTGATGCCGGGGACGCAATGATCGACAAGAACGCCAAGCTCGTGGTGACCGGCGCAGCCGGACTGGTGGGCCAGAACCTCGTGGTGGAATTGCTGGCCCGCGGCTACGCCAACATCGTGGCCATCGACAAGCACGAGTACAACCTTGGTGTCCTGCGTCGGCTGCACCCGGAAATACGCAGCGTGCTCGCTGATCTGGCCGAACCCGGTGACTGGATTGGCGAGTTGGCAGGTGCCGCGTGCGTGATCCAGTTGCATGCTCAGATCACCGGCAAGCATGCCGAGCCCTTCGTCCGCAACAACATCGAAGCTACCCGGCACGTGCTCGACGCCATGCATACCTACGCGGTGCCTTATCTGGTGCACGTTAGCTCATCGGTGGTCAACTCCTTCGCCGACGACGATTACACCCATACCAAGAAGGCCCAGGAAAAGCTGGTTATCGAAAGCGGCGTCCGACATTGCGTGCTGCGTCCCACCCTGATGTTCGGCTGGTTCGATCCCAAACACTTGGGCTGGTTGTCGCGGTTCATGGAGAAGTCGCCGGTCTTCCCGATCCCCGGTGACGGAAAATACATGCGGCAACCGCTGTATGAGCGCGACTTCTGCCGTTGCATCATCGCCTGCCTCGAACGCGAACCGGATGGCGCCATTTTCGACATCGTCGGCGACACCCGCATCGATTACGTGGACATCATCCGGACGATCAAGCGCATGAAGGGATTGCGCACCCGGATTGTGCATATCCCGTACGGCGTGTTTCTTTTCCTGTTGAAACTGTACGCGCTGTTCAGCCGCAAGCCGCCCTTTACGGCCGATCAACTGGAAGCCCTCACCGCCGGCGATGACTTCCGCGGCGTGGATACGACTGCGACTTTCGGCGTCACGCAAACTCCGTTCGATGACGCGATACGCGAGAGCTACTGCGATCCGCGCTACAGCAGAATCGTCCTGAAGCGTTGATCGATGTCGCCCCTTCCAAACCCCGCCGCAATCGACCAACGCGGCTCTGCCATCCGGCTCTCACACATCCCGGTGCAGCTTGCTTGCGGCGTTGCAGTGGTGGTGTCCCGCGTGTTGTACGTATCGCGATACGCCGCAGCGCTTCCGTTCTGGGACCAGTGGAACGCCGAGATCGGCCAGCTCTTCAAGCCGATTGAGCAGCATCATTTCGACTGGGGAGTGCTGGTTGCACCACACAACGAGCACCGCATCCTGTTCACGCGACTGCTTTCACTGATGCTGTGGCAGGGCAATGCGCGCGTGTTCGACAATCGCGTCGAATGCTATGCGAATGTCGTGCTGGTGGTCGCGATGTACGCGGTTTTCACTTGGCTGTTGCATCACCGCACCAGCAGCAACTTGGCGAAGGTCATGGTGCCGGCGCTATTGGCGCTGGTCTTGTGCCTGCCAATCGACTGGGAGAATTTCCTGGTCGGCTTCCAGAGTTCCTTTTATTTCACCGGTATCGCCACGCTGCTGGTTTTCGGGCTTCTGACGCGCGAACGTTTCACCTGGCGCGATTGGTTGCCGGCGTGCATCCTGGCGCTTGCGTCCCTGTTCACGATGGCCACGGGGCTGTTGACGGCGGTGATCGCGTGCGCGCTGGCGATCTGGCGCAGTCTGCGTTCGCCCGTCCATCGCTTTCCATGGGCCGCATTGCCGTTTGCGGCAATTGTCGTTTTTGGCGTCGCGATGCAAACCCACTGTGAATCGTGCGCGGTACATTCGGATTGGGCCGCGCACGCGGCAGTGCTTCGGCTCGTGCTGGGTTGGCCCGCGTTGCGTCCGGACGGTCTGCTGTTCCTGATTCCGTGGTTGCCGCTCGTCGCCACATTTCCCGTAGTGCGAAAACGGTTGCTGGAGAGACCGGGTGCCGCTTTCCCGCTGGCGCTTGCCGCGTGGTCACTGCTTGCCGTCTGCTCCATCGCCGTCGCTCGTGACACACTGGCGACGCGCTATGCGGTGGTCCTGGTTTTCGGCTTGCTCGCCAATGCGATACTGGCCTGCGAACTGGCGCAGGGCAAGGCCGCTTCCTGGAAGGTCGGGATTGCGGTGATATTCGCCGCATACGCTGTCGCGGCCCTCGTGACGAGGACCGGGCGCGACACCCGGGCGATGGTGAATCGTTACGCATTTTCACGCGTGGAGACGCTGCGCGTGCTCTTGTTTGAGCGCACGCATGATGCCGCTGCGTTGCGCGCGCCGGATCGCCTGCAAATTCCCTACCATGATCCACGGCAATTGGGGGCGTGGCTTGCCGAGCCTGAGGTGCTCGCGCTGCTGCCGTCGCCGTTCAATCTTCGTAATGCCGCCGCACCGTTGTCGCGCGGCGCCGAATGGCTTCAACAAACGACCGGGCGCTCTTGGCGATGGCAAGCCACGTCCCTGCGCCTCGTCCGGCATATGGTTGACATCGATTCCAGCCTGTCCTGCCGAGTCGGTTTCGTTGACGATCACGCCTCCCGGAAAGAGGTCGAGCTGACCGTGGGTGATTCGCTGATCCTGACCGGCACGGAAGGACCGCAGCACTCCGGCCATGTACAGGTGCAACTGCGCGGCGACCGAAGTTATGCAGTCGATGCAGTAACCGGATTCGAGGAACACGGCGTTGTCGCAATCAGCGACAATGCGCCGCCGCCAGGTCACTACTCCGTATTGTTCGTGACGGAGGGTGCACGCGCCTGCGATACCGGGGTACGACTGGCCGTGCGGGCACAGCCGGTGGACAAGCCATGAGCGAAACAAGAAGACATTTCGTCGTACTCGGCGCAGGCCCCATGGGGCTGATGGCGGCGATGGAATTGCTCAAGGCCGGCCATGAGGTCGACCTTTACGAGCGCGACGATCGCATCGGCGGCATGTCGGCGAGTTTCGATTTCGATGGGCTGCAGATCGAGCGGTATTACCACTTCCTGTGCAAGACGGATTTCGCCTTTTTTCGCCTGCTTGACGAGTTGGGTCTTTCTCACGCGCTGCGCTGGGTCGATACGCACATGGGTTATTTCTACGGCGGCAAGCTGCAGGATTGGGGCAATCCGGTCGCGCTGCTGAAATTCCGCGGCCTCGGCCTCGTCGGGAAGTTCCGCTACGGGCTGCATGCGCTGCGAGCGAAATCCGTCAAGGATTGGCGTCCGTACGACAAGCTGTTGGCCAAGCAGTGGGTACATAAATGGGTGGGCGATCGCACGTACGACGTGCTCTGGAAAAGCCTGTTCGAGCTGAAATTGTACGAGTACGCGAACAAGATCTCCGCCGCGTGGATCGGCGCGCGCATCCAGCGGATGGGCAATTCGCGGCGCAGCCTGATGCACGAAAGCCTCGGCTACATCGAAGGCGGCTCGGCCACGCTGCTGGATGCGATGGAACGCTTCATCACCGGTCGCGGCGGCCGCATTCACCTGAAGTCCGGCATCGAGCGCGTGGTGGTCCGCGACGGACGCGTGGCCGGCATCGTGGTGAATGGCGCGGAGTTGCACTGCGATGCGGTCATCTCGACCGCACCTATCCAGTATGTGCCCAAACTGGTCCCGGATCTTCCACGCGAATTCGCGGCACGGATCGAGGCAATCAGGAACATCCCGGTGGCATGCGTGATCCTGAAGCTCGCGCGACCGCTCAGCCGCAATTTCTGGACCAACATCAACGATCCCGGCATGGGCATCCCGGGTCTCATCGAATATTCCAACCTCAATCCGAGCGGCGGGAAAAGCGTTGTGTACGCGCCCTTCTACATGCCCAAGACGCATCCGAAATGGTCGCGGCCGAACGCGGCATTCATCGAGGAAACCATCAGCTATCTCGGCAGGATCAATCCCGATTTCCGGCGCGAATGGGTGCTGGCGAGCCACTGCCATCGTTACGATTTCGCCCAGACCATCTGCCCGCCCGGCTTTTACGACATGCTGCCGCCGATGCGCACACCGATCGCGGGCCTGTTCATGGCAGACACCGCGTACTACTACCCCGAGGACCGCTCGATCAACGAGAGCGTGAACGTGGCGACCGAACTGGTGCGCCAGGCCTTGCAGGAGCCTTCCCTTGTCTGAAACGCGCGAAGAACTCGAATCGTTGTACCGGCACCGGTTTCCCGAAGAAGAACTGGCCAACAAACACGCCATCTGGCGCGTCCTGTGCCGCCGATTCTTCAGCCGCTACGTCAAACCAACCGACACCGTGGTGGACATCGGCGCGGGCTATTGCGAATTCATCAACAACATCGATGCGGCACGCAAGATCGCCGTGGACCTCAACCCCGAGGTCGCGCGATTCGCGAATGCCGGCGTGCAGGTCTTGAACGAATCGTGCACCGGAATCGCCAACCTTCCGTCCGGCACCGCGGACGCCGTTTTCATGAGCAACTTCCTCGAGCACCTGCCATCGAAGCAGATGGTGCTCGACACATTCCGCGAAGCACACCGGATCCTGAAGCCGTCGGGCCGCATCATCGTGCTGCAACCCAATATCCGATTCCTGTACGCGGAATACTGGGATTTCTTCGATCACCACACCGCGCTGAGCGATCGCAGCCTGGTCGAAGGATTGCAGCTCGCGGGTTTCGCGCCTGACGTGGTGATCCCCCGATTCCTGCCCTACACGACCAAGAGCAGGCTGCCGCAGGCGCCATGGCTGGTGTCGCTTTATCTGCGCTTTCCGCCCATGTGGCGGATTCTCGGCAAGCAGACCCTCGTGGTTGCCGGCAAGGCGCGCGCCGCAACATGAAACCCTCACGTCGGTTTGTCGCATTCCTGTTCGTCAGTGGAATCGCGGCGATCGCGAATATCGGCTCGCGAATCCTGTTCAATCAGTGGACGGGCTACATACCCGCGATCCTGCTCGCCTTCTGCGTCGGGCTGTGCGTCGCGTTCGTGCTGAACCGCCTTTTTGTATTCCGCGAACCCGGGAACCCGCTCCATCACCAGGCATTCTGGTTCGTGGTGGTCAACTTGGCGGCCGTGGCGCAGACATTGGTCGTGAGCCTGCTTCTGGCACGCGTCGTGTTTCCGGTCATCGGGTTCCATTGGCACGCCGATACCATCGCCCACGTGGTGGGCGTCGGCGCACCGGTGCTGACCAGCTTCCTTGGGCACAAGCACCTCACTTTCCGCTGATCCGCGCGGCATCCCATTGACCAATCCCGTTGCCATGATGAGAGACAGAACGCGCCAGACGCCCAATGCGATCACGACGTGTGTCGCCGTCGCTTGCGGCATCCTGGTGATCCTCCTGCAGGTCAAGATCGGTAACGGTTTCGGCGATACGCTCGACGCGGGTTGGGGAGAAGTCCTGAATTGGGGCATCGTCCACGGCGTGCAGTGGGGCAAGGAACTGGTCTTCACCTATGGTCCTCTCGGGTTTCTCTCTCCGGACATTCCATTCGATCCCGCCACCTACTGGCCCACATTGATCCTGCAACATCTGTTCGCGGCAGCAACGGCCTGCCTCGTGTTCGTGAACCTGCGACGCCTGCCGCTCGTTTCCGGACTCGGTTTCCTGATCGCGACCATCGTGATGGGCTGGAACTGGTCCACCTCGGCCGCACTGATCATCGTCTACCCATTGGCAATACTGCCGCTGGAACACGTGGCGCGCCGGGACGCGCCGCCCGGCTTGCGCGCGCATCTCGCGGTGGCGGCGCTCGCGGCATACGTATCCTTGCTGCCCCTGATCAAGTTCAGCGTCTTTCCCCTGTGGCTCGCGTGGCTGCCGTTGGGCACGTTCATTCTGTGGCGGTCGCGTTCGCTCGTGGCGATATTTCTCGTAGCCAGCTTTCTCGCGCCCGTATTCACGTGGCTGGCCTGCCGGCAGCATTTGGCAGATCTCCCGAGCTTTGTATCCACATCGTGGGAGCTGGCGGTGCAGTACGGCGCTGCGATGCAAGCCAATCCCACCGAATGGTTGGCCGACCACGTTGCATTGGGTGCGACCCTGTTCGGTATTGCTTGCACGGCGATGCTGGCATGGCTCGAACGCCGTTCGGCGCGGCGCGTCGCGGTGTGCATCATGTTTGCCCTCACGCTTGCTCTGGCCTATCGTGCCGGCGCCACGCGCGCGGACGGCGGGCATCTGGGATTTGTCTGGTCGATCTCCGCATGGTGCGCACCGTTGCTGATCGGCAGACTTTATCAACGGCTGCCGTCGCATGGTCCGCGCCAGACCGCGATGGCATTTTTCCTGGCACTCTTGGCGTTGACACCGGAGTGGCTCAGTGGCTTGTATCCCCCTTACACGCTGCAGCAGATATACAGCGGCAACTACTCGTTCGTTTACGCGACACAAACGGTCGGCCAAATTCTGAATCCTGGCGCTGCCTATCGCCAACGAATCAAACAATGGACCGCCGACCGGAAGCAGCTTGCTTTACCGAAAATCGCGCGCACTGTCGGCAATGCTTCCGTAGATGTCTTGATGGATTCCCAAAGCGTCCTGCTGGCCAATGATCTCAATTACACCCCGCGCCCAGTTTTCCAAAGTTACTCTGCTTATTCCGGCAAGCTCGCGCGGCTCAACGAAGCCTTCTTCGAAAGCGCGCGTGCGCCTGAGTGGGTCATGCTCCAGTGGAGCGCGATCGACGATCATTACCCAACCAGCGATGACTCGCTTGCACTCATGCGGGTACTCCAAACCTACCGTCCTCTCTTATCGGATGGAGCATTTCTGTTGTTCCGGCGTGGCACCGTCGACACCACGAATGCTGTGCTGGCCTCCGGCGAGCCATATACCGTCGACTTGAAATTCGGATCCTTTGCCAGGATTCCACCTTCACCCACTGATGCATGGCTTGCGAAGTTCGACGTACAGCTGACACTGGCCGGCAAGTTGCGCACCATGATCTTTCGTGAATCAAAGCTTCACATCGAAGTACGCATGAAGGATGGAACCGTTCACCGCTATACCGTGGTGCGCGCGAACGCAACGTCGGGATTCCTGCTGAGCCCTGCAATCGCCGACAACGGCCAATACCTCGACTGGCTCGACGGCAGTGATGGACGCGAAGTGACCGCAGTGCGGCTTGTCCAACATCACTTCCATGGCAAACCGGAGTTCAAGCTGGCTGGTTCCTTGCGGCTTTATCCAGTCAGGCTGCCGAGAAAAGGCGCGCGGACGCTTGCCCTCTACGCTGCCCGCTATCCCGGCTTCAACCAGTTGCCGGCCTCGGTTCCCGCAGATACCAGGATTTTCATGGTTGGCTCGGAGAGCGTGATGTTCCTGCCCGCCCCAGGATCCCTGACGTTCCATTTGCCACCGGGCACGTACGATGTCTCCGCCAAGTTCGGATTGATGCCGAACGCGTTGACTGATCCGGGCTGCCTCAGGGCGAACCCCGACGGCATCGGCATTCAGCTGGGCATCCAGGGTGAACCCGCGGATTCCTCCGCAGCGGCCTATCTGAACCCCTACAAGGATCCTCAACACCGCTATGCGGCGGATTTCTCGCACCGGTTGAGGATAGGCACGGGGCAAACAGTGACCGTCTCGCTCACCAATGGACCTCCCGGCAGCAGCGGTGCCTGCGACTGGTCATGGATACGCAATTTGCAGTTCGATCGTGAAGCTGCGGCACATTGATGATCACGCCTGTCTGGCAGCACTTACAAAGCCCGCGAAGAGAAGATCGTGCCGAAGCTGACCCCAAATAGTTTTTCGAATCGCTTCGGCATTGCCGCATTCGCGCTCCCTTCGGCCGCTTTGCTTGCGTTCGTTTTGGCATACGCGCGGAGTTTTCCCATCTGGGAAACCTGGTACTTCATTCCAGTCTGGCGTGACTTCAATGAGCACGGAGCCTGGTTCTCCGATCTGTTTATCAACCGATGGGGCCACATTTCGGCAATTCCCAACTTCTTGAACCTGATGCTGGACCACCTCTCGGGATATGACCAGCGCGTGGACATACTTGTCAGCGCGATCTTCGCCATCGCGGCACTGTTCCTTCTGCTCAGGTACTACGTTCCTCGCGAAGCCGTGTTGGCGCGGGTATTCCTGGGCCTGACTTTTCTTTCCCTGCGCGTCGCCGAAATCTGGCTGGACGGCTGGAACACGGTGATGACTCTCAGTCTGCTGCTGTCCATAGCGGCTGGAGCCTGCGTACTAGCAACGTCATCGTGGAAAGGATTGCTTGCCTGCGCCCTGCTTGCTTTCCTCGGCCTGAATTCGGGTGGCTATTGCCTGGCGGTGCTGCCGGCCGTGTTGATCGTGTTGCTCATGCAAACATGGCAAGGGCGGCGTGCTCCCGTTCAGCGCGGGCTTGCGCAAGCACTTGTGTGGATCGGCTGGGTGGCGGCACTCCTCTGGTACTGGAGATGGATGGCAGATGATCGGGATGTTGGCCCGGGTGCAGTGATGCACAAACTGCTTGAGCCGGGAGCGCTCACCCTGTTCGGCCACATACATGCCCTGATGCTCGGCGATCGCTGGATCGGAGCGCTGGCACTCGCAGGTGCGCTGATCGTCTTTCTCGTAAGCATTATCAGGACGAATTGGCGCCAATTCGCGTCGCTGCCGGCGCTCCCCGCACTGGCTTACATGGTTGTATACAGCACAGTACTGACCGCACTGATCGAAACCGCCCGCACCGTCAATGGAACGGAGCCCCTTCATCTGCGTTACGTTCCGTTCCTGTGCCTGCTGCCCGTGGCATTGCTCGCATTCTCGGAATGCCTTGCCACACCTGGTCCCAATCCTGCGGCAGGCCATGTGTCAACAGTCCGGCAGGGCGTTTGGCCCCCAGTCGTCAAACTCGTCCTGTGTGCGTTCATCGCCAGCGCAATCTGGAACGATATTCACTACTACAGATATCAGTCGCGCCCGAACCAGCCGCAGCTCGCCGCATTGGACCGCGCCTGGCAACAAACGCCGTGGATGCTGACCCCCGGCATGTTCCTTTATCGCGCCGCAACGGACCCGGAGCTGGTGGCCCAAGGTTTGAAGACCATGCGCGAGCTGCGGATTGGGCCGTTCGGACGCGTTTCTCCAGTGAAGCCATACCCATCGCTTGCGGAAAACAATCGCGATGAAGACATCCGCTTCATTATCAACCAGATGATCCGGAATCCTGACGGCAACTGGGTCGTCCAAGGCTGGGCATTCGATACCCGCCGTGACATCCCCATTCCGGATGTCTATGGGCAACTGGGCAGATGCAGTGAAACAGCGTTGAGCGGCATGCCGCGGCCCGACATCGCGGCTTTCTTCAAAACGCCACACGCCAAAACCAGCGGCTGGATGCTCACGTTCCCGGCGAGCTGCGCAGGCTCTCCGCATCCTGCAATCAAGATCCATTTCGTGGAAAAAAATGGCCGCTGGAATGCCGCCGAGAAGCAGCCTTGAAACTCGCGCTCCATTTCGGTGCGTAGCAATGCCGTCTTCGCGCTACCTGCGTGCTTTCCGTGCGGCGCGGTGGATCGGAATGAGCACTCGCCGTCAGGCTGCCGACGTTTGCTGGTCGATCTGGTGCAAGCGCCGAAGCATTGCCCCGGCGCAGACCGTGCGTGAATTGCTGTGGCGCAGGCTCGCTGCCGCGGTGGCGCCGATGCGCTGCGCGAATTCGCGGTCGTCATGGACCTGCCGCATCAGCTTCGCGGCATGCGCGACGTCGGGATCGGCCCATTGCTGGCCTTGCCAGAATGGGTAGTCGCCTTCTTGCAACGGCACCATCCGATGGTCCACGAGCAGGCTGTTGTCGCGGTTCATGAAATCGAGATTGCCGGAATAGCCGGTGGCAATGACCGGTTTGCCGACATACATGCATTCGGCCATGCCGAGTCCAAAGCCCTCGGCGCGATGCAGCGAGACATAGCAATCCACGGCGTTCTGCAACCCGAACATTTCCTCGCGTGCGATGAAGCCGTCGCGCACCTCGATGCGCGGATCATCGGCGACGCTGGTGGCGAGCGCCTGCAGCCGTTCCGGGAAACGCGCGCCGTTGGTGGACTTCACCAGCAGGCGCACGTCGCGCGTTCCATCGGCGAAAGCCTGCCGGAACGCGGCAATCGCAGCCTCCGGATTCTTGCGCGAAGCAAAACTGTTGAAATCGCAGCTGTAGAGGAAGGTGAAGGCGTCGGCATCCAGGCCAAAGTGCGTGCGGTCCATGCCCGCAGGCGGATCGAACTCGATCGCCTTCGGCATCCGCAGGACCGGTTTGTTGGTGCAGGCAGCGATCGCGCGGCGCACGTAGTCGGTCGGCGCCCACACCTCGTCCACCAGATCGAACGCGCGGCGCCAGGCGTCGGGAAATTTTTCCAGCTCCCACACCCAATAACCGATGTTGCGCCGCCCCGCAAACGCCGCGCCGCCCAATGCATCGCGCGCCACCTGCATCTGGTCGGCGTTGATGAAGAAGACGCTGGTGTCATGGCGCATCGCGTCGGCGAAGTGGCGCTCCATCGAATGATCCTGCTGGCGCGATGCGACGCCCACGTCGAAGTTGCGGATCACGAACGGGTAACCCGCCTGTTCCAGGGCACGTGCGTAGGAACGCACGTTTTCCGCGATGCCGAATTCGCCCAGTGCATAGCCGACCAGGTTGACGCCATGCGACTCCGTGCGTGCGGGCCTGCGTGCGCGTTCACGCTGCACGCGCGGCGCCTGCTGCGGCAGCATTTGCGGCGCAGCGACGCCGCAGGATGCATAGGCTTGGCGGCGCAAGGCCATGCGCCAGCCGAACGGAAGGCGCACGTACCAGCTTCGCAGGCGCGCTTTGCGATTGCCCCAATTCAACAGGCGCAGCACCACCTGCCCCGCGCGATAGCGCAGCCCTTCGGGCAGCGCCGGCTCCGCTGGCGGCGGCGGTTGCTCGGATGTCGATGCTTTGCCAGCTTCGGCTCGCGCAGCCTGGCGCTTCCGGGTCTCGGCTTCGACGAAGGCGCGACGTACCGGTTCGACATAACGCGGCGCGATACCCGTCTCTGCCGCTGCGGCCGCGAGATACCAGCGGATGAAACCGTCGCGGCCTTCGCGATGATGCAGGTTGAACACATTTTGCAGGTCGGTACGCAATTGCCACGTTTCATACATCACGCGACTGATCGGAAGATCATCGTCGCGCGGCAGCTCGGCGCACGGATGATTGAACAGCTCGCGATCCATGCGCAGCGGGTCGTGCACGGGCTGCTCGCGGGATACGTCGAACAAGCGCCGATAGACTCGGCGCAGTACAGGCGCGATCGGCTCGCCGTCGGCAAAGACACCGTATGCGTAGGGTTTGCGTGCGTGCTTGCGATGGTCGTTCTCGCGCAGCAACGTCAGGTAGCGGTCATACAGCGGGCGCAGGCCGCCGATGTTGTCCGCGTCGAAACGATTCTGGTGTTTCGAAAACCGTTTCGGATCCGACAGCACCACGCCCGAAAAATGCGCGAATACCAACGGCACGCCGCTGGCCGTGAAATCTCCGTCCGGGGTTTCCAGCACAGGCCGCTGTGCCAGGTTCCAGTAGGCGAGGTTGTAGCCGTCGTCGCGCAGGATCGCGACATCGGGGAACATGCCCGGCACAAGATCCACCCATTTCTGGTCAGTGAAAAGGCCCGCCGCGATGTCGACATAGCAGCCGAATTCGAGCTTGCCCGACCACCAATGGAGCAACGCATCCGCGCGCGGATGCGCGGCGTTCACGGCCACGAAGCCGCAGTTGTAGACGCCGCTGCGCATTACCGTCAATTCGTCGGGAAAACAATCGTCATCGATCGGCGCATTGAGGTGCGGCGTCAGCACGGCCAGCGCGCCGCGCGCGAAAGCCTGTTCCACCTTGTCCAGCCGCCGCAGCACGAAAATGTCGGGATCGAGATAGACAAGGCCGGCCTGTGGATGGCGTGCGCGCAACCACGCGAACATGTACGGTTTGACGGCGGTGTTCAGTTCCATGATGTCGTAGCGGAACACGAACGCCTGGAAATGCGGCAGCGCCAACTGGTCGATGGTGACCGTTTCGAAAAGGGCGCTGTCCAGTGCGGGATCGTCCGCGCGCGTATCCGCGAGGCACAGGTAGCGCGGCGCGTCCGGATATTGCTGCGCTATCGATTGCATCAGCGTCAGCGCATACGCCAGGTAATTGCGCGAGACGATGGTGAAAAAGACGGGGTCGGTCATTCCGGTTCCTTCGGATCTTCGGTTTCGTGCGGCCACAGCAATTTCAGCAGACGGAAACGGCGCTGCATGCGCACGTGGCGCGCCTGCCATCCGGCAAGGTCGGCGACCAGCTTTGCACGCTCGCGATTTGCATCGGCGACTTCCCGCTCAAGCCGCGCCTGCAGTGACTCAGCATACCGCCGCGACTCCTCCAACGCCTCCTTCAGTGAATCCACGTAGGCCTGCGACTTTCCAAGCGCCTGCTCCAGCGCCGCGGCATGCGCGGCAGCATCGCGCTGCGAAACCTGCATCGCCTCCCGCTCGGCCCGGGCATCGGCGGTCTCCCGCAGGATGCGCGCTTGCAGCGAATCGGCAAAGGCTTGTGATTCCGCAAGCGCTTTCTCGAGCGAGAGCGCGTGCATCTCGGCTTCGCGCTGCGAAGACGCAAAAATCTCCCTTTCCTTCCGCGCCTCGGCAGCGTCGCGCGCGATGCGGGCCTGCAACGCCGCGGCAAATTCCCGCGATTCATCCAATGCCACTTTCAACGAATCCGAGTACGCCGCCGCCGCGGCCTGCGCATTGTGCACGCTTTCCCGCTTGCGTCCGCGGCTTCACGCACGATGCGGGCCTGCAGTGAATCGGTAAACGCACGCGATTCATCGAGGGCTTGCCGGAGCGACTCCGCATACTGCTGCGATTCCGCCAGCGACTCCCCGAGCGAGATCGCGTGTGCTTCGGCGGTCTGCCGCGCGCTTTCCAGCGCCGCGCGTTCGGCCGCCGCAGCGACGGATTCCCTGGCTGCCGCGGCCAGCCGTCGCTCGGCTTCCATCAAGTGTTCTTGCAGGCGCCGGAAACCATCGACCTGCTCCTGCGCCGCCGCCGCCATGACATCCGCAGCGGGTGCCAGCCGCGTACCCGATTGTCCCGAGCCGTCATGGTGCGCCGCGGCTCCCAGCGTCTCCAGCGCGCGCCAGGCGGCGGGGTACGCGGAGAGCGGATGCAAGGTCGCGTAAAACGGCTGATCGTGGCGCAACTTGGCTTCGGCGATTTCCAACAGCACCGCCGCCAGCGCAATGCGGTGCAGGGGCGAGGGTTCGCCGGTCAGCGCGCCGAAATCGATCAGGCGTACGCGGTTCGCGTTCACCAGCACATTCCAGCAACGCAGGTCGCAATGGTGAAATCCCCTCGATTCGAGGTGCGCAAGTTCGTCCAGCAATCCCCGCACCAGCACCGCGCGGTCGATGCGATCACCCGTTTCGATGCTTTTCGAAAGCAGTTGCCCCGGCAGCAGGTTGCGTGCCAACCAGACCGTGTCGCCATCATCGGAACGCGCCAGCACTGCCGGATAGCGGTCGGGCTCATCCGCCAGGATGGTCAGCGCGGAAGCTTCGGCGTCCAGTTCCGCGCGATTGAAGGCGCCGTAAGGGCCTTCGCCACGATAGGCCTTCACGACTTCCGTGCGGCCGAAAAGGAAACGCCGCTGGCCGGCGAATGCGTCCGGCACGCCCGCGTGCGAGCGTTCGACCGTGCGATCGAACTCGAACCAGCGCTCACCGACCCACGCCAGGGTATCGCTGCACACATAGAGTGGCCGACGCACCTCGCCCAGATGCGTGGGAAAACGGGCAAGGCGCCGGCGAAATGCGTATGCACCCAGCAGTTGATCGTCGGCCGCATGCCATTCGCCGACCCATTCGAGGCCTTCCTCGCGCTGCGCCAGCTCGCAGAAAGCCACCCGCGAATGTGCGCGGATCGCCTCCATCACCTCCGACGCGTTGCCTTGCTGGCGCTGGACATGGTGCAGCACGTTCAAGGCCAGCGTGACGTCCCGGCCTTCGCTTTCCGCGGCGTCCACGAAGCTTGCATCGACCGGCGCGTGCACGAACTTCGCAGGGACGCCGTGATGCGCCGCCAGCGCTTCGCAAAAACGGACGTTGTCCTCGAGATAATCCACGCCGACGACCTCGAAACGGCGTCCGTGCTGCGCCAGCGCGTGCGCGATCGCCAGCGTGAAATAGCCCTGCGCGCAACCGAGGTCCAGGATGCGAAGGGTTCCCTCGCATGGCAGTGCTTCCAGCGGCGGCAGGATCACCGCGAGCCGGTCATCGCAATCGCGACATGCCATGCTGCGGCTCGCATCCAGTCCCCACGCCGGCTGGTAAGGCTCGGGCAAGGCGGCGTACGCGGCCAGCAGTCGAGCGGCGCCCGCTGCCATCAAGCGAACTCCGTCGCCTGGATCAGTTCACATTGGGCATCGGTGTCGACCATGCCGAAAGATGGACCGCGATTTTCGATCTTGATCAGGATCGAATCGTAGCGCCGGTCCAGTGGATCGAGTTCGCCGTCGTGGTCCTCCGCGATCCCTACCGACAACAGGTAATTGCCGGACTCGAACCGTGGCCGGAACCGGAAGCAGCAGACCACAGTTTCCCCGGCCGCGACCGGGCGATAACGGGAACCGAATCCCTTGCTCGCGTCGCGGGAATTGCAACCGCTCAACATCAATCCCTCGATGTTCTTGATGAAGAACCCGAAGACCGGCGTTGCGACGGCGTCATGGAAGCGCACGCGCACGAACAGCTCGGCGTCTTCGTCGCACAACAGGTTGGCCGGATCCACCCGCGTATCGCCGACCAGCAGGTAATCGACGATCTCGGCGCGGCCCTTGCCCCAGCGGTATTCGCCATCGTGGTAGCTGGCGCGGGTTGCGAACGCCGTTCCGTCCTGATCATTGACGAAAGCTGATACTTCCGGGAGCGCATGCGCCATCGCCGTCTCTTCCTCGGCGTCCAGCCCCGCTTCCATCGCCAAGGCGTTGCGCTTGGCTTCGGCGCTGCGGGCGGTGATCTGCGCGCGCTCCTTGCCGCGCTGTCCGAACAGCAGGTCGAGATAATGATTGCTGACTTCGCGCGGGTGCCCGTCTTCGATCAGGCGCCCACGATCCAGCAGCAGCGCGCGCGTGCAATGCATGGCCACCTGTTCCGTCGCATGGCTGACGAACAGGATGGTAACGCCCCTTTCCTTCAGCTCGTTGATGCGCCGGAAGCACTTTGCCTGGAAGCGTGCGTCACCTACCGCGAGTGCTTCGTCGACGACCAGGATGTCCGGATCGACGTGGATCGCGGCCGAGAACGCGAGCCGCACGTACATGCCGCTGGAGTAGGTCTTGACCGGCTGGTCGATCACGTCGGCAAGTTCGGAGAACGCGATCACCTCGTCCATGCGCGCGCGCGCCTGCGCTTCCGGGATGCCGATGATGGCGCTGTTGATGAGCACGTTTTCGCGACCGGTGAATTCCGGCTTGAAGCCCGCCCCGAGTTCAAGCAATGCCGCAACGCGCCCGTTCACGGCACACACGCCTTCACTGGGCGGCAGGGTACCGCACAGCAGTTGCAGCAACGTGGTCTTGCCCGACCCGTTGCGTCCGAGGATGCCCACGGTTTCGCCGCGCCTGACTTCGAAATCGACGCCACGCAGTGCCCAGAATTCGCGGAAGCGCGGCGCCGCCTGCCGCCCCGCGGCCCGCATCAGGCGCGGATAGACCATCTGCTTCAGGCGTTCCGCGGGACTCGAATAGATCTGGTAACACTTGCCCAGGGACGCGGCAGTGATGATGGCTTTAGACGACATCGGCGAATCCCTGCCGCGTGCGCTCGAACAACCACAGCCCAATCGCCGCCACCACCAGACCGACTGCATAGGAAATTCCGAGATCACGCCACACCGGCACCGCTCCTTCGATCACCACCTGGCGCACCTGCACCACCGGCAGCGTGAGCGGATTGAGGAACAGCCAATGTTGCATACCGGCGGGGAATGACGTCAGCGGGTAGAAGATCGGACTGAGGAACATCAGGCATGCGGTGATAAACGCGACAATCTGGCTGGCGTCGCGCAGGAACACGCCCAGCGCGGCGAGGATCCATCCGGCGCCGGCCGTGGCCAGCAGCACCGGGGCAACGACCAACGGAAGCAGCAGCAGCGTCCAATGGAATCCGGTACCCACGAGCGCATTGGCAACGACCAGAATGCCGAAACTGACCGCGGCATGGAACAATGCGCTCCCGAGCACCACCAACGGCAGCATCTCGAGCGGAAACACGACCTTCTTGACGTAGTTGGCGTTCTCGGTGATGACGGTGGTGCTGCGGTTCACCGTCTCGGCGAACAGCGCGTTGACGATCAGGCCGGCGAACAGGGTGATCGCAAACAACAGTTTGTTGTCGCCCTGCCCGGGCCAGCGCGTCTTCAGCATGAAACCGAACACGAACGTGTAGATCGACAGCATCAGCAGCGGGTTGATCACCGCCCAGACGGTGCCGAGCGCGGATTCGCGATAACGTGACGAAATTTCGCGCCACGTCATGCGACGCAGCAGCACGCGCCGGCGCCACACCAATGCGAGCGGCCGCGCCAGCAGACGGAACGGTGCCGAGCGCCGCGGAGCCGTCAGCGCAGCCATGGCGTGTCCCGGCGATGCGGACGACACGCACGTCCGCCGCGGCGGGGCCTGGTTCCGAAAAAAGGCGACGGCATGATCATCGTTCCAGTCAAGCCAACGCAGCCGCAAGTTCCGCGCGCAAGTCCCGCACATCCTCGACGCCCACCGACAACCGGATCAAGCTGTCACTGATGCCGAGCCGCTTGCGGTTGGCCGGCGGTACCGAAGCATGGGTCATGATGGCCGGGTGTTCGATCAGGCTTTCGACGCCGCCAAGCGATTCCGCCAGCGCGAACAGATGGCAGCGCTCCAGCATCCGGCGCGCCTTCTTCAAGCCGCCTTTCACTTCGATCGTGACGATGCCGCCGCCGCCATGCATCTGCCGGCGCGCCAGCGCATGCTGCGGATGCGACTTCAGCCCCGGGTAGATCACGCGTTCGACGGCCGGATGTTTTTCCAGCCACTTCGCGAGTTCCAGCGCGCCGGCGCAATGCGCCTGCATGCGCAGCGCCAGTGTTTTCACACCGCGCAATGCCAGGAACGCATCGAACGGCCCCGCAACCGCGCCCACCGAGTTCTGCAGAAACGCCATCCGCTCGGCAAGTTCCTTGTCCGAGACAACCGCGATGCCGCCGACCATGTCGGAATGGCCATTCAAATACTTGGTAGCCGAATGCACCACGATGTCGGCGCCGGATTCCAGCGGACGCTGCACCATCGGCGAACAGAAGGTGTTGTCCACGACCAGCAATAGCCCATGCTTTTTCGCAAACGCAGCGACCTTTTTCAGATCGACCAGCTTCAGCATCGGATTGGTCGGCGTCTCGGCCCAGATCATCCGAGTGTTGGGCTTCAATGCAGCTTTCAGCGCAGCCGCGTCGTTCAAGTCGATGAAGCTGAAATCCAGCCCCGCGCTGCGCCGGCGCACGCGCTCGAACAGGCGATAGCTGCCGCCATAGAGGTCATCCATCGCGATCACGTGGCTGCCGGAGTCGAGCAGTTCCAGCACCGTCGCGGTCGCAGCCATCCCTGAGGCGAACGCAAAACCTGCAACGCCGCCTTCCAGATCGGCGATGCAGCGTTCCCATGCGAAGCGCGTGGGATTCTGCGTGCGCGAATACTCGAAACCCTGATGCTTCCCCGGACTGGCCTGCACGTAGGTGGAGGTCTGGTAGATTGGCGTCATGATCGCGCCAGTCGAAGGATCGGGCGACTGGCCGGCATGGATCACGCGGGTTGAAAGATGCAAGGGTTCGGATTTCATCGGATCTCCGCTGAATTTGCTTCCAGCCATGTCAGGCCAACTCTGCTGCCGGATAGCTGCGATACAGCCAGGATGGCCGCTTGCTTTCACCCGCACCGATTTTGCGCCAACGCGTGAAAAGGTACTGCCCCAAATCGCACTCCCGGTTCTTGATGGAACCCAGCGCTTTTGCGATCGATGCCTTGTCCGCAGCGCCTGCGGGAATATCGGGGTGGACGTTTGCCGTATAACTGATGTCGGATTCAAAGCCACAGAACGTCATCAAGCGATGCAATTCATCGCGCGTGTATTCGCGATTGTGCCTGCCGTAAGGCCCGTAAGCGGAATAGGGATCGTACATATTCCTGCCCTCAAGCAATGCGATCACGTTTTCAAGGCGCGCGGCATTCGGTGTCGTCAGTACGAGCATGCCGCCCGTTTTCAACACGCGCGAAATTTCACGAATCGCGTGGATCGGGTCGTTCGTCATGTGTTCCAGAACTTCTCCAAATACGACCAGATCCATCTGCTCGTCAGCGAATGGAAATGCCCACGATTCGATGTTGAGGCTGTGGTAGGAAAACGTGCAGCTCTGCTCGGCTCCATCGAATCCACTGAAATGGACTTCCTGGTTTCCAATGCCCGGATCACCGCCAAAGTAATTCGAAAGGGTGAGCTTGTAATCGGGGCGGAACTTGCGCAAAAGCAGCGTGGTGAAATATGGGTTGCCTCCAATCTCGAGCAGCTCGCCGCCTCCGTGAGGTACCAGCTCCAGCGTCCGCAAAAAACGCTCGCAATCGGCCGTCGCGTAACCCCGAAGCTCGCCAGTGGCACTGCCATCTATCGAGACGGTACATAAAGCGTCGAGGATGCGCTCCTTGCTGTATCCGTCCGGCACCACGAGTCCGGGCTGGTATTGAACCGGATCGAGCGTAATGGATCGAGCTTCCTCGGTGGCGGTCGAACCCATGGCGCGGGCGAAGGATCCCAGGATTGATTTCATGTGCGTACCTTCAGCGTGTGTCCTGGACAAAAGCGGCGAGGGCCGGCGCCGGCCGCCTCGGTGGGCTTGGTCGAGTTCATGGATCCCCGGGAACCGAATCAGGTGGGGGAGGATTTTCGCGCGTTTCGCCGACCAGGGCACGCTTGAGTTCAGCGCGTTCGGCTTCGAGCGCAGCAGCGTAACGGGCGGCGTCAGCGAGCGCGGCTTGCGCGGCCTGGTGTTCCCTGTGCGCGTCTTCATTCATGCGGGCGATTTGTGCTTCCAGCGACCGCGCGTAGGCTTCGGATTGCGCCAACAGTTGCACCGGATCCTCATCGACGGCGAGCTTGCGGAACAGGAACGTGTTGGAGCGATGGTTGTCGCGGTGACCCGACAGGCCATCTTCGAAAACCTCCAGCGGAACGCAGCCGTGCTCACGGAAAATGCGGAACACTTCGGACTGGGGAAAAGCGTGCATCTCGATGTCGGGCTTGTCGGCTCGCAGTGCAAGATACGACTCCGGATCGAACGAATAGCCGCGCTGGTACGTGGGTACCTGGAAAAATGCATACCCTCCGGGCCGCAACTTTTCGGCGGCCGCTTCCAGCAATCGCCCGATCAGGGGTGGCGGGTTGTGCTGCAGCACGATCATGCTGAAGAACAAATCGCACGCCGGCAGTGCTTCGATTTCGGCCGGGTGTTCAAGCGCGATCCACTCGACGCGTCCGGCCTGCGGCGCATCCGCATTCAGGCTTTGCGCGAGAGCCAAGTGCGAACTGGACACGTCCACCGCGAAGATCCGTCGGAACAACGGCGTCAGCCAGCGCGTGTTGCGCCCGAGACCACAACCAAGCTCGAGAACTTCCCATTGTGGATCGGGGGCGACGCCGTTGCGCCGCAACGTGGCGAGCAGCCGCTCCACGTTCTCGCGACCCGATTCCAGGAAAGCAGCACGCGACTGCCCGATGTGCTCCATCAGGTACTGCGGTTCCGACATCACCGACCAGTACGGCTCGGTGTTGCCGAAACGCCTCCAGCTGCGCGCGACGTGTTGGAACAGGCGCGCGCCGGTTTCGGCGCCGACCTGTGTTTGTATGGCACAAGGTGGAAACACGCTGACGTTGCGTCCGCGTTCGCGCTCGACGGTGCGGTAGCGCTGGGTGAACTCCGAACATTCCAGGAATCGTTCGCGCAATGCTTGCAGTGACTCACTTTGGCGCACATGGTCGTGCACCATCGCTGCGCTCTCCGGCTCGCGGCCCAGGATCAGGCGGTAGGCCCAGATCGCGGCTTCTTCGGATGCAGGCAATTGGTCCAACGGCGGGGCCGAAGAGTGCATGGACGTCGTCACTTCCACTAGGCCACGCGCCGCCGCAGATAGTTCAACAAGTCGATGCGGGTGATGAGCCCGAGGAATTTTTCGCCGTCCACCACGATCGCGACGCGACCGCGTTCGAACACCGGCAGCAGATCCTCGATCGGCGAGTTGACGGCAAGCGTCTGCAGTTCGGTGATCATCGCCGTCGAAACCGGTTCGAGGAATCGCTTCTCGTCGCCGTACACGTGCAGCAGCAAATCCGATTCGTCGATGATGCCGGCGATCTTCTCGCCATCCATCACCGGCAGCTGCGAGACGTCGTACAGCTTCATGCGGTTGTACGCCGTCACCAGCAAATCCGTTGGCGCCGCGACCACGGTGTCGCGCTGTGCGTAGGGACGCAGGATCAGGTCGCGCAGGTCGCCGGTCGGCTGGCGGTCGAGGAAGCCGTTGTCCAGCATCCAGTAGTCGTTGTAGAGCTTGGACAGGTATTTGTTGCCGGTGTCGCACACCAGCGTGACCACGCGCTTGGCTTGCGTCTGCTCGCGGCAGTATTTCAGCGCGGCGGCCAGCAGGGTGCCGGTGGACGAACCGCCCAGCACGCCTTCCTGCTTCAGGAGTTCGCGCGCGGTGAGGAAGCTTTCCTTGTCGCTGATCGAGTACGCCTTCTTCACCCGCGAGAAGTCGCTGATGGTCGGCAGGAAATCCTCGCCGATGCCTTCCACCATCCACGATGCGCTCTTCGTCGACAGCGTGCCTTCGTTGATGTACTGCGCCAGGATCGAGCCGACCGGATCGGCCAGGATGAATTCGGTGGCCGGCGAATGTTTCTCGAAGTAATGCGACAACCCCGTCATCGTTCCCGACGAACCGCAACCGAACACGATTGCGTCCACGCGCCCATCCATCTGCTCCAGGATTTCAGGTCCCGTGGTGGCTTCGTGCGCGGCGGGATTGTCCGGGTTGCCGAACTGGTTGATGAAATACGCGCCGGGCGTCTTCTCGGCAATGCTGGCGGCGAGGTCCTGGTAATACTCGGGGTGGCCCTTGGCGACATCGGACCGCGTCAGCACCACCTCGGCACCGCCCACCGTGAACGCGAACGCGCCGCCCGAGTCCTGCTTTTCCCAGACGCCGCCCCCGAGCGCCGCGACGAAGGTGTCGCTCGTCGGGGTCTGGGTGGAGAGTTTGTTCAGGCGGTAGGTGCCCTTGGTCGAGAGCACGTAGGCCTCGGCGCCGTCGGGGAGTTGGGCGACGTTGATGCCGGGGAGGGAGTCGTTGATGTTGACCACATCGAACGGCGAACCAACGCCTCCGACAATGATCGTGCGAAAGGCAACCGCGGCGCGCTGGGTGTCGGACATGGGGGATACCGAAGATCCTACCCGGGGGAGGCATTTGCTCGCAACTTTTTGGGGTGAAGCGAGACCGAGCTTTCTTTTTGAGAGACAGCGCTGTACTGTCTCGCGCCGATGGATCAAGCAGAAAATACCCCCAAAGACCCTCATGACCAGGCCTTTTTCGAGCAGATGCGCGGCTGCCGGGACAACTATCGAAAGCTCGCCGACGCCATCCACGCGGTCGTCGGAAAGCAGGAAAGCTGCCTCGACATTGGGTGCGGGATCGGGCTCCAGACGGCGCGGCTGAAGGAGCTCGGGTGGGAGCAGACGAGCGGAGCGGAGTTCTCGCCGTTTGCGATCGAGATGATGGAGCCGGGGGTCACGGTGCACGAGTTCGATCTCACGAAGAAGGAGGGCGGTTGCGGTTTCCGGGGCGACTGGGGCTGCGTGATCTGCACCGAGACGGCCGAGCACATCCCCGAGCATCACTCACTCGCCATCGTCGACAACGTGGCCTCCCTCGCGCGGGACGTGATCGTGTGGTCAGCCGCTGCCCCCGGACAAGAGTGGGAGGGGCACATCAACCTGCAGTACCCGGACTACTGGCTCACGCGCTTTCGTGCGCACGGCTGGGTGCTCGATGAGGGCAAGACGGCTCAGCTCCGCGGGCTCATGGAGATGAAGCAGGCCCAGCACTACCTCGGGCGCCAGAACTTCTGCGTGCTCGTGAAGAGCACCGAGCGACCGCTGCATTTTACGATCGTGAGCACCGTCTTCAACGCGGAGCGATGGATCGGCAAATGCATCGAGAGCGTCCGGCGGCAGACCTTCAGGAACTACACTCACATCGTCGTGGACGCACGAAGCGATGACCAGACTGGAGCGATCGCTGACCGCGAGGCCGCAGGCGATCCGCAGCTCACGGTCATCCACAACGAAGTCCGGCAGGAGGCCCTCGAGAATTGCTGGGCCATCTGGAAAGATCTTCCGGACGACGAGGTCATCGTGTGGCTCGACGGCGATGACTGGCTCGCGCACGACGCGGCGCTCGAGGTCATTGCGAATGCCTACTACGACCCGAACACCTGGCTCACGTACGGGCAGTTTATGTTTTCCGATGGCGAGGTCGGGTTTGCCGCGCCGTATCCGCCGGGGGCCGCCGCGCGCTACATGGACTGGCGCGCAACGCATCTGAAGACGTTTCGAGCAGGGCTCGTGAAAAAGCTCCTCAGCTCTTGGGAAGCCTCTGGCATCCCTGGATGCTTGACTCGCCCGAACGGCTCCTGGATCTACCTCGCCATCGACAAGGCCGTCATGTGGCCCTTGCTCGAGATGGCGGGCGAACACTACCGGTGCATCTATCAGGTCGTCAGCGTGTACAACTTCCAAGCGAGCTGGGCCGCGCAGCGCAAACCCGAGCACCGGCAGGTGGAGCTCAATGAGGCGGAGCGGATCCGGGCGCTGCCCCCGTTTCAGCCGCTCTTAGAGCGGCCGTGGTGAGTCCAGTTCATGTACTTGAACGAGATTGACCAATGGTGCTGCAGCAAACTCAAGAGCGCGCTTCCGCAGGCCGACGTGGACTGCGCGGATATTCGGACAGTCAACCGGGCGCGCGTGACATCTTCGCGTGCCCACTTCTTCGCAGGAATCGGAGGATGGGAACTAGCTTTACGAATGGCTGGTTGGCCGCAAACGGCTCCTGTGTGGACCGGAAGCTGCCCGTGCCAGCCCTTTTCATCTGCCGGGCGGCGGAAAGGCACGGCCGATGAACGGCATCTCTGGCCAGAGTTCCGGCGGCTCATTGACGAGTGTCGCCCTCCAGTCGTCTTTGGAGAGCAAGTTGCGAGCCCTGACGGCCGGGCGTGGCTCGACACTGTATGCGCTGACCTGGAAGCGCTGGACTTTGCTGTCGCAGCGGCAGATCTGTGCGCTGCGAGCATCGGCGCTCCGCACATCCGGCAACGGTTGTATTGGGTGGCCATCGCCAACGGCGAACGACGCGAGGAGCTCCGCCTACACTTACAGCAATGGCAACCACGACAAGCCGTCGCTGAAGCTGCTCGGCGCGGCGCGGTTGGCGGGGTGGCCGACGCCGCAAGCCCGGGACGGTCACCGGAGGAAAGGGCAAGCGAAGCGCAACTTCCGACCAGGCTCCCCATCGAACTTAGAGGACAAGATCGAGCTGGTGATCCGTGGTTCGACCCAGAGTGGCTCGACTGTGCCGACGGAACGCGGCGGCCTACTCAACCCGGAGTTTTCCCGTTGGCTAATGGGATACCCGAGCGGGTGGGTCGTTTAAAAGACCTCGGCAACGCCATCGTTCCGCAGATCGCGGCCACTTTCATCGAGGCGACTCTTTGGGAGCTACAATCAGAGCGCCGATAGCCCGGCCGTGAGCGCCGCACGCTTCTTCGGTCCCACGTCGCCATCTACCTGGCAGCTCAGGGCTGCGGCTAAACGCAACTTGCGGTAACCTCACCCCCGCTCCTCACGAACAAAAAAGGAAACCCCATGCTCACACACAAACTGAAACTGCTCCTGTTGTCACTCATTGCCTGCTTCATGTGCTCCGCCTGCGGAGCCGCACCCGCCTCGTCTACCAACGAGCAATCAGTCGCCTCACAGAGCGAAGCGCTGACGCCAGTAGTCGTCGAGATGTGGGCGGACCACCTGATGGCGCCTCCGCTTCCTGGAGAGAAGTTGTTCCGTATCAACGAGGATCCGACGCACCCAACCCCGAATCTGATCATATTGCAGGTGACGCAGTCGGCGGGGTTGCCGGATGTCTACAGCGTCCAATTTAGGACGGCGCACGGAACGATCAGTGCAGCTGACTGGAACACCATGTCGAGCTACATCAACGTCAGCCATTTGTTCGGGGCGTGGACCAAGGTGCGCATCACGTACGACAACTCCGCCGTGGGCGATCAGAAGCCGTGGACGCCGCCTGGCATTCAGTTCTTTCTGTGCAACGGCGTCGGGCTCTCGTTCGGCCCGAACTGCGGCTAGCTACCGGTACTCGCGGAGCCTGCCGCCGACGCGCGGCAGGTCGGACGAGTAATGCACTTCGCCCGACCACGCCTTGAAGGACTTCTCGATCGAAAAGTCGGGGGCCTCCGGATCTCCTCCGAAGGTGACGACCTCGTCATAGGTTGATCCGCCTCGAGCAGCGAGCTTGGCTACGCCGATCGCTTCGTCAGGATGCTCGAAGGGCCCCTTGCGACTCACGGGCACGAATGTCTTGGCGTCGACTGACCAGACGTAGAAGCCGTTGGACGCGTTGTTCTTCCACTCGCCGAGCTCGATGGTGACGGTCGATTGGTAGGGGATCGTGACTCGGCCATCGATCCGGCAGGATCCTCCGGTCTGCTCGATGAATTCCTTCGCCCACGCCTTGGCTTCTTTTAACTCGTCCGGGGCAAACTCGGGCCACTGACCCGTTGAGCCGCCCGCGCGATCCCAGCACATGATCTGAATGACTACCGTCGGCATGTCATGCCGGCTGCCCTTCCACTTGGCGACCTTGTTTTTCCACCAGGTGAGGCTGTGACCGTCGCGATCGACGCCGGAGCTTTTGATCCACTCGAGCTTGGAGGAGGCGTTGGGCTCGAAGCCGTTCGCTTCGTACAGACGCTGAAATTCTTCCTCGCTATGATGCGCGCGCGCCTGCTCTCGGGTGAGATGCACTTCCCAGATCGCCCACCCGACTTGGCTCGTGCCGAAGCGCTTCGTGTTGACGCTTTTGCGGCGCTCCTTGTCCTGATAGACGAGATCTTTCTTCTGGGCGGCCTTCAAGAGGCGATACGCTTCTTCGGTCGAGACACCGATGCCGGCTGCTACGTCGTCGGTCGTGGCGCGCGCCCAGCCGTAACCTTCACTCCCGCCGAGGGCGTCGTAGTCGTCAGACTCGAACGCGATCCAGCGGGCTGCATCAGCTGCAGTTGCTTTGCCTGACGATGCGTTCGGCTCGAGATCGTCGTCCGGGTGCCGCATCTCGTGCCGCGCAACGGTGAGATCTGGCGTCACCGAGAACATGAACTTCCCCGTATTGTTGATCGGGCTCAGGTACTCGCTCGGCTTGTCCGTCACGCGCCAGACGGCCGAGCCGTAGGAGTTGCCCGCATAGCCGTACATCGTGTGGCCCATCTTGCGGGCGTAGTAGCCCGCAGAGAGCATCGCGCTCGATGTGTCGCCACGGTTTTTGGCTTTGAGCTCGAGGCCGCGGAGACTCTTGGTCGCGGTCAGATCGACCTCGGCCTCTCCCATGATGAGTCGAGTCATTCAGACCACCGATAGCACAGCGCGGAGCGCGGCCTGAGTTTTCGGACCCACGACGCCATCCTGCACGAGCCCGGCCTTCTTCTGGAAGATTTCGATGGCGGCGATCGTCTTCGGGCCGCGCACGCCGTCTTCTTTGAGCGGGGGCGCTTGGCCGAGGAGGTTCAACGCCTGCTGCACGCCGAGCGTCGTCGTGAGATCGGGAGGGGGGTGGGTTGGAGGAGGGACGGGCGGCGCCGCGCCGCCGAGCGCGGAGAGGTACGCGGCGCTGTAGGCGTGGAGCTCGGCGAGTGTGCCGTTGAAGCGGTTGGCGTCTACGTTCAGGGCGCCGGGGATACCGGGCACCGTCGCCGCGTTGGCGTACTGCCAGAAGGTCCAGCTCGCGTAGCCCTTGCACGCCATGGGCGCGTGCACGAGCCAGTTGGCGACCCAGAGATCGGTCTTCGAGACGATGTCGGTGCGCGTGGGGAGCGGATTCCAGAAGCCGGGGCTCGTGTAGATGAGGGGGCGCGCGAGGGATGCCGCGACGATGTCGATGAAGGCGTTCACGCCGTCTTGGATACGCGCGAGCGGGATGTTGTCGGCGACCTCCACATCGAGCACCGGAGGGAGTTCACCGGGGTCGAAGAGCTGATCCAGGAAGTGATGCGCTTGCGCGGCGGCATCCTGAGCGGGGCGGAAGAAGTGGTAGGCGCCTCGCAGGATCCCCGAGGCCTTAGCCTTCGCCCAATGATCGACGAAGAACTTGTCGATGAGGCCCGTGCCTTCGGTCGCCTTGATGAAGGCAAACAAGGCGCCGCCTCCGAGGACTTTGTTCCAGTCGACGGTCGGCTGGTAAGCGGATACGTCGATGCCTTCTGCGAGTGGTGTCGTCATGGGAGCTCCTGGTAGCTGATACAGCGTGACCCCGCGGTGAGTGGTGGGGTTTCGATCGTCGGGCGGATGCCACTCGACACGAGCGAGCACGGTAGTGCCACCGAAGGTCTTCGTCGCTTCTGCATTCATCGGGAACGCAGCCGGATCACGCAAGATCTCGATGGCCCACGCGGTCATCTCCGGAGTGACCGAGGACTGCAGGATTGGCGTCACAGCACGACTCCGTGGTTCCGGACCATGACCGTGTGCGAGCTGCCGCAGATGGAGCAGATCCCGCAGCCTTCACAGACGCGCGATCGCTGCTCGACGCTCAACTGCGCGACGAAGCCGCAGCGCTTGCACTTCAGATCCGCGCACGGCCCTTCCGGAGGCGGCGGGACGGCGTAGCGGCAGTTGCAGCCCGGGCACTTGTGGCGACCGACGAGGAGATGCGGCTCCATCACTTCACTTCACCAAATTCTCGACCTGCGCCTCGACGCTGCCCCACTGGGAGACGAGCGTCGGCAGCTGCGCGATGATCGAGTAGATCGAGACGCCCATGGCGAGGAACTTCACCACGTCACTCAAGTGCACGTGGATGTCTTTCGGAGGCGGCGGCGACTCGTAGATCGGCCCGATGAATTCTCGCCTGGCCTTCGCGGCATCCATGTCGCCCACGAGCCCATCGATCATGAGTTTTCCGACGACCGCAGCGCCGCCGAGCAGCAAGCCGTACGCGATGAGCTGCTCGGTCCCGCCGCTGATGGCGGGCATCGGCGTGGGCGTGGTCGCAGGCGTGGTGGCACCGAGCATCCGCACGGCGACTTACCCCATCGTGACGGAAGTCGGCAGGAGCGCGTAGCCGCTCGGCGCCGGCAGCACGGTGCCGCATTGGCTCGCGATCGTCTGCGGCACGACGAGACGTCGACCGGTGGAGCACCAGGCCGCTTGCGGGCTCGGCGTGTGGTACTTGAAACTGACCTTCGCGCCGTGCGTCGTGAGCCAGCTGGCGGGCTCGATGGCTTTGCCCATCTGGGGCTGGCCCGAGGCGGTGCGCGATAGCGTCCAGACCGCGAAGGTGAACTGGCTCGCGAGCCCAATCTGTTGCCCGGCGCTCACGGAGTCCCCCGAGTGCATCTGGGCGAGGAAAGAGTTCGGGTCGCCGTTGTACTCGAGCACGACGGCTTGGTCGTCGGGGATGACGAGGATGCGACCGGGCTGGGCGACGGCGACGACGCCGCGGACGGGGCAGTAGACTTCGGTCTGGCCCTGGAAGCTCGTGATGGTCATCGACGGATCGCAGGAGCCGTCGCCCGAGCAGCGCGAGGGGAAACCGTCTTTGACCAGTACGCGGTAGGGGTGGTAGAGCGCGCGGAAGGCGCAGGCGAGGCCGACTGCCCCCCAGAGGAGCGCTCCGTAGGGGTGCTTGGATTTTTTGGGGCTGTCCGCCATGGGGGTAGGAAAAGCCTACGGGGATTCGGGGGGCTGAGCAACTTTTCGGGCGAGGTAGCGCTGCCGGCGGAGGTACTGATCTTCGCTCCGCTCACGAAACTCTCTGCCGGTCGTCACGGGCGGGGCATGATGGAGCTCGGGGTAGGCCCAGGTGAGGGCTTTTCGGAGCTTTTTCAGGGCCGTCGACTCGAGCTGCCGGATGCGCTCGCGGGTGACGCCAAAGTCATCGGCGATGGCTTGGAGTTTTCGCTGGTCAACGAAGCGAGCTTCGAGCACCTGGCGCTCGCGGAGGTTGAGCGACTCGAACGCTTTCAGGAGCTCCGAGCGAGATCCCTGAAGCTCGAGGGCGGCGTCCGAGAGCAGATCCCCGCACGCGAACTGCCGCACCGGCTCGCCGTTATCGAACGTCTCGTCCATCGAGATGGAATGCTTCGAGTCCCGGCGGCGCTTGGCGCGCCAGTACTTCTCCAGCCGGTCGTAGCGGTGATAGATCGCCTTGTACGCGTACGTCTTGAAGGACGCGATGCCGAGCGCGGGATCGTACCACTTGGCCGAGTCCCAGATCGCCCACTGACCCTCGGAGACGAGATCTTCTAGCTCGTACCAACGTTTGAGGCGCTCGCGGTAGCGGTAAGCGACGTAGTGCACGAGCGGGGTCCACTGCTTCACGAACGCGGCACGCTCAGCATCGCTCAGCTGACTTTCGCACGGAGTGTGGACGACTTCGGGCACGATGCCGCTGAAGCTACAGTGCCGGCTTCGCTCGCGCTAGCGCAAACCCATCGGTCTCGCGCGCACAGCATCGAAGCTCTGAATGAGACACGGTCCCTGGTAGCCGTAAGGCACGCCCATCACGCGCTCGGCGATGGCATCCGCCGTGAGCTCGACCACGTCGTCGTCCCGCTGGTGCCAGGCCTTGAGCCATTTGCTCCACTGCTTGGGATCGATGTCGGATTTAGGACGACGCGCCGCGGGGCCTCCGTGATCCAGCACGAACTCTCCCGGGTAGAGAAAATCCGTCGCGTGCCCAAACTCGTGCGCCATGATGGCGAGCATCACCGTGTCGGGTACATCCGCCAGCTCGGGAGCCAAGAGAATGGCGGAGCCGTCGTCTTTGCACGCCCCGAAGTGGCGTGGAGAGTCATGCATCGCGGGCGCGATGAAGAGCCGCGTGCGTTTGCACTTGATGAAGCCCTGCTTCATGTAATCCTCGCGGATCACTTCGAAGTAGGGCTCGAGGACCACGTAGGCCTCTTGCGGATCGAGGGGCGGGAGGTTGGATCCCGGAACGCAGATGACGCCGCTCAGATCATCGTGCTCGTGGAGCGGCTCCTCGAACTCTCTCGCTCGGTTGCTTCGCTGCGCCATGCGGGGATGGGCGGCGCTCGCTACCGCCTCGGCGAGCGCCCGGCGGCTTGGAGCATTTGAGCGGCCGTCCCGTTGGCGAAATCTTTGGTGATGAAGCCCTGTTCGATGCCCGCGAGGACGGCGCGGTTGAGCTCTTGGGGAGTGAAGCCGATCTTGATCGGGCGGTGACAGCCGCCGAAGGAACAGCCTACATGGGGGTAGAGCGTGCCGGTCTTCTTGTCGACATCCCAGTTGGGCGGCACGAGCTGCACCGAGCCAATGATGATTTCGTTCCAGTCGAGCGCGATCAGGTTTTTCTGGCCGCAGTTCCAGCAGCTGATGGTTGACTGGAGACCCGTCGGAACGACTTTCGTCACAACGCGGTCGAGGCTTTCGGCGGCTCCGCCTCCGAGCGCGCCGAAACCGCCGGGGAGATCGTCATCATCGTCTTGCATGGGGGTGAGGAGAAAAGTACCACTCGTTGGGCGAGGAGGGGAAGCTTTTCTGGTGGCGGGACGAGACTAGGCAGCGGTCGGCGGGGGATCGCTCGGGGGCAGTGGACCGTGTCCGTCGACCGGGGTCTTGTCGTCATCGGCCTCGAGCGCGTCCGCGAGTGGGGGGATGACGGGGAGGGGCGTGGCGGGCGGCGCCTTGGGGAGCGGCACGCCGCCCGGGCCCGTGCTGCCCCAGGGGAGCGGCGACTCTTTGAGCGCTGCGGCGCCGCCCATGGCGCTGAGGGCTATTTTCACGGCGTCCCAGATGGAGGCACCCAGGGCCTCGTGCGCTTGGTAGCCGTGCACGAAGGCGGTCAGGCTGGCGGCAAGCACCGGCACGGCCCAGCGATACCCGAGCGGGATCTTTGCCCAGATTTTGGTGCGGAGCACCGGAAGTGAGTTGAGGAGCTGGGTGCCGATCATGATCGCGAGCGCCGCGACGGCAAACCAGTTGTGGGTCGTGAGGCTGGTGTAAAAATCGATCAATGGCTGAGGCATGGTGGTTTTTCTTTCAAGGAGGCGGCGGCACCGGATACGGATCCCGCGGTTGCACGATGTGGGTGCCAGTGATCTTGTGCGGACTGATCAGCGGCGGCGGATAGAACTGCAGCTGGTCGCGCTTGGGGGTGCCGGGGGGATCGTCGATCTTGACCGACGCGGCCTTCTCGAGCACGTCGGTGATCCAACTCCGCACGCTGAGCTGGTACTCGTAGTCCTTCAAGCGGTCGCTCGTGCGCTCGTCGGACTCGGCGGTGATGTGCGCATCGATCTTCTT
Organism: Pseudomonadota bacterium; assembly: GCA_040388785.1. Taxonomy (GTDB): domain Bacteria; phylum Pseudomonadota; class Gammaproteobacteria; order Xanthomonadales; family Rhodanobacteraceae; genus 66-474. The sequence continues at coordinate 45,384 of JAZKBD010000016.1, forward strand.
GTCGGTCTTCTGCTGCGCAGCAGCCTGATCATCGAAGCGCTTGAGCACTTCGGCGTTCGGCTTCTGCGCGTTGAGGATGAGCGCGATGAGACCTGTCAGCGCCACGATGACGGCCGCGACGTACTGCAGGTGTGTCCATTCAAACCCGCTCTTCTTGGCGTGCGAGCTGAGTGGGCCTGGGCTCGCGGTCGGGCTGCCGTGCGGCGGAGGCGGCATGCTCGATTTCATTTCACGAATGACGAGCCCCTGGATCTCTTTCCGGAGCTGAGCCTCGAAGAGCGCTTGCCGCGCTTGCTCGGCCTCGCGTTGATCGGAGAGCTCGAGGAGCAGGCGGCCTTCGCTCGCGGCCATGGCCCGCATCAGCTCCTGGTGCGGATCGGGCTCGGGGACTTTTTGCGCGCGGAGCGCGATCATGGCGATGGGCTCGCCTCGGATCGAGCGCGCGGGGGGCTCGCGATGCTGCAGCCCCGGCGGCGAATCTTCCTCACGCACGCGCTCCCGCGGTGGTGGTCCCGGAGGCTTCGTCGGTCGCGAGCGCTCGTCAGCCATAACGCTTGGCCTCCCGCACGATCACACGCCGGATGAGATCCGGGGTCATGTCTTTGGTCAGCACCTTGTGTGCTTTGCCCTCGACGATGATCTCCGAGTCGGGTCTACCCGTGAGCAGCACGCGGTAGGTCAGCGGGTAGAGACGCTGCACTTCATTGAGCAGCTGGATGCCGTCCATGCCGTCCATCCAGTAGTCGGCAACGACGACCGCAACAGGGACGCCCTTCATGGCCTCGAGCGCGTGAAGGCCCGAGCGGGCTCTCAGCAGTCGAACGGGCTCATCGGTGAAGAGCAGACTCAGTGAAGCGAGGTAGCGCGGCTCATCATCGACCAGGAGCACGACGGGCTCATCCGAGCTCGGCGGGGTCACGGTTTTCAGTTTCGCCTTCGCCATGATGCAGGGTACCCGACTCACCGAGGACATGCTTGTTCAGGGACTCGATCATGTCGAAGCTGGTCTTCGAGAGCTGCGTCACTCCGACGAGCGCCTGATCCATCGCCTGGATGATCCCAGCCTGCTCGCGCGTCATGCCGTCGATCGACTCGAGGAGGGCGCCGTGCTCGCGTCCAGTTGTCTGGACTTTTCCGAGGTCCTCTTCGACCGCCTCGAGTTTCCCCGCCACGAACTCGATCCGAAGCCCGAGATCTCTCTTGACCGCCTGAATCTCGAGGGAGAGCTCGTTTTTGACCGTGCGAATGGCCGCGCGGTTGTCGGCCAGCATCGTGACCAGCCGCTCGAACTGCGAATCGGAGAGCTCCATCTTGCTCTGCTAAAGGTACCGGAGGGCCGGGTGGGACCGCAACTTTTTGGGTGAGCGGGCGGTTCCCGCCAGCGATCTGGCGGGAGATCGGCGCGCGGACCAGGGGGGTTAGTTCACGCGCGCGACGGCGCAAATCAGACCGAGCTGCAGCCCGCCTGGGACAGTCACCCCATTAGAAGAAAATGAAATCGACGATGACCCATCGTGATGAAACCGGAGCGATCCCTCCGTCTTGCTGCCTGCGGCTCCGGAGATATTGAGCGAAGCTCCTATGTTCGCGGTGACCGCCGTGCCGGTGATGTCGGTGTAATTGACAGCGAACTGCCAGTCCCCGCTGGTTCCCGGGGAAAGCAAAGTGGCGTCGAATGAGCACACGTAGAGACCCTCGGGCTCTCGCAAAGCAAAGGCCGTTGGGCTGCGATTATCCGTGTCTACCGAAGAAAATGAAGCATTGGAATTGAGCGTCTTCAACTTGATATTCGTACCGCTGAGCGTGCACCCTTGCGCCTCAAGCGAGGCCATCGTTGCTCCGTCCACCTTGATCGTGTAGTTCGGGACGCCCGTCGTGAAGGTCACCGGTCCGACGAAATAGCAATCATAGAAAGCGGCGTTCGCCGCGAGCGCATTGAGATTGATCGCGACCGGCACGCCGTTGAGGCTCCCGAACTGGCAGTCATGCCACTGAGAGCCTGGGGAAGGATTAAACGGACCATTCCCAGTCCCTTCGGTGACAGGCCCCTCAAAAACCCATCCATCGGCAAGGATCGAGTTTTCGCTGGACACAGCAGCCGAACTGCTGCCTCCGGTTTTATTGGCACTTGGAGAGCCGCGCCCCTTAAAGGCTACAATGAAAAACCCAGCGGTTTTAGATGTCGTGAGGGTGCCGATATGTCGCACGCTCGTCAAAACAAGCTCTGCGCCTCCGGTGCCGCCGCAAACCCCGCTAATGTTGCCATTCACAATGATGCCCGTCAGGCGAAATGCACTGACGGTCGTTGCGGCAGCATCGACGGTGATGGTGCCAGTGATCCTTGGCCCGACTGAACTCGTGACGAAGTTCTCGTCACACGCAATCTCCCAGTTGCCGCCCGTGTTCGGGAAAACGACGTTTTCGACAACGGTCACTCCTGGTGGAATGCGCACGATGCCCGCCACCAGCCCCAGGGCGATCATCGCCGCGAACGCTGCTGCGATAGTAGGGAACGGGTTGGACTCGCTACCATCCGGCGTACCAGAGAAGCTTGGGTCGACGTAGTATGTGCCCTTGAACGGAGTGCTCATTCTTTTTTTTCTCCAAAAAACTGGCCCTTCGGACACGCGCCCTACGGCCCCAGTCGTTGACTAGTTGACTCTTCTGAGTGCGACCGCGAGCGCGACTGACAGCGCGCCCGGTGTCACCACGCCGGTGACTGAGAAAGCGATCGCTGCGGCAGCGCCGTTGTGCTGGAACTGAAGAGATCCCGAGGCCTTCGTGCCAACGGCCGCAGTGATCAGAAGCTGCCCACCCGCTCCTCCCACGGCAGCGGTCGTCAGCGTGCCCGTCATGTCCGTGTAGATTGCATTGAGCTGCATCGTGCCTGCCGTGCCTGCAGCGAGCAGCGTCATGTCGAAAACGACTTCATAGAGACCGGCGGGATCCCGGTTACCGAATGCCGTCGATGCGACATTGTTCGCGATGGTTTGCGCGCTAGAGCCGTTCGAGTTGACACTCAGCAGAGTGATTCCCGTACCGACGAGAGTGACCCCTTGAGTCATGAGCGACGACAGAGACGCTCCGTCAACTTTTACTACGTAATTTGCGGTGCCCGCGGTGAAGGTGACCGGGCCATTAAAATAGCAGTCTACGAAAAGTGCATTGGGCGTAGTGGCGTTCAGCCCAATCGGAACCGCAGCTCCGGCTGTGCTACCAAATTGACAGTCGTGGAACTGAGAGCCGTTCGGCGGATTGAGCGGACCAATTTGCGCCTCGGTAATGCCGCCTTCAAAAACCCAGTTGGAGGCAAGCAATTCGCCCGCAACGCTGACCAGTCCAGAGCTGCTGCCTCCGGTCTTGTTCGCGCTCGGCGAGCCCACGCCTTTGCACGTCGCAATCCAAACCCCTGCTCCGCTAGTGGTCAGCGTGGTGGTCCCAATGTGCCGGACATTGGTCAATACAAGCTCAGCAAAACCTGCACTGCAAAGCCCAGTGATGTTGCCGTTAATGATCAGAGTAGTTAGGCGAATGGCAACGGTTGCAGCTGCGTTGCATGTGATTGTGCCAGTAATACGCGAGCCAACGCTAGAGGAGATGAATCCCGCATCAGCCATGATCTCCCAGGTACCGGCGGTAGAGGGAAACACCACATTTTCTGTGATCGTAACGCCCGGTGGAATACGGATAACAGCCCCCGGCAAGCTCAGCGCTATCGCCGCCGCGAACGCCGCCGCGATCGTCGTGAATGGATTCGACTGGCTCCCTGATTGAAGCCCCGTGAATGCTGGATCGACGTAATACGTACCCTTGAAAAGGCCCGGGTAAGCAACGTTCTGTGGCTGAGTTTCGCTCATGATTTCCTCAGGGCGTCAGCTTCTCACCGACGATACGCAGCGAGTACGAGAGCGAGCCTGCGGTGAAGTTCGTGGTGTCGACCTCGTAGGTGATCTGCGCCGCGCCCGCCGTCTCGACGATGACCGCGCCCGAAGATCCGCCGACGACCGTGATCGTGTACGGCGAAGTCGCGATCGAAAAACTCGCGACCGTGTCGTCCGGCGTGAAGTTGATGCGCGTCGAGAGAGTCCCCGCAGTGCCCGCCGTCACCACGTCGAGGTACACGCTGATTCGATAGAGACCCGCAGCGGGCAGCGACCCGAAGACGTTGGTCGCACCGATCGCAGCGGTCTGCCCCGTGAGGTAGATGTTCGCTTGCGCAACGATGCCGGTCGCGCCCTGGAATCCTTGTGCGCCTTGCGCGCCCTGAAACCCCTGGGCTCCCTGAAATCCCTGCGTGCCCGTGGCGCCTTGAAAGCCCTGTGCCCCTTGGGATCCCTGAGCACCCTGGAAACCTTGTACGCCGGTCGCGCCTTGCGCACCCTGCGCACCCTGAAACCCCGCGCCTTGGCTGCCCTGCGCGCCGACGCCGCCCTGGAAGCCCTGTGCTCCTTGAAACCCCTGAAACCCGCGCGGACCCTGCGCGCCCTGTCCGCCGCTGGCAGCCGGGGGCGGCACGCGCGGCGTACCGCGGGCTGAAGCGCCAAGTCTCGATCGGATCG
>JAZKBD010000017.1:0-371 GCA_040388785.1 Pseudomonadota bacterium
AGCGCACGCTCGCGGAAAGGCAGGTGCCGTTCGAGGTGCCGCGCGGCGAGGAGCTCGCGCCGCGCCTCGCCGCCGTGCTGGAAGTCGTCTACCTGATCTTCAACGAGGGCTACACCGCGACCGCGGGCGATGACTGGGCGCGGCCCGCGCTGTGCGAGGAAGCCATGCGGCTGGGCCGCGTGCTGGCGGGCCTTGCGCCGCGCGAACCGGAAGTGCACGGACTGGTCGCGTTGATGGAAATCCAGGCGTCGCGTCTGCACGCGCGCACCGCGGCCGACGGCTCACCGATCTTGCTGCTGGACCAGGATCGCGCGCGCTGGGATCGCTTGCTGATCCGTCGCGGGCTGGCGTCGCTGCAACGCGCGGAACAG
>JAZKBD010000017.1:381-20797 GCA_040388785.1 Pseudomonadota bacterium
CGGGCGCGCGAACTCGGCGGCGCCGGCGGCTTTTACGCGTTGCAGGCCGCGATCGCCGCATGCCATGCGCGGGCGCTGCGCGCGGAGGACACCGACTGGAAGCAGATCGCGTCGCTGTATGCGCGCCTCGCGGAAGTCGCGCCGTCGCCCGTGGTGGAACTGAACCGCGCGGTCGCGGTGTCGATGGACGAAGGTCCGGAAGCCGCGCTGCAACTGGTCGATGCACTGCAGAAGGAACGCGCGCTGCGTGATTACCATCTGCTGCCCAGCGTGCGTGGCGACCTGTTGTTCAAGCTGGGCCGTCGCGACGAAGCGCGCGCGGAATTCGAACGCGCAGCAACGCTCACCGGCAACGCGCGCGAATCGGAATTGCTGCGCCGGCGTGCCGAGGCGTGCGGAGATGAATAGTGCTCGATTTGTCCTGTCGTCATTCCGGGGCCGCCCGCGCTTTTTGCGGGCGGAACCCGACTGCGTTTGCAGGATTGCAAACGCGAACGCCGCAGACGGCGCGTAGCGCGAGCGCCATGTATGGCGCGAGTCAATCCATCTTGATCTTCGTACGTTGCTCGAAAGCAAAAATGGATTCCGGATCGCGGCTGCGCCGCGTCCGGAATGACGAGCAAAATCCAAAATCTTCTGAACCGGAGAGTAGTGATGGCCTACATGCTGTTTGTCGCAGAACCCCGCGGCCAGCGCGCCGAGCGCAGCGAGGAGGAGGGCAAGGCGGTCTACCAGCGCATGCTGGACTACGCCGATGAACTCAAGTCACGCGGCGTGCTGCGCGCGTATTCATCATTGCGGAACGATTCCGAAGGCCAGCGCCTGCAGATCCGCGACGGCAAACGGTCCTTGCGCGACGGTCCGTTCGCGGAAGCACGCGAAATGATCGGCGGATTTTTCCTGGTCGATTGCGCGACGCGCGAAGAAGCGGTTGAACTCGCCGGCTTGTGCCCCGCCGCCGAGTGGGCGACCATGGAAGTGCGCGAAACCGGGCCGTGTTACCTGGGCTGATGGCTCAAGCGGCCGGCGCCCGCCATGCGACCCGTTGCACAGGGCAGCCGGCCCTGAGCGTGTTGTGGACTTCGGCCAGCCGGTCGGTTTCGGACAACAGATGTTCCAATTGATCCGCGGATGCCCGTGACTCGACCCTGGCCGAATAGGTGATGGATTCGGCCGCGAGCCCGACACCGTTGAAGCGGGCGCTGGCAACGACCTCGCAGGCGTCGATGGCGATGCCGAGGCGCTCCGCTTCCCGGTACAAGTCGTTGCAATAGCAGGTCGCGAGGGCGGCCATCAGAAGCTCGCCGCCATTGATGGCCGATCCGCCCCCGCTGGCCTTGGCGGACACGTCCAGCGATTGCGCCTTGCCGGCGGTGCGCACGCTCACCTCGTGCGTGCTCGATCGGTTTCGGATATGCGCCGAAATTTCCATGCACGATCTCCCCGTATGCATCTTTGTCAGCGGCCCCTCCGAATCGCGGCGCGCATGCCGAGTGCGAAAGGAGGCACCCGCTCAGTCGAGAAATTTCCATGTATCCGCCCCATCGAAGCGCCTGACGCGTACGGACTCGAGGAGCGCCGGCTCGAAATTGCGCAGGTTCACCCCATGGCGCGCGCCAGGCGCGGGTTCAAGCGGCTGCCAATGGGTAACGATGCCGCACGTCTTGCAGCGCACATTCCTCAGGGTTCGATCGCCCCAGATGTAGCTTTCCGTGCTTTCGGGATGGCCCTGGATGGACACTGTTCCGAACGGGTAATAAGCCCATATTCCGCCCGTGCGCCGGCACAACGAACAGTTGCAACTCGTGGCTTCAACGGGCGCCGCCGGCAGGGTCAGGCGCACTGCTCCGCAATGGCAGCGTCCCTGCAGCGATGGCGTTGGCTGTTCGTGATTCATCATCTTTCTCCTGGCGCGAATCGCCTGGCAAGCTTCCCGCTCGTTCTACATCCCAAGGCAAGACTGCTGTGCGGGGCGCGAGAATCCATTTCGCCCGTCCATGTCGTGATTGGGTGCTTGGCGTCGCGCATAAAACGGCGGCACCTCAATGCTTCTCATCCGGCTCCGCCGGGCTGCCCTTGTCGAACACCACGCGCCAGACGCCCGGCGCTTCGCGGCGCCAGATCGAGTTGAAGCGGCCGATGACCTTGCCGTTCGGATCGCGTACGAGCCCGGTGCTCAGCGCCAGCGTGCCGGATTGCAGGACTTCCACGCGGTCGGGTTCCCACGAGAACGGTGCGGTCTTGCTTTTGAAGAACCGCGACCAAGCGGCAATCACTTTTTTCTTCCCGCGCAGCACGCCAACGCCGTCGAAGAAAATTGCTTCATCGGAAACGTGGGTGGCGAATGCGGAAACATTGCGGTCTGCCATCGATTTGGCGAACGCGCGCTCGGCGGCGAAAACTTGTTGCTGCGGTGAATCGGGCGCCGAGGTGGCAGCTTGCCATGGCACAACCAGCAGCATCGCCAATGCAAGGCACATTGCGATGCGGGGCACGAGATTGCGACGGCGGAAGTCGGTGGGGTTCATGGCGCACCTTGGCCGGGTGTGGACTTCGGCGGAGCATACTTCAATGCGGGCGCAAGAGCGGGTGCGCTCATCGCAACAGACCGGCAGCGGGCAGGGACGAGTTTGCGGACAAATCAGGGCGTGCTTTGCGGCGATGACCGATCCCCGGATGGCCCTTCGTTACACTGCGACGAAATCTGAAGTCGAACGTTTGCCTTCACCACTGCAGAGGTATCCATGCGCCCTTGCCGTCGATTGCTGGTGTTCGCGCTGTTTGCCGTCGTCACAACGCCGCTGTTTGGGGCCGGGCACGCCGCCGGAGCGTGCAGCGCGCCGGTGTACCGCCAGTTCGACTTCTTCGCGGGCGACTGGGACACGTATGACGTGCAGGCGAAGGACAAGGTCGTCGCGCGCAACACCGTGAAGATGATCCTCGATGGCTGCGTGATCCACGAAGACTATCGCCAGAACGATGGCCTGCATGGCGAAAGCTACAGTTTGTACGACGCCGCCCGCAAGGTCTGGCACCAGAGCTGGGTCACCAATCGCGGCGACTTGTTGCTGCTGGATGGCGGCATGCAGGGCGACCGCATGGTGTTCAGGGGCATCGAGCGGGAGGCCGGCAAGCCCGATGCGCTGGTGCGCGCGGCGTGGTACCGGCAGGGCGACGGCGTGCGCGAAACCGCAGAACGGTCGCTGGATGGCGGCAAGACGTGGAAGACCGAGTTCGACATTTTGTTCAAGCCGCATCGCCCGATGTAGGCGCGCGCTTGCGTGCGCGTGGAACCCATCCCCACCAGCGCTACGCGCTCGGCCTGCGGCCGCCTCACCTTGAAGGAGAGGGCTTGAGCGCCGCAATGCGAGACGCCTACGTAGCCGCGAGCTTTTGCAGCCGCGCCGCATGAGTGAGCAATTCCTTGCGCAATCTCTGCGGCGTGCGGATTTCGAACTCGAACGGGACGCGCGCAAGCTGACGCGCGAACCATGCCAGATCATCGGTGCGCACGTGCAGCAGCACGCCATTGTCTGCTGTTTCGAGCAAACCGATCGCCGGCGAAAACGCCTCGCGCGCCCTGGCCATGTCGGTGTGCAGCAACACTTCGACGCGGTGCGCGCGCGGCAGCGTCGCGATGCTGCGGTTCAACCACTCCAGCACGTTGAAAGCCTTGGGCCGAATGAATCGGGCCGCCAGCGGCTGCAACTCGATTATTCGGTCGACGCGAAATCCGCGCACGCCGTGGCGCAAGTGACAGTAGCCGACCGCATACCAGGCGCCGCCGCGGAAGCCGAGGCCATAGGTATCGAAATCGCGCCGGCTTTCCTCGCCCTGCGCGGAGCGGTAATGCAGGTGCACGCGCTCGGACGCGTGCGCCGCGTGCGTCAGCAGCATCAGCGCTGTGGCGTTTGCATGCGCAGCCGACACCCCGGGCGATTCGATCGAAACGGTGGTTTCCACCGCGCGCAAGCGTCGCTTCAGTGAATCGGGCATCACGCGTTCCAGCTTGGCCTGTGCGCTCGCCAGCGCCGATTCGCCCGCGTGCAGGCCGAGGCTGCGCGTCGCCAGCAGACCCATCGACAGCGCCAGTGCTTCCGCGTCGGTGAACATCATCGGCGGCAGTTTGAAGCCCGCCACCAGCATGTACGCGCCGTGGCGGCCGCGTTCGGTGGTGATCGGAATCCCAAGTTCTTCCAGCAGCACGATGTAGCGGCGCAACGTGCGCACGTCGACGTTGATGCGTTGCGCGAGTTCGGGCCCGCTGATGCGGCCGCGGCTCTGCAGCAGCTCCAGGACGGCCAGCACGCGGGTCGTGGGGTGGGGCATGCGTGCAGTCTAATCCGAATCAGGACGTGAATTGCCCTGATTCGGCTTTAGCGTACTCGCCGGAATCGAGCCGACCGGAGATCGCGATGTCCCGTCTTTCAACCCTGCTGCTTGGAGTCCTTTGCATGAGTACGTTCATGACCGCTGCGCACGCGGGCACCACTACGCGTGCCGTACCGGAGAGCGTCGCGCATCTGGACAACTACCAAGTGGTCGAGTTGCGCCGCTACGACATCGCGCCCGGCCAGCGCGACCGCTTCGTGCGTTATTTCGATGCGTATTTTCCGGAGGCATTCGAACAACTGGATTGCATGGTGTTCGGGCAATTCGAGGATCGCGCGGCGCCCACCAAGTTCGTCTGGCTGCGCGGTTATCGCGACATCAACGCGCGCCCGGTCGCGGACGCGGCGTTCTACTACGGACCGGTGTGGCGCGAGCACCGGGTCAAGGTGAATGCGTTGTTCCCGGGTGCGAGCGACAACGTGCTGTTGTTGCGGCCGCTGAACGCGAGCACCGGTGTCACGGTGTTGCCCGCCGTCGATCCGGTCGATGAACCGCACGGCGCGGGCGGCGTGGCGGTGGCGCAGATCTTTGCGGTGAAGAAAGGTGACGAAGATGCATTCGCCGAACGTGCGGAAGCCGCGTTCACACGCTACGCGAACGCTCAGGTGCATCCCGCGGGCGTGCTGGTGACCCTGGACGTGCCGAACAACTTTCCGCAGTTGCCGATCCGCACCGACGGGCCGTTTTTGGTCTGGCTGGGCGTCATCGAAAACGACGCGGCGCTGAAAATTTTCGAAGCGCGGGCGTCGCAGGTCGAACGTTCGCTCGAAGATACCGGCATGTTGCGCGGCACGTCCGAGCGGCTGGTGCTGGATCCGACGCCGCGCTCGCGCCTGCGCTGGTGGCCCGCCGCGGATACGAAAACCACGCCATGAGCCACGCCGCCGACCTGTTGCTGTTTGCGGTGCTGGTGTTCGGCATCGTCGTGCTGCCGGGCCTCGACATGGCCTTCGTGATGGGCAGTTCGCTCACGGGCGGACGCCGGCACGGCCTCGCGGCGGTCGCGGGCATCGCTGCGGGTGGCGTCTGCCACGTGGTGATGACGACGCTCGGGATCGGCGTGTTGTTGAAGGTGATTCCCGCGGCGTTCAATGCGTTGCTGCTGGCCGGCGCACTTTACATCGCGTGGATCGGCATCTCGCTGCTGCGCGCGGATTCGGCCTTCGGCATGCAGGCGCAAGGCGGCGCGATGTCGGCGTGGACGACGTTCCGTCGCGGCGCACTGACGAGCTTGATGAATCCGAAGGCGTATCTGTTCATGCTGGCGGTCTTCCCGCAATTCCTGCATGCGCAATACGGGCCGCTGTGGTCGCAAGCATTGGCACTGTGGGTGATCATCGCAGTCACCCAGATCACGGTGTACGGCGCGGTGGCGATCGCCGCGACGCAGGCACGCGGTTGGCTGGTGCGACGGCCCGGCGCGGGCATGCTGGCTGCACGCGCGGTCGGCGTGGTGCTGGTCGGTGCCGCGTTGCTCACCGGGTTCGAGGGCTGGCGTTCGCTGTAATCGCGCGGCGACAATGCGCGAAATGTTTTCGCCACTCAGGGAAATTCGATGAGCCATGTGTCGACGATTCGCGTTGTGCAGGTGATCGCGTGGTGTTTCGCGCTCGTGGTCGCGGGTTTCGCGGGCGGTGCCGCGCATGCAGCCGATGCATCGGTCGGCAACTGCCACGTCGGTGCGTACCGACTCGCCGACGGCAGCGTGGTGGATGTCGGGCCGAGCGAGGGCGCGCATCTTCGTTGGCGCCGCGACGACGGCACCACGGGCCAGCTCACGTCGCACGCGGACGGGATGTGGACCAGTACGCTGGGCTGGACCGACAAGCCCGACGGCATCCAGGTCGCGTTCTCCGATTGCTCGAAGGGCGGCATCGAGTTTGCCGGCACGCACGGCCGGCGCATCGCGTTCGACGTCACCAACACGCACTTCAAGGGCGCGGGCGGCGCCACGCTGGCCGGGCGGCTGGTGCTGCCCAAAGGCAATGCACGCGTGCCGATCGTGGTGCTGATACACGGGTCGGAGCACGAGTCCGCGCTGGATTTCTATGCCCTGCAGCGAATGTTTCCCGCAGCCGGCATCGGCGTGTTCGTGTACGACAAGCGCGGCACCGGCGCGTCGGGCGGCACATACACGCAAAGCTACCTCGTGCTTGCCGACGATGCGATCGCAGCGGTCGGCGAGGCGAAACACCTGGCGGGCGCGCGTGCCGGGCGCATCGGCTACCAGGGCGGCAGCCAGGGCGGCTGGGTCGCGCCGCTGGCCGCGAAGATTTCGCCGGTGGATTTCGTGATCGTCGGTTTCGGGCTCGCGGTATCGCCGCTCGACGAAGACCGCGAGGCGATCGCGTACGACATGCAGCGCCAGGGCTACGGGCCCGAGGTGATGGCCAAGGCGATGCAGGTTGCCGATGCGTCCGCGGCGATCCTGTTCAGCGATTTCCGCAGCGGCTACGACAAGCTGGACGCGCTGAAGCAGAAGTACGGCAAGGAGCCGTGGTTCAAGCACGTGCACGGCGACGTCACCTGGGTGCTGCTCGCGTGGCCGGCCGGGAAATTGAAGCAGGAAGGTCCGGTGCTGTTTGCCGGCGTGCCGATTGAGTACGATCCCATGCCGGTGTTGCGCAACCTCGATACGCCGCAGCTCTGGATCCTCGCTGGCGAGGATGCCGACGCGCCAAGCGCGGAAACCATCAAGCGCCTGAGCGGGCTGCAGCAGTCGGGGCGGCCGATCGCGCTGGCGGTGTATCCGCATGCCGAGCACGGTATGTACGAATTCGAGACCAAGCCGGACGGCACGCGCGTCGACACCCGCAATCCGGACGGCTATTTCGCGATGATGCGCGACTTCATTCTTTCCGGAAAAGTGCAGGGCAGGTACGGGAATGCCGTGCTGCACGACTCGGAGGCCGGCACGTTCGGCCGGTGAAGCGGGGGAAGCGTGCGGCGCGATCAGCGGGTGGAGAACGCCTCGTCCGGCAGCGCGAGGAACGCGAAGCAGGGCGTGCCGCGTTCCTTCCAGCGCTTGCAGGCGTCGTCGAGCACGTCGCACAACGCGTCGAAATCGTGTTCCGACGCGTCGCGGAAATCAGCCGCGTGGTCGAACAGCCACGCGTAGCCGCCTGCATCGGGCAGCCATTCGAGATCGCCAAGGCAGTCGGCCAGCGCATCCCAGTTCGCGCCGAAGGTTTCCGGAAAGGCCAGTGACGTGGCGATGCGTTGCAGCAGGTCGTGCTTGTCGCGACAGCCGGCGAGGCTGACACGCCGCACCAGATGGCCTTCGTCGTGCGCGGCCGCGTCGAGCGTGTCCAGGTCGGATTCGCCGACGAGGTAGGCGGCGTTCTGTTGCGCATCCGCGAAGTCGATGCTGCCCGTCATCGCGGCACCGTGAACTCGCGGAAGCTGCGGTAGTGGTCGTCGGTGTAGTAGTACACCTCCGGCGGATTGCCGCCGGTGATGATGCGGCGCGCACCACGGTCGTGCGCGCCAGGCGTCGCCACCGTGTATTCGTGGTAGTAGCCGCGCGGCTCGACCGGCAGCAGGTGCTCGTAGTTGCCGAATACCACGCCGTCCTGTGGGTGCGGGAACGGGCCGCCGCGCGCGATCAATGCCAGCGTTTCGCGCGCTTGCGGCGGCAGGAAAGCGGGAACCTGCCCGGAAGGCGTGGTCGCGGTTTCCGGCTGGGCTGTCGGCGTCGCGATCGGTGGCGTGACTGCCGGGTTGCGATGCACGTACAGGTAGCCCACCAGCAGCGCCAGGATCACCAGCGGCAGCAGGGTTCGCCAGGAGCGCTGCATCATTGGACTCCGTGTTCCGCCAGCATCGTGGCGATCGCATCCAGGTCGGATTGCGGTGAGGGTTGGATGTTGCGCCCGAATGCATCGGTCGGCCGCTGGTAGCGATTCAGCATCAGCGAAAACGCCAGCCGTTCGCCGGCGGCGTCGGTGACGAAGCCCGACAGCGCGTACACGTGCGTCAGCGTGCCGGTCTTGGCCTGCACGTTGTCGGCGGCGGCGGTGCCGTGCATGCGGTTCCGCAACGTGCCATCGATGCCCGCGACCGGCAGTGCGTCGCGCAACGCGTTCGCGAACGGCTGCCGGGCGATCCACGCCAGCAATTTGACGGTCGCCGCGGGCGTGACCAGATCCTCGCGCGACAGCCCGGAACCCTCGTTTAACGTTGCCTCGTCGTTGCCGATGCCGATCCGGGCCAGGAACGCGCGCATCGCGCATGCGCCCCAATCCGCGCTGGTCCGTGGCGGTTCTGCGCGATCCGCACACACGTCCGTGCGCGCGGTCGCGACGCCCACCTGTTGCAGCAGCATCTGCGCGTAGCGGTTGTCGGAATGCTTCAGCATGTGCACCAGCAGCTGCGACAGCGGCGGCGAAGCGATGCTGGCGATCGCGATCGGATTGCCTGCAAGCGCGGCATCGGTTTCCGGCCAGTGCAGCACGCGCACGCTGCCGTCCAGCGTGATGCCGCGTTGCGCCAGCGCATCGCGCAGCAGGTTGCCCGCGAACAGCGCGCCGTCGGGCGCAGACAATGCATAACTGCCGCGTGGCTGATCAGGGCGCAGGCTGCCGCTTGCATAGAGCACGTCCGAACCAGGCGCACGGTAGAGGCTGAGTGGCGCTGCGCCACCGGTCAGGTTCACCACGCGCATGCCGGTATCGGCAGGATCGTCGCTGACGCTGCAGCAGCGCGCGCCATCGCGGGCGACTTTCACGCGCACCACGTTGTTGCGCGCACCCAGCGCTCCCGCTTGCGCGCCGTAATCGGTCTGGAGATCGAAGGCTTCCCAGCCGTCGCCGACCGTCGGCCCGGCGAAGTACGTGTCATCGGCGATCAAATTTCCGTGCACGCGCCGCACGCCCCGCGCAGCGAGCGCGGCGGCAAGCCGCTCGGCCCAATCGGGCGATGCATCCGGATTGCCCAGCGACGGATCGCCGCCGCCGTAAAGAATCAGGTTTCCGTCCAGCGTGCCATCGGCGCGCGGCGCGGCGGTCGCGTACAACATGGTGGCGAAGCGCGCGTCCGGCCCGAGTGTCTGCAATGCGAGCGCCGAGGTGTACAGCTTGGCATTGGAAGCGGGCAAGAACAGCGCATCGGCATCGTGCCGGTACAACGCCTTGCCGTTGTCCAGCGATACCACGTCGATGCCCCATTGCGCGTGCGCGAAGCGCGGCTGCGCGATGTAAGCGGCGATGCCTTCCGCCAGCGACGATGGCACGCTGCGCGGCGACGCGGCGTTCGGAACCTGGGGCACGGGTTGCGTGACCGCCGCGGGTTTCGGTGGCGGCGCGGTGGCGCAGCCGCCCAGCAACGATGCAGCCACGAATGCGGCGGCAAAACGCTTCAAGCGAGTCGTCCTTGCAGTGCCATCGCCGCCGCGGGATTGCGGGCCTTGGCGGCGCTGATGAAATAGATGAATACGTCGCGGCGTTTGGATGCCGCGCGGTTTTCGGGCGACACGCGTGGCAGGTCGTCCGGTTCGCCCCCGTCGTGCCACAGCCGTGCACGCGCGGCCCACGCATCGAGTTCCTTCGCGGGATAACCGTGGCGCTCGGATTCGCGGCTGCGCATCAGCCGCGCGTACACGAAATCACAGATAAGGTCGGCGAAGTTCGGATACTCGCGCGAATCGGTGTACACGCAGGCGCAGCGATGGGCGCGTGCCCGTTGCAGGAACGCGTCGCACAGGAAGGTTTCATTGCGCACTTCGAGCGCGTGCCGCAATGTGCGCCCATTCAACTCGCGGGGCAGCAGGTCGAGGAATGCCGCGAAATCGTCGCGATCGAATACGCGCGACGGCGGGAATTGCCACACGATCGGGCCGAGCCGGTCGCCGAACTCGGCCAGCCCGCCGAACAGGAAACCACGCACCAGTGCGCCCGCGCCGGCGAGCTTGCGCACCTCCGCAACCTGGCGCGGCGCCTTCAGCGAGAACACGAAACCATCCGGCGTTTCGTCGCGCCACTTTGCGTACACCTTCGGCGTCTGCGCGCGATAGAACGTGCTGTTGATCTCGATCACGGCCAGGTGCCGACTGGCGTATTCGAGTTCGCGCCGCTGCGGCAATCCCTTCGGATAGAAATTGTCGCGCCACGGCGGGAAATTCCAGCCGCCGATGCCGGCCTTGATGCGCGTGTGCCGCGCGCCAGCGAGTTCGTCCGCGATGGGAACGTCGGATGTTTTCACGCCATGCCTGCGCAACGTGCCGTGAGTCAGGGTGCCCCGAGTCTAGCCAATCCGAACCCGAAGCTGTACCCGCACGTCGCGACCCTCTTGCCATCTTTCGCGGAGTAGCGCATCGTTGCGCCCACGGACCACTGCCAAGAGGAGCCGAGCATGAAAGGCCAGGAAAAAAAGAAGGAAGAAAAGAAGAAACCGCAGAAGACGCTGAAGGAAAAGCGCGCCGAGAAGCACGCCAAGAAGGACGGCAAGGGCTGACCGTCCGCACGGAACGCGTGGCCGCTCAGGTCACGCGTTCCGCATGCGTGTAGATGTTCATCGATTCGTCGCGCGCGAACGCGATCAGCGTGACGCCCGCCGCCTCGGCGGCTTCGATCGCCAGCGAGGTCGGTGCCGAGATCGCCGCGACCACCGCTATGCCCGCGTGCGCGGCCTTGTGCAGCATTTCCCACGACGCGCGCGACGTGATCGCCGCGAATCCCGCCGACGTGTACGCGAACAAGCCGTCGCGGTTCCGTCGTGTCGACGCCAGTACGCCGATGACCTTGTCCAGCGCGTTGTGCCGGCCGACGTCTTCGCGCACGATCGCGGATTGGCCGGCAACGACGAAAGCGGCGGCATGCGCGCCGCCGGTCAATGCATTGAGGGACTGGCCCCGCGCGAGCGCGCGCATGCCGGTCGCGATCGCGTCGCGTGAAAACCGCGTCACAGATTGCACGCGGGGCAGGGGGCGCACTGCGTCTTCAAGCGCCTCGACGCCGCACAGGCCGCAACCGCTGCGGCCCGTGAGATTGCGCCGTCGCGCCTGCAGCGCTTCGAAGCGCGCGGCGGGAATCAGTCCCTGCAAGCTGACGCCGCGTTCGCTGCAAAGCACGTCGACCAGCTCGAACTCGGATGCGCTTTCGACGATGCCCTCGGCCAGCGCGAAACCCAGCGCGAAGTCCTCGAGGTCGCAGGGCGTGGCCATCATCACCGCGAACGGCACACCGTTGTAGACCAGCGCAACCGGCGCTTCCTCGATCACCTGGTCCAGCCGTTCCTCGCGGCCTTGCGTGCCGAGGCGTTGTGTGCGGGCCGTCGACAGGCCGCGGCTTGGTTCGGTCGGACTCATGCGCGCCGGAGTCATCCGTTATGGTTTTCCCGAAGTATAGGTTGGGCCGGCCGAACGGGCGGGGCGCACGATGCCGGGCGTATACTCCGGCGTGAGTGACTGCCGCAGAGGTGGCGCGGTGATCAGGTTCCTGGCCGAACTCCGGCGCCGCAACGTGTTCCGCGCGGGCACGCTTTATGCCGCCGTCGCGTGGCTGGCCGTGCAGGTCGCCACGCAGGTGTTCCCGTTCTTCGGCATCGCCGACTGGGTGGTGCGGTTGATCGTGGTCGCGGCGGCGATCGGCTTGCCGTTCGTGCTCGCGTTCGCCTGGTATTACGAGCTCACGCCGGAAGGCCTGAAGCTCGAGAGCGAAGTTCCGCGCGCGGTGTCGATCCGCTGGCAGACGGGCCGGCGGCTGGATTACGCGATCATCGCGGTGCTGTGCGTGATCGTGGTGCTGCTGCTGGCGAACACGCTGGTGTGGCAACGCGGTGGCACGACGGATCTCGAAAAATCGGTGGCGGTGCTGCCGATGTTGAACGAAAACGGCGACACCGGCGACCAGTATTTTTCCGACGGCCTGTCGGAGGACCTGATCGCGGTGCTCGGACAGGTGCCGGGACTGAAGGTGATCGGCCGCAACTCGGCGTTCCGTTTCCGCGGCGACCTCAGCGACAGCCGCGGCATCGGCGCCAAGCTCGGCGTTGCGAACCTGCTGGAGGGCACCGTGCGCAGGCAGGGCGAGCGCGTGCGCATCGTCGCCAATTTGATTTCGGCGGCGGACAGCCGGGTGATCTGGTCGCAGACCTACGACCGCGAGTTGAAGGACATCTTCGAAGTGCAGTCGGACATTGCGCGCGCGGTGGCGGATTCGTTGAGCGCCGCGCTGCTCGGCAACATGCTGCGGCCCACCGACAAGCCGCCGGGCGGCAACCTCGATGCGTACAACGCCTACCTGCAGGGCAACTTCTATCGCGCGCGCAGCACCGAGGCCGACGACCGCACCGCGATCGCGCATTACCAGGACGCGGTCCGCATCGACCCGCAGTACGCGAGCGCGCACGCCGCTATGTCCATCACCTGGACGATGATGGCGGGCGCGTTCCTGGACGGAGCCGCGATGCAGCAGGCGTACGCCAGCGCGCGCGCTTCGGCACAGACCGCGCTGTCGCTCGATCCGGACCTGGCCGCGGCGCATCTCGCGCGCGGCGTGTTGCTGGAATGGGCGGACTTCGACTGGAACGGCGCGGAAGCGGAGTTCCGCCGCGCGCTGCAACTGGCGCCCAACAGCAGCGAAGCGATGAGCTGGCTGGCCGGGCTGTCGGCGTCGCTGGGCCATGCCGACCGCGCGGTGGAATTGAAGCGGAGCGCGCTGGAACGGGATCCGCTGCGCGCGACTTGGTTCGAAACGCTGGCCACCTATTATTCGGCGCTCGATCGCCTCGACGACGCGCAGCGTGCGATCGAGAAGGCGATCGCGTTGCTGCCAAACGGCGCGAGTTTCCACCAGACGCTTGCCGTGATCGCGATCCAGCGCGGCGACGCCAAGGCCGCGTTGCACGCTGCGCAACAGGGTCCGGCCGGCTCCTGGAAGGAACTGGCGTTGGCGATGGCGCGGCAGATCGGCGGGGACCAGGCCGCGGCCGATGCGTCGCTTCAGGGCGTGATCGCGAAATACGGTGAGGGCAATGCGTACCAGGTCGCCGAGATCTACGCGCTGCGCAAACAACCGCAGCCGATGTTCGAATGGCTGGAGCGCGCATGGGTCAATCGCGATCCGGGTGTCTCGTACCTGCTTTACGATCCGTTCCTCGCGCCCTACCGGAACGATCCGCGTTTTGCCGCATTCTGCAAGAAGGTCGGCTTGCCGCCGCCAAGCCGACCAGCCTGATTTGCATCCACCCTTGCCGTGCAGACATCGCGGTACGCCGCAGCCGGGCGGCGCCATTCCCGGACCAACGAGGGAGTAGCTGCAATGACGAACGATCCCGAACAGCGCGATGACGACGCGCAGCAGAACGACCAGGGCGCCGCGCAACCGGACGCCAAAAAGCAGGAAAGCCCGCTTGCGGATGCGAAGAAGCCGCAAGGGCCATTGACGAACGCCAAGAAACAGGAAGTCTGATTCCGCCGGGAAGATCGGGCGCCCTGCATCCGGTTATTCGATCGACTTCGATTCCGCCGTGCCCAGCACGGTTTCGGGCGGCTTGGCCGCGGGCTGGCGCGTCAGCAGTGGGTGCACGAACACCGCGCCGAGGATGACCGCGACGCCTGCGTAGAACCACGCGTCGAGCTGGTGCTGCTCGCCCAGCAGGATCACCGCCAGCACGATCGCGTACACGGGTTCGAGATTGGTCGCAAGTTGCACGGCGTACGCCGACAACTTGCGCAGCACCGCCAGCGCCAGCGCGAATGGCAGCAGCGTGCAGGCGATCGCCAGCACCAGCAACAACACGGCGTCGTGGAAGTGTGGAATCGCGAACGTGCCTTCGCCGTGCCACAACAGCGTGACCAGCGTCAGGAACACGGTGCCGGCGCCGAGCTCGATGCCGGTGACGGTCAACGCACCGCCTTGGTCTGCCATGCGCTTGTTGAACGCGCCGAAGGTGGCGCAGAGTGCGGCTGACAGCGCGCCCACCGCGACGCCGACGCGCATGTCCGCGGGCACGCCGCCCACTACCAGCGCGACACCCGGCACCACCGCCACGCCGATCAGCAATTCGCGCGGATCGAATTTCCGTCCCACTGCCAACGGTTCGATGACGGCGAGGAACACCGGCGCCAGCGCCATGCACGTCGCCGCGACCGACGCGTTGGCGAGCTTCACGGCGGAGTAGAACGTCAACCAGTGCAGCGCCACCACCACGCCGATGCCCGCGTACGCCGCGAGCCGGCGCGGCGGCATCGTGCGCAATTCGCGCCACACCTTGGGCAACAGCAGCAACGCCGCGGTGACGATCAGCATCCGCCACCACACCAGTTGCAGCGCGCTCAGCGTGATCAGCTTGCCGAGAATGGCCGTGAAGCCCCACAGCACCACGCAGAAATGGAGCTGCCATTGCGCCTTGGCGTGTGGGGTCATGGAGTGCTGATGTGAATAAGAGGGATGGATGGCGCGCCAAGCCGATATTCAAGACTGCGCGATGTGTTCGGCGGAATAGGTTGAACTGCAGACCCGCTACCGGTGCCGTTTGATCCACAGTTGATGTACTGCCAACGCGTTGAACAGCGCTGCGGCACCGATAACGGAAGTGACGAGCCAGTGGTTATGCGATGGCGTGGCCACGCGTGACAGCGGCAGCAGCAGCGCGATCACGTTGAACGCGATCCCAAGCAACAGGTATCGATTGACGGCGCGATTCGTCATGACAACTTTCCACCCCATTCCTGTCCGCGTTCGGCAAGGCTCGGCGCCAATTATCCACGGTTGATGGTCAGTGCGCCTTCGCCGGCTTGCGCATCGCGGCGAGCACGCCGGTGCAGGCGTTCTCGTTGTCGTGACTGGGCGCGACCAGCGCCGCCAGTGCGGCGGCCGGCGCGGCGACTACGCCGAGCACGGCGGCGCCGACGCCACGCGCGAGCAACGGGCCTTTTTCCACGCCTGCGTTTGGATGCTTCAGCGTGCCACGCAGGTACAACGGCGAACGCAGCGACAGCACGCGAACACCCTTGCTGTGCGGATGCATCACCAGGTCGAGCGCTTCATCCCTGAGATCGATGCTGCCATCGACGTCGATGCGCATCGTCTCGGCATCGACGAAGAACAGCCGCGGCCGCCACGTGCCGTCTTGCGCGACCAGGTCGGCCGCCGCGCAATTGATCTTCTCCGGCTTGTCGCCGACCAGCTTGGTGATGATGATGTTGCCGATGTTGAGTCCGGCCTCTTCGAGCAGCAGCTTGCTCACAGCGCCATCGTCGATCAGCAGCTTGACTTCGCCATCCGAGGTGCCGAGCAGCCGCGCGACGGAGTTGCCGTCGCCCCTGAGCGCCGCGTCGCCGTTGATCTGGCCGAGGCTGGTGTGCATCAGGTCCACGGTGGGGAACAGCTTTTTCAGCTCGAGGTGTCGCAGTTTGAGCGTGGCTTCGCCGTGCATCGGATCCTTGCGGCCGTCCAACGAGATGTTGGCCTGAAGGTTGCCGCCGGCGGCCGACAACGCAAGCGGATCCAGCGTCAGCACGCCGTCGTTCATCACCAGGTGCGTCGAAAGATTGCTGATCGGCAACGCACCCTTGCGCACGATGCGCCTGCCAGTGAAATGCACGTCCGCATCCATCTGGTTCCAGCGCGCGGTGTCGAAGGTTTCGACCGGCAGCACCTTGTCGGCGGGCTGCTTCTGCGCTTCGCCGCGTCGCGCCTTGGAGGCATTGCTGTCGGCGCCGATCAGCGGTGCGAGGTCGGCAAAGTCGAGCACGTTGGAAGTGAGCGTGCCGGTGAGTTTCGGCCGCGCACCGGCATTGTCGTAGGTGGCGCTGCCGTGCAGGTCGCTGTTGCCGACCTTGCCGTCGAACTTGTCATATTCGAAGACGCCCTGGTGGATGCGCGCGAGCATGCGCCCGTGCGTGGTGAATGGCGCGGTGGTCGGCAGCGTCACGCCCGTCAAGGCGTAGAGGTGCGACATGCTGTCGCCGGAGACGGTCAGATTCAAATCCAGCGCGCCGAGATGCACCGGATCGGTCAGCGTGCCGGCCATCACGATGTGCAGGTCACGCAGACGCAGGTCGGCCTGCAGCGGAAACGGCATCGATGCGCTGGACACCGCGAGCACGCTGCCGATCTTGCCGCTGCCGCGCGCCTTGGCGCCGCGCCAGCTTCCTTGCGCGGTCCACGCGAAGTAATAGGCCTGGTTCGAACGCGGCGGTGTCGCCGGTGCGCTGCCGCTGGCGGGCACGGTCTGGTCGAACGGAATCGGCTTGCCCAGCGGCTTCACGTCGAAGTCGAGATGCATGTCCAGCTTGTCGTCGTTCCAGCGGATGCTGCCCGCATCGAAGCCGACTTCACCGATGGCGAGCTTCCAGTTTCCGCCGCCGTGCGCGAACTTGAACGTCCAGTTGTCGCGGCCTTGCTTGTCGCGTTCGACGTCGACGGCGGGACCGTAAAGCTTGAGCGAAGGAATGTCGATCGTGTGCGCGAGCAGCGCGATCGGATTCAGGCTGAAGCGCACCTGCTGCACCGTGGCGAAGCGCGGTTGCCGCGCCCACGCGGGATTGGCGATGCTGATGTCGCGGGCGGTGAAACGCGGCCACGGAACCCAATGCGCGACGCCAGTCGCGTCGGAATTGCGCGTCCAATTGACGGTCAGGTCGCCGTTGATCGCAACGGGCCGCCCGATCGATGTGCTCAGGCGCTGGTCCAGCCATGGGCGCGCGCTGTTCCAGTTGAACAGCGCAACGAACAACACGATCGCCACCAGCAGCACGGCGATCGCCACCACGATCCAGATCAGGATGCGGCCTGCGCGGTTCATCTCCAGCGTTCCGTTCGGATCGCATCAAAGCCTAACGATAGTTTCCTGAACTCCCGGCTGGACGCGCGCGCATTCGTTCAGGATGGTGCGTCACACGCGCGCACTTGCGAGCCGCCCGCGCTTGCCGCAAAGTGCACGAATCCGCGGCGCGGGCTTGGGGAAAGGAGAATCATCATGCTTTGGCAGAAGGGGCGTTCCAGCGACAACGTGGAAGGGGCGAGCGGCGGCGGCTCCGGCATCGGCGGCATCCATCTCGGACTCGGTGGCACCATTATTGCGATCATCATTGCGATGATCTTTCCCTCCACGCGCGGGATCATTTTCGGATTGCTTTCCGGCCAGGGCGGCACGGCGGGCAACACGCCGGCGCAGACCACGCAGGTCGACAACAGCGATCCGCAGGTGCAGTTCGTCCGCAAGATCCTCGGCAGTACCGAGGACGTGTGGACGCCGTATTTCCAGCAGATGGGCAAGCAGTACGTCGACCCCAAGCTGATCCTTTTCCACGGCCAGGTCGCGACCGCCTGCGGCGGCGCGTCGGCGGCGGTGGGGCCGTTCTACTGCCCCGGCGACAAGCGCGTGTACCTCGACCTCGATTTCTTCCAGGAGCTGGCGACGCGTTTTCATTCCGACAGCGACTTCGCGCGCGCCTACGTGATCGCGCACGAGGTGGGCCATCACGTGCAGGACCAGCTCGGCATCATGGACACGGAACAGCAGCTCGCGCAGCGCGGCGAACCGATGAAGGGCGCGAACGGTTTGTCGGTGCGCCTGGAACTGCAGGCGGACTGCTTCGCCGGCGTGTGGGCCAACAAGTCGCAGCAACAATTGCAGTGGCTGCAGGCAGGCGACATCGAGAGCGCGCTGAACGCCGCTTCGCAGATCGGCGACGACACGCTGGAGCAGGAAGCGCAAGGCACGGTGGTGCCCGACTCCTTCACGCACGGCACGTCGGCGCAGCGCGTGAAGTGGTTCAAGACCGGCTTCCAGTCCGGCGACATCAACGCCTGCGACACGTTCCACGCGCAGACGTTGTGAATGCACGCGTCGCCGTCGATGCGCGGCGCGTGGGTTGAATCCGGATCAGCGCGGACCCATAAAACAGCTTCGGCGCCTTGCGGGCGCCGAGACCGCTACGTTGCGCGTTTCGCGCGAAAAATTCAAGACGTGCCAAAAGAAATTCCTGCGCTAAGATCGACCCATGCGAACAATGTTGAGCCACCGCCCGTTCACCGCATGCAAGCGCTCGTTCGCGGCCACGCTGCTGCCGGACCGCTTCGGCTGGCTGATGGGACTGTATTCGGAAAATCACCAACGCCTCGCGCGCTTGTTCGCGCCGCATCGGCTCCAGGTGGGCGAATACGTTTCGTCGGTGGGTGATGGTCTCGACGTGCGCCTCTCGGTGCAGGAGCGGCATCCGTACACGCTCGAGCTTGGCCTGACCTATGAAGTGATCGACGCCAACACCGGCAATCCGGCGCCGTCCGCGCAGTTGCGTTGCTATCTCGACGCGCACATGACCGAAGCGCTGCATTGCCAGCCCGGCCGCGACCTGTGGCAGGTGCTCGGTCCGCTCGCGCCGACGCGCAACGTGCTGCAGCATCGCATGCGCATGAACGGCTTCCTCAATCGCTGGCTCGAATACCTTGCAGGGCAGGGGCACTCGCTGGCGACGCTGGAGCGGTTGCCCGCCGAGTCGCCGGCTGCGGCTTGAGCAAGCGCATCGATTCTTCATTGCAGTGACGGCCGCGGCGGCATGGTCGGCCGTCGATGCCTGCGCGTGCTGGATGCGCGTGCGACTCGCACGATGCCACATGTATCGTTTGCGCTTTCCTGCAACCGCCAGACCACGTCGCGCACAAAAAAGCCCGCGCATGGCGGGCTTTTGTTCAACCTGATTGCGACTGGCGGAGCGGACGGGACTCGAACCCGCGACCTCCGGCGTGACAGGCCAGCATTCTAACCAGCTGAACTACCGCTCCGTTGTCGTCAAACGTGAAACGCAATTGTGCAACATTCCAGCCATCTTTCAACAGACGGCAATCGCAGAATCACGATCACCAACCTGGCGTCCCCACGGGGATTCGAACCCCGGTCGCCACCGTGAAAGGGTGGTGTCCTAGGCCTCTAGACGATGGGGACAGCGTGGGGATTTGGTGGAGCCAGCCGGGATCGAACCGGCGACCTCTACAATGCCATTGTAGCGCTCTCCCAGCTGAGCTATGGCCCCACGCTGGGAACGCGAAAGGATAGGTGCACTCGATTTCAGCGTCAAGCATTTTCGTTTGCGCGAGACGTGTTTGCACGCGGCCACGGGAGGGATGCCTTGCACGAAATCCAGTTCATCCGGGATCTCGCCTGCGTGATGCTGGCAGCGGGCGTCGTGGTGGTGGTGTTTCCGCGGCTGCGATTGCCGGTGCTGCTGGGTTACATCCTCGCGGGCGTGCTGATCGGACCGCACATGCCGTGGCGGTTCCTGACCGACCAGCACACGATGCAGTCGATCGCGAACCTCGGCGTGGTGCTGTTGATGTTCACGCTGGGCCTCGATTCGAATTTGCGCAAGCTGCGCGCGCTGGGCGCGGGCGTGATGCTGGCCGCGCTGGTGGAAGTCGGCTTCATGCTGTGGCTGGGCATCGAGATCGGACGGCTGGCGGGACTGACCGGCCGCGAGGCGCTGTTCCTCGGCGGCGTGATCTGTTTTTCGTCGACGATGATCGCGTTGCGCACCGTGTCCGATCGCGGCTGGCGCGGGCAGGGTTTCGTCGCCGGCATGATCGGCATGCTGGTATCGGAGGAAGTGCTGACCGTGGTGCTGATCACGGTGCTGAGCGCGATCGCCGCGGGCAGTGCCGACACCACCGACATCGCATTCGTGGTGTTGTGGCGGATGCTGTTGTTCGTCGCGGTGGCGCTCATCCTCGGCTTGCTGCTGCTGCCGCGCCTGCTGGATTGGCTCGCGAAACGCGGACGCGACGAACCGCTGCTGGTCACCGCGCTCGGCATCTGCTTCGGCGCGTGCCTGCTGGCGGCATGGGAGGGTTTCAGCGTGGCGCTCGGCGCATTCCTCGCCGGCGTGGTGGTGGCCGAGGCGCGTTGTTCGGACCGGATCGTGCGCCTGGTGCGGCCGGTGCGCGACATGTTCGCGGCGATCTTCTTCGTCGCTGTCGGCATGCTGATCGATCCGCACCTGATCGCGCAGCACTGGCTGGCGGTGCTGGTGCTGGTGCTGGTGGTCGTCACCGGCAAGGTGGTGGGCGTGACCTTCGGATCGTTC
>JAZKBD010000018.1:0-31515 GCA_040388785.1 Pseudomonadota bacterium
GTCATGCTCGAAACCAATCCGATCCGCGCCCGCATCGCGGACCTGCGCGAACGCGCCCAATCGCTTAGGGGGTATCTTTGACTACCCGGCCAAGCGCGAGCGTCTCGAAGAAGTAACCCGCGAACTGGAAAACCCGAACGTCTGGGACGATCCGCAGCGCGCGCAGGACCTGGGCCGCGAGCGCGCGCGGCTGGCCGAATTCGTGGAAGGTTTGGACAGCATCGCGCACGGCCTCGACGACGCGGGCGAGCTGCTGGAACTTTCCGCCGACGAAGGCGACGAGGCTTCGATCGAAGCCGTCGCGCGCGACGTCGATGGCCTGGAAACCCGCATCGGCAAGCTGGAATTCCAGCGCATGTTCGCCGGTGAAATGGATCCCTCCAATGCATTCGTCGACATCCAGGCCGGCGCGGGCGGCACCGAAGCACAGGACTGGGCCGAGATGCTGCTGCGCATGTACCTGCGCTGGGCCGAGGGTCGCGGCTGGCAAACCGAATTGCTGGAAGCCAGCGACGGCGAGGTCGCGGGCATCAAGTCGGCAACCTTCCGCGTCGCTGGCGATTACGCCTATGGCTGGCTCAAGACCGAGATCGGCGTGCATCGCCTGGTGCGCAAATCACCGTTCGATTCCGACAACCGTCGCCATACCAGTTTCGCGTCGGTGTTCGTGTCGCCGGAAGTCGACGACGACATCGACATCGAAATCAATCCCGCCGACCTGAAGACCGACGTGTACCGCTCATCCGGCGCCGGCGGCCAGCACGTCAACAAGACCGAATCGGCGGTGCGCATCACGCACGTTCCTTCGGGCATCGTGGTGGCGTGCCAGACCGAACGCTCGCAGCACGCCAACCGCGATCGCGCGATGAAGATGCTGCGCGCGAAGTTGTACGAGATGGAGTTGCAGAAGCGCAACGCCGAGAAGGCCGCGGTGGAAGCCACCAAGTCCGACGTCGGCTGGGGCAACCAGATCCGCAACTACGTGCTCGACCAGTCGCGCATCAAGGATCTCCGCACCGGCGTCGAGCGCACCGACACCCAGCGCGTACTGGACGGCGACCTCGACGAATTCATCGAGGCCAGTTTGAAGATGGGATTGGAGGCCGGCGCCAAGCGCGCCGATGCTTGATGGAATGGCGGCCCGCACCTATGATATGGGCTCCCGTATGGATGAATACGGCAGACCGTATGAAAACCACCATCGAAATCGCCGATACGCTTGTCAAACGGGCCAAACGCGTTCAGCGGCGGCAGAATGTCACCATGCGCGCGCTGGTCGAGGAAGGCTTGCAATTGGCGCTGGATCGTCGTGATCGCGTGGCGCCCTTCGTTTACAAGCCGGTAGTCGTGGATGGCAAGGGGCTCACCCGCGCGGCACGCGACGCGGGGTGGCGCAAGCTCATCGAAATGGCGAATGACCGTTGATCGCGGTCGACACCAACCTGCTGGTGTGGGCGCACCGAGCGGACGTGGAATGGCATGAGCGTGCCGCGCGGGTGCTTGCCGACTTGATCGAGCGGCACCAGCGCTGGGCCATTCCGTGGCCATGCGTGCACGAGTTTTATCGCGTGGTGACTGATCCGCGCATTTTCCAGCCCGCTTCCAAACCCGCCGAAGCACTGGGCATGCTGCACGCGTGGGTGCAGTCGCCGGAACTGAACCTGATAGGCGAAGGCCCCGATCATTTCGATGTGCTCTCGCAGCTGCTGAGCAAGGGCGATGTACGTGGTGCGATGGTGCACGATGCGCGGATCGCGGCGATCTGCATTGCGCATGGCGTGCAGGAATTGTGGACCGCCGATCGCGATTTCTCCCGTTTCCCCTCGCTCAAAACCAGGAATCCCCTCATTCCCTCATGAACGCTGACGAATCCGGCAGCCCGGCCCAGGCGGCCGCCGAAGAAAACAGACTCGTCGCCGAACGCCGCGAGAAATTGCGTGTGCTGCGCGAGCAGGGCATTGCGTTTCCCAACGATTTTCGTCCCGATGCCTGCGCGGGCGACCTGCAGCACGAAACCGAGGGCGTCGAGGCCGAGGCTTTGACCGCGCAAGCGCGGCGCGTGAAGATCGCCGGCCGCCTGCTCGGCAAGCGCGTGATGGGCAAGGCCAGTTTCGCGAAGCTGCAGGACCGCACGGGTTCGATCCAGTTGTTCCTGCAGAAGGATGCGTTGGGCGAAACCTATGACGCGTTCAAGGGCTGGGACGTCGGGGACATCGTGGGTGCCGAAGGCACGTTGATGCGTACGAAGACCGGCGAGCTATCGGTCAAGGTCGACGCGCTGCGGCTGCTGACCAAGTCGTTGCGCCCGCTGCCGGACAAGTGGCATGGCTTGGCTGACGTCGAGCAGCGTTATCGGCAGCGCTACGTCGACTTGATCGTGACGCCGGAAGCGCGCGACGCCTTCCAGAAGCGCTCACGCATCATCGGTTTCATCCGCCAGTGGCTCGAAGCCGAGCCGCGTCGCTTCATGGAAGTGGAAACGCCGATGATGCACGTGATCCCGGGCGGCGCGACCGCGCGGCCGTTCGTCACGCACCACAACGCGCTCGACATCGATCTTTATTTGCGCGTCGCGCCCGAGTTGTACCTGAAGCGCCTGGTGGTGGGCGGGTTCGAGCGCGTGTACGAGATCAACCGCAATTTCCGCAACGAGGGCGTGTCTACGCGGCACAACCCCGAGTTCACGATGCTGGAGTTGTACCAGGCCTACGCCAGCTACACGGAAGTAATGGACCTCACCGAAGCAATGGTCCGCGACACCGCGAAAGCGGTGATCGGCACCACCGACCTGAAGTGGGAAGGCCGTGACATCGATGTGGGCAAGCCGTTCCGGCGCTGGTCGCTGGCCGACGCGGTGCGCGAGCACAACCCGGAAATAGGCGAACACGAATTACGCGACGCCACCGCGCTGCGCACGCACTGCGCACGGCTCAAGGTGCCGGTAAAGAACAGCTACGGCTGGGGCAAGTTGCTGCTGGAGATCTTCGAGAAGACCGTGGAAGGATCGCTGGTCCAGCCGACCTTCATCACGCAATATCCGACCGAGGTGTCGCCGCTGGCGCGCGCCAACGACGCCGATCCCGAAGTCACCGACCGCTTCGAACTGTTCGTCGGCGGCAAGGAACTCGCAAATGGCTTTTCGGAATTGAATGATCCCGAGGACCAGGCCGCGCGCTTCCATGCCCAGGTCGAAGCGCTGGCGCACGGTGACGACGAAGCCATGCACTTCGACGCCGACTACATCCGCGCGCTCGAAGTCGGATTGCCGCCGACAGGCGGCCTCGGCGTCGGCATCGACCGATTGGTCATGCTGCTGACCGACTCGGCGTCGATCCGCGACGTGCTGTTGTTCCCGTACATGCGCCCGGAGGGCTGAAGCCATGTGGTACGCCATCACCGGCATCGACGTCGAGAACTCGCTGGACAAGCGCAAGGCCGTGCGTCCCGCGCACGTCGCCCGCCTGCAGAAACTCCTGGATGAAGGCCGCCTGCTGCTGGCGGGCCCGTTCCCCGCGATCGACGCCGAAGATCCGGGTCCGGCGGGTTTCAGCGGCAGCCTGATCATCGCCGAGTTCAATGACCTCGATGCGGCGAAGGAATGGGCCGACCACGATCCCTATCGCGCGGCCGGCGTGTATCGCGAAGTGACGGTGCGGCCGTTCCGCCAGACGCTGCCGTGAACGCGGCGTCGATCGACGACATCCGCGCACGCCTGCAGCAAGCTTTCTCGCCCGCCACGCTGGAAGTGATCGACGAAGGCCACCTGCACATCGGCCACGCGGGCGAGGGCACGGGACATTTTCGCGTGCGCATCGCCGCTGCCGCATTCGCGGGCAAGACGCGCGTGCAACAGCACCGGATGGTGTACGACGCGCTGGCGGACCTGATGGGCCACGGCATCCATGCGCTGGCGCTCGAGACGCGCGCGGCGGGTGACGTTTGATCGGCAAGGGCAGGAACGTTCGTCCGCGAAGGACGCAAAGGCCGCAAAAAGTTCAAGTGCGTCTGCTTTCTTTCGCGCTCCTGGCGTCCTTCGCGGACTGCTCTGCTCCTGTTTCAAATGCAGATGAGGTATTGCTGCCAAATCCTTGATTCAACGTCTAAAGCCAAGTTTCCATTGCGCTCGCTGCCGGTCCTTGGCACAGTGGTGCATTCGCCCGGCGCCTTCGCCGCCTCATCATCGCGTAGCTGACCCTAACTGACCGATGCGCCTCTCGACCATCAAGCTGGCCGGATTCAAGTCGTTCGTCGATCCGACCGTCCTGCACCTTCCGACCAACCTCACCGGCATCTGCGGCCCCAACGGCTGCGGCAAGTCCAACATCATCGACGCGATCCGCTGGGTGATGGGCGAAAGCGCGGCCAGCCGCCTGCGCGGAGAGGCGATCACCGACGTGATCTTTTCCGGATCGTCGGGTCGCAAGCCGGTCGGTCAGGCTACGGTCGAACTGATCTTCGACAACTCCGACGCCACGCTGGGCGGTGAGTACGCGACCTTCAACGAAGTGTCGGTGAAGCGCACGGTCGGCCGCGACGCGCAATCCGATTACTTCTTGAACGGCGTGCGCTGCCGCCGCCGCGACATTACCGACCTGTTCCTCGGCACGGGCCTGGGCGCGCGCAGTTATTCCATCATCGAGCAAGGCGTGATTTCCGACATCGTCGAATCGCGTCCCGAGCAGTTGCGCATCCACCTGGAAGAAGCCGCCGGCGTCTCGCGTTACAAGGAACGCCGCAAGGAAACCGAAAGCCGCATCAAGGCCACGCGCGAGAACCTCGACCGCGTCAAGGACGTACGCGAGGAAGTCGAGAAGCAACTCGATCATCTGAACCGGCAGGCGCGCGCCGCCGAACGCTGGAAGAAATTGAAGGAAGAGCGCGCGCTGCGCGAAGCCGAATTGCGCGCCTTGAACTATCGCTCGGTGAGCGCGGAACTGGATTCGCACCGGCAGGCCTTGCGCGAGGCCGAAACCGCGCTGGAAGGCAAGCTGGCCGCGCAACGTCATCTCGAAGCCGAAATCGAAACCGGCCGCGAGGCGCACCAGCAGCACATCGAAGCGATGAACGCGGTGCAGGCCGAGGTCTACCAGGTCGGCGCCGAACTCGCGCGCGTCGAACAGCAGATCAAGCACCATCGCGAAATGCTGGAGCGGCTGCAGCAGGACCGCGAACAATCCGAACGCACCTGGACGGAACTCGCCGACCACATCAAGGCCGACGAAGCCCAGCGCGAAGAACTGCGAGCTGCGGTAGCCGCGGCGGAACCCGAATCGGGCCGCCTGCGTGACGCGGAAGCGCAGGCGGCGCAGGCATTGACCGAAGCCGAAGCCGCGCATGCGGCGTGGCAGCAGCGCTGGGAAGCGCACAGCGGCCAGACCGCGTCGACCTCGCGCGAAGCCGAAGTCGAGCGCACCCATATCGATCACCTCGATCGCCAGACGCTCGATCTTTCGCGCCGCCGCGAAGCGCTGCGCAACGAGCGCAAGAACTACGATCTCGACGCGCTGGCCGCGGCGACGCAGGGCCTCGCCGACGAACATGCGTCGATGAAGGCGCAGGTCGATACGCATTCGCAGAACCTGGACAAACACAAGGCCGACGCCGAGCGCCTGTTGTCGGAAGAACGCCAGGCACAAACCTGGCTGGCGGAAGCCAACGCGCAGAAGCAGACGTTGCGCGGCCGGATCGCATCACTTGAGGCCTTGCAGCGCGCCGCACTCGGCCGTGACCGCGATGCCGCGCGCGAGTGGCTGCAGAAGGTCGGCCTGGCCGATGGCGAGCGCCTCGGTGCGCGGCTGAAGGTCAACGACGGCTGGGATCGCGCGGTGGAAACCGTGCTGGCCGGCATGCTCGAAGCGGTGCTGGTGGACGACCCCGCGATGCATGCGGGCGAGCTTGCCGACATCGCGAAGGCCGACATCACGTTGGTCGGCAGCAATGAAACATTGACCGGGGACGTGGCCGGCACGCTGGCCGCCGAAGTGAGCGGCCCGGCCGCGGCGCGCGCACTGCTGGCGCAGGTGCGCACCGCCGCATCGATCGACGAAGCACGTGCGATCGCGGCCACGCTGGCGCCTGCCCACACCGTGATCACCCGCGACGGCGTGTGGATCGGCCCGGACTTTGCGCGGGTCCGTCGCGCCGAAGGTGGGCAGGTGGGCGTGCTGGCGCGCGAGCGCGAACTGCACGAAGCCACCGCCGAACTCGCCGCGACCGAAAAACGCCTCGCCGAATTGCAGGAACGTCAAGCCGAAGTGCGCGACCAGCGCCGCGTGGCCGAGCAGGCGCGCGACGATGCCCAGCGCGATTCCTACAACGCGCATCGGCGCCTGTCGGAACTGGCCGGCGAAATGCAGAGCCGGCAGGGCCGCATTGACAGCGCCAAGGCACGTCTCGCGGCCATCGATGCCGAGCATGCCGATATCGAAAAGGCGCTGGCCGAAAACGAGCAGTTGCTGCAGGCCGCACGCGCGCGCATGCAGAGCGCGGTCGCCAACATGGGCGAGCACGAGCAGGCCCGCGTGGCGCTCGAAGCCGAGCGCCGCCAGTTGCTGGAGCGCCGCGAAGCCGCGCGCGCCGATGCACTGGAAGCCTCCGACGCCGCGCACCGGCATGCGATTTCGCTGGAATCCAGGCGCGTCACCCTGGCGGCGCTGGAACAGTCGCTGGCGCGCATGCACGCGCAGCGCGAGCAACTGGACAAGCACCGTGCCGATCTCGACGCGCGCCTGGCCGCGGGCGGCGATCCGATCGCGGCGCTGGAACAGGAGCGCCAGGTGTGCCTCGAACAGCGACTCACGGTGGATCGCAAGATGATCGATGCGCGGCGTGTGCTGGACGAATCCGCCAACACGCTGCAGGAACGCGAACATGCGCGGCACGCCGCCGAGCAGGCCATGGCGGGCGAACGCGATGCGCTGGAAAAGCTGCGCCTGGAAGAACAGGGTCATCGACTGCGCGCGGAGCAACTGGCTGACGCGATCCGCGAGGCGGGCCTGGAAATCGAACCGCTGCTGGCCAATCTTTCCGACGAAGTCCAGCCGGACGCGTGGCAGGAGAAGATCGCCGACATCGATGCGCGCATCGCGCGGCTGGAACCGGTGAACCTCGCCGCGATTTCCGAACACGCCGAGGCCGCGCAGCGCAAGGAATATCTCGATGCGCAGATGACCGACCTCACCACCGCGCTGGACACGCTGGAGAACGCGATCCGCAAGATCGACCGCGAAACGCGCGAACGTTTCAAGGACACCTTCGATCGCGTCAACACGGGTTTCCAGGCGCTGTTTCCGAAGCTGTTCGGCGGCGGCCACGCCTATCTGGAATTGACCGGCGAGGATCTGCTCGACGCCGGCGTCACCATGATGGCGCGCCCGCCCGGCAAGCGGAACAGCCACATCTCGCTGCTTTCGGGTGGCGAGAAGGCCATGACTGCGATGGCGCTGGTGATGGCGATCTTCAATTTGAATCCTGCGCCGTTCTGCCTGCTGGACGAGGTCGACGCGCCGATGGATGAAGGCAACATCGGCCGCTTCGGCCAATTGGTGCGTGACATGTCCGAGCGCGTGCAGTTCCTCGTGGTCACGCACAACAAGGCGACCATGGAAATGACGCACCAGTTGTGCGGCGTGACCATGCGCGAGCCGGGCGTGTCGCGGCTGGTGCAGGTCGATCTGGCCGAGGCCACGCGGCTGGCAGGCGTTGCTGCTTAGAGCAAAGCAGTCCGCGAAGAACGCGAAATGAAGGCAGGAGCAGACGATCGAGGCAGGCTGTGCATGCGCCTTTCTTCTGTCTTCTTCGCGTACCTGGCGCTCTTTGCGGACAGATTGCTTTTTGCTACGTAACGGCGGTTCTTTGCTAAAGTTCACCCCGTGAACGCCGAAACCCTTTCATCGACCGACTTGCGCATCATCATCGCCGTGATCGGCGTGCTGATCCTTGCGGCCATCTATTTCTTCGGCAGGCCGCGCAAGCCCGGACAAGGCCGGCGACTGATCCCGCGCCGGCGCGATGACGCACGCATCGAGCCGATGCTCGGCGATCCGGCTGATACGCCCGATGAAACAGCCGAAACCCCGACACCGCAACAGGGTGAACTGGATGTCGCGCTGAAGCGCGAACTGGATCGTCTGGGCGCGACGATGAGCGCGGATCGCGCCGATGGTGCGGCAGCGGATATCGCACCGCCGCCGCCGAGAGCGTCGGCCAGCAACGCCGGACAGCGTCCGCACGAATTCCCGGTCGATCGCATCGTCACCCTGTTCGTCGCCGCGCCCGAGGGCGAAACCTTCGGCGGCGGCGACATCGTGGTGGCCGCCGAGAAGGCCGGCCTGCGTTTCGGCGCGATGCACATCTTCCACCGGCTGGTCGAAGGGCGGCCGGAGGCGGGCCCGGTCTTCAGCATGGCCAACATGATGAAGCCGGGTTACTTCGACATGTCGCGCATCGCGGAGTTGAACACGCCGGGCGTGACTTTCTTCGCGACCTTGCCCGGCCCCGTATCCGCGCTGGACGCGTGGGAGGCGATGCTGCCGGCCGCGCAGCGCATTGCGGAATTGCTGGGCGGCGCGCTGCTCGACGAAGACCGCAACACGCTCGGCCGCCAGCGCATCGCCGGCCTGCGCGAAGAATTGCGCGCGTGGGATCGCCAGCACGAAGGCGAACCGGTTCGGCTGCCGCCGCGCCGCTGAATCCCTCGTTCACGACAAGCGCCCATGGCTTATCCCAGTCCCGCGTTTCGCGAAGACCGTGCCGACGTCCTGCACGCGGCCATCCGCGAGCTTCACTTCGGTTTGCTGGTGACGCCTGCCGAGAGCGGTTTTGCGACGTCGTACCTGCCGTGGGAGCTGGATGCCTCACGTGGTCCGCACGGCACGATGGTCGGTCATCTCGCACGCTACAACCCGCAGTGGAAGATTCCAGCGGAAGGCGTCGAAGCGCTGGTCGTGTTCCAGGGACCGCACGCCTACGTATCGCCGTCGTGGTATCCCGGCAAGCGCGACGACCCGCGCCAGGTGCCGACCTGGGATTACCTGGCGGTCGAGGCGCGCGGCACGCTGGTCACGTTCGACGATGACGCGCGCCTGCACGCGTTGCTGGTCAGGCTCACCGACCGCAACGAAGCGGGACGCGAACAGCGCTGGCACGTCAGCGATGCGCCCGAAGCTTACGTGCGTGCGGAGATGCGCCACATCATCGGCATCGAGTTGCGGATCGAATCATTGATCGGACGCTACAAGCTCAGCCAGAACCGCAATGCTGCCGACCAGGAAGGCGCGCGCGCGGGACTCGCCGCAGCGCCGACCGAGCGTGAACGCGACGTCGCCGAGGCCATTGCGAAGACGCAGCGCGAACGGCGCTGATCGCTTCGTGTTTCGCGGCGCCGACGCGGCGCCATTAAGCGCGTTTCCATCATCATCATTTCAACACGATCGTGCCGCTAGTTTTTTTCGGTGGCATCCGGACGACGAGGGCGGCGATGAAGGCACGCGCAGCGGTGGCATGGGCAGCGGGGCAGCCGCTCACGATCGAGGAAATCGATCTCGAAGGCCCGAAGGCGGGCGAGGTGCTGGTGCGGATCGTCGCGACCGGCGTCTGCCACACCGATGCCTATACCCTGTCGGGCGCCGATCCTGAGGGGTTGTTCCCGGCCATCCTCGGGCATGAGGGTGGCGGGATCGTCGAGGAAGTCGGCGCCGGCGTGACGTCGGTGAAACCCGGCGACCACGTGATTCCGCTGTACACGCCCGAATGCGGTGAGTGCGAATACTGCAGGTCGGGACTCACCAATCTCTGCCAGAAGATCCGCGCCACGCAAGGGCAGGGCGTGATGCCGGACGGCACTTCGCGGTTCTCGCACCAGGGCAGGATGCTCAGGCACTACATGGGCACCAGCACGTTTTCCGAGTACACGGTGCTGCCGGAAATTTCGCTCGCGAAAATCGACCCGCGCGCGCCACTCGACAAGGTGTGCCTGCTCGGCTGCGGCATCACCACCGGCGTCGGCGCGGTGCTGAATGTCGCGAAAGTGCGGCCGGGTTCCACCGTCGCCGTGTTCGGCCTCGGCGCGATCGGCCTCGCGGTGGTGCAGGGCGCGGTGATGGCGAAAGCGAGTCGCATCATCGGCGTCGATGTCAATTCCGGCAAATGGACGATGGCGCAAGCGCTCGGCGCGACCGACTTCGTGAATCCCGAGGACCACGATGGCCCGATCCAGCGGGTGATCATCGATCTCACCAACGGCGGTGTCGACTATTCGTTCGAATGCATTGGCAACGTCGAGGTGATGCGCGCCGCGCTGGAGTGCTGCCACAAGGGCTGGGGCGAATCCACGATCATCGGCGTCGCGGCGGCGGGCCAGGAGATCCGCACGCGGCCGTTCCAGCTCGTGACCGGGCGTGTGTGGCGCGGCGCGGCATTCGGCGGCGTCAAGGGCCGCTCGCAACTGCCGGGTTACGTCGATCAGTACATGCAAGGCAAGCTGAAGGTGGACGAATTCGTTTCGAAGGTGCTGCCGCTGGAGCGGATCAACGACGCGTTCGATTTGATGCACGAAGGCAAGGTGATCCGTTCGGTCATCCGCTACGGTGATGTCGGGGCGGCATGAGGCCACCCCGTTCGATTGGAGGTTTCGTACATGGACGTTGTCCACCCGCCCCACGCGGGCGGTGGCGCCTACATCAGTCGGCCTTCGCGGGCCCGCAAACCAGCGTTGCTGTTTCCGTCTGTCCGCGGGAGCCTTGCGCTCTGCGGCGCGACGCTGCTCGCCGTGCATGACCCGGGGCGCGCGGCGCCACCGATGCAACAGCTTGGCGAAATCGTGGTGCTCGGCACGACACCGTTGCCGGGCTTGGCGGTTCCGGCGCAACAGGTTCCGGCGAACGTGCAGGGTGCGCAGGCCGACGATCTGCAAGCGCTGCACGGGCAGTCGTTCACGGACCTTCTGCGCGATAACTTCCAGGGCGTCGGCATGACGCAATCGCAAGGCAATCCGTGGCAGGGCAACCTCGTGTTCCATGGTTACACGTTGTCGCCGTTGCCCGGTTCACCATCGGGGCTTTCCGTTTACGTGGACGGTGTGCGCCAGAACGAACCTTTCGCGGAGACGATGAGATGGGAGGCGATTCCGGATTTTGCGATCCGCGACGCCACGCTGGTTCCGGGTTCGAATCCGCTGTACGGGCTCAACACGCTCGGCGGTGCCCTGGTGCTGTCCAGCAAGAGCGGTTTCACCGATCCGGGCACATCGGTGGAAGTGTCGGGTGGATCATGGGGACGCGTCCAGGCCGACGCCGAGCTGGGCGCGCATGGCAAGACGTTCGGCTTTTATGCGGGCGCCGGCAGCGATTACGAAACCGGCTGGCGCAAATACTCGTCCAGCCGCGTGCAGCAGGTTTTCCTGCGCGGTGACTGGCGGCCCGACGACGCGACCAACATCGCATTGAGCTACACCGGCGCGCATGCCCGCCTGCGCGGTACCCAGACGCTCCCGATCGAATGGGCGGATACACCGGAAATCGCGTTCACCTGGCCGGACGCGTTCGTCGACAACCTGAGCCAGTTCAACCTGCGCGGCACGCACGGATCCGGCCACGGCTGGTCGCTGCAGGCAAACGCTTACTTGCGCATCTCGCAAGTTTTCAGCTTCAACAGCAACACCAATGACTTCGATGCCTGCGAGCCCGGCCACGCTGGCGACTGTCCGACCTACGAGGCGAACGGCGCGTTCGATCCGGATTCGGTGGGCAACTACTACTACGCGGGTTTGACGCCGTCATACAACCACAGGGATCCGGCAGCGACGATCAACAACGTGCCCGGATCGAACGTCGAAGGTGACGTGCATACCCGCGGCTACGGCGGCTCGATCCAGGCCGCGAAGGCCGGACGGATCGCCGGTCTCGACAATCAGGTCACGGTCGGCATGAGCCTCGATGCCGGCACGACGCATTTCACGCAGAGGGGCCAGCCGTCGTATTTTCCGGGCGCCCTTGCACTGCGCGGCGACAGTCTGGGCTTGCTGCCGTTCGCGCTGGACCCGATGACTTACGCCGGCACGAACGTGCGCAGCCTCGGCGCGTATGTCCTCGACGTGCTGGCGCTCGGCCATGCTTTGCACGTGACGGGCGGCGGCCGGTTCGACCGCAGCACCATCGGCATCAGCGATCTCTCCGGCAGCGCGCCCGGCATCGACGGGCGCAGCACTTACCGCCGCTTCAACCCAAGCCTCGGAGCGACGTTTGCGATCAATTCGACTTTGGGCGCCTACGTCAATTACGACGAAGGCATGCGCACGCCCACGCCTATCGAGCTGGAGTGCGCGAATCCTGACGCACCTTGCGCGCCGCCGAACGATTTCGCCGGCGATCCGCCGTTGAAACCCGTGGTCGCGCACACGTCGAGTGCCGGATTGCGCGGAACCTTCGACGACGGGCGCGTGCACTGGAACGTCTCGCCGTATTACAGCCGCGTCAGCAACGACATCCTCACGATTTACACCGGCGGCAGCTCGCAAGGTTACTTCGCGAACGTGCCGAAGACGGTGCGTAACGGGGTGGACATCGGCATCGGCGGCCAGCTCGCGCGCCTGGAGTGGCAAGCGAATTGCAGTTTCGTCGATGCGACGTTTGGCGCGCCATTCGAAGAGCAGAGCACCGACAATTCCAGCGCGGCGGGGGATGGCGTGATCCGCGTGACGCCGGGCGATCGCCTGCCCGGTGTGCCGCGCCGCGCGCTCACCGTGGCCGCCGAATATCACTTCACGCAAAAATGGTCACTCGGCGGCAACCTGCGCGCCTATTCCAGCCAATACGCTACGGGTGACGAGAACAATCAGGACGGTCACGGCGCCGTCCGCGGTTACGCGGTGCTGGACCTGGATCTGCATTACCGGCCCACGCGCCGGCTGGAACTGTTTGCCGAGATCGACAACGCGCTCGACGGGCGATACTTCATCAGCGGCCAGTTGAGCGACAACGTGTTCGATACGCCAGGCCGCTTGATCGACACCACCGGACCCGGAACACCGACGCTGTTCGTCGCGCCGGGCGCGCCGCGCGGCGGCTTCGTGGGGCTGCATTACGACTTCGCGGGAGAGGTGCATTGAGAACGGTGGATGGCATCGGCGCCTCTTTCCGTGTGATCGCGCGGCAGCATCCGATGCCGCGGGTCGTCATCGCCGTTTGCGCGCTGCTCGTCCTGCGTTGTGCAGCGGCTGTGCAATCGTTGGCGACTGCTTTGAAGCCGCGTTCGTTGCCAACGATCGTGGTGACGGCGACACGCATACCCGAGCCGGCATTCGACGTGCCGGCTTCGATCACGGCGGTGCAGGTCGGCAATCCCGGCGACGACACGCCCGGCATCAATGCCTCCGAATACCTGCGCAGCGTGCCGGGCGTGTTGGCGCGCGACCGCCAGAACTATGCGCAGGACGAGCAGATTTCGATCCGCGGTTTCGGTTCGCGCGCGACCTTCGGCGTGCGCGGCGTGCGTCTTTACACCGACGGGATTCCCGCGACGATGCCGGACGGGCAGGGCCAGGTTTCCAATTTCGATTTCGGCGGCGCGGACCGGATCGAAGTGCTGCGCGGACCATTCTCCGCGTTGTACGGCAATTCCTCGGGCGGCGTGATCCAGATCTTCACCGCGGATGGCAGCGATCCGCCGGAAATCCTCGCGGGTTTTGGCGGTGGCAGTTTCGGTCAGTGGCGCGCGGACGTCGGTGCGCGCGGCATCGACGGCGGTTTCGGCTACAACCTCGATGCGTCGGATTTCCGCACCGACGGCTTCCGTCATCACAGCCAGGCGGAACGCATCAACGGCAACGCCAAATTCGATCTCAAGGTCGGCAACGGCGGAAAGCTCACCGTGGTGCTGAACACGGTGTCGTTGCCGCAGGCGCTGGATCCGCAGGGTCTCACTTGGGCGCAGTACCAGACCGACCCGCGCCAGGCCGC
This sequence comes from Pseudomonadota bacterium, assembly GCA_040388785.1. Taxonomy (GTDB): domain Bacteria; phylum Pseudomonadota; class Gammaproteobacteria; order Xanthomonadales; family Rhodanobacteraceae; genus 66-474. Next base: position 13,956 of record JAZKBD010000018.1, read on the forward strand.
GCCATCGGCCTTGCAGTACGACACGCGCAAGAGCGTGCATCAATGGCAGGGCGGCGCCGTGTACACGCAGCAGCTTGATGCGCACCAGAGCCTGCGCGCACTCGTGTATTACGGCCAGCGCGGCGTACAGCAATTCCTGTCGGTGCCGCTCGCCGCGCAGAAGAATCCGCTGAACTCCGGCGGGGTGGTGGATCTCGCGACGGTATACAAGGGCAGCGACCTGCGCTGGACCTGGCAAGGCGATCTGGCCGGTCGTCCGCTGGACTTTGCGGTGGGCGTCGCGTACGACGACGAGGCCCAGCACCGCAACGGTTACGAGAATTTCGTCGACACGCCCTCCGGAATTCGGCTCGGCGTGATCGGTGCGCTGCGTCGCGACGAACAGGACAACGTCTACAACGTCGACGAGTACGCGCAAGGCACCTGGCATTTCGCCGATCGCTGGTCGCTGACGCTGGGCGCGCGCCACAGTGCGGTGCGATTCAGCTCCGCCGACTTCTACATCACGGACAGCAATCCGGACGACAGCGGACGCGTGGCCTACGGCGCCACCAGTCCGGTGGCCGGCCTGCTGTTTCGCGCGCGCGACAACTGGCATCTGTACGCGTCGTACGGCAACGGCTTCGAAACGCCCACCTTCAGTGAACTCGGCTATCGACCCGACGGGGCGGGTGGCTTGAACTTCGCGCTGCGACCGGACCGCTCGAAGAACGGCGAGGTCGGATCGAAATGGAGCTTCGCGGACGGCGGCCGGTTGGACGTCGCGTTGTTCCAGGCCGATACGCGTGACGAGATCGCGGTGCTGTCCAGTTCGGGTGGCCGCACGATTTACCAGAACGCGGGTCGCTCGCGGCGTCGCGGCGCCGAAATCGGCCTGCATCTTCCGCTCGCGGACAAATTGCAACTGGATGCGGCGTACACGTGGCTCGACGCGCGCTTCCTGCAGGCGTTCAACGATTGCGGCGCAGCCGTGGGTTGCAATGTTCCTGCCGGCGCGCGCATCCCGGGCGTGCCACGGCGCCTGCTGCATGCGTCACTGCGATGGGGCGGCGATGTCGGCTGGCACGCGGGGATGAGCATCGACGCCGCCGGTGCGGTCACGGCCGACGATGCCGGCACGCTGGTCGCGCCGGGTTACGCGATCGCCGGCGTGGATGCGGGTTATGTCATCGATACGCCGCGTTGCCGGATCGCGCCGTTCGCGCGCGTCGACAACCTGTTCGATCGCCGCTACATCGGATCGGTGATCGTCGACCAGGCCAACGGCGGCAGTTTCGAACCGGCGCCGGGGCGCAGCTTCTGGCTGGGCGTCAACGTGAGCTTGCGCGCCAGGGGAACCTGATGTCGCCGCAGCGCGTCATGCGCCGAGTTGCCGCACCAGCTCGATGTATTTCTGCCGCGCTTCGCTGGCCTGCATGCCGCGCAGGCGCGACCACGCTTCGTACTTCGCGGTGTTCACGAAATCGAAAAAGCCGGGCTTGGGACCGCAGGCGTCGCCGTCCGTCGCCTGCTTGTAGAGTGCGTACAGCTTCAGCAGCGTGTCGTTGTCGGGGCGCGCCGGCAGACGCTTGACGTCTTCCGTGGCTTGCAGGAAGTCAGCGTCGAGTTCGCTGGACACGGCGGCCACTCAGGCTTTCGGCTTCGCGCGTTTGCTGGCGGCGGGCTTCGCCGTCTTTGCGCTCGCCGCCCGGCCGGCGCGAAGTTCCTGTGCCAGCGCGTCGATGCGCGCCGAAAGATCCTGCACGTCCTGCTGGCTCGGCACGTTCATGCGTTGCATCGCGCGCGCGATGCGTTCGTCGAACGCCTGCTCGATCTTGCCCATCGCCGCATTGGTGCGCTTGCGCGCGGCTTCCATCCACGGTGTCGCCTGGTCGCGCGCCTGCTTCATCTGGTCCTGCGTATAGGCGTGGGTTTTTTCCTGGATGCGCACGCCTTCCTCGACCAGCGCATCGAAGAACTTGCCGCCTTCCTGCTGCGTGCGCGACAGCGCGCCGAGGCCCGCCAGCCAGATCTGTTGCGCGGAATCCATCACGCCACGGCTGAAGCGCTGTCCCGAGGTGGCGGCATCCTTGGCGGCCTTGAGGGGATCGGGTGTGTCGGTCATGGCGGGCTTCTCCGTGGGTCGGGATGTCCAATGTACGCTTTTTTCTTGCGATCGTCCTTGATCGCCGCATCGCCAAGTGCATCGATCAACTGAAACGTTTTGGATTCACGAACTCTACCTCGGCCATCCATGGCCTTGTTTTGTACAAAAGCGGCCGTCACAACAACTTTCGAATGGCCGTCCGCAAACGTGGCCAATCCTGCGGCGCGGGTTCAGCGGCCAGGCCTGCAAGCGCTACGAGGAATTGCGTGCGCAATATTTCCTGTGCGCCCATGCGCAGGAGATGCGGATTCGAAACCTGCGCGTCGATCAAGGGAAAGCCGCGCTCGCGCAAGGTTTTTGCCAGCGCGTGCAATGCAACCTTTGATGCGTTGGTGCGCCGCGAAAACATCGATTCGGCGCTGAACATGCGCCCGACCGCAACGCCATAGAGTCCGCCGACCAGCGCGTCGCCGTCCCACACTTCCAGCGAGTGCGCGTAGCCAAGCAGGTGCAGGTTGGTATACGCCGTGATCATGTCCGGCGTGATCCAGGTGCCTTGCTGATCCTCGCGCGGCGCGGCGCATGCACGCATCACGTCATCGAAGGCGCGGTCCATGCTCCAGTGCCAGCTGCATTTGCGCAGGAACTTCGCGAGACTGTGCGAGCGGTGCACGGCATCCGTCGCGAACACGCAGCGCGGATCAGGCGACCACCACAGCAGCGGATCGCCTTCGGAATACCAGGGAAAGATGCCGCGCGTGTACGCGGCAATCAGCCGCTGCGGCGACAGGTCGCCGCCGAACGCCAGAAGTCCGTTCGGCTCGACCAGCGCGGCGCATGGATCGGGAAACCGGTCGGGCGCAAGCGGGTCGAGCGGCTGGATGCGCATCATCGGGTGCCGTCGTGCTTGGCAAACGGCGAATGCGCGGCCAACTCGAGCCCGCGCGCGTCGAGCAGCGCCTCTTCCCGTTCCAGCGAGGCGCGGATCGCGGCACGCAAACGTGCATCCGCGATGTAATGGCGCGAATGCGTGTGGGTAGGCAGGAACCCGCGCGCGAGCTTGTGCATGCCTTGCGCGCCGGGTTCGAAGCGCTGCAGCTTGCGACGCAGGCAATGGTCGATGCCCTGGTAATAGCAAAGCTCGAAGTGCAGGCCGGGTACTTCTTCGCGCGCGCCCCAGTAGCGGCCATAGAGTGTGTCGTCGCCGGAAAGGAACAGCGCGCCTGCGACGATGCTGCCCGCACGGTACGCGAATGCGACATGCGAATGTTCCGGGAATGCACTGCCGAGGTGGCGGAAGAAATCCAGCGTCAGCGTCGGCGTGTTGCCTTTCTCGTCGAAAGTATGGATATAGAGGTGATGCATCGCGCGCCACGCGTCGTCATCCAGCGAACCGCCGTCGCGGAACTCGCATTCGATGCCCGCGTTCGCGACCTGCGTGCGTTCGTGCCGAACGGCTTTGCGCCGCTTGTGGTTCAAGGCGCCGAGGAAATCCCTGAAGTCGCGCCAGCCATCGCGGTTGTGCCATTGGAACTGCCAGTCGGAACGCGCGAGCCACGCGTCGTCGAACGCATCGTTGTCGTCATCGCGCAGGAAGTTCACGTGCGCCGATGAAAGGCCGATGCGGTCGGTCAACTCGCGCAGCGCCTTCGCCAGCGTTGTGCGGTGTTGCGCGCTCTGTGGCCCGGTGCCGACCAGGAGGCGCGGACCGGTCACCGGCGAATAGGGCACGGCGCACAGGAACTTCGGGTAGTAATCGCCGCCGGCGCGTTCCCACGCGTCGGCCCAGGCCCAGTCGAACACGTATTCGCCGTGCGAATTGCCTTTCACGTACAGGGGCAGTGCGCCGATGAGCGTGTCGCCTTCGTGCAGCGTCAGGTGTTGCGCGCGCCAGCCGAAAGCCTCGCGGATGCAGCGGTTGCGTTCGAGGCCTGCCAGGAAGGCGTGGCTGACGAAAGGGTTGTCGTCCGCGGCCAGCGCGTCCCACGCCGTGGCATCGATGTCGTCGATGGATTCGTGCGTACGCAGCGTCAGCATGGTTGCATTGTAGGCGCCGCGGTGCGTCGCCCGCGCCGTCCTCCGGGCCACGATCGGCATGGCATTTGCTTCTCGCCTTCGCACCCGTGCATCATCCCTTCCGGGGTTCGGGGGCTTGCGAATGGCAAACGTGGGGCCGGTTTTTCCATGGGACAGGTTGAAGCCTCTCGCCGACTACGAAGTGGTCGACGCAGACCTCGGGCGCGCGTGTGCCGATGCGCTCGGCGTCTGGCGCACCACCATCGGGTGGCCGGGCCGGCAGGAAGACGTGTTCCGGCACTTTTATCTTGGACATCCGGGCGCGCAACCGGCGTTGAAGTTTCTCCGCTACCTGCCGACCGGCCAAGTGGTCGGCACGCTGGGCGTCAGTCCGCGCCGGGTCTCGTGGCACGGCCGCGAGATTCGCGCGGGCATGCTTTCGCATTTCTGCGTGCTGCCGGAGCACCGCAAGATGCGGCCACCGATGTTCCTGTTCAAATCGACGATCGATGCGTGCAGGGGCCGCTACGACGCGCTGTATGCGATTCCGGGAACGCAGGAGAGCGCACCGCACGCGATGGCGCTGGGAAGGATCGCCGCGGCGGGCGTCACGACCACCTTCAAGATCCGCCGCGTCAAGGTGTTGCGCAGCGCGCGCTACGCGGCGCGATTCCTGCCTCGGCCGCTGGCCCATGCAACCGGTGCGGTGATCGACGTGGGGTTGCGCGTCCGGAATGGATTGCGCGCCGATGGCCGTCGCGTCGAGACACACTGGGTTGACAGCGCGACTGCGGAGATGGCGGCCTTGTGGCAGGCCACGCCTTGGGACGAGCGCTGGTGCGCGACGCGGGACTTCGAAACGCTGCGCTGGCGATTCGACCTCTTGCCCTCGTTCCGGCGGCGCTATCTGCTGGTTCGCGAAGCGGGCGCGCCGGAGCGCGAGGGTCTGCTGGCCTGGTTCGCCTGCGCCGACAATTACCACGATCGCGACAGCCTGGTCGTGCAGGATTTCTGGTCGAAGGGTGGTCCCGAAGGAATCGCGCGTGCGGCGATCCGCGCCTTGTGCCGGGCTGCGCGACAGGCGGGTTACGCGGCGGTCGAGATGCGGATGGCGGCGCCGCCCGGCGTGGCGACGGCCTGGGTTCGCGAAGGCTTTGCGGAACGCAACCGTTCTCCGGTGCCGATATTCTGGCTCGACTTCGATGTCGCGGGTGGCACCGAAGGTCCGCTGCACATCACCGAGCTCGACAACGATGGCTGACGCCCCGCTTGCTATGCTTGCGGCGGCATCAATCAGGAGGCCCTGCGCGGGATGAGCCATCCATTACCTCCCGTGAAGTACGTCCGCACCTCGCACGGCGACATCGCCTACCGCATCGCGGGCGACGGGCCGGCGAACCTGCTGCTGGTCAATCCGATGAGCCGCAGCATCGAGACGCTGTGGGATTACCCGGCCAACGCGGCGATGCTGGACAAGCTGGCGCAGGGCCATCGCCTGATCGCGTTCGACCGGCGTGGTTGCGGCATTTCCGATCCGCTGCCTTCGGACGTGCCGCCGACGTGGGAAGACTGGCTGGAAGATATCGTGACCGTGCTCGATCATCTCGGCGCCAACGAGGTGTCGCTGCTGGCCGAGCGCGACGCGGCGGCGGCATCGATGCTGTTCGCGGGCAGCCATCCGGATCGCGTGCGCGCACTCGTACTGGGCAATACCAGTGCACGTTTCCGCGCAGCGCCAGGCTACCCCTGCGGCGAAAGCGACGAGCGTTCGGACCAGTTGTCGGCGATGTGGGACAGCGCGTGGGGCACCGAACGCATGGTGTCGCAGACGCGCGAGCTGCTCGTCAACGATCCGGACTACGTGCAGTGGGTGATGCGCATGCAGCGCGTGTCCTACTCGCCGCGACGCGCGGGCACGGAGTTCCGCTACATCATCAATTTCGATGCGCGTTCGGTGTTGTCGGCGATCCACGCGCCGACGCTGATCCTGCACCGCCGCGAATTCGCCGTCATTCCCGTGGCGCATGCGCACTACCTCGCCGAACACATCGCGCCGGCGAAACTGGCCGTGTTGCCCGGCAGCGACATGGACGTGCTGGTTCCGGGCGACGACGGCACGCTCGACCTGATCGGCCGCTTCCTCGGCAGCCTCGGGCCGGTCAGGCATTCCGAGCGCGCGCTCACCACCGTGCTGTGCCTCGGCCTCGCCCAGTCGGAGCAGTTGGCCGCCAACCTCGGCCACGCGCGCTGGCAGGATCTGCTGGTCCGCCATCGCGCGATCGTGCGTGCCGAACTGGCGCGCTTCGATGGCCACGAGGCTTCGCGTTCGCTGGACGAGTTCCTGGTCAGCTTCGATGGTCCCGCACGTGCATTGCGCTTCGCGAGCACGCTGCGGCAGGTGTTGCGCGATCAGTTGCGGCTCGAGATCCGTGCGGGTGCGCACACCGGCGAATGCACGCGTGCGGGCGACAAGCTGAGCGGCCCGGCCGTCGAAATCGGTTCGGCCGTATTGCAGGCCGCGCAGGCCGGCGAAGTGCTGGCCACGGCCGCGGTCAGGGATCTCGGCGTCGGTTCCGGCATCGAACTGCGCGAACTCGGCGCGCAGGTCTTGAAAGGCGTGCCGGGCCGCTGGCAGCTTTACGCGCTCGAGGGCTGATGCGGATCAGCCGGTCAGTCCGATCGAATCCAGGAACTTCTCGGCATCGAGTGCCGCCATGCAGCCGAAGCCGGCCGACGTGACGGCCTGGCGGTAAACGTGGTCGGCGACGTCGCCGGCCGCGAACACGCCGCGCACCGAAGTGGCGGTTGCGTTGCCTTCGAGGCCGCTGTTGATCCGGATGTAGCCGTTGCGCATGTCGAGCTGGCCTTCGAACACGCCGGTGTTCGGTGTGTGGCCGATCGCGACGAACATGCCGGTCACTGCAATGTCGCGTTTGCTGGCGTCGGCGGTGCTGACCAGGCGCACACCGGTGACGCCGGTGTCATCGCCCAGCACTTCGTCGACGGTATGGTTCCACACCAGCTCGACCTTGCCCGCAGCGGCCTTCTCGAACAACTTGTCCTGCAGGATTTTTTCCGCGCGCAGCTTGTCGCGCCGATGCACCAGCGTGACCTTGCGGCAGATGTTGGCGAGGTACAGCGCTTCCTCGACGGCGGTGTTGCCGCCGCCGATCACCGCGACGTCCTGGTTGCGGAAGAAGAATCCGTCGCAGGTGGCGCAGGCCGACACGCCCTTGCCCTTGAACGCGGTTTCGGAAGCGATGCCGAGGTACTTGGCGTCGGCGCCGGTCGCGATGATCAGCGCGTCGCAACTGTATTCGCCGCTGTCGCCCTTCAACTTGAACGGGCGCTGCTTCAAATCCACGGTGTGGATGTGGTCGAACAGCACGTTGGTGTTGAAACGCTGCGCGTGTTCGGCCATCCGTTGCATCAACTCCGGACCTTGCACGCCCTTTGCGTCACCGGGCCAGTTGTCGACGTCGGTGGTGGTGGTCAACTGGCCGCCTTGCGTGAGGCCCGTGATCAGCATCGGTTGCAGGTTCGCGCGCGCCGCGTAGACGGCCGCCGTGTAGCCGGCGGGACCGGAACCAAGGATGAGAAGGCGGCTGTGCTTCGGGGTGCTCATGTATAATCCTCGGTCTGTTTCAAGGTCCGCCTAGAACTTCCTCTCGTCCGCGCGGTGCGTCATTCGATGCGGCGATTCCCTGCGGCAGTTGTGTTCGTGACTTCGGTACGTCGCGCGCCGCATCTCGGGCTTACCGGCCGCGGCGAGTCGTGCAGCATGGGGAGTTTGCCGCGGTATTTCAAGCGATTGATGAGGACCATCTCCATGCGTATCGGCGTTCCTTCCGAAACCAAGACCCTCGAGGGCCGTGTTGCCCTCGTCCCGGCAGCCTGCGCGGACCTGATCCGCCACGGCCACGAGGTTTGGCTGCAATCGGGTGCGGGCGAGAAGAGCGGTTTCGCCAACGAGCGTTACACCAAGGTCGGCGTGAAGATCGCCAAGGATGCCGCCGCGCTGTACGACAAGGCGGAAATGATCGTCAAGGTGAAGGAGCCGATCGAGGGCGACCTGAAGCTGCTGGAAAAGCGCCACCTGTTGTTCTGCTACCTGCACCTCGCGCCCGATCCCAAGCTCACCAGGGCGCTGCTGAAGATCGGCCTGACCGGCGTCGCGTTCGAGAGCGTGCAGGAAGTCGATGGTTCGCTGCCGTTGCTGGCGCCGATGTCGGTGATCGCGGGCCGCCTCGCGACGCAATGCGGCACCACGCTGCTGCACCAGCCGCAGGGTGGCAAGGGCAAGCTGCTCGGCGGCATGGCCGCGACCGAGCGCGGCAAGGTCGTGGTGCTGGGCGCGGGTGTGGCCGGCGGCAACGCGGCCGAACTCGCGGCTGCGGCGGGCGCCAACGTGGTCGTGTTCGACAAGCGGCCGGATCGCCTGACGCAGGCGCGGCAGTGGGGCGACAACGTCACCGCGTTGTACGCGTACGAATCGACCGTGGCCGAGGAAGTTGCGACCGCGGATCTGGTGATCGGCGCGGTGCTGATTCCGAGCGCGAAAGCGCCGCGCGTGGTGACCAGGGCCATGGTCAAGTCCATGGAGAAGGGCAGCGTGCTGGTGGACATTTCCATCGACCAGGGCGGCTGCTTCGAAACCTCCAAGCCGACCACGTGGAAGGATCCGACCTACGTCGTCGATGGCGTCACGCATTTCTGCGTCACCAACATGCCGGGCGCTGTGCCGCAGACTTCCTCGCAGGCGATCTCGGCGGCGATCCTGCCGTACGTGACGCGCCTCGCGCAGAAGAACTGGCACAAGGACGCCGTGCTCGCGAGCGGCATCAACGTCGCCGGCGGCGAGCTGGTGCATCCGGCCTTGAAGGGCATGAAACTTTGAAACGCTGAGCGCTTTCGCAAGCGTGCTACGGCGCCTCCTTCGGGAGGCGCTTTTTTTTGCCGATTGCCCTCAACGAAGCAGCGATCAGGGATGATCGCAAAGGCAAACCCGCTATAGTTCTGTTCGTCGTTTTCGAGTTGTGCGGGGTTGCCACGCGTGGCGCGTGCAAGAGTTCAGGCTGAAGCCAAATCCACGGGAATGAGCGAGCGCACACGCAGGTTGCTGCGTGAAGCGGCCGCGTTGCTGCTGTTTCCACTCGCGGTGTATCTGTTCGCGTGCCTCGCGGGCTACAGCGCGGCCGATCCGGGCTGGTGGCACACCGGTACGCCGGGACAGGCCGTGCACAATTTCGGCGGCTCGGTCGGGGCCTACATCGGCGACCTGCTGTTCCATCTGTTCGGCGTGATCGCGTACGCGTTTCCGTTGCTGCTGGTGGTGCTGGCGGTCGGCGTGCTGCGCGGCTGGTATCGGCGCAGCGAAGGTGAAAGCAAATGGGAGCCGAGCCTGCGCCTGATCGGCTTCGTGGTGTTTTTCGTCGGTGGCTGCGGGCTCGCGTGGCTGCACGCGTCGGACCCGCAATGCAATGACGTGGTCGGCGCCGGCGGCCTGCTCGGCTGCGGCGCGGGCGGCATCCTGCATCGTGGTTTCGGTGAGCTCGGCGCGTTGCTGTTGCTGCTCGCGATGACACTGATCGCGGTGACGTGGATCACCGGCTTGTCGTGGTTCCGCGTGATGGACTGGACCGGCCAGCAGGTGCTGATCACCGCGGCGTGGCTGCGCGGCAAGCTGAAACGCGCGCCGGAAACGCTGGCCGCGCGCGCGGCGCGCGCCGAGCGCGAAACCGCGCGCAAGGAAGACAGCGCGCGCCGGGCCAAGCGCGAGCCGGTGCGCATCGAGCCCGCGCCCGCGCCGATCGTCAAAAGCGAACGCGCCAAGCGCGAGACGCAGATTCCGCTGTTCACCGGCGCGGCAAGCGAAGGCGAGGTGCCGCCGCTGTCGCTGCTGGAAGAACCGCAGCCGCAATCGGGCAAGGGCTATTCCGAGGAAACTCTGGAGGTGCTTTCACGCCAGGTCGAAATGAAGCTCAAGGATTTCAGGATCGACGCGCACGTGGTCAGCGCGCATCCGGGACCCGTGATCACGCGTTTCGAACTGGAGCCTGCGCCTGGCGTGCGTGGCAGCCAGATTTCGTCGCTGGACAAGGATATCGCGCGCGGCCTGTCGCTGGTCAGCGTGCGTGTCGTCGACGTGATTCCCGGCAAGAACGTGATCGGCCTCGAGATCCCGAACGCGCACCGCGAAGTCGTGTACCTGTCGGAAATTTTCAGCTCGCGCGAATACGGCGATGCGCGCTCGCCGCTGTCGCTGGCGCTGGGCAAAGACATCGGCGGGCGGCCGGTGGTGGTGGACCTGCAGAAGATGCCGCACCTGCTGGTCGCGGGCACCACGGGTTCCGGCAAGTCGGTGGCGTTGAACGCGATGGTGCTGTCGCTGCTGTTCAAGGCCAAGCCGGCCGACGTGCGGATGATCATGATCGATCCGAAGATGCTGGAGTTGTCGGTGTACGACCGCATTCCGCATCTTTTGGCGCCGGTCGTGACCGACATGAAGGAAGCCGCCAACGCGCTGCGCTGGTGCGTCGCCGAAATGGAGCGCCGCTACAAGCTGATGGCGGCGGTGGGCGTGCGCAATCTCGCCGGCTTCAACAAGAAGGTGCGCGACGCCGAAGCGGCCGGCCAGCCGCTGCCCGATCCGCTGTTCAAGGCCAATCCCGACGCGCCGGAAGACAAGGCGCAGCCGCTGCAGCCGCTGCCGTTCATCGTGGTGTTCATCGACGAATTTGCCGACATGATGATGATCGTCGGCAAGAAGGTCGAGGAATTGATCGCGCGGCTCGCGCAGAAGGCGCGCGCCGCGGGCGTACATTTGATCCTGGCGACCCAGCGCCCGTCGGTGGACGTCATTACCGGCCTGATCAAGGCCAATATCCCGACCCGCATCGCGTTCCAGGTTTCATCCAAGATCGACTCGCGCACCATCCTCGACCAGTCCGGCGCCGAGACCCTGCTCGGCAACGGCGACATGCTGTACCTGCCGCCCGGCACCGCGACGCCCGAACGCGTGCACGGCGCGTTCGTCGGCGACGACGACGTGCACAAGGTGGTCGAATGGCTGCGCACGCAGGGCGAACCGAGCTACATCGAAGGCGTGCTGGAGGAAGTGCAGACGCTCGGCGACGGCAAGGTCATCAACGAATCCGGTTTGCCGGAAGAAGAAAGTTCCGGCGACGACAATGCGTTGTACGACCGGGCCGTGCAGATCGTCACCACCAGCCGGCGCGCGTCGATCTCGGGCGTGCAGCGGCACCTGCGCATCGGCTACAACCGCGCCGCGCGCCTGATCGAGCAGATGGAACAGGAGGGCGTGGTGACGGCGCCGCAACACAACGGGCAGCGGGAAGTGATCGCGCCTCCACCTCCCGCACATTGATAACGGGCCATTCACGCAGCTTGCGCACAATGCGCGCACTCAACAGGAAAGTGTCATGCGCAAATTGATCTTGCTGATTGCATTGTCGCTGGTCGCAAGCGCCGCTTTCGCGGCGACCGGCGCGCGCGCGCGGCTCGATGCATTCGCCAACAGGCTGCATTCACTCAGCGGCAATTTCAGCCAGACGGTTTACGACGCGCACGGCAACGTCAACGGCTCCAGCCACGGCACGCTCGCGCTGCAGGCGCCGCGCCTGTTCCGCTGGCAGGTGACTGATCCCTACCAGCAGTTGATCGTGGCCGACGGCAAGAAGGTGTGGGTCTACGAACCCGACCTTCAACAAGTGACGGTGCGCGATCAGGGCGCCGAGGAAGCGCACAGTCCGCTGACCGTGCTCACTGATCTTTCGCAACTCGACACCGAATTCAAGGCGACGGACGCGGGCACGCGCGACGGCCTCGAATGGCTGCGGTTGGTTTCGCGGAGCAAGGATCCGCAATTCGAATATGCCGACATCGGTTTCGACGCGTCGGGTCCGCGCCGGATGGTGTTCAAGGACACGCTGGGCAACCGCACCGAAATCGCGTTCTCCGGATGGGAACGCAATCCGTCGCTGCCGGCGGACACGTTCACCTTCGTGCCGCCCAAGGGCACCGATGTCGTGGGCGATGCGGCATCATCCGCCGCGCCCTCGTCCAGCGGTACGCATTGATCGCGAACGCGCGCGTCACGGGATGCGCTGGGCGGTCTGGTCGGCGCCGTTCTGGTGCAGGACCACTGCATCGACCTTGCCTTGCTTGTCGCGTTTGAAGCTGAGTCGCGCATCGACCACGGTGTAGTAGAACTCATCCTTCGCACTGGGATAGACCGGGATCGCGGGCTGTCCCGTGAGTTGCGCCGTGAGTTGCGAGCCATGCAGCGTGATGTCGAAGATCATGCCCGGCGCCAACCGATAGCGCCCGGCGTACTGCCGCAATGTCGCCGCATCAAGCTGGACGGCGTGATGGCCGCCGGCCTTGGCCGCTGCCGCCGCGTCCAGCTTCGGCGCAGGTGCATCGTGTCCGTTCTGGTGCAGCACCAGTGAAGTCACCTTGCCATTGCCGCCGCGCTCGAAATCGATGCGGATGTCCGTGATCTTCGCGAAGAACTTGTCGGTGGCGCCCGGGAAGATCGGGAAAGCGCCCTGGCCGGTGGCTTGCGCAAGCAACTGATCACCCTGGCGCATGATCGTGAGGACGAAGCCCGGCGCGAGTTGGTACTCACCCACGTAAGCCTGGAGTTGTTGCGCCGACAGCGTGGCTTGCTGGTGCACCGGCGCCAGCAGCGCGTCCGCGAGTAGCGCGCCGAAACCGAGGTCGTCCACGGATTGCTGTGCGTTGGTGAGGATCACCACGCCGCGTCGGCCGTCGTCGGTGAAGCCGATGAAGCTCGCGTAGCCGCCCGTCATGCCGCTATGCCACGTCACATCGACCTGCTTGTCGTGGTGCGTCATCCAGGCGAGTCCGATGCGTTCGTCATCGCTGATCGAGCGGCGCGGTTGGTGGGCGAAGCGCATCGCCTTCTGCAGCGCGCCGTCGCCGCGGCCCATGTTGGCCTGCAGCCAGCGCAGCATATCCGCGCCGGTGCTGTTGATCGCACCGCAGCCGGCGAGCGCGTCGAAATGCCAAGGCTGCACGGGTTTGCCTTGCTCGTCGTGGCCGAGCGCCCAGTGCGGATTGAGCGGCTGCCCGAACGTGGTACTGGTCGCGGACATGCCGAGTGGTTCGAGGATCCGCGTTTGCAGCAGTTTCCCGTACGAAGTCCCGGCGTGCTGCGCAAGCGCATAGCCGAGCAGGCCCAGTCCGAGGTTGGAATACTCGTATTTCGCGCCGGGATCGCGCGGCAGCTCGTAGCTCGCAAGAAAAGCCTTCAACTTCGCGGCGTCGTATTCGGCGTAGGGATCGGAAGAGGTCGCGCGCAGCATGTTGGACGGCAGGCGCGGCAAGCCGGAATCCTGCATCGCGAGTTTGCCCAGTGTGATGGCCTTGCCGTTGCGCGACGGGATCCTGAAACCCGGCAGCAACTTCGCGACCGGTGTGTCCAGTTTCACCTCGCCTTTCTGCACCGCATCGGCCAGCAACGTCGCGGTGAAGGTTTTGGTGATCGAGCCGATCTGGAAAATGGTGTCGGCATCCGGCGTCTTGCCGTTGTCCAGCTTGCCCAAGCCGTAAACGTGGCTGCGATCGCCGTCGACCATCGCCACGACCATGGACGGATATTCACCAGCCGCAATGCGCGCGGTGATGGCTTTCTCGACGCGCGGCGGCAGAAGCGAAGACGAATCGGCAGCCGCGGCGCCGAGCGACACGACGGCCATGGCGAGTGCAATCAGCGAGCGCAACATCGTGTTCTCCTGCCTTGCGCATCGGCGCGCGAACGTGTAAAGCATACTTGACACAGCCGTGCATGACAAATCGGATGAATGCCTCGCAACATCTTGCGTCTCTTGACCGGCGAAGATGTCGCTGCGCGCTCAGATTCCCTAAGATGCGTGAATGCCACGCCGAACCGCCAGTCCAGCCAGCAGTGCGCTGTTCCCCGAATCCGATGCGTTGAAGCCGCTGGCCGAGCGCATGCGTCCGCGCACGCTGGATGAAATCGTGGGACAGGATCGCCTGCTCGGAAAGGGCAGCGCGTTGCGCCGCGCGCTCGAAGCGGGCAGCGTGCATTCGATGGTGTTGTGGGGTCCGCCCGGCTGTGGCAAGACCACGCTGGCGCTGCTGGTCGCGCACTACGCCGGCGCGCATTTCCAGGCGATCTCGGCGGTGCTGTCGGGCCTCGCCGAAGTGCGCAAGGCATTGGCGGAAGCCGAAGCGCTGTATGCGCAGGGCAGGCGCAGCGTGCTGTTCGTCGACGAGGTGCACCGCTTCAACAAGGCCCAGCAGGACGCGTTCCTGCCGCACATCGAGCGCGGCGTGATCGTGTTCGTGGGGGCGACCACCGAGAACCCATCGTTCGAATTGAACTCGGCGCTGCTGTCGCGCTGCCGCGTGCACGTGATGGATGCGGTGGGTGCCGTCGCCATCGTGATTGCGCTGAAGCGTGCGCTGGCTGACGAGGAACGCGGGCTCGGCGCGCTGCATCTGCAGGTCGACGACGAGGCGCTGTCGTTGATGGCGAAAGCCGCCGACGGCGACGTGCGGCGCGCGCTGACATTTCTTGAAATCGCTGCGGAACTCGCGCACGACGGCCGCATCGATGAAGCCACGCTGCAGCAGGTGCTGGCCGACCGCACCCGCCGCTTCGACAAGGGCGGCGAACAGTTCTATGACCAGATTTCGGCGCTGCACAAGTCGGTGCGCTCGTCTGATCCGGACGCGGCGCTGTACTGGCTGGTGCGGATGCTCGATGGTGGCTGCGAGCCGCTGTACCTCGCGCGGCGCATGGTGCGCATGGCTGTCGAAGACATCGGGCTTGCCGATCCGCGTGCCTGGCAACTCACGCTGCACGCCTGGGATACCTACGAACGGCTGGGTTCACCCGAAGGCGAACTCGCGTTGGCCGAAGCGGCGCTCTATCTTGCGATGGCGCCCAAGAGCAACGCGGCCTACGTCGCCTACGGCGCGGCGCGTGCCAACGTGCGTGAAAGCGGCACGCTGGAAGTGCCGATTCACCTTCGCAATGCGCCGACCAAACTGATGAAGGGACTCGGCTACGGCAAAGGCTACCAATATGATCCCGACGTCGAAGGCGGCGTCGCGCTGGACCAGCAATGCCTGCCGGATGCGCTGGTCGGCACCGAGTTCTACGCGCCGACCGCGAACGGCATCGAGGCGAAGATCAGGGAAAAGCTCGATGCGCTGCGGCAGGCGAGGGCGGCGGCGCGTTCGCGCTGAACGCACACGTCGCGACCGGGAGTTATTCGACCTTGGCGTGCTGCGAATACAGCGCGTGCCAGCCACCGTCCTTGTAGACGAAGATGTCGGACGAGCGGACGCGTCCGGTCTGCGGATCGGAGAACGACAGGATCGCGACGTCAGCGTGCCTCACCACCGCCTTGCGGGTGGGGTGCGTCTTGATCCAGGCGTCGACTTTCCTGCGCATCGTGTCCGAGCCGCGATTCTTCACCGCGTTCGCCAGCAGTCGAGGCTTGTCCAGCACCTTGCCTTCCGGACTGATCGAGCGGTAGTCGGGCATCAGCATTGCGTCCAGCCACGCGGTGTCGCCGCTCACTTCGGCTTCCAGCCAGTGGTCGTCCACCGCGATCACAGCGGAGTCCGTGCGGGCGGCTTCGTCTGCGGGCGTATTTGCCGCGCGCGCCGTTGCAGGCGCGCCGAAACTCGTAACGAGCGCGACGCAAAGCGACGCGATCGCGATCGGGAAACGCAATGGGTGTGACATGCCACCTCCGTTGACGGCGGATGCGCCGTTCGCGCCAATCTGCGCGGCATCCGGGTGATGCCTCCATGAATTTGTGACGAGCGGCATCGTGGCGCGGACCAACGATGGCGAACCGGTGACGAGAGGACGGAATGCTGCCGCGGTGTGCGTCGTGCACTGCGGAAAGGGCTTTCCCTGGACGGACAGCGCGTGCACACTGCGCGCCGTCATGTCCGCTTCCGTCACCTCTTCGCGCATCAAGCCCCGCGCTCTGGCGTTCGGCTTCTGGACGCTGCTGGGCCTGTCCTACGCATTGAGCGCCGGCCTGTCCGACCTCAGCGAAGGCCAGACGGCGAACTGGGGCCGGCTCGCGACGTGGTATCTCGCCAGCTTCTGGCTGTGGATGTTGCTGGTGCCGTTGATCGCCCGGCTCGGCAGGCAAACCGCCGGCAAGGGCTGGGGCCCTTTCTGCCTCGTGCACGTACCCGCCAGCATAGTGATGGCACTGGTGCAGGTGCTGATCCGGGTCGGCGTGTTCTGGATCATCTGGCGATCGAGCATCACGACGGTCCACTCGTTCGGCGAATACCTGCAACAGGAATTCGTGTTCAACTTCTACTTCGCGCAATTGACCTACTGGGTGATCCTGGCGGTGCTGCGCGGCATGGATTCGCGGCGCCACCTGCGCGACGAGCGGCTGCGCAGCGCACAACTGGAAACCCGGCTGATGCAATCGCAGTTGCACGCGATGCGCATGCAGTTGCAACCCCACTTCCTGTTCAACACGTTGAACGCGATCTCGGCGTTGGCGTTGGCCGAGCCCATTCGCGCGCGCAGGATGATCGCGCGCCTGAGCGACCTGCTGCGGCTGACGCTGGAGGAACGCCACACGGCGCTGGTGCCTTTGTCGCACGAACTGGAATTGGTGCGCTGCTACCTGGAAATCCAGCAGGAACGTTTCGGCGATCGCCTGGCAACGCGTTTCGACGTGGCGGACGACACCCTGGATGCCGCAGTGCCCGGAATGATCCTGCAGCCACTGGTTGAAAACGCGTTGCGTCATGGCCTGCTGGACAAGACCACGCCCGGTCATTTGCTGGTTCGCGCACATCGCCAAGGCGCGCATTTGCATTTGTCTGTCGAAGACGACGGACTCGGCTTGCCCAATGGCGGCGTGGTCGAAGGCGTCGGGCTCGGCACCACGCGCGAGCGCTTGCGCATGCAATTCGAGGACATGGCCTCGCTCGACATGCATGCACGCGAAGGCGGCGGGACGCGCGTGGAACTGCGCATGCCGTTCCACGTGGCGACTGTGGCGCGCGCGGCATGAGCGCGCCGTCGATCCGCGCGCTGCTGGTGGACGACGAGGTGCTGGCGCGGCTGGCATTGCGGCAGGCACTGGAATCGCATCCGGACGTCGCGGTGGTCGGCGAATGCGGCAACGCGGCCGAAGCCATGCAGGCGGCGCAGGCGCTCAAGCCCGACCTGATGTTCCTGGACATCCGCATGCCGGGCCTCGACGGCTTCAAGCTGCTGCGCGAGTTGAAGCCGGATGCACTGCCGATGGTGGTGTTCGCGACGGCGTACGGCCAGCATGCCTTGCGCGCGTTCGATGCCAACGCTATCGATTATTTGCTGAAGCCGATCGACCAGGATCGTTTCGACCAGACGATGGCGCGCGTGAAGCGTCATTGGCGCGGGTTGCAGACGCC
>JAZKBD010000018.1:31545-41511 GCA_040388785.1 Pseudomonadota bacterium
GGCGAGTCGTGAACCCTGGCTCCAGCGCTTGAGCGTCCACGTGGGCGAGCACATCCGCGTGGTTGCGATCGACGACATCGACTGGATCGGCGCCGAGGGCAACTACGTGCAGATCCACGCCAGGGGTGCGGTCCATCTGCATCGCGAAACGCTGCGGCATTTGCAGGAGACGCTCGACCCTGCCCGGTTCCTGCGCATCCATCGCGGCGTGATCGTGAACGTCGAACGCATCCACGAGATCCATCCGCTGTTCAACGGCAATGCGGAAGTCGTGTTGCGCGACGGAACCCGGCTCAACCTGAGCCGGCGCTTCCGCGCCGAGGCAAGCAAGGCGCTCGGGTTGGCCTGACCGCTCGTCAATCAGCGTGAACCGTTCGTCACGTCAGTGGCGTCGGTCGTCACAAAGCGCAAGCGAGTCGTCCCCATGCCGCCATAGCTTCATGCGGCGGTCGCCACGCGCGGCTGCGTTTCCATCGCAACCGGAGAAAACACGTGGCGCGACGTTCGGTCTTGCTGTCGGGTTGTGGCATCGCATCGCTGGTCGTGGCGTGCGGCGCGGTCATTGCCGCACCTCCCCAACCGCATGTCTTCGCGCCGGGCACGATTTCCTCGGCAGCCGGCGTGGACTGTGCGACCTTTGCGCCCGATGGCAAGACCGTCTTTTTCCACCAGCAGCCGTGGTCGATCGGGATGATCATGGTGTCGCACAGGACTGGCGGGCACTGGTCGACGCCGCAGATCGCGTCGTTTTCCGGCACCTGGAATGACCACGATCCGGCGCTGGCGCCGGATGGCTCGTTCATGGTGTTTCCGTCCAATCGTCCCGATGCGCCCGGCGGTGCACCGGTGCGCGGCGGCCACTTGTGGCGCGTGGATCGAGTGGGCGCCGGCTGGAGCGAGCCCGTGCGATTGCCCGACATGGTCAACTTCGGGACATACATCTTCGCGCCCAGCATCGCCGCCAATGGCGACCTGTATTTCCAGAGCCGCGACAATCCGTCGCATCAATTCCATCTTTATCGTTCGGCCTGGCGCGACGGGCGGTATCAAAAATCCGAGCGCCTGGCGATGATACCGGACGGCATGCACGAACTCGATCCCGTGATTGCGCCCGAAGGGGCATTCATCGTGTTCGACGCCGGCAAGAATGGCAGCGACCGGCCCGACCATCTCTACATCGCGTTTCGCGAAGGCAAAGGTTGGAGCAGGGCGATCGACCTCGGCGATGCCATCGATGCGTACCAACCGTGGGGCGCGCATCTCAGCCCCGACGGCACCACGTTGTACTTCACCGGCAGCCACGCCACCCAGGCAAGCTGGCCGCGCAGCCGCGCCGACGCCGAACGCGATCTTGCCCGCGCGCGCGAATGGGACAACGGCGTCGACCACATCTACAGCATTTCGCTGAAGCCGTGGCTGCAGGCGCATCGCAACGGCGATGCGAGCGCTTCCACATCCACGACATTCCATGTCCGGGCAGGAGCTTCATCATGAAAGCTTGGCTTGCGGTAACCCTCTTCGCGGCGAGTGGCGTAGTGCCCGCTTTTGCAGCGGCGGCGGCGGCGCCGGCCACGCCCGAGCGCGTCACGCTGGGCGGCATCATCCATTCTGCGACTGACGACACCCTGGCGTTCACCCCCGATGGCAACACGGTGTTCTTCGACCGCAGCGAGGGCAAGCACAAGACCATCATGGTTTCGCACAAGGTGCTTGGGCGATGGTCGCAACCGCAGGTCGCGAGTTTCTCCGGCCATTGGTTCGATCAGGATCCGGTGGTGGCGCCCGATGGAAGCTATCTGTTGTTCAATTCCGATCGCCCGGTGCAGCCGGGCGGCAAACCGCTGGTGCAGAATTACTTTCGCGGCGGTCCAGGACCTGGTTCGAACATCTGGAAAGTCGAGCGTCGCGGCGGCGGGTGGGGTGAACCCGTCCGGCTGGGACAGGTGATCAACAACGACGTGTTCGTCGACTTCGCGGGTATCGCCAACGACAACACCCTGTACTTCATTCGGTGGGACAAACCGGCGAAGGTGATGCACACCTGGCGCGCGCGCTACCGCGATGGCAGGTATCTGGCGCCGGAGCGGGCGGGGCTGGGCGATCCCGCCGTTTCCACCCATGATCCCGCCGTCGCGCCGGATCAATCATTCATCGTCTTCGACTACGGCAAGGTGAAGGGCGGCCTTGGCCGGCTGTGCATCGCCTTCCGCGAGGGGAATCATTGGAGCGAGCCGGTCGACCTTGGCGATGTCGTCAACAAGGACATTCCGTGGGGTTCGCACATCGCGCCAAGTGGCCGGGAAATCCATTTCACCGGCAACTCAGGTATCTGGGGCCTTTCGTTGGAGCCCTGGTTGCGAGCGTATCAGGCACAGTCTCGCCGTTGATGCCCGGCGTGTGGTGAATGCAACCTCCGCTTGAACGGGCGCGCGAAGCCCGGTTTGCCCGAAGTCCTCGCACGCCGCGATAATTGGCCGCTTGCTGGCTTGCCCAAGGATCGCTTCCATGCTGGACCCGGTATTGTTGCGCGCGCACCTCGCCGACACCGCTGCGCGACTGAAAACGCGCGGGTTCGAGCTGCCCGTCGAGCAGATCGAATCACTGGAAGCCGACCGCAAGCGCCTGGCGACCGAAACGCAGGAGCTGCAGGCGTCGCGCAATGCGCGTTCCAAGGCGATCGGGCAAGCCAAGGCCAAAGGCGAAGACGTCGCGCCGATCATGGCCGAGGTAGCCGGCATCGGTGACAGGCTGAAGGCCAACGAGGCGGCGTTGACAGACGTGCAGCAGAAACTGTCGGCGATCGCGCTGGGCATTCCCAACCTGCCGCACGAATCGACGCCGGTTGGCAAGGACGAATCGGAAAATGTCGAAGTGTCGCGCTGGGGCACGCCGCGCGGTTTCGGTTTCGCCGTGAAGGATCACGTCGAACTGGGTGAGCGCCACGGTTGGCTCGATGGCGAGACCGGCGCCAAATTGTCCGGCGCGCGCTTCACCGTGCTGCGTGGCCAACTCGCACACCTGCACCGCGCACTTGCGCAGTTCATGCTGGATCTGCACACGCGCGAGCACGGCTATACCGAATGCAATGTGCCGCTGCTGGTAAATGCCGAAACAATGCAGGGCACCGGGCAGTTGCCAAAATTCAGGGATGACTTGTTCTCTACATTTGTCGGCGAAACAATTATCGGCGCAACAGAGCGCTATTTAATTCCGACCGCCGAGGTCTCGCTTACCAACCTCGTGCGCGATTCGATCGTGGAAGCCGACGCGCTACCCATGCGCGTCGCCGCGCACACGCCGTGCTTCCGTGCGGAAGCAGGCAGCTACGGGAAAGACGTCAAGGGCATGATCCGCCAGCACCAGTTCGAGAAGGTGGAACTGGTGCAGATCGTCGAACCATCGAAGTCGTTCGAAGCGCTGGAAGAACTGACCGGCCACGCCGAAAAGGTGCTGCAGAAACTCGAACTGCCGTACCGCAAGATGGCGTTGTGCACCGGCGACATGGGCTTCACCGCGACCAAGACCTACGACCTTGAAGTCTGGCTGCCATCGCAGAACACCTATCGCGAAATTTCGTCGTGCTCGAATTGCACGGATTTCCAGGCCCGCCGCATGCAGGCGCGCTGGCGCAATCCCGCCACAGGCAAGCCGGAACTGGTGCACACGCTCAACGGTTCAGGACTCGCGGTCGGTCGCACCCTCATCGCGGTGATGGAGAACTATCAGAACGGCGACGGCTCGATCACCGTACCTGAAGTATTGCGGCCGTACATGGGCGGTGCGGATCGTATTGCCTGATGGTCTCCATTGATACCGCGCGCAATTTTGCAATGTCGCTGCCCCAAGTGGAGGAACGCGACCACTTCGGCAGCCCTTCATTTCGAGTAGCGGGCAAGATATTCGCTCAGTTGTCCAATCGCGGAGATGGAGCCGAACGCGCCCTCGTCAAGCTGGCACCCGCCGATCAAGCGGCCTTGATCATGTCGGCACCGGATGTTTTCTCATCCGTGCCCCAATGGGGAAGGCATGGTTGGACTTACATCGAACTCGCGGTCGTGGAAGAATCAGCTTTGCGCGCCCTGTTTCTGCAATCATGGCGTTCGGTCGCGCCGAAGAAGCTGATAGCCGCATCATTGGATGCGGCAACAAAGAAGAACAGGAGAGGTGGCTGAGTGGTCTAAAGCAGCGGACTTGCTCGCGGAGGCAGGATGCCGGAGCGAACATCGGCGAAGCCGATGGCCCGAAGGGCGAGGCACAGGATGTGCCGAGTCAATCCGGCGTACCGCCGCTGATCTATTGGATGGTCAAATAAGAAAATGGAGAGATGGCTGAGTGGTCTAAAGCACCGGACTTGAAATCCGGCGTACGGCTTGCCGTACCGTGGGTTCGAATCCCACTCTCTCCGCCAGAAATGCAAAGCGCCCCTCGTGGGCGTTTTGTGTTTCCAGGAGGGGTGGTGTGGACGACGCCCCTCACATCAAGCACACGCGCTTGCGCCATAATCGAGCGGAACGGAGTTCGCGAGGTGCGCCATGGCGAAGCAGCGCAAGCCCTACGTCAAACCCTACAAGGGCCCGGCCGGTGGCTGGGGTTCCCTGAAGTCGGTCAGCAGCATCCTGATGCGCGAGAAGGCTCCGCTCACCACCGCGCACGAACTGATGCGGCAGAACAAGGCGGACGGCTTCATGTGCGTGTCGTGCGCATGGGCGAAACCTGCAGATGCGCATCCATTCGAGTTTTGCGAGAACGGCGCCAAGGCCACGGCGTGGGAACTTGGCGCCGGTGAAGTGGGGCCCGAATTTTTCGCGGAGCACACGATCACCGATCTGCTGGGCTGGAGCGACCACGAACTGGAAAAGGTCGGGCGGCTGACGCACCCGATGCGTTACGACCGCGCATCCGACAAGTACGTGCCTTGCGAATGGAGCGAAGCCTTCGCCGCGATCGGCGCGGAGCTGAAGCAGCTCGATCCGAAATCCACGGTGTTCTACGCGTCGGGCCGCGCCTCGCTGGAGACCAGCTACATGTATGCGCTGTTCGCGCGGCTGTACGGCCACAACAACCTGCCGGACAGTTCCAACATGTGCCACGAGACCACCGGCACCGCGCTGAAGAAGAGCGTCGGCTCGCCGGTGGGCACGGTGACGCTGGACGATTTCGACAAGACCGACTGCGTGTTCTTCTTCGGCCAGAACGTCGGCTCCAACAGCCCTCGGATGCTGCATTCGTTGCAGAAGATTTCGCAGCGCGGCGTGCCGATCATCACCTTCAACCCGCTGCGCGAACGCGGCCTGGAGAGCTTCATCAATCCGCAGGACCCGGTGCAGATGCTGAGCGGCAAGGCGACCCGCATCTCATCGCAATACCACCAGGTGAAGGCCGGAGGCGACATCGCCGCGATCATGGGCATCTGCAAGGCGCTGTTCGCACTGGATGACGAAGCGGTGGCGCGAAACCAGCCACGCGTTCTGGATCAAACCTTTATCGAACAACATACGCACGGTTTCGAGGAATTCGCGGCCTGCGTGCGATCGCAGGACTGGAATGCGATCGAGACGGCTTCCGGCCTGAAGCGTGCGGACCTGGAACAAACCGCGCGCGCTTACGCGCAGTCGAACGCGGCGATCGGCATCTATGGCATGGGCCTGACGCAACACCATCTCGGCGAGCACAACCTGCACATGATCGCCAACCTGCTGCTGTTGCGCGGCAATGTCGGCAAGCCCGGTGCGGGATTGTGTCCAGTGCGCGGGCATTCGAACGTGCAGGGGCAGCGCACGGTCGGCATCGCGGACGATCCGAAGCTGGTGCCGCTGGATCGGCTCGCCGAGCAATACGGGTTCGAGCCGCCGCGCGAACCCGGCATGAAGACGGTGGAAGTCTGCCGCGGTGTGCTGGACGGTACCGTACATGCGTTCATCGGGCTGGGAGGCAATTTCCTGCGCGCGGTACCCGACAGCCCGCGCGTGGAAAAGGCCTGGCGTCGATTGCGGCTGACGGTGCAGATCGCCACCAAGTTGAACCGTTCGCACCTGATCAACGGCGAGGTCGCGTACCTGCTGCCGTGCCTCGGCCGCATCGACGCGGACATCCAGAACGGCAAGGCACAGGCGGTCAGCACCGAGGATTCCACCAGCTGCATCCACGGCTCGTTGGGCAAGCACAAGCCCGTCAGCCCGCATCTGCTTGCGGAACCGAGGATCGTGGCGGAGATGGCCAAGGCCACGCTGCCGCCGAATCCGAAAGTGCCGTGGGACGAATGGGTCAACGATTATTCGAAAGTGCGCGACGCGATCGAGCAGACCTATCCCGAACAGTTCAAGGATTTCAACAAGCGCATGTTCACGCCGGGCGGCTTCCATCGGCCCAATGCCGCGCGCCATCGCCAGTGGAAAACCGAGACTGGCAAAGCCAACTTCATTTCGCCGCCCGCGTTGAGCGCAACGGGTTTCGACGATGCGCCCGGACGATTGCGGCTGGTGACGCTGCGCTCGAACGGCCAGTTCAACACCACGGTGTATTCCAACGACGACCGATTCCGCGGCGTGCACGACACGCGGATGATCGTGTTCATGAACCCGACCGATATCGAGCAATTCAAGCTGCGCGACGGGCAGGAGATCACGCTGGTGTCGGATGCGGGCGACGACGTGCACCGCGAGGTGCGGGGCCTGCGCGTGGTCAGCTACGACATCCCGCAGGGTTGCATCGGCGGCTATTACCCGGAGTGCAATGCGCTGATCCCGTTCTGGCACCACGCGCAGGAGAGCAAGACGCCGGCGGCGAAATCGGTGCCGGTCCGGATCGTTGCGTAAAGCGCCTCGCCCGGCGGAGAGGCGCTTCAACGCCTACGCTGCGGCGCGCAGTTCGCCTTCGATCCGCGCATGCGCCTGCGCCATCGCGGCGTCGCGCTGTTCGGCACCGAGATGCAGGCCTTCGGCGCGCACGAATTCGAGGTCGTGGATGCCGATGAAGCCGAACACGTGTTTCAGGTAGGTTTCCTGGAAATCGACAGACGCGGCCGGCCCTTCGCTGTAGATGCCGCCGCGCGACGATGCGATGATCACGCGCTTGCCGCCCGCCAGGCCTTCCGGCCCGTTCTCGGTGTAGCGGAAAGTCTTGCCCGCGATCAGGACGCGGTCGATCCAGGCCTTGAGCTGCGTCGGAATGCTGAAGTTGTACATGGGCGCGCCGATCACCACGACGTCGGCGGCCAGGAATTCGTCGAGGATCTCGCCATTGCGCGCGACGCAGGGATGGCCTTCGGCCAGAACCGGCGTGAAGTGCGGCAGGCTTTGCGCAGCAAGGTCGCGGTGCGTGACCTCGATGCCGGGATCTTCGGCGCGCAGGCGTGCGACGATCGCGGCGGTCAGGTTGCGTGAAGCGGAAGTTTCACCAAGGACGCTGGAATCGATGTGCAGGAGTTTCATGGGCCTCTCCATGGGAACCGCATGACGCGGTGACCTGCAAACAATAGGCATGGCGCGCTGCTTCGATAAGATGGCGCGATCCGAACGGAGTGTTCATCATGGCGAACGCCGTGTCTGCCCTCGCGGGGGCGTTGCCCGACCTCAATGACCTGTATTTCTTCGCCGCGGTGGTTGAACACGGTGGCTTTTCTGCGGCCAGCCGCGCGCTCAACGTGCCCAAGTCGCGCCTGAGCAAACGCGTGTCGCAACTGGAAGAGAGCCTGGGCGTGCGCCTGCTGCAGCGAACCACGCGCAAGTTCGTGGTCACCGAAGCGGGCGAACGTTTCTACCGGCATTGCCAGGCGATGCTGGCCGAAGCGCGCGCCGCGACCGAAGACGTGGCGACGCTGAACGACGAACCGCGCGGGGTGGTGCGCGTGAGCTGCCCGGTATCGCTGGCGCAGACCGTGCTGGCGTTCATCCTTCCGGAATTCCTCGCCAAGTACCCGAAGGTGCAGGTATGGCTGCTCTCGAACGATCGTCGCGTGGACGTGATCGGCGAAGGCTACGACATCGCCATACGCGTGCGCACCAAGCTGGACGCCGACGCCACGTTCGTGTTGCGCACGTTCGGCCAGGCAAACGTGTTGCCAGTGGCGAGTCCGGCCTTGCTGGAAACACACGGACGTCCCGAACGCCCCGAGGATCTGTCCGCATTGCCGGCGCTTTCCACACTCGAACGCGACGGCCCGCAGGAGTGGGAACTGACCGGACCGGGCGGGCAACAGGTGAGGGTCGAAGTCCAGCCGCGCCTGGTGTGCGGGGATTTCCAGGTGATGCTGGAAGCTGCGCGCAAGGGCATCGGCGTGGCCTTGCTGCCCGAGTTCATGTGCGCGCCGGCAGTCGCGCGCGGTGAACTGGAAGTGCTGTTGCGGGACTGGAGCGTGCCCGAAGGCATCATGCATTTCGTCTATCCGAGCCGGCGCGGCATGTTGCCGGCGGTGCGCGCGCTGGTGGATTTCCTGGCCGAGCGTTTGCCGGACACGACCCAGCGCAAGCACGAGGAATGCAGGCGGCGCGCGCTTTGATCGCGGGCATGCGTGCTAACATCGACCGACTTCGGCCGTCCAAACGGAACGACGTGAATGCAAATTGAAACCAAGCTTCCCAAGGTCGGCACCACGATCTTCACGGTGATGAGCCAGCTCGCGCTGGAGCACAAGGCGGTCAACCTGGGGCAGGGCTTTCCCGATTTCGAGACGCCGGCCAATTTGCGTGATGCGCTGACCCGCGCGATGAACGACGGGCGCAACCAATACGCGCCGATGAGCGGCATCCCGAAGCTGCGCGAGCAGATTGCGTTGCAGGTGGACCGGATGTACGGACGGCGCATCAGCGCGGACACCGAAGTCACCGTGACCTCCGGCGCGACCGAGGCAATCTTCGCGGCGATCGCGTGCGCGGTGCACGCGGGCGACGAGGTCATCGTGCTCGATCCCTGCTACGACTGCTATGAACCCGCGATCGCGCTGGCCGGCGGCAAGACCGTGCACGTGCCGTTGCGTCTGCCCGACTTCAGCGTGGACTGGCAGCGCGTGCGCGACGAGATCACGCCGAAGACGCGGATGATCATGGTCAACAGCCCGCACAATCCGTCGGGCGCGGTATTCGCGGAATCCGATCTGGAGGCGCTTGCGGAAACCGTCACGCAGCATGGCCTGCTGGTGATCTCCGACGAAGTCTACGAACACATTATCTACGACGGCCGCACGCACCTCAGCGTGTCGCGCCGGCCTGAGCTGGCCGAACGCAGCTTCGTGATTTCATCGTTCGGCAAGACCTGGCATTGCACCGGCTGGAAGGTCGGTTATTGCGTCGCGCCGAAGCTGCTGACGGCCGAGTTCCGCAAGGTGCATCAGTACCTGACGTTCTGCACGTTCCATCCGGCGCAGTGCGCGTTCGCGGAAGTGATGGAGAACGATCCGCAGCACGCGAAGGATCTGGCCACCTTCTATCAGGCCAAGCGCGATCGTTTCCGCGAACTGCTGGCCGGCTCGCGCTTCAAGTTGCCAGAAGTGCATGGCGGCTATTTCCAGCTGGCCGATTATTCCGCGATCCGCGACACCGATGACCTGAATTTCTGCGAGTGGATGGTGCGCGAAGGCGGTGTCGCGGCGATCCCGGTGTCCGCGTTCTATGAAGCGGCGCCAGACGCCAAGCTGGTGCGCTTCTGTTTTGCGAAAAGCGACGAGACCCTGCAGGCGGCGGCGGAGCGGCTATGCAGGATCTGAGGGTTTCCATCATCCAGGGCGCGACCCGCTGGCACGATCCGGCCGGCAATCGCGATTACTACGGCGGATTGATCGCGCCGCTGGCCGGGCGCACCGACCTCGTGGTGCTTCCGGAAACTTTCACCAGCGGCTTTTCCAACGAGGCGATCCACAACGCCGAAACCATGGAAGGGCCGACCGTTGCATGGCTGCGCGAACGCGCGCGGGGGCTCGATGCGGCGATCACCGGCAGCGTGCAGTTGCGGGTGGGCGACGGAGTGTTCAAT
>JAZKBD010000018.1:41521-42841 GCA_040388785.1 Pseudomonadota bacterium
ATCGCTTGCTGTTCGTGACGCCGGACGGCACGCTGCGGCACTACGACAAGCGCCACCTGTTCCGCTACGCCGACGAGCACAAACGCTATGCGGCGGGCCGCGAACGGCTGACCGTCGAATGGAAGGGCTGGAAGATCTGTCCGCTGGTCTGCTACGATCTGCGGTTTCCGGTGTTCTCGCGCAATCGCCACGATGCGCAGCGCGGTTTCGAGTACGACCTGGTGTTGTTCGTCGCCAACTGGCCGTCCGCGCGTGCGCATGCGTGGCGCACGTTGCTGCGCGCGCGCGCGATCGAAAACCTGAGTTACTGCATCGGCGTCAACCGCGTCGGCGTGGACGGCAACCAGTTGCCGTACTCGGGCGACAGCGCGGTGCTGGATTACCTCGGCCAGGCGATGGCCGGCCTCGGCGCGCAGGAACAAGTCGTCACGGTGGCGCTCGATCACGCCACGCTGCAGGCCTTCCGCGAAAAATTCCCCGCGTGGATGGACGCGGACGCGTTCGAGCTGTTGTAGAGCGCGCCGGCGCGCTCCTAGAAAATCGCGAGGACGTCCTCCGGCGGCCTGCCAAGCGCCGCCTTGCCATGGGCGAACACGATAGGGCGCTCGATCAGGATCGGGTGTTTCGCCATCGCGTCGATGAGTTGCTCGGGCGTGAGCTTGGGATTGTCGAGCGCGAGTTCGGCATAAGCGGATTCGTCCTTGCGCATCAGTTCACGCGGCTGCATGCCCAGCAGTTTCAGCGCGTGTGCGATGTCCGCCGCGGAAGGCGGGTTCTGCTGGTAATCGACGACGGCCGGTGCGATGCCGCGCTCGCGCAACAGCTCGAGCGTGGCGCGCGATTTGGAACAGCGCGGGTTGTGCCAGATCGTGACGGTCGGGTTGGCGGGCATGCGCGTGCTCCGATCAGCCATCAATCTTTGCCCGGACCGCCGCCACGAGGGCCGCCATCGCGACGCGGACCACGTGCGCTGCGGTTCCCGCCCGGGCCCCCGCGATTCGGGCCGCCACCCGGGCCGCCGCGATTCGGACGAGCGCCTGGACCGCCACGATTCTGGCCACCCCGGTTTTGTCCGCCACCCGGTCCGCCGCGACCTTGGCCGCCACCGGGCCGCTTGTCGCCCGCGAACCATGTGCGCACCGACGGCAGTTCCTGGCCGGGTGCGACACCGCGGCCCTTGCGCCGATTCTTGCCCGCCGGCCGGTCGGGTTTCAGCACGTTGCCGTTGACATCGCCGCGTGACGGACCGCGCCGGCGTTTGCCACGATTCGGGAAATCATCGGGCCGGTGAATGGCGAGTTGGCGGAGTTGAAAAAACTG
>JAZKBD010000018.1:42851-55278 GCA_040388785.1 Pseudomonadota bacterium
CGTCAGTTCGCGCGCCTCGTCGTGACGGACGCCCGTCCAGGCATGCGGCGTCTGGCTGGCGGGACGCACTTCGGTCACGCCGCGCGCCGTGTGGCGCTGGTGCAACACCGGTTTCAACGTCAGCGTCGGCTGCATCGGACCCGCGCCGGAAAGATCGCGCAGTCCCTTGATCGCGTCTTCCGCGAGGCTCTGGTTCTGGCCCGGGCGCAAGCCGCGCGGCAGTTCGACGTTGCCATAGCGGATGCGCTTCAGGCGACTGACCAGCAAGCCCTGCGAATCCCACAGGCGCCGCACTTCGCGGTTGCGGCCTTCGTGCAGGACCACGCGGAACCAGCAGTGGCTGCCGCCGCGGCTGACCACGTGGATCTCATCGAAGCGCGCCGGGCCGTCTTCCAGTTCCACGCCGGCTTTCAGTTTTTCCAGCATCTCGTCCGGCACTTCGCCGTGCACGCGACACAGGTACTCGCGTTCGAGTTCATGGCTGGGATGCATCAGCGCATTCGCGAGTTCGCCGTCTGTGGTCAGCAGCAACAGGCCGGTGGTGTTGACGTCCAGGCGGCCCACCGAAATCCAGCGCGAACCCTTCAACGGCGGCAGGTTCTCGAACACGGTGGGGCGGCCTTCCGGATCATCGCGCGTGGTGAGTTCGCCCTCGGGCTTGTGGTACATCAGCACCTGCGCGTGTTCGTGCTGGTCGGTCGCGACCACGAATTGCTTGCCGTCGACTTCCACGCGGTCGCCGGCACGCACGCTCGACCCGGTCTCCGCCGCGCTGCCGTTGACCTTGATCTCGCCACCCGCGATGCGTTGTTCCAGCATCCTGCGCGAACCCAGCCCGGCGTTGGCAAGCACCTTGTGCAGGCGTTCTTCCAGTGCGCCGCCATGTTCGTGCGCGGCGGTTCGTTTCAGGGTCAGAAGGGAACGGGAGGTGGAACTCATACAGCATCCTCGGTGGTGCTCGGGTTTTCATCGGACGCGATCGCGTCCGTGGGTTCGGGATCGATTTGCGGGTCCGCGTCCTGCGGCATCGCGGCAGCTTCGGGCGCGAGCGCAAGTTGCGGGTCGGCGATTTCGCGGATTTCCGCGAGCGTGGGAAGCTGGTCCAGCGACTTCAGGTTGAAGTAGTCGAGGAACTCGCGCGTGGTGCCGAACAGCGCCGGCTTGCCGGGCACGTCGCGGTAACCGACCACGCGGATCCACTCGCGTTCTTCCAGCGTGTGCATGATGCTGGTCGACACGCCGACACCGCGCACCTGCTCGATTTCGCCGCGCGTGATCGGCTGGCGATAGGCGATCAATGCAAGCGTTTCCAGCAGCGCGCGCGAATACCTGGTCTGGCGTTCCGACCACAACCGTGCCACCCACGGGTGCACGGCTTCGCGCACCTGGTAGCGGAAGCCCGAGGCGACTTCGACCAGTTCGATGCCGCGGCCTTCGCAGGCTTCGGTCAGGCTTTCCAGCGCGCGTGAGATGGCTTCGTGGCTGACCTCGTCGGATTCCTGGAACAGGGCCGCGAGCATGGGCAGCGTGAGCGGTTGCTGGGCCGCGAGCAGCGCGGCTTCGATGATATTGTTGAGTTGTTCTTGTTCCACGTGCGCCTCGCTGTGCGCGTTGTTCGGAGAAAGCGGAAAATCAAAATAGCTTTTTTTGGAAGCCGCTCAATCAGCGGTTTCGGCAGTAGCGCGCGCCTTCAGGTAGATCGGCGCCAGTGGCGCGTCCTGCATGATCTCGATCAGTCGGTCCTTGGCGAGTTCGAGCAACGAAAGGAACGTCACCACCACGCCGAGCCGGCCTTCGGAAGTTTCGAACAGGCTTTCGAAGCGATGGAAGGCGCCGTCGCCCAGCCTGCGCAACACTTCGCCCATGCGCTGGCGCACCGACAAGGGTTCGCGCTCCACTTCATGGTGGCCGGACAGCTCCGCGCGGCGCAGCACATCGCGCAGCGCCAGCAGCATCTCGCGCAAATCCACCGGCGGCGGCAGGCGGACGATCTTGCGGTCGGGCACGAACGCCTGTGCGCTGTCGAGGTCGCGTTCCATGCGCGGCATCACGTCGATGTCTTCGGCGGCTTTCTTGAAGCGCTCGTATTCCTGCAGGCGGCGCACCAGTTCGGCACGCGGGTCTTCCTCGAGGCCTTCTTCCATGGGCGGCCGCGGCAGCAGCAGGCGCGATTTGATCTCGGCCAGGATCGCTGCCATCACCAGGTACTCGGCCGCGAGCTCGAGACGCATCTCGTGCATCACGTCGATGTAATCCATGTACTGGCGGGTGATCTCGGCGACGGGAATATCGAGGATGTCGAGGTTCTGTCGGCGGATCAGGTACAGCAGCAGATCCAGCGGACCCTCGAACGCTTCGAGGATCACTTCCAGTGCGTCAGGCGGGATGTACAAATCCTGCGGGATCTGCAGCACGGGTTGGCCATGCACTACGGCCAGGGGCATTTCTTCCTGGCGCGGTGCTTCGGCGCGGAGCGGGTCCGGTGCGAGGCTCGCAGTGTCGACGGATTGGGGTTCGGTGCTCATTCGCACTTGTCGTGGGCGGGCCAGCGGCCATGTCGATGCCGCAACCCAGGTTTGCGTTGCTTGTTCTGCGTTTGTGGCGAACTGCTGCCCTGGGCAACGATGGCTCGCTGGAGTTCCGCCGTTCCGCAAAGCGGTCGCGGGGGATTCGCTATCGGCTTGCAACCGGACGCATTGCCGGCCTGTGCATCAATAACCGCATGGGCCGGCATTGCCAGCCTCTCTCGCTTGCCCGGAAAGCAATCCCCGAATCCGCATCCGCAAGTGAGAAGTGCGACCGTTCGAAGGGCCGCTGGCGGCGGTTTGGTGCCGCCGATGCCGGCAAGATCGTACCGACTGTATGCGTGTAGGGTAAGGGCGATCGTGCGGCAAGTCCAGTGTCGGCCGCCAGATCTTGGCCCGTTACTTGCTTCACGATTGGACGAAGTCTGTGGGGTTTTCCGCAGCCGCGTGCGGCGGAATGCGCGAGCCGGGGTGACAGGGGAATGTTCAACGTGGCCAACGATTACAAACCGGATCCGGCGGCCGACGCGCACGTCCGGCACGCACGGATGGTGCGGCAGACTGCGGTCCTGATGAGCCGGCGCGGTGATGTTTGGCAAACCGACCTCGAAGACATCTCGGCGACCGGCGTGCGGCTTTCGCGCCCGGCCGAGTGGCACGGCAAACCCGGCGACGTGTGGGTGCTCGACATGCTGTTCGGCGACGAGATCAACGTCCACGTGATGGCCGAAGTGGTGCGTGTCAGCGGCTTGCATGTCGCGCTGGCTTTCGCGCGCATCCCGGAAGATACGCAGGCGGCACTGTGGACGCTGCTCGGCGGCTACGCCGATTCGCTCGAACCATGGGACGAAGACGGCGGCGACCAGACGTAAAAAAAGAGGCGGCCCGAAGGCCGCCTCTTTTCGCTGTTGCCGCGTATCAGCGTCCGCCGCTGCTCTTGGGCGGCGGCCGCCTTTCGGCCGGCGTTCCGTGCGCTTGCGGCTGACGCGGTGCCGCGCGCTCGCCGCGCGGCGGTGGCTGCTGCATGGCACGCGGTTGCGGGCGTTGTTCACGCTGCATCTGCTGCATCTCCGGTTGCGGTCGCGGCTGCGCGCGTTGCATTTCCGGGCGTGGTGCAGCCGCCGGTGCGCGTTCATTGCGCGGCGGCGCCATGACGCGTTCCCGTTCGGGACGATTGGGCGTGGCGTTCATCGGCTGGCGCTGCGGCGTCGCTGCTCGGTTGTGCGGTGCCTGCACCATGCCGCGGCTGGGTGCCGGCGCTGCCGGGCGTGCGTGCTCGGGTGCCGCGAGCGTCCCGCGATTGGGCGAGCGGTTCGCCGCGGCCGCCGTCGGACGCGCGCGTTCCGGCGCGGCGATCATGCGGTGATTGGCGGGTGCGGGCGCGCGCACGGCGTGTGGCCCATTGAAGTTTCCGGGGCGCTGGGTGGCGAACACAGCCGGCCGGCCATGATTGGCCTTGAAGCGCTGCGCCGGATTGCGCATGGCGACGTCACGTTGCTGCAACTGCACCGGGGTTGGCTGGATATGGCGCTGACTGGCCCATGCGCGCTGTTGCGGGCTGGGTTGCGCGGCGATGCCGCCACGGCCGCCGTTGTAGCTGACACGGTTCACGTGAACGTTGTTGATAACGGTGTTGTTGACGTACACGTTGTGGACGTTGGTGACGTTGATATTGTTGACGGCACGGTTGTAGTAGAAATTGCGCCCGCGCCATTCGCCACCGGCGTAGCCGTTGCCGAAGTACCCGTAGCCGTAATTGACGCCGCCGTAGAAGCCGACATGCGAACCCCAGTAACCGCCGTGCCAGCGATAGTAGCCATCGGACCAGCCCCACCAGCCCGGCGTCCACAGGAAGCCGATTTGCGGCGGCATCACCCAGGTGCCCGGCACCCAGTAGTAATCACCGTAATCCGGATCCCACGCCCAATAACCGGGCGTCCAGATGTAGCCCGGCCCGGGGATCACGGGTTGTGCGTAGTCCGGCAATGCCGGCGGCGGGATGCCGACCGAGATACCGATGCCGATGCTCACACCGGCCTGGGCGATTGGCGGCAGCGCCAGCATCGGCGTGGCCATGAGACCTGCAACGAGCAACGTTGTCGCTATGCGTTTCACGGTTGACTCTCCTGATCGGCTGAGGGCCTGACCATTAGAACGCGACGTCACCACCTTTGTTGACGAAGGGGTGATGCGCGTTGCCCGCCATTTAGCCCGCATTGGGCGGCGATTCAGCACCCGGAACGAATATCACGATTGTTGGCGCCCGGCAGCTTTCTGCTTTTCCTCGTCGCGCAATGCGCGCCGCAGGATCTTGCCGACGTTGCTCTTGGGCAATTCGTTGCGGAATTCGATGTACTTCGGCCGTTTGTATCCGGTGAGCTCGTCGTGGCAGTACTGCTTCAGCGCGGCCTCGGTGAGCGCCGGATCCTTCTTCACCACGAACAGTTTGACCACTTCGCCGGAATGCTCGTCGGGCACGCCGATCGCGGCGACTTCCAGCACGCCGGGATGGCGCGCGACCACGTCCTCGATTTCGTTCGGATACACATTGAAACCGGAAACCAGAATCATGTCCTTTTTGCGATCGACGATGCGGAACATGCCGTTGTCGTCCATGCGCGCGATGTCGCCGGTGCGCAGCCAGCCATCGACGTCCATCACCTTGGCGGTTTCCTCGGGACGATTCCAGTAACCCTTCATCACCTGCGGGCCACGCACGCAAAGCTCGCCGGCCTCGCCAGCCGGCACGACACGGCCCTCGTCGTCACGCAGGCTGATGTCGGTGGACGGCAACGGCATGCCGATCGAGCCGGTGTATTCCTTGATCGTCAGGGGATTGGCCGTGACGACCGGCGAGGTTTCGGTGAGCCCGTAGCCCTCGATCAGCGGAAAGCCGGTGGCCTTCTTCCAGCGTTCGGCCACCGCGCGCTGCACGGCCATGCCGCCGGCCAGCGCGAACTTGACGTGCGAAAAATCCAGCGACGAAAAGTCCGGATGGTGGAGCAGGGCGTTGTACAGCGTGTTGACGCCGGTGATCGCGCTCCAGCGGTTCTTCTTCAGCGTCTTGATGAAGGCCGGAATGTCGCGCGGATTGGTGATCAGGATGTTCTCGCCGCCGAAGTACATCATGAACAGAGCGTTCACCGTCAGCGAGAAGATGTGGTACAGCGGCAGCGCGGTGACGATGCGTTCCTCGCCGCGAGTGAACAGCTCGCCCACCCACGCGGCGAGCTGCAGCGCGTTCGCGACCATGTTGCCGTGGGTGAGCATCGCGCCCTTGGCGACGCCGGTGGTGCCGCCGGTGTATTGCAGGAACGCGATGTCATCGTGGCCGAGTTGGATTTTCGGCGCCTGCATGCCGCCGCCACGGCGCAGCACGTCGCCGAAACACAGGTGGCCGGGCAATGACCAGCGCGGCACCATCTTCTTGACGTGCTTCACCGCGAAGCTGATCAGCGGGCCTTTGGGGAAACCGAGCTGGTCGCCGATCGAGGTGACGATGACGTGCTCGACGTGCGTCCTGCCAATCGCTTCCTGCAGGGTCGCGGCGAAGTTCTCCAGCACCACGATGCTCCTCGCGCCGGAATCCTCCAGCTGGTGCTGCAATTCGCGTGCGGTGTAAAGCGGATTGACATTGACGACCGTCAGCCCCGCGCGCAACGCACCGAACATCGCGATTGGATACTGCAGCAGGTTGGGCAACATGATGGCGAGGCGGTCGCCCTTGCCGAGCTTCCACTCGTTGGCGAGGAACGCCGCGAAACAGGCGCTCTGGCGATCCAGTTCGGCCCAGCTGAGCGTGGTGCCGAAACTGGAATAGGCGGGGCGCTGCGAGTGGCGCGCGCAGGCCTGTTCGAACATCGCAACGATCGACGGGAAGGCATCGAGGTCGACTTCCCTCGGCACACCCGGCGGATAATGCTCGAGCCATGGGCGCGGATCGGCCATGTCGTTCCCTCCTGTCATTGCGCACGCGCGCTGCATTGGAGCACGATAGGCGCGAAAGCGGCAAGGTGCATTGCGGCATTTGAGTGAGGCCGGAG
Source organism: Pseudomonadota bacterium (assembly GCA_040388785.1). GTDB lineage: Bacteria > Pseudomonadota > Gammaproteobacteria > Xanthomonadales > Rhodanobacteraceae > 66-474. Next base: position 49,420 of record JAZKBD010000018.1, read on the forward strand.
CGATGACGAGCGCGAAATCCGCATGGGCCCATTGTCTGCACGCAGCAAGCCTGCTCTCGACTGCCGGCGCGGTGCTTGCGGGGCTGGCACTCACGGCCTGCCATCATGCACCGGCGGAGCAGCAGGTCCGCGAGGCCATCGAGTCCGCAGCCACTGCCGCGCGCGCCAACGACACCGGCGCGCTGCTGGCGTTCGTCAGCGACGATTTCAGCGGCAATGATGGCGAGCTGGACTGGCCAACTCTTTGCGGTTCGTGCGCTGCGCCAAGACAAGACCGGCGTGTTGATCGGTCCCGTTTCGTTCGAACACAGGGGCGATCGCATCATCGCCAGATTCAACCTGGTGCTGACCGGTGGCAAGCCCGGCGACCTGCTGCCCAGGCACTCGGTCATCTACGCGATGACCACCGCATGGCGGCAGGAAGGGCGCGATTGGCGCTGCTACAACGCCCATTGGGAGAATAAGGTGTAGAAAAGCGATCGACCGGTCAACCAGGTGTTGCCCATGGCCCGTTTCCGGAGGTGGCAATACCGGGAGGGAAGATGCGGCGAACTTTCGTGGTCGGCTGTCCGCGTTCGGGCACCACGCTGGTGCAGGCGATGATTGCGCGCCACCCGGACGTGTTCTCGCTGCACGAAACCTTTTTCTTCGAGTCGCTGCTGGGCGATGCGGAACTGCGTTGGGGCGATCGCGAAGCGCGTTCGACCCGGCGCTGGTACCACCGCGCAGGCATGGCGCAATCCTGGGGTCGACACCGCCTGCGCGAACTCGAGCGGATCCATGCGACGCGTTCGCGCCAACGTTCGATACCGCGCAGATGGGACGCTTGCGTACGCCGGTATGCGGCGCTGCTCGATGAGGCGGCGAGCCGGCGGGCTCGAACGCAGTGGGTGGAAAAAACCCCGAACCATCTGTTGTTCCTCGATGAAATCGCGAAATGCATTCCCGATGCGCGTTTCGTGCACGTGCTGCGGCGCGGGATCGACGTGATCGCTTCGATCAACGATGCGGACATGCAGGTGGAAACGCGGGCTTTCAGCGGCGGCACGGTGCGCTGGGCGCGGCGCTGGAATCGCGCGTGGGGATGCACCTCGCCCACCTCGGCGCGACGCGCCACTACCTGCTGTGCCTCGAGGATCTCATCGACAACGCGGACGAAGAGTGGCGAATGCTGTACGAATTCCTGGCGCTCGACCCCGGCAAGCCGCTGTTGGATCGTCCGGGTTGTGATGTGGCCGATGCACGGGCGGAGCCGTGGAAGACCGCCGCGGTCAGCGGCATCGCGAAAAGCGTGAGCGGCAAGTCGCAGGCGGTATTCGGTCCGCAATCACTGGCGTGGTTGAGGCAGCATCTGGTCAGCTACGGGACGATCCGCGAGGCGGTGCGCGAGCAACACCGCACGAATGTCGAAGGGTTCCGGCGTCCCGTCGAACACCTGGCGCGCCGTGGCGCGGCAATCCGCCTGCGGACGGGCAGGATCGATCCGCTGCGCACTGAATGACGGCGCCGGAATCGGATTCGGCTTGAGCACTGCCCGCGCGTCGCGGGCAGTGCATCGGTGCGGCGTGTTACGCCGCCTTCGCGAGATCGCGCAGCACGTACTGCAGGATGCCGCCGTGCTTGTAGAAGTCGCGTTCCTTGGGTGTCAGCAGCATCACGTGGACGTCGAACCCGGTTTTCCTGCCGTCGTTCGCGATCGCGACCACGTGCGCGGTCTTTGCATCGCCGCCATCGAGGCCGGTGATCGCGAAGGTTTCCTTGCCGGTCAAGCCAAGCGATTGCGCGTTTTCGCCGTCCTTGAACTGCAGCGGCAGCACGCCCATGCCGACCAGGTTGGAGCGATGGATGCGCTCGAAGCTTTCGGCGATCACGGCCTGGATGCCGAGCAGCAGCGTTCCCTTGGCGGCCCAGTCGCGCGACGAACCGGTGCCGTATTCCTTGCCGGCGATCACGATCAGCGGCGTCTTGTCCGTCTTGTATTTCATCGCGGCGTCGTAGATCGACATCTGCTCACCGCTGGGCACGTGCAGCGTGAAGCCGCCCTCGACACCATCCAGCAAACGATTCTTGATGCGGATGTTGGCGAAGGTGCCGCGCACCATCACGTCGTCGTTGCCGCGCCGCGAGCCGTAGGAGTTGAAATCCTTCGGTTCGACGCCGCGCGCCATCAGGTACTTGCCAGCAGGCGAATCCTTCTTGATCGCGCCGGCGGGCGAGATGTGGTCGGTGGTGATGGAGTCGCCGAACAGGCCGATGCAGTACGCGCCGGTGATGTCCGTGTGTGCCGGCAAATCCATCGTCATGCCATTGAAGTACGGCGGGTTCTTGATGTAGGTGGACTTCTCGTCCCACGCGTACTGGTCGCCGTCGGGTGATTTCACGGCGTTCCATTCCGCGCTGCCCTTGAACACGTCCGCGTAGTTCTTCGCGAACATGCCGGCGTTGACCGAACGCGCGACCAGATCGGCGATTTCCTTGTTGCTGGGCCAGATGTCCTTCAGGTAAACATCCTTGCCGTCCTTGTCCTTGCCCAGCGGCTGCTTCGACAGGTCGATGTCGACGGTGCCGGCGAGCGCGAAGGCCACCACCAGCGGCGGTGAGGCGAGGTAGTTCATCTTCACCTCGGAATGGATGCGGCCTTCGAAGTTGCGGTTGCCGGACAGCACCGACGCCACCGCAAAATCGTTGTCCGTGACGCGCTTGCTGACGTCCTCGGGCAGCGGGCCGGAATTGCCAATGCAAGTGGTGCAGCCGTAGCCGACAAGGTAGAAGCCCATCTCCTGCAAATCCTTCATCAGGCCGGTGGCTTCGAGATAATCGGTGACGACTTTCGAACCCGGCGCCAGCGAGGTCTTGACCCACGGCTTGGGTTTGAGGCCGCGCGCGGCGGCTTTGCGCGCCAGCAGGCCCGCGCCGATCATCACCGCGGGGTTCGAGGTGTTGGTGCAGGAGGTGATCGCCGCGATCACCACCGAACCGTCTTCGAGTTCGCAATGTTCGATGTGCGGGCACGCATCGGGAGAAGGCTCGTTCTGGCTTTCAGCGCGCCCGACCGCGGTGCTGCCGCCTTCGTTCAAGAAACGTTCCTTCTGCCTGTCCCAGCGCGTGTCGGTCTTGCCGGAATTGAGCGCGTCCATCGCGGCGCGGTAGCTCTGGCGCATGTCGGTCAGCAGCACGCGATCCTGCGGACGCTTGGGGCCGGCCAGTGACGGCTTGACGTCGGCGAGGTTCAATTCAATCACCGCACTGAAATCGGCTTGCGACGTGTTCTCGTCGTGCCACATGCCCTGCGCCTTGGCGTAAGCCTCGATCAGTTCGATCTGGTGCGCGCTGCGGCCGGACAGGCGAAGATAGTTGATGGATTCCTGGTCGATCGGGCAGATCGCGCAGGTCGCGCCGTACTCCGGCGACATGTTGCCGAGCGTGGCGCGGTCGGCCAGCGGCAGGTGCTGCAGGCCGGGGCCGAAGAACTCCACGAACTTGCCGACCACGCCGTGCTTGCGCAGCATCTGGGTCACGGTCAGCACCAGGTCGGTCGCGGTCGCGCCTTCCGGCAGCTTGCCGGTGAAGCGGAAACCGACCACCTGCGGAATCAGCATCGACGACGGTTGGCCGAGCATGGCCGCTTCTGCTTCGATGCCGCCCACGCCCCAGCCCAGCACGCCGAGGCCGTTGACCATCGTGGTGTGCGAATCGGTGCCGAACAGCGTGTCGGGGAATGCCCAGGTCTGGCCGCCGATGTCGCGTGTCATCACCACGCGCGAAAGGTATTCGAGGTTCACCTGGTGCACGATGCCGGTGGCTGGTGGCACGACCTTGAAATCGTCCAGCGCCTTCTGGCCCCAGCGCAGGAACGCATAGCGTTCGTGGTTGCGCTCGAATTCGATTTCGGCGTTGCGCGCCAGCGCGTCGGCCTCGCCGAACACGTCGACCTGCACCGAATGGTCGATCACGAGTTCGGCGGGCGAGAGCGGATTGATCTTCTTCGGGTCGCCGCCCAGTGCCACCATCGCGTCGCGCATCGCGGCGAGATCCACCACGCACGGCACGCCGGTGAAATCCTGCAGCACCACGCGCGCCGGCAGGAAGGAGATTTCGGTCGCGGGTTCGGCTTTCGGATCCCACTTCAACACGGCTTCGATCTGCGCTTTCGTGACTTCGCGGCCGTCCTCGTTGCGCAGCAGGTTTTCCAGCAGGATCTTCATCGAGTAGGGCAGGCGCTTGATGTCGTGCTGCTTGCCCAGCTTCGCGAAATTGGCGATCTGGTAAGACTTGCCGCCAACGTTGAGGGCGTCGCGAATCCCGAACGAGTCTTGCATGGTGCTCTCCTTGTAGCCGCGCGGGGCGTGATGGCGCGGAATGGATCGAATGGACCGCCCATTATCGCGCAAACACTGCTGCGATGCCCGCGCGTTTGGCCGGAACCTGCGCCGGCCGCGGCGAATGGCTAGACTCACGCGAGCCGAATCGGGACATCGCGCACGTGACGAGCACGCCAAGCAAGCACGCCAGACCATGATTGCACCCGTCCGCCTGTTCCTGCGCATCTACGAGAAGTGGAAGCGCGACACCCTTTACGAGGGTGATTTCCGTCCCAGCATCAGCATTCTCAAACTTTCCTTCATCGCGCTGTTCATCGGCGGCGCGGCGGCGGTCATCGCGTGGATGCTGTACCGGCTGATCGGCCTGGTGACGCACATCGCCTTCGCCAGGCAATGGAACTTCGCTTTCATCCAGCCGGCCGCCTTGCACGCGCCGTGGTGGGTGATCATCCTGGCGCCCGTCGTTGGCGGCCTCATCATCGGCTTCATGGCGCGCTATGGCACCGAGCGCATACGCGGCCACGGCATTCCCGAAGCGCTGGAAGCGATCCTGTTCCGGCGCAGCAAGATGATGGCGAAGGTCGCGATCCTGAAGCCGCTGTCGGCGGCGATCGCGATCGGCACCGGTGGTCCGTTCGGCGCCGAGGGTCCGATCATCATGACCGGTGGCGCGGTCGGCTCGCTGATCGGGCAAGTGTTCTCGCTCACCTCGATCGAACGGCGCACGCTGCTGGTGGCCGGCGCCTGCGCGGGGATGTCCGCGACGTTCGCGACACCCATCGCGGCGACTTTGGTCGGTGTGGAGTTGCTGCTGTTCGAACTGCGTCCGCGCAGCACCATCCCCGTCGCGATCGCCTGCTTCGTGGCGGCGGTGTTGCGGCCGTTCCTGATCGGTCCGGGACCGTTGTTTCCGATCACGGTCCAGTTCCACTTGCACATCGCGGAGTTCGGGATGGCCGCGGTCAGCGGACTGATGGCCGGCCTGCTGGCGACCGCGGTGACGTTCCTCGTCTACAAGGTCGAGGACGGTTATCGCAAGCTGCCGATCCACTGGATGTGGTGGCCGGCGATCGGTGCGGTGGTGGTCGGTGTCGGTGGTGTGATCGATCCGCAGACACTGGGCGTCGGCTACGACATCATTTACCAGCTGCTGACGGGCAAGCTCGTGGGTGCCGCGATCGTCACCTTCATGATCGTGAAAGCGGTGATCTGGATCGTGTACCTAAGTTCCGGAACGTCGGGCGGCACGCTGGCGCCGCTGCTGGCGCTGGGCGCGGGGTTGGGCGGGCTCGAAGCGATGATTTTTCCCGGCCCGTATCCGCTGCTGTGGCCGCTGCTCGGCATGGGCGCGATGCTGGCCGCGGTGATGCGGATGCCGTTCACCTCGATCCTGTTCGCGCTGGAACTCACCGGCAACGCCAGCATGTTGCCGGCGCTCCTGATCACCTGCACGACGGCTTACGGCGCGAGCGTGTTCCTGATGAAGCGTTCCATCCTGACCGAAAAGATCGCCAGGCGAGGGCACCACCTCGTGCGC
>JAZKBD010000018.1:55288-66498 GCA_040388785.1 Pseudomonadota bacterium
GAACATCTTCCGTCCGTACACGCTCAACCGGCTGGAGTACATGACGGTCAAGGAAGTGATGACGCGCGAAGTCGTGAGCGTTTCGGCGGACATGACAGTCAGGGACTTGCGCGACCAGTATTTCGGCAGCGAGCAAAAGTACCGCGCGTATCCCGTCGTGGATGCGGCGGGCACGCTGCTCGGCATCGTCGACCGCGCGCGTTTGCGCGAGTGGCTGGAAAGCGACGCCACCGGCGCAGCGCGCCTTTCCGAGCTGATGAGCGGCGATCCGGTAGTCGCCTTTCCCGAGGAAAGTTGCCAGAGCATCGCCATCCGCATGGCGGTGGAAAAGCGCGACCGCATTCCCGTGGTGGATCGCGAGAACCAGCACTTGCTCGGCATGGTCACCCGCTACGACCTGCTGACGCCGTACACGCATACCCACGAAGAGGAGATGTTGCGCGAGCGGGTGTTTCGCGGGCCCGGGCAATCGCACTGACGGACTCGGCTCGCGGACGCGATGACGCGCCAGAGCAGGGCGCCGACGACCGCGCGCATCAACCGCGCAGCGCGACGCCCGTGAGCATCCCCCGCGCGATCATCGCTTCGCGCTTCGAGCGCAGCAGCAGGTGCCGGCGCCGGCCGCCGAGCTGCCGCCACAGCACGGCCGCACGCACCGCGGCGAGCAACAACGCGCGGACGCGCTGCGCCTGCACGGGCTGCTGCAGGTACAACGGATTGCCCACGACAGTGATCCGGGGTTTCAAGCCGGAAAGGTTGGCGCTGTACAGATCGGCGAGGCGCGCGATGATGGTGGGATGCGTGAGCGGGAAGTGCTGCAACTGGCGCTGCATGCCGGTCAGGCCGTCGCCGAGCCGCTGGTTGATGTCAGGTCGTGCAGCGAGGCTGCGTTCCAGCTTCATCACGTTGATCAGCATGTGGAACAGCGGCAGGTCGCGATCGTTGCCTTCCACTTGTTCCACCAGCACGCGCAGCCCGCGGCGCACGCCATGATTGCCACCGAACACATCGGCCGCACTGGCGGATTCCAATTTGAACACGCTGGCCAGGCTGGCCTCCATCGCCTCCGTTTCGCAATCACCCTCGCGCGCGAGGCTGCGCGCCAGCGACAGCGCCTGGAACATGCCCGCCAGCGCCAATACCCGTGCCTCCTTCATCGCGTTCCCTCGATCGGTGGCGCATCGGTGGTGTCGATGACCGCGCCGCCGAGGCATTCATCATCGCGGTAGAACACCACCGATTGCCCCGGCGCGACGCCGCGCTGCGTGGCGTCGAAGCGTACCGCGCAACGCGCGCCGTCCACTTCGACGCGGCACGCCTGCGGCGGCTGGCGGTACCGCGTCATCGCCGTGCATTCGAACGATGCGGCGGGAGCCGCACCGGCGATCCAGTGCGTACCGCTTGCAGTCAGCGCATGGGAGTGCAGCCACGGGCTGTCATGGCCCTGGTCGACATACACGACGTTGGCCGCGACATCCTTGCCCACCACGTACCAGGGTTCGCCGCTGCCGCCGGCGCAACCACCGATATGCAATCCGGAACGCTGGCCCGGCGTGTAGAACATCGCGCCCTGGTGTTCGCCCAGCGTGCGGCCGTGCGGGGTACGCAATGCGCCCGGCTGTGCCGGCAGGTAGGTCGAGAGGAACGCGCGGAAGTCGCGCTCACCAATGAAGCAGATGCCGGTGGAATCCTTTTTCGCGGCGACGGGTAATCCGGCTTCCTTCGCGATCCCGCGCACTTCGGCCTTTTCGAGATCGCCCAGCGGGAACAACGCCGCGCCGAGCTGATCCTGATCCAGCATGTGCAGGAAATAGGTCTGGTCCTTGCCGGTGTCGCGCGCTCGCAGCAAGCGCCAGCGGCCATCCGGGCATTCATTCCTCGCGTAATGGCCGGTGGCGATCTTTTCCGCGCCATCCGCGCGCGCGGCATCAAGGAAGGTGCCGAACTTGATCTCGCGATTGCACAGCACGTCCGGATTGGGCGTGCGGCCGGCGCGGTATTCGTCGAGGAAATACGCGAACACGCGCTCGCGGTATTCGGCCGCGAAATTCGCGCTGCGGAAAGGAATGCCCAGCTTCGCGCACACTGCCAAGGCATCCTTGCGGTCGGCGTCGGCGTGGCAGCCCGAGGCAGGATCGTCATCTTCCCAGTTCAGCATGAAGAATCCGGTCAGGTCGTGACCGGCGCGCTTCAGCAGCAGGGCCGCCACCGAGGAATCGACGCCGCCCGACATGCCGACCGTGACGCGCATGTTCACGTGCGCTGCTTTGGCAGGAACGAGCGCAGCGTGGCAAGCGGCAGGCGTTGCCCGGCGAGCCAGTCTTCGAGTGTTCCCAATACCAGCGGGCTGCGCAGCCGCGGCGCATTCTCCGCGATCTCGGCGTAGGTCATCCAGAGCGTACGCGTGATGCCTGCGTCGAGCGAACGTTCAGGATGGTGCCGCAGCGGATGTCCTGCGAACGCGAAGCGCACGATGTGGTGGTCGTGCACCGGGCTGTGCCACTGCTGCACGCCGATGAAATGGTCCAGCGCGACTTCCCAGCCGGTTTCCTCCAGGGTTTCGCGCACGGCGGCTTCGGACAGCGACTCATCGTCCTCCAGGTGTCCCGCCGGCTGGTTGAAACACGCGACGCCGCGGACGTCTTCCTCGACCATCAGGAAACGGTCGCCGTCGGCGATCACGCAGGCCACCGTGACATGCGGGCACCAGATGATGTCGCGTTCGGCCGCGGTTGTCGGTTCGTCCATAAGATCGGGCACTGGAAATTCCATCATTTTGCCATCATCTGATGTGACGTTTCGTCACCACGCGCCCGTGTCGCCGGGCATATACTCGGGCCAAAGAGCAGGACCCTCATGACGCCAGGAAAAACGCACGACAACGAAACCGAGCATGAGCAGGGCGTGGCGGTCGAACCCAGCCGTCCGGAAACGGCACGGCCGCCGCTGTACCAGGTGGTGCTGCTCAATGACGACTACACGCCGATGGAGTTCGTGGTGGTGGTGCTGGAGACGTTTTTCAACATGGCGCGTGAACGTGCAACGCAGGTGATGCTGCACGTGCATACGCGAGGCAAGGGTGTTTGCGGCGTGTTCAGCCGCGAGGTCGCGGAGAGCAAGGTGGCGCAGGTAAACGAATTCTCGCGCATCCACCAGCATCCGTTGTTGTGCACGATGGAAAAATTGTAACCGTCCCCATATCGGGGGAAAGAGATTTTGGAGACCCCATTCCATGTTCAGCAAGGACCTCGAATACACCATCGGGCAGTGCTACAAGGAGGCCCGCGAGCAGCGCCACGAGTTCATGACCGTGGAGCACCTGCTGCTCGCGCTGCTCACCAATCCCACCGCGGCGGCGGTGCTGCGCGGCTGCGGCGCCGACATCGACAAGCTCGCCAAGGACCTGCGCTCCATCATCACCGAAACGGTGCCGGTGCTGCCGTCGGGCGACGAGCGCGACACGCAACCCACGCTGGGTTTCCAGCGCGTGCTGCAGCGCGCCGTCTATCACGTGCAATCCTCGGGCCGGAAGGAAGTGACCGGCGCCAACGTCCTCGTCGCGATTTTCGGCGAGAAGGACTCGCATGCCGTGTATTTCCTGCACCAGCAGGAAGTCGAGCGGCTGGACGTGGTCAATTACGTTTCGCATGGCATTGCCAAGATCGGCCATGAGTCCGATGCCGCGCCCGCCGCAGGCGAGGCGGGCCCCGAAGCGGAAAGCGAAACCAAGGACAAGGACAACGCGCTGGTCGAATACGCGACCAACCTCAACGAGCGTGCCGAGCAGGGCAAGATCGATCCGCTGATCGGCCGTGAGGAAGAAGTCGAGCGCACGATCCAGGTGTTGTGCCGGCGGCGCAAGAACAACCCGCTGTACGTCGGCGAATCCGGCGTGGGCAAGACCGCGCTGGCGGAAGGCCTGGCGCGCCGCATCGTCGAGGGCAAGGTGCCCGAGGTGCTGGAAGACGCCACGATCTGGGCGCTGGACCTGGGCGCACTGGTCGCGGGCACCAAGTACCGCGGCGATTTCGAGAAGCGCCTGAAGGCCGTGATCGCGCAGTTGAAGAAGGACCCTCACGCGATCCTGTTCGTCGATGAAATCCACACCATCATCGGCGCGGGTTCGGCGTCGGGCGGCACCATGGACGCGTCGAACCTGATCAAGCCGGCGCTGGCGTCGGGCGAACTGCGCTGCATCGGCTCCACCACATTCCAGGAATTCCGCGGCGTGTTCGAGAAGGACCGCGCGCTGGCGCGCCGCTTCCAGAAGATCGACGTGGTCGAACCTTCGGTGGCCGACAGCGTGGAAATCCTGAAGGGCCTGAAGACGCGCTTCGAAGAACACCACAATGTCAGCTACAGCGACGAGGCGCTGAAGGCCGCGGTGGATTTGTCGGTCAAGCACATCCCCGATCGCTTGTTGCCCGACAAGGCCATCGACGTGATCGACGAGGCCGGCGCGCACCAGCGCCTGCTGCCCGACGACAAGCGCACCGGCAAGGTCGACGTGAACGAGGTCGAATACATCGTCGCGCGGATGGCGCGCATCCCGCAGAAGCAGGTCTCGGCCTCCGACCGCGACGTGCTGCGCAACCTCGACCGCAATTTGAAGATGGTGATCTTCGGCCAGGACCAGGCGATCGACACGCTGGCATCCGCGATCAAGATGGCGCGTTCGGGGCTCGGCAGCCCCGACAAGCCGATCGGCAACTTCCTGTTCGCGGGTCCGACCGGCGTCGGCAAGACCGAAGTCACGCGCCAGCTGGCGCTGCAGCTCGGCATCGAGCTGGTGCGTTTCGACATGTCCGAATACATGGAACCGCATTCGGTGTCGCGCCTGATCGGCGCGCCCCCGGGTTACGTCGGTTTCGACCAGGGCGGCCTGCTCACCGAATCGGTGGTCAAGCATCCGCACTGCGTGCTGCTGCTGGACGAGATCGAAAAGGCCCATCCGGACCTGTTCAACATCCTGCTGCAGATCATGGACCACGGCGTGCTCACCGACACCAACGGACGCGAAGCGAATTTCCGCAACGTGATCCTGGTGATGACGACCAACGCCGGTGCGCGCCAGGCCGCGCGGCGCAGCATCGGTTTCGTGGAACAGGAACACGCCACCGACGCGATGGAAGTGATCCGCCGGACCTTCACGCCGGAGTTCCGCAACCGGCTCGACGCCGTGGTGCAGTTCAAGTCACTGGACTTCGACCACATCCTGCGCGTGGTCGACAAGTTCCTCATCGAACTGGAAACGCAGTTGCTGGAGAAGCGCGTCAGCCTGAACGTCACGTCGGAAGCGCGGCGCTGGCTTGCCCAGCATGGCTTCGACCCGCAGATGGGCGCGCGTCCGATGGCGAGGCTGATCCAGGACAAGGTGAAGCGCGCGATCGCCGACGAGTTGCTGTTCGGCAAGCTCGCCGAGGGCGGCAAGGTCAACCTGGATGTCAGCGACGGTGAACTCAGCGTCGACACGGAGTCGCCGGAGAAACTGCCGGCGGTGGTCGAGTAAGGTATTTGCAGCGACCCACGGCGACGAAAACAAAGCGGCGGCCAATGGCCGCCGCTTTCATGTATCGACTGCGAAGACACTGGATCCCGTGTCAGCGGCCATCCATGGCCTGCACGGGATGAGTGCATCCTGCACTCACTTGTTGCGATAGGTGATGCGCCCCTTGGTGAGATCATAGGGCGTCATTTCCACCTTCACCTTGTCGCCGGTGAGGATGCGGATGTAATGCTTGCGCATGCGCCCCGAGATGTGCGCGGTGACGACGTGCCCATTTTCCAGTTGCACCCGGAACATAGTGTTGGGCAGGGTTTCCTGCACCGTGCCTTCCATTTCGATGACGTCGTCTTTGGCCATGGGATTGCACTTGGCGCGAATCGTAAACCGTGCATTCTGCCACGACGGGGGCTTGCGCGAAAGCGCCGGCTTCGGAAGGTGGTCGTGCACGCGTCGACGAGGCATCGGCCGTGCACTGCGCCATGTTACATTGACGGGCATTTCGCCCAGGCACGTCATGCGCGTCGTTTGCATCCATCCAGCCCGCGACACTGTCCAGTGCGGCGCGGGCCCCGTGCATGTCGGCAGCGCGCCGGACAACGATATCGTGCCCGTCGGGGCGGGCGTCGATCCGCACCATGCGACCTTGACCGCCGATGCACGCGGGCTGCTGCTGACGGTGCAGCCGGATTGCCAGCGCGTGTACGTCAATGCGCGCGCCGTGCGCGAGAAGGCGCTGCTCCGCTACGGCGATACCCTGACCCTGGGCGCGAACAAATTCCTGCTGGCCGCCGACGCGGCGCCGGTCGAAATCCAGGACGCGGGTGATCCGATCACGATCGGGCACGCGGGTTTGCGGGTGATGTCGGGCGCGGCCTCGGGCCAGTTGCTGCCGATCGCGCCGGAATTGCGGCTGGGTGCGGGCAGCCGCCATTTCGGCGACTTGTCGTACGCCTGTCGCGTGGCGCAGACGGATGATGGATTGATCTTCGAATCCGAAAGCGCCGCGCCGCGCGTCAACGGTTGGCGTAGTCAGCGCGTACGGCTGTCGCCCGACGACCAGATCGTGCTGGGCGAACACCGCGTCGTGGTCGAGGCGCCCGGCTTGCAGTGCCGGACGAACGCGATTGAGCAGCCCATGCCGGCCGCGCCCATCGCCGAACCGGAACCCGACGACGCGCCGCATACCGAAATCTGGTGGCTGATCGGCGCGGCGGTCGTGCTTGCCGCGTTGATCGCGCTGTTTTTGTATTTCCGCTGGTAATCCCGTTGCAGGAATCCCGAACCATGTCGCGAACGTGGAACTTCAGTGCCGGCCCGGCCGCGATGCCGGAAGACGTGTTGAAACGCGCCCAGCAAGAGTTGCTGGAATGGAATGGCGCGCGCGCATCCGTGATGGAGGTGAGCCATCGCGGCAAAGCGTTCATGGAAATGGCGGCGCGCGTCGAGGCCGACCTGCGCGAACTGCTGGCGATCCCGTCGAACTACAAGGTGCTGTTCCTGCAAGGCGGCGCGACGCAGCACTTTGCGCAGGTGCCGATGAACATCGCGGCCGACGGCCAGCGCGCGGATTACATCGTCAACGGACACTGGGGCGAGAAGGCGGCCAGCGAAGCCGCGCTGTACGCGGCGCCACACGTGGCCGCGAGTTCGAAGGCGGACGGCTACCGTTCGATTCCGGATCGGGCGAGCTGGGATCTCGACCCCAACGCCGCGTACATCCACATCACTACCAACGAAACCATCCATGGCGTCGAGATGCGCGACATCCCGGCTGTCGGCGACGTGCCGCTGATTGCCGACATGTCGTCGGACATCCTGTCGCACCCGCTGGACGTGTCGAAGTTCGGGCTGATCTACGCCGGTGCGCAGAAGAACATCGGCCCCTCCGGGCTGGTGGTGATGATCGTGCGCGAGGATCTGCTGCAGCGTCATCCGCGTCCGCTTCCGAAGATCTTCCGCTATGCGGAATACGCTGCCGCCGATTCCATGTTGAACACGCCCAATACTTGGGGCTGGTATCTCGCCGGGCTGACGTTCCAGTGGCTGAAGACGCAGGGCGGTCTTGGTGAAATGGGCCGGCGCAACCAGTCCAAGGCCGACGCGCTGTACCGGGCCATCGACGGTTCGGGCGGGTATTACCGCAACGAGGTCGATCCCGCTGCGCGTTCGCGGATGAACGTGATCTTCAACCTGCACGATGCCGCACTCGAACCGGTGTTCGTGGCTGAAGCGACTGACGCGGGATTGCTCGCGCTGAAAGGGCACCGCGCGCTGGGCGGCATCCGTGCGTCCCTCTACAACGCGGTGCCGGTCGACGGCGTGCGCGCGTTGTGCGATTTCATGGCGGAGTTCCGGCGGACCCATGGCTAGCCGCGCAGGTCCACCCAAACCCGAATCCGCGTTCGATGCCGCGCGCCTGGTCAACCGTGCGACCGCGAAATTGCGCGCCTACGACCCGGGACACGACTTGCCGACGCTGCGCGAACGCTTCGGTGCGGCGATCGCGGAGCTGGGCTCGAACGAAAACCCGATCGGTCCCAGTCCGCGCGCACTGAAGGCGATGCGCATGGCGCTGGCCGAAACATTCCGCTATCCCGATCCGCGCGGCATGCTGCTGAAGCGCGCGCTGGCCGAACACTTGAATGTCGATGTCGGACGCATCGCGCTGGGCAATGGCTCGCACGAGTTGCTGATGCTGCTGGCGCAATGCTTCGCCGATGCGAAGCACTCGGTCGTGTTCTCGCAGTTCGGCTTTGCGGTATTTCCGATCGCGACCGCCGCAGCCGGTGCGCGTGCGATCCGCGTCGCGGCGTTGCCGCGCAGTCATCGCAGTGCGCCTTGCGGACATGATCTCGATGCAATGGCCCGTGCGATCCGTGCCGACACGCGCATCGTCTATCTCGCCAATCCGAACAATCCCACCGGCACCTGGTTCGACGATGCCGCGCTGGCAGCGTTTCTGGAAAGGGTGCCACGCAATGTGCTGGTCGTGGTGGACGAGGCGTACCACGAATACGTGGACGCGCCGGGACTCACGGCTGCATTGGGGTTTGCGGACAAGTACCCGAACCTCATCGTGACGCGCACGTTCTCCAAGGCGTACGGAATAGCCGGCGCGCGCGCGGGCTACCTGATCGCGCACCCAAGTGTGGTCGCAGTGCTGGAACGCCTGCGCGAATCCTTCAACGTCAACAATGTTGCGCTGGCCGGTGCCGCGGCGGCACTCGCCGACAAGCCGTGGCTCGCGAAGTCACGTGCGTTCAACCGCGCGGAACGCGAATGGCTGCGCGAAGAACTGCAGGAACGCGGCTATCGCTGCCTGCCTTCGCAGACCAATTTCCTGCTGTGCGTGTTGCCGCGCGACGCATCGAAACTCGAGTGCCATCTGTTCGAACGCGGCGTGATCGTGCGGCCGATGGGCGGCTATGGCTTGCCGCGCGCGCTGCGCATCAGCGTCGGCAGCCGCGCGGAAAACCGGCGGCTGCTGAAGGCGCTGCCGTGAGCGAACGCCTGGATTGGACCGCGTCACCCGCCGCCGGACCGTTGCGCGGCGAAATCACCGTGCCCGGCGACAAGTCGATTTCCCATCGCGCGATCATGCTGTCCGCGCTGGCCGAAGGCACTTCGCGCATCAAGGGATTCCTCGAAGGCGAAGACACCCGCGCGACCGCGCGCATTTTCGGGCAGATGGGCGTGCGTATCGAGGCGCCATCACCGGGCGAACGTATCGTGCACCGCGTCGGCCTGCGCGGGTTGCGTATGCCGAAAGGCGTGCTGGATTGCGGCAACTCCGGCACCGCGATACGTCTCTTGTGCGGCGTGCTGGCGGGGCAAACGTTCGACACGACGCTGATGGGCGACGAATCGTTGTGCAGACGCCCGATGCGGCGCGTGACCGAGCCGCTGGCGCGGATGGGCGCAAACATCGAAGCCGCCGATGCCGGTGTGCCGCCACTGCACGTGTGCGGCGGCCAGCGATTGCATGGCATCGATTACGTGTCGCCGATCGCCAGCGCGCAGGTGAAATCAGCGGTGCTGCTGGCCGGCTTGTACGCCGACGGCGAAACCACCGTCACCGAACCGCGGCCGACCCGCGACCACACCGAACGGATGCTGGCTGCACTGGGTTGGCCGACCGCATTCGGGCCGGGCAGGGCGCGGCTGTCCGGCGGCCATACGTTGCACGCGATCGACATCGAGGTGCCGGCGGATTTTTCGTCCGCGGCGTTCTTCATCGTGGCTGCGAGCATCGTCCCGGGTTCGGAACTGGTGTTGCGCAATGTCGGCATGAACCCGCGTCGCACCGGGCTGCTGCATGTGTTGCGCGCCATGGGCGCAAACATCGTGGAAGAAGACCGGCGCGAAGCGGGCGGCGAGCCGGTGGCCGATTTGGTGGTGCGCCACGCGCTGCTACGCGGCATCGAGGTGCCGACCGAACACGTCGCCGACATGATCGACGAATTCCCCGCGCTGTTCATCGCGGCGGCATGCGCGGAAGGCGTCGCCACGATCCGCGGCGCGGGAGAGTTGCGGGTCAAGGAATCCGACCGGATCGCGGTGATGGCAACGGGCTTGCGCGCCCTGGGCATCCGCATCGAGGAAACCCCGGATGGCGCGGCAATCGAAGGCGGCACGTTGCACGGCGGCGCCGTCGAATCGCACGGCGACCATCGCATCGCAATGGCATTCGCGGTGGCGGGATCCGTCGCGGATTCGCCGATCACGATCCGCGATTGCGCGAATGTCGCGACCTCGTTTCCGGGCTTCGTCGAGCTGGCGAACACCTGTGGCTTGACGGTATACCGGACCTGAGCCCGACACGCCTCCGCTAAAATCCGCGGATGAACACCAACGGCGCCGTGCCGGTACTTACCATCGATGGCCCGTCCGGCTCGGGCAAGGGCACGATCGCCCGCGCCGTGGCGGACCGGCTGGGCTGGCACATGCTGGATTCCGGGGCGATCTACCGCGCCGTCGGTTACGCGGCGGGCGCAAAGGATCTGGACGCCTCCGACGCCCGGGCCGTCGCACGTTGTGCGGCGGAGACCCTCATTGAATTCCGCGATCCCGGCGACGGCGGCGACACCCGGGTCATCATCGACGGCGAGGACGCCACCGACGCGATCCGCACCGAAACCGCAGGCGCGGCGGCGTCGGCGATCGCGGCGCTGTCGGAAGTCCGGAAGGCCTTGATGGACAAGCAATTGGCGTTCCGCCAGCCGCCCGGCCTGGTGGCCGACGGCCGCGACATGGGCACCGTGATCTTTCCCGATGCCCCGTTCAAGGTCTTTTTGACCGCCAGCGCCGCCGAACGAGCGGAAAGGCGCTATAAGCAGTTGAAGTCAAAGGGACTTGACGTTACACTAGCCAGCCTTTTGCACGAGATCGAGTTGCGTGACGCGCGGGACGCGTCGCGCACGGTTGCGCCGTTGCGGCCGGCTGCCGACGCCGTGGTGATCGATACCACGGGCCAGCCGATTCCAGCGGTGGTGGACCGGGTGCTCGCGATCGTGCGCAAGGTTTGAACCAACAACGTACCGCGTTCGCGCGGTTTTCCCAACCGGATGCATCGATGCATCCCCCAACCGGCGGATCGTCGCCTGTGGAGCTTGAACTCAATGGAACTTGCAGGCCTCGCGATCCAATCCCAACCTGGAATCCCCATGACCGAAAGTTTTGCCGAACTCTTTGAACAGAGCCAGTC
>JAZKBD010000018.1:66508-67431 GCA_040388785.1 Pseudomonadota bacterium
CTGGCCAAATTGAAACCCGGTGCGATCGTTACCGGAACCGTCGTCGAAATCCGCCCCGATGTGGTGGTGGTGAACGCCGGACTGAAATCGGAAGGCATCGTGCCGATCGAACAGTTCCGCAACGAAGCCGGCGAACTCGAAGTCGAGCTGGGCGACGAGGTCAAGGTGGCGCTGGACGCGATCGAGGATGGTTTCGGCGAAACCAAGCTGTCGCGCGAGAAAGCCAAGCGCTCGATGGTGTGGGACGAACTGGAGCAGGCATTCGAAGGCCAGGAAGCCATCACCGGCCGCATCAATGGCAAGGTCAAGGGCGGCTTCACCGTCGACATCCGCGACGTGCGCGCGTTCCTGCCGGGTTCGCTGGTGGACGTGCGTCCGGTGCGTGATCCGGGCTACCTCGAAGGCAAGGATCTCGAATTCAAGATCATCAAGCTCGACCGCAAGCGCAACAATGTGGTGGTTTCGCGCCGCGCGGTGGTCGAGAGCGAGCACTCCGAGGAGCGCGAACAGCTTCTGGAGAAGCTGCAGGAAGGCGCGATCCTGCACGGCGTGGTCAAGAACCTCACCGACTACGGCGCGTTCGTGGACCTCGGCGGCATCGACGGCCTGCTGCACATTACCGACATGGCGTGGAAGCGCGTGCGGCATCCGTCGGAAGTCGTGAACGTCGGCGATGAACTCGACGTGCGCGTGCTGAAGTTCGACCGCGAGCGCAACCGCGTTTCGCTGGGCCTGAAGCAGCTGGGCGACGACCCGTGGGTCAGCATCACCCGCCGCTATCCGTCGGGCACCCGGCTGTTCGGCAAGGTTTCCAACGTCACCGACTACGGCTGCTTCGTGGAGCTGGAGCCGGGCGTGGAAGGCCTGGTGCACGTGTCCGAGATGGACTGGACCAACAAGAACGTCAACCCGGCCAAGGTGGT
>JAZKBD010000019.1:0-29902 GCA_040388785.1 Pseudomonadota bacterium
GGGAACATGCCGACCGCAGTCGTGGGTTATGACCTGATCCCGCTGCTGTTTCCCGACCGCTACCTGCCCGAGGGGTATTTCGTCACCGACTGGTACCGTGCGCGGCTGGATGATCTTCTGAAATTCGATTTGATCCTGTCCATTTCCGAGGCCACGAAACGGGATCTCACCACGCAGCTGGGAATTCCCGAAGAGCGAATCGTTGTCATAGGTGCAGGCTTCGACGAGAGGCTCGTTTGCCCCTATGACGGGGCGGAAGGCGCTCGGCGTCTGCAGGAACTCGGGATCATGCGGCCGTTCGTGCTGACGGTGGGGAACGGCGATTGGCGAAAAAACACGCTGGGTGCCCTGGAGGCATTCGCCGAGTTGCCAAAGGCCTTGCGCGACACTCACGATCTGGTGTTGACGCAAGCCGGTGACGACGTCGATCAGGCCTTGCAACAAGAGCACGCGTCACTGCGTGGCCATGTGCGCACGCTGGGGCGAGTGGACGATGCCACGCTCGCACTGCTGTATCGCGAATGCCGGGTGCTCTATTTCCCTTCGCATTACGAAGGCTTCGGCCTTCCCGTGCTGGAGGCAATGGCTCTCGATGCCCCCGTTATTTCGTCCAACGCGGGTGCATTGCCCGAAGTGGTCCATGAGCCAGGCTTCCAGTTCGATCCTGATTCACGGCGCGAAGGGGTCGCCTTGTTGACCCGGACCCTCATGGACGAGGCGTTCCGTGAGTCGGTGCGTCACGGTGCGCGCGAACACGCCCTTACGTTCACCTGGGCAAAGACCGCGCGCAAAGCTGCGGAGGCCCTGCACGGTTTGAAGATGCGGGGGGCACGCGCGCACCAACCATCCATTGCCCCGGGGTCATGGCCAAGCCAGCAAAACGTGGATCTGATGGCGGATGCGTGCATGGATGCCGATGGATCAGGAGAGCGTGCGCTCGAAGACGGATTGCGCGCGATTGCCTTGCGCGGCCGGCGGCGTGTGCTCGTCGACATCACGGAGATCAAGCGGCTCGATGCGAAAACCGGCATCCAGCGTGTAACGAGAAAATTCCTCGCGGGCCTGCTCGCCATTGCGCATGAAAGTGGTGCATTCGACGTCGAGCCCTTTGGCTGGACGGAGCATGGCATCGTCTACGCGCGTGAGTTCGCCAGGGATCGCCTGGGGCTGCCTTGCGCTGGCCCGGATACTCCGGTCCGGGTACTGCCGTCGGATCTCGTGTTCATGCTCGACTCCTCATGGTGGTTGCCGGAGCGGTTCGATGACTTGCACGCACGCGTGCATGAAGCGGGCGGCGAAGTGGTATGGATGGTCTATGACCTGATCCCGATACGCTTTCCCGAGACATGCGATCCCGATGTGCTGCCGGCATTCCGTACGTGGTTGATCCACGCGATTCGCACGACAGACGGCTTTGTCTGCATTTCCGAAGCTACGCGGAGCGACCTGGACTCGTTCATGGACGACGTAATTGACAGTGGCCGGCGTCCCTGGACTTGCAGTGTCCACCTCGGATGCGACATGAACCTGGTCCACGACGAAAGCCCTTCCGAAAGATGCCTGGCGGTGCGGCACGCGACCGGGCAGCGGCCGTATTTCATGGCGCTGGGTACGGTGGAGCCCCGCAAGGATTACGGCACGATCATCGATGCTTTCGACTCACTATGGAAGCAGGGCGTAGACGTTGCGCTGGTGATCGTCGGCAAGCGGGGATGGAACGTGGATGCACTGGCCCAACGCATCAACCAAAGCCCCGAATTCAACCAGAGGCTTTTCTGGCTGCAGGGCGCGGACGACGTCGATGTGCGACACCTGCTCGACGGGGCCGCCGCGTTGATTCAAGCTTCGATATGGGAGGGCTTCGGCTTGCCGCTGATCGAAGCGGGCAGCCTAGGCATCCCGCTGCTGGTGAGTGACATTGCAGTGTTTCACGAGATCGCCGGGGATGGCGCCACTTATTTCCCGGTGGGCGATGCGGCAATGCTGGCAAATGCAGTGCTCCTCGCGCTGGATGGCAATGCGATTCGCGGTCCCGTGACCATTCGGTCCCGGGATTGGCGCAAGGCATCGGCGGAGCTTGCGACGATTCTCTGCTTGAAGTGATGGCCGGTTGCCGAGCACACCGTAATATCATCGTATTTCTCCGGATTGGAGCTGTCGCATGGATTCCACGCAGGCCGCGGGTGTGCCGAAGTTGACCATCACCGTGCCGATATTCAATGAAAAGGACAACATCCAGCCGCTGCACGAGAAGGTATGCGCGGCGATGGCGGCTTTAGCCCAGTCGTGGGAGTTAGTGTTTGTCGACGACGGCAGCCGGGACGGTTCGGGCAAGGTGCTAGATGCAATTGCGGCCAATGACACGCGTGTCTCGGTGGTGCACTTCGTGCGTAACTACGGCCAGACAGCCGCGATGATGGCGGGCATGGACTACGCTCGCGGCGAGATCATCGTGCCGATGGATGGCGATCTACAGAACGACCCTACGGATATCGCACGATTGCTGGCGAAGCTGGATGAGGGATTCGACGTGGTTTCCGGCTGGCGCAAGGATCGCCAGGATCATGCGATCAAACGCAATCTGCCGAGTCGGCTCGCCAATGCGTTGATCTCGCGCGTCTCCGGGGTGCGTTTGCATGACTACGGTTGTTCGCTCAAGGCGTATCGACGAGAGGTGCTTGAAGGCGTGAAGCTTTACGGAGAGATGCATCGTTTCGTGCCGATCTACGCGGCCTGGAATGGCGCCCGCGTCACGGAGATGCCGGTCACCCACCATCCTCGGCTGCACGGCGAGTCCAAATATGGGTTGGAACGCATCGTGAAAGTCGTGCTCGACCTGATCGTGGTGAAGTTTTTGTTCCGCTATGCGAGCAAGCCGATTTATGTATTTGGCGGCTTCGGTCTTCTCTGCATCCTCGCGAGTTTGCTGGCCGGGGTTTGGGCCATCGCGTTGAAGCTGTTCCAAGGGACATCCTTCAGTCGGACGCCGTTGCCTCTCCTGTGCGTCTTTCTCGGAGCGGTCGGCGTGCTCAGCGTTCTGATGGGCCTGCTTGCCGAGATGTTGAACCGAACTTATCACGAATCGCAGGCGAAACCAGTGTACAAGATCGCGCGCATTATCGGGCCGGCGCATTCGGCGGGCGACATCCATTAAAGCGCTTGCGCGCCAACTGTGCTCCTGCGGGCTTTGCATGCTCGGCACGGGAGGCGATCATCCTGCTGGCTTCTGGTGATACACCATGTCTTTCGACCCTACGCTGACATTGCAAACCGAAATGCTTGAGCGCTGCCCGATCTGCGGTGGTGGTGACCTCCGACGCATCCTCACGGCGCCCGACCATGAGTCTCATACTGGGGATTATGGGATTGATGAATGTGCCGATTGCAGCGTTGCCTTCACCAATCCACGGCCCTTGGAGCAGGAGCTGCCGAAGCTCTACGCACAACGCACCAGCGCTGATTTCCCGCGGGCGGGAGGGTTTGCACAGCGACTGCGGAGTTACGCGATCGACCGATATCTCGCGAGCCAGCTTGGGAGTGATGCAGCCCACGGTGACATACCTTTCGCGGTGCTTGATTATGGTTGCGGCGATGGAGCGCTGGTTTGTGGATTACTGCGTTACGGTCGCAAGATCGGCCGTCGATTGCATGTGACTGCTGTCGATTTTCACGAACTTGCGCCACCCGCAATCACGCATGCTGGCCCGGTCGTCAGTTACCAGGTCAACGCCGCTTGGCATCGTCATCCGGGGCGTTACGATGTGATCTTCCTGCGGCACGTGCTGGAACATCATTCGCAGCCTCTGCGGTTGCTGTCGGAACTTGCCGCCACGCTGAATTCAGGCGGCCGCTTGTTCATTGAGGTACCGAATCGGCGCAGTCTTTGGGCGCGCTTCTTCGGGCGCTACTATTCCGGTTATTACCTGCCGCGGCACTTGTTCCATTTTGATCAAGCAAGTCTGGCGAACATCCTCCAACGTGCAGGATTTCGCGATCCGTCCGTGCATCTTGCGCACCACCCGATGATTGGCGGTTCGCTGCGTTACATGACTGGCATGGGATCCGGCAATACGAGCTTGATAGGGTTGGCCGGTTACCCGTTCCAGATCGGGCTGGATATGTTGTGCGGCCGCTCTACAACCCTGCTGGCGGCTGCCACCCGCCATGACTGAGGTTTCGCTCGCGATCCCGGTGTACAACTCGGCACCGTTCCTTGACGGATTGTTCGAGTGCCTGCGCGGGCTTGCACGATTTCCCGGCGAAATCGTCTTTCTTGACGACGCATCATCCGACGATTCGTTGCAACGGTTGCGCGTGTTCGCGGAAAAATCGGGGCTTCCTGTTCCCGTGCGCGTCATTGCGAACGAATACAACGCGGGCATCGCCGGGGCCTACAACAGGCTCGTCCGTGAAACTCAAGGCGAGTGGGTGCAATTGCTGGACGGGGACGATGCGTTGGTGGAGCGCGATTATTACGCCCAAGTGATGTCTGCGTTGACCGTCGACAACGTTCTTGTGATCACCGGGCTGGAAAGCAATTCGGCACTGCTCAGGCACGGCGCGCGTTGGTTCAGCCGGCTGGTGCCACGCCATCCGCCGGTGTGGTGGCCACTGCTCGGATCGTTTGCCACGCGTTCGGGAGTCTTCTATCGGCGCCAGTCCCTCATCGATCACCCGTTTACCGATCCGATGTATCCGGGCTCGGATGTGATTCATTTGTTGGACTTGCGGCGTACGGGACGTTGCTTATTCATGTCGCGTCCGCGCGTGTTCCATCGTGTCCACGAACAATCGACGTCAAGTCGTTCCCGTGATTACACGGCCTATCGCAGGCAGCTTGCCCGCTTCGGAGGCGGCGTTCGCTTTGTGCATGGTTGTGACATTGCGCTTCGCCAGTTGGCGCACCGATGGAGCCGCTGATGCCGTTCCATGCGGACTGTATTCTCCGCCGTGGGAATCCAGAGCCGAGACTGCTTGCCGCAGACGAGACCTTCAAGGCTATCCACGACGATTTACGAAGCTGGTGCTGAGCGGCACATGAAAAAACTCCTGCTCAAGATCACCGTGTCTTGCGCGCTCCTCGCACTGCTCTTGTGGCGGGTGCCGCTTGGCGAGATCGGTGTGCACATGCGCTCGTTCCATGCTATCACGCTAGTGGTGGTCGTGAGTCTTTCATTAGCGTGTTGGGGGATTGCTGCCATCCGGCAGTGGTGCCTTCTGCCGGAGTTTCGGTATCGCGACCTGTTGTATGTGACCTTTGTTGCCAAATTCTACGCTACGGTCCTGCCTGGGCAAATCGCTGGCGATGTAGTCAAAGCCTATCGGCTGGGACAACAATCCCCCAGGGCGGGACACGCCGAGGCTGCGACGTTGCTGGATCGTGGGCTCGGTTTGTTTGCGCTATTCGTCGTCAGCGCGATTGCTTCGTTGTATTCGACCCGGTTGCCGATGCCGTTCCGCCTTTTCTTCATATGCGGCGTCATAGGCATTCCGATCGGCGGAGCGATCGTGGCCAGTTCCCTGTTTCGCGGAGTCATGGTCGAACGCCTGCTGGCGCGTCGTCGCGGCCGGATCGGCGCTTTTGTCCGCGAGTTCAGTCTTGCGCTGCACGATCATCTACATCGACCGGGCATGCTGCTTGTCGCCATGCTGCCGGCGATATTATTCCATGCGTCCTGCATTGCGATGCAGGTGCTTTTGGGCGATGACCTTGGAATCAAATTGGGCTGGGCGGACTGGACGGTTGTTTATGCTGGTGTGTCGCTGGTGATGTTGTTGCCTGTCAGCGTGGCTGGCTTGGGATTGCGGGAAGGAGGTTACGTAGGATTATTGGCGTTGTTTGGGTACAAGGCCAGCGCGGCGTTGTCGCTGTCATTCGTGATTTTGGGGGCGGCTCTGGTCGCGGCGCTGGTTGGCGGAGGACTGGAGTTGGTTACCATCACCAGTCGTGTCCGCGCATCATCGGCCGCCACGCGCCGCTCGACCGGACGGTGATGGACATCGGCCGAAGCAACGCGTCGCAACAGGATCGCCGAAAACGCAATTTGCGGGACATCATTGGGAGATGACGAGATTCATGAACACGGGTATTCAAACAACCAGCGTCCTGTACGCAGATGGCTTGGGTACATGACTCGGCAAAGCGCGACCGCGCAACAGCCTCCCCCGCTCGACCAGGACGCATCAAAGACGCCCACGCCGCAACACCGGTCTGGTTCGCGTCGCCAGTACCATCTGGGAAAGATATTGCGCTGCGTGGTTGCGCTGACAGCTTTTATCGTACTGTTTTACTGGATGGGGAACCTCGGCAACCTGAGTATTCATCGGCCATTCGAGTATTCGGGTGATGCGTTGGAAAAACTTGCGTATCAAGCGCACGACTACATCGCCAACGATTTCGACACACGAATGCGAGCGCCGTTCGAGTTGTCCCACCCCGAACGCACCAGCTATGCCTATAACGCGCTGTTCCAGTCCGATTCGAATCTGATCTGGATTGCAAAGTGGATCGGCGGCGATGGCGCGGCCAAGATACTCAACTTGGCCTATCTGCTCTCCTTCCTGTTTGTCTTCGGGTCTGGATATTGGACATGTGGTCGGCTTGGCTTGCGTGATCCTTACCGGTTCGGTGCGGCTAGTCTGTTTGCGCTCATGCCCTACCATTTCCAGCGTGCCGAGAATCATTTGCTGGAGTCGACGTACTATTTCGTGCCGTTGATGATCCTAGTGATGCTGGAGATGTGGTCGGCGCGCCCGTTGGCTTGCAGGTGGAGGGATGACCGCTGGCAATTCATGTGGAGCGACAGGCGGCTTTGGGGCGCTTTGTTTTTGCTCACGTTTCTCACATCGTTTAATCCCTACCACCAATTTTTTTTCGCGTGCCTTGTGGCATCCGTCGCACCGTTCGCGGCTGTCTATCGGAAAAGCTGGCGGCCTTTTCTCGCCGGATGGGGACTGGCGGTATTTGCTTGCGCGGTGCTGGTGCTCAAGCATGCACTCGCGCATCATCTGTCTACGCCTGGCTTGGCGCTAGGGCTCAATGATCAGCCTATAAGCGACTACGGTGGCGCGGAACGCTATCCGCTCAAGATCGTGCAGATGTTATTGCCTGTCCAAGGCCATCGATGGGGTGTGCTGGCTTCGCTGAGGCAGGTGTACGACGCCGCCAATCCACTGAACAACGAAAACAATACGACCACGCTGGGCTTCGTTGGCGGGATCGGCTTTTTGTCATGCATTGCGTTGGCATTGGCTCCCGCTGCAAAGCTGCGATCGAGTCGAGCAGGCAAGCTTGGGTTGATAGTCTTGATTGCTGTTCTGTTTGCGTCGATGGGTGGCTTCAGTTCGTTGATATCTACCGTAAGTGAGGTTGTGCTTGGCCCCCGCTCCCTCCTGACTCAGGCACGTGGTTGGGACCGCATTGTTGTGTTCATCGGGTTTGCCGCCTACTTTTCGGTTTTCTGGCTGTTGCAACGAGGTGTGGCAACCGTTGAGTCTGCTGGCTGGAAGCGTCTTGCGTTGACTTGGCTGGCTGGTTCCGCCGTATTGGCTTTCGCATTGTGGGATCAGGTGCCCTACACGATCGCGCAGCAGCATGATGGTCATTTCCGAAGCGACCAACGCTTCTTTGGTGCCCTTCAGAAGCGGTTGCCTCCTGACTCGCGGATATTCCAGTTGCCGTTCGTCGTGCATCACTATTCAGGCTTCGTGCTGCCGGGTGTGTATTACACCGAGATGTTGCGTCCCTATGTCAACACACGCAACCTGCACTTCACGTACGGTGGTGACCGGTTATCCGTCCAAGCGCAATGGTTGCGTGCGGCTTCAGCGTTGTCGCCCGATCAGGCAGCCCGCTATTTGTGCAGCTACGGCTTTGCGGGCGTGTTGCTGCAGCGGAATATGCTGAAGGATCCTGCCGTGCTGGAGGAGCAGTGGCAAAGCTCACTTGGCACGGCTCCGGTGGTTAGCGAAGATGACGATTACGCATTCTTCCCCTTAGCGTCGTTTTGTGCGTCCCATGGAATTAGCCGCGTCGAGATGGATCTGTTGAAAGCCAAGTCGCTGGAACAACTGAAACAGGGGCGGCAGTTCTTGCCTGGAGGAGCCTTCGCGCATCTAACTGGTCGCGTGCTCTTGGCGCCCGACGACAAGATTGTGATTAGTGCGAATCAGAACGAACAAGGCAATATCGCATATGGTCCGTATGAAACGTTGAATCCGGGGCAGTATCGAGCGGTGTTCAGCTTTGCGAATATATCCAACGACAAGCATCGAGGGACAGTGACGATCGACGTCACCATTCAGACATTCGGGAAGGAACATGTCTTGACCAGTGCAACCTTCCAGCCGGCCTCCGAAACGGGGCCCCTCCAAGCCAGTCTGAAATTTGTCGTAGGCCGGAATGACACCAACGCACAATACAGAGTGGTTAAAAGCGAGGGTTTCGGTGTAGAGTTTCTGGGCGTAGATATCCAGAGGCTGCCGCCGTGAACAAGCTTGGTTAATGCCTGTCACTCCAGTTTTAGCGGATTCAGCGTTTCGGAATACTTTTCTTCGGTGCGCCGCGCCCATACTAGTAGGCGTAAAGCTCGGACCGATTACAGAACAAAGCTAGTGCCCCCGGATTCGCCAGCGCATCGGTGTTCTTGACTTGCTCGCCATGAATCACGGCACGCACCGCGAGTTCCGAAATCTTGCCCGAGATGGTGCGCGGAATGTCCGCCACTTGCAGGATTTTCGCGGGCACGTGGCGCGGAGTGGTGTTGTCGCGGATCTGCTTCCTGATCTTGTCGCGCAATGCATCGTCGAGGGTAATGCCGTCGCGCATGCGCACGAACAGCACGATGCGCTCGTCGCCCTGCCAGCGCTGGCCCACCGCGATCGATTCCAGCACTTCGGGCAGTTGGTCGACCTGCCGGTAGATTTCCGCGGTGCCGATGCGCACGCCGCCGGGGTTCAACGTGGCATCGGAGCGGCCGTAGATGATGATGCCGTCGTGCCGGGTCAGTTCCGCGCGATCGCCATGGCACCACACGCCGGGTACTTTGGAAAAGTAGGCCGCGCGATATTTTTCGCCTTCGGGATCGTTCCAGAACATCACCGGCATGGAGGGGAAGGGTGCGGCGCAGGACAGTTCGCCGGGTTGTTCGCGCACCGGTTGCCCGGCTTCGTCGAGGATTTCGACCTTCATGCCGAGGCCGCGGCATTGCAGTTCGCCGCGGTACACGGGCAGCAGCGGGTTGCCCAGCGCGAAGCAGGAAATGATGTCGGTGCCGCCCGAGATCGAAGCCAGCAACACGCGCTCCTTCACGTCGCGGTAGACGTAATCGAAGCTCTCGGGCGCCAAAGGCGAGCCGGTCGAAAGGATCGTCTTGAGTTGCGTGAGCTTGTGGGTTTCGCGCGGTTTGACGCCCATCTTCGCGGTTGCATCGATCCACTTGGCGCTGGTGCCGAAAATGCTGATGCCCACGTCGTCTGCCAGGTTCCACAAGGTGTTGCCCTCGGGCCAGGTGGGCGAGCCGTCGTACAGCACCACCGCTGCGCCCACCGCGAGGCTGGATACGAGCCAATTCCACATCATCCAGCCGCAGGTGGTGTAGTAGAAAATGTGGTCTTCGCGTTTCAGGTCGGTGTGCAGCACCAGTTCCTTGAGGTGCTGCAGCAGCGTGCCGCCGGCGCCGTGCACGATGCATTTGGGTTGGCCGGTGGTGCCCGAGGAATACATGATGTACAGCGGGTGGTCGAACGGCGTGGGCACGAATTCAAGCGGATGGTCTTCGCTGCCGGCAAAGTCATCCCACTTCACCGCGTCGCGCAAGCCATCGAGTGGCAGCGGCTCGCCGGAATAGGAAATCACCACGCAGCGTTCGATCGACGGGATCGCTGTCAAGACTTCGCGTACTTTGGCCAGGCAATCGTGGCGCTTGCCACCATAGGCGTAAGCGTCGGCGCAGAACAGCACCCTGGGTTCGATCTGGCCGAAACGATCGACGATGCCGTTGACCCCGAAATCCGGCGAGGCGGACGACCAGATCGCGCCCAGCGATGTCGTGGCCAGCATCGCGATGATGGTTTCCGGCAGGTTCGGCAGGAAACCCGCCACACGGTCGCTCTTGCCGATGCCCGACTGCTTCAAGGCATGGGCGATGCGGCCGACGATCGCGTGCAATTGCGCGTAGGTGATCTCGCGCTCGTGATCCCATTCGTTGCGGAAAATCAGCGCCGGCCTGTCGTCCCTGAAGCGCAGCAGGTTCTGCGCGAAGTTGAGTTGCACGTTCGGAAACCAGCGCGCGCCCGGCATCCGGTCACCATCGATCAGCGCCGGTTCGAAGTCACCGGTGGCGCGAATGCCGCAGAACTCCCACACCAGCGGCCAGAACTTCTCCCGATGACGGACGGAGAAGTCGTAGAGCGGCTGGTAGCTGCCGATGTCTGCATTGCCCGTGGCCTCGCGCACAAAGCGAACGAACCGGTGCAGGTTGGTGGCGTCCCGGCGTTCGGGGCTGGGGGTCCACAACGGTGCGTCGTTCGGCATGCAAAGTCCGGATCGGGAAACGCCGGAATTGTAACGGAACGGTCCGTGAGACCTGTCATCCCGGCCCGTTCTTCAGCACGAAATGCCGGTGTTGCAGCGCACGTGACGGTTGTGATTCCCGGCCCGCTTCGAAGCGTTGTCGGCAACCCCGCCTGAATTGTGCGCGAAACAACGGAGTTCACGGGACAGCGCGCTGGTATAAAGGCGCATCTTTTCACCATCGCGGAAGCCGTCATGTCGCTCCACTCCATGCACACACTCGGTCGCATATTCGGCTTGTTCCTGATCCTGGCCGCCGCACCCGCGCTGGCACAGACCCAACCGACGCTATTTACGCTGAGTGCCGGGACACCGACCGTCCTCGGGCAGGGCGTGCAAAAGTCCTGGCCCATCAAGGTCAATGAAGACCAGGCATTCGATGCCATCTTCAAGGGCGGCATGTGGCTGCCGAATCCCGCGGGCGGGCGGATTTACGCGAAATACAAGCGTCACATCCTGCACGACAATGGAACCTGGACGTGGATCGGCACGGTTTCCAGCGTGCACGGCGATCAGTCTGTGGTCCTCACCTTCGGCAAGGACGGCGTGTTTGGTCTCGTTCCGCAGGCTTCCGGCTATCCATTGCGCATCATGACCCGTAAAGGCCAGACAACGTTGGTCGAAACTTCCGCGCAAGCCATGGCCAAATCCGCCAAGGCGCTTCGCTTGTACAGCAAACCCGACTATGTCATTCCGCCGCGCGTGGCCCTCAAAGGCAAATCGACTGCGGCCGCGACCGAATCCGCTGCGAGCACCGCAATGCAGAGTGCTGCAGCCTCGGGCTCCGTCACGATCGACGTGATGGTGGCGTACACACCCGGTTTCGTAACGGAGCTTGGCAGCCAGAGCCTTGCCCTGACCCGCATCCAGAACCTGGTCGACATCACGAAC
Source organism: Pseudomonadota bacterium (assembly GCA_040388785.1). GTDB lineage: Bacteria > Pseudomonadota > Gammaproteobacteria > Xanthomonadales > Rhodanobacteraceae > 66-474. The sequence continues at coordinate 11,465 of JAZKBD010000019.1, forward strand.
ACGGCCTACGTCACGAGCGGCGTCAACCAGCAGATCAGGTTGGTGAATACTGTCCAGGTCAACTATCCCGACAACACGGACGATCAGAGCGCGCTGGACGACATCACGGGCATCGACGAAAACGGCAATCCCGTGACAATCCCGGCCGCGCTGCAGGGCATTGCCGCCCTGCGAGTGCAATATGGAGCCGACCTGGTCACGTTGATGCGCAGTTTCGACGATACGACCCAGAACGGGTGCGGCGTGGGTTGGCTGATCGGCGGCAACCAGACCGCCATTACACAGCAGTCGAACGTTTATGGCTACAACGTGGTCAGCGACGGAACGAGCAACAACAGCAGTGGTCAGCCGGTTTATTGCCTGGAAACGACCTTCGCGCACGAGCTCGGCCACAACATGGGTGATGCGCACGATCGCGCGAACGCCTCTGAGTCGGGTGCATACCCTTATTCGTATGGCTACCAAGGCAATGGCGTCAATGGTTTTTCGACCATCATGGCATATGGCACCGCCACGACCACGCCGCTCGCCGTATTCTCCAATCCCAACATCTCTACCTGCCAGAATACACCGTGCGGCGTCGCGGACACTGCATCCAATTCGGCCGACAACGCGCATAGCATGAACAACACGGCAGTGGCGATCGCGTCGTTCGAGCCAACGATGATTGGCACGACTCCGCCATCTACTTATGTGCACAACGACGTCGATGGTGATGGCAAATCGGATTTGATTTGGCGGTCGACCAATGGGTCGCAATTCGCGTACTGGCTCATGAATGGAACGCAGCTCACGGCGAGCTTCGCGATTCCGACGTCCACCACGTACAAATTCGTGGCCACCGGCGATTTCAATGGTGACGGAAAAATGGACGCCATTTGGACCGATGGGACGAGCATGTACATGTGGATCGGCAATGGCTCGTCTTTCACCAGTGTTTACATGGGCGGGTTTCCGACCGGCTGGACGGTGGTAGGAGCCGGCGATCTCAACGGGGACGGTTCCACTGATCTTGTATGGGCCAACAGCAATCAGGTCGCCGAATGGTTGATGAGTGGCTCCACGATGATGGCGAGCTATCGCCAGACGCTGGCCAGCGGCTGGCGGTATCTCGGTATGGGCGACTTCGACGGCGATGGCAAAGCCGATCTGCTTTTGACGAATGGCTCGGCGATGCAAATGTGGACCGCGTTCAGTAGTGGGGCGTTCCAAGCAGTCGCGACGCACGCCTATCCCGCAGGCTGGACATTGTTGGGGACAGGCGATGTTAATGGCGATCACAAGGCTGACCTGTTGTGGCGCGACAACTCCCAAACCCACTTTGCATACTGGATCATGAGCAGCACCCAGCTGGTCAAATCATGGTTGGTCGCGGTGACGCCGGAGTGGAAGTTCGGGACGTCCGGCGATTTCAACGGTGATGGGCTCCTAGACCTCGTCTGGTACAACGGAAGCCAACTCGTGATGTGGCCCGGATCGTCCACGGGTGTGTACAAGGGCGTGTATTTCCACTCCTATCCCACCGGCGGGTGGACAATGCTGCCGTAGCCCGGGTGGTCTTCGGGGGCGGCAGTTGCCTGCGGCGCTGCCGTCACACGGCCGCTTCCAGTTCAGGCACCAGCTTGAACAGGTCGCCGACGAGGCCGATGTCGGCGACTTCGAAGATCGGGGCGTCGGCGTCCTTGTTGATCGCGACGATGGTGCCGGCGTCCTTGATGCCGGTGAGGTGCTGGATGGCGCCGGAAATGCCGATGGCCATGTACAACTCGGGCGCGATGATCTTGCCGGTCTGGCCGACCTGCATGTCGTTGGGACAGTAGCCTGCGTCGACCGCGGCGCGCGAGGCGCCAGCGGCAGCGTGCAGCTTGTCGGCCAGCTTGTAGATGATGTCGAAGTTTTCCTTCGAGCCGAGACCGCGGCCGCCGGACACGACCCTTGACGCGCTCTGCAGGTCGGGGCGCTCACTGGACGCCTGCTTCAGCTCGACGAAACGCGTGTGCGAAGGAACCGCGGCTTCGATGGACAGCGATCCGATCGGCGCGGCGTTGCCGGTTTCACCGATTGCCGGCCACGATGCAGTGCGGACGGTTCCCGCCACGATGGCATCAGCGGGCGCCTCGACGGTGACGATGGCGTTGCCGGCGTAGATCGGACGCGTGAAGCTGTGCGCGCCGTTCACCGACATGATGTCGCTCACCTGCCCGACGCCCAGCAACGCGGCGACGCGTGGCGCGACATCCTTGCCGAACGTGGTGGATGGAAACAACACGTGCGTGTAGCCGTTCTTCGCGGCGGCGGCGATCTGCGGTGCCAGCACGGCAGCGAGCGCATGCGCGTTCTCGGTGCGCGCGGCGGTCAGCACCTTCGTCACGCCATCGAGCTTCGCGGCCTGCGCGGCGACGGTATCGGGCGCGTCGGCCAGCACCAGCACATCGATGACATCCGGCTTGATTTCGCGCGCGCAGGTCACGCAGCGTGCGGTCGAGAGGTTGAGCTGGCCTTTCAGGTGTTCGGCAACGATCAGGATTTTGCTCATCTCACACCAATCCTTTCTGCTTCAAAAGGCCCACCAGTTCGGCGACGTCCTTCACCATCACGCCGCGCGAGCGCTTGGCGGGCGGCGCGTAGTGCGTCGTCTTGATTTCGCCGCCATGCTCGATGCCGAGCGTCGACAACTCGATCGTCTCGATCGGCTTGGACTTGGCTTTCATGATGTCCGGCAGCTTGATGAAGCGCGGCTCGTTCAAGCGCAGGTCGGTGGTGACGACGGCGGGCAATTCGATCTCGATGGTTTCGAGGCCGGCATCGACTTCGCGCGTCACGGTAGCCTTGTCACCGGCGATTTCCAGTTTCGAGGCGAAGGTCGCCTGCGGGCGATCCCACAACGCCGCCAGCATCTGGCCGGTCTGGTTGCAGTCGTCGTCGATGGCCTGCTTGCCGAGGATCACGAGACCCGGTTGTTCCTTCTCGATCAATTTAAGAAAAGTGCGCGCGGCGGCGAGCGGCTGTACCGGGTCGGGCGTGACCACATGGATCGCACGATTGGCGCCCATCGCGAGGCCGTTGCGCAGGTGTGCCTGCGCGTCGGCGGGCGCGATGGTCGCGATCACCACTTCCTCGGCGATGCCTTTCTCGCGCAGGCGCAGTGCCTCTTCCAGCGCGATGTCGTCGAACGGATTGGGCGAAAGTTTCACGCCATCGGTGACCACGCCCGAGCCGTCGGGCTTCACCTGGATGCGCACGTTGTAATCGACGACGCGCTTGTATCCGACCAGAATCTTCATCGGGAATCCCTTGCGTGCGGCCCGTGTGCGGCAGGCCATCAATTCAACGGGATATTGTAGCCGACTATGCTTCACGCACCTTCGCGGCCTCGTGCGAACCGAAGAAGCGCGCGTACAGCACGAGGTAGCCGAGTTGCAGCGCGGCGCCGAGAAGGAACGGAAGCTTCAGGTAGCCCGCATGGAACAGCGCGCCGCCGATGACCGGGCCGATTGCGCGCGGCAACTGGATGGAAATGTTCTGCAGGCTGGAAGCGAGTCCCCGTCGTTCCGCCCGCGTCAATCCCGCCGCCAGCGCCTGGCGCACGCCCGGTGCCGCGGTTGGATACGCCGCGCGTGATGTACAACGCCATTGCCGGCCAGAACCAGGGCACCAGCGGCATCGCCACCAACAAGGCAATGCCCATGCCGCGCATCCACAACACCGTGTTCATGATGCCGTGGCGGCGCGCGATCCAGCCCGCAAGGAACGACCCCGCGCCGCCGGCCAGCAGGCCCAGTGCGATGCCGGGGCCGATGTCGATCAATCCGCGCTGGAACTTGATCGCGAACCAGTACGCGATCAGCGGTCCGACCAAGCCGATGCCGAGCCCGTTCAGTGAATTAGCCAACACGAGTTTCGCCAGCAGCGCGTTTTCCTTACGGCGGATCGCACGCGCACCGGAATCGGTGTCACGCGCTTGCACGATCGTGACGGGTTCGCGTGCCAGCCACATCAACGCGAAGCTTGCGAGCGATCCCGCCAGCGGCAGCACGAACAGCATTCGGTAGAGTCGTGCGCACTCATCGCGTGGCCCATCCACCAGGCGGGCAGCGCCGCCAGCAACGCGCCGATGCCCATGCCGATAAAGCCGACGGCGCTGTTGGCGCTGAACACGCTGCCGCGCCGCTGCATCGGCAGTTCGATCGCGAGCCACGACTGTTCCACCGGCGAGAACGGTCCCGCCGAGCCGTTGGCGCCACGGCCGAAGCCGCCGATCACCGCTGCCGCCACCAGCAGCCATGGCGTCGCGGTCAGCATCGCGACCAAAGCGACCAGTGCCTGCAGCGCGTCGTAACCGAGCAGGAACGCGCGCCGTCCGCCGCGGTCGCTCAATGGCCCGACGATGATGGTGAGCAACGTGCCGAACAGCAACGCGCCCATCAATACCGCGCCGATCGCGGTCGCGCTCCAGCCGAGCGCGTGCAGGTACAACGTGAACGCCGCCACCATTGCGCCCTGGCCGATGCTGCGCGCAGCGCGCATGCCGATCAGCAGGCGCACGTTGCGGGGCAGGGGTGGTGTGTCGGTGACGTTCACATCTTCCATGATGGCGACGCGGCGACCTTGACGATTTCTGGAACTACACGTGCCGCAAGATCGTTTGCGCGAACCGTGCCGCCACGCCGTCGGCGTGCGCGGCGAACACCGAAGGCTCCACCAGTTCCAGTTCCAGCAGGCGCGGCGCGCTGTCATCGCCGCGGATCAGGTCCACGCGTGCGTACAGCAGCGGTTGCCGGAACGGAATCGCGGCGATGGCGTGTCGTGCGACAGCCAGCTCGTCCGCCGTCGGCGTGCGCGGTTCGATGGTTTCCTCGGCGTACAGTCCGGTGGTCGAATCCGCCCCGCGTCTCAGCAACGGGCCCTTGCGGATCGCGTGGCTGAACTCGCCGTCGAAGAACAGCAGCGCGGTTTCGCCCTGCTCGTCGACGGCGTCGAGGTAAGGCTGCAGCAGCACGCTGCGCTTTTTGTCGAGCAACCGCCGGGCGTGCGCAACGATCGCTTCGCGAGCATCGCGCACGTGCCGCTGCGCGTCGCGCGAACCCGCGCCGACGGCCGGCTTCACCACCACATCGCGGATGGATGGGTGCGCCGCGAGCAGGGCATCGATGACGGGCAGCGGATTCCCGCCGGGTTCGACGAACGCACTCGGCACCACCGGCACGCCGGCGCGCGCGAGATCGGCGAGGTAATGCTTGTCGGTGTTCCAGCGGATCACGTCCAGTGGATTCAGCAGCCGCGTTTGCCGCGACACGCGCTCCGCCCAGGCCAGGAATTCCGGCAATCGATCGATGTAATCCCAGGTCGAACGCAGCAAGGCGAGATCGAAACGCGACCAGTCGATCGAATCGTCGTCCCAGTCGATCTCGTGCACATCCGCACCCGCCGCGCGCAAGGCAGCCAGCAGCAGCGGCATGTCGTAGTCGGTGCCGCGCGCCGCACGCGCGGTGGCGAGGGCAATGCGTGGCGAAGTCATCGTGGAACCGCGGCGTCGAAAGGCTGAAAGGCTATCACGCGTTGCCGCGCGCCCAGAAACGCGTCGCCCGCTGTCGCAACGGGCGACGCGCGATACGGAGAATCAATCCTTGTGATCAGGGCGCCAGCCGGACACGTCCGCGCGCCATTTGATGAACGCGATGGTGTCCGCAATTAACAGGTCGGTCTGGGTTCGGGTCGAGCCGATGCCATGGCCGGCTTGTGCGTCGATGCGCAGCAGCACGGGGTTGGGCGTTCCGGAGGCCTGCAGCGCCGCGGCGAACTTGGCGGGTTCCCACGGCGACACGCGCGGATCGTTCAATCCCGTCGTGATCATCACCGCCGGGTAGTTGACGCCCTTCTTGACATGCTGGATGGAATCCATCGCGTACAGGTCCTTGAAGCCTTGCTCCGTTTTCACGCTGCCGAATTCCGGAATGTTCGGCGGACCGTTGGGCGAGAACTCGGCGCGCAATGTGTTCGCCGCAGGCACCATGTCGAGCACGCCCGCGAACAGGTCGGGACGTTCCGTCATCGCGCGGCCCATCGTGATGCCGCCGGCCGATCCGCCGATGATGAAAAGCTTGTCCTTCGTGGTGACGCCGCGCGCGATCAAATCCTCGCCGCACGCGATCAGGTCCTGCCAAGTGTGGTGCTTGTTGGCGTCTTTGCCACCGAGCCGCCACGCTTCGCCCTTTTCGCCGCCGCCGCGCACGTGGCAGATACCGTAGGTGATGCCTTCACGCATCGCGGCCGCGCGCCGCGTGCTGAAATCGGCGAGATTGGAAATACCGTACGAGCCGTACGCTTCAATCAGCGTGACCTGTGGATCCTTGGCGTCCTTCGGCTGGATCAGGCTGAGCGGTACCATCACGCCGTCCTGCGCCTTCGCTTCGAGGTCACTGACCTTGAATGCGGAGGCATCCATGTCGCCGCGCTGACCGATGTCCAGCGTGGCGAATTTTTGCGAGGACGGATCGTAGTGCAGGTAACTGGGTTGCACGACCCAGTTCGAAAGTTCGAGCGTGACGCCCTGCGCGCGCGGATCGGCGAACGCCTCGCCGATGTGGGCTTCAAACGGCAGCGCCACGGTTTCGATCTCGTTGCTGCCGGTGGGTATGCGCAGCAATTGCGAATACGCACCCTTGCGCGCGAGCACGTACAGCGCATCGGATGCCGCATATATGCCTTCGATGACGTGCTCGGGTTGCGCCGGCACCAGCGCTTTCGCCGATGACAGGGGTTCGCCGGCCTTGAGTTCCAGCACCTTGAAGGTCGGCGCGTCCTTGTGCGAGAGCAGGAAAATGTCGCCGCCGCGCATTGCAACGCTGGTCACGTCGTCGGCACGATCGAAGAACGGCTTCCAGGCCGCGGGTTTTGCGGCATCCGCGACAGGCGCGAGCCACGCCTTCCACTCGTTCTGCACGCCGTTGAGCGAGATCGCGATCGCGTCCGTCGCGCCCGGCGTGATCCCGAGGATCGGGAATTCTTCCGGCGCAAATTTCGGTCCGCCTGCAACCTGGGTGCCCAGTAGTGCGACTGGCTCGCCCTTCAAATTCCAGGCGTAAAGGGTGGAATTCTTGTAGGTGTCGGTTCCGGGCGCGCCGGGTTTCAACTTGACGAGGCGGTTGAAGTACACCGTCTTCGAATCGTTGCTCCACGAGGTCGCGCCGAAGCGTGCGCGGTCGATCGGTCCCGCGATCGCCTTGCCGGTCGCGACGTCGTACACGGTCATCGAGGCGTTCTCGGAACCGCCTTCCGATACGCCCACTGCGACCTTGCCGCCGTCCGTGGACGGCAGGAACCAGTTGATCGCATAGGGCTTGCCGCCGTGCTGTTTGCGCAGTGCGTCGACATCGACCAGTTTTCGGCTGCCCGCGCCGTCGCGAACCATCAGGTCGAAATCGTCCGAGCCGGGCGCGCGTTCCTCGTAGAACTCGCGGCCGCCGTACGAAGCGAAGCCCTGCACGAAGCCGAAGCTGCCGGTGAACGCCGACACGCGTTTCTGCAGCGCGGCCAGCGGCGTGATCGCATCCAGCACCTGGCGCGTGTACGCGCCCTCGGATTTCATCCACGCGATCGTCGCAGGATCGAGCTTCTCCATGTAACGGTAATTGTCGGTGACCTTCACGCCCCACAGGGTTTCGGTCACCGGCTTGACAGGTGCGGAGGGTGGCGGAGCGCCCACGCCGAGTGGCGCCAGCGCATTGATCGCGGCGGCCGCGGATGAGCCTGCGGCAAACGTGGACACGAACGCGAAAACGGAGACCGCGGCAAGACGTACGGAACGCATGACCGACCCTCCTCGCAGATGGTCGGGCGAGTCTAGTCCTCCCGTTTGGAAATGCTAGAGATTCTGGTAGTTGGGCCCGCTGCCGCCTTCCGGCGGCACCCAGGTGATGATCTCGTACGGATCCTTGATGTCGCAGGTCTTGCAGTGCACGCAGTTGGCGGCGTTGATCTGCAGGCGCAGCGAGGGCGCGCCGTCGCCGCCGGATTCCTGGACGATCTCGTACACGTTGGCGGGGCAGAAGCGCTGGCAGGGGTTGCCGTATTCGACGGTGCAACGCTCGACGCAGATGTTGGTGTCGGCGACGTGCAGGTGCACCGGCTGGTCCTCGTCGTGCTCGGTGGCGGCGAAATACACGCCCGCAAGCCGATCGCGCGGCGGCAGCGTGCGTTCGATCCAGCCGGGTTCGCGTTTCGATGTGGCATTCGGGCCGGGGCGATTTTCTTTCGTCGCCGGTGGATCGAGTTTCTCCAGCGACGACCAGTCCGCGTGATTTTTCAGCGTCCACGGCGACAACCCGGCCGTCACGGTTTCCCATGCGGCATTGAACAAACCGCGCCACAGCCCGCCGTTGAAACCCGGGCGGATGTTGCGCACCTTGTGCAGTTCCTTGGCGATCGGCGAGGCGCGCAGGCGCGCATCGAAACCTTCGCTCGATTGCTTCTCCGCGAAATGCTCGGCGGCCAACATCCCCGAACGAATGGCCTGGTGCGTGCCCTTGATCTTGGGCACGTTCATCAAACCGGCCGCATCGCCGATCATGAGCGCGCCCGGCATTTCCGTGCTTGGCAGCGATTGCAGCCCGCCTTCGATCAACGCACGCGCACCGCCGGAAACGATGCTGCCGCCTTCCAGCAGCGGCTTGATCCGCGCGTGATTCTTCAACTGCTGGAAGGCTTCCCACGGCCGGAACAACGGGTCGGAATAATCGAGACCCGCGACGAAACCGATCGCGATGCGATCCTTGTCCAGTTGGTAGATGAAGCTGCCGCCGTAGGTGCGGTTGTCCAGCGGCCAACCCAGCGTGTGGGTGATGTGGCCGGGCTGCACGCGGCCGGGCGGCAGTTGCCACAGTTCCTTCAAGCCGATGCCGTAGGTTTGCGGATCGGAATGTTTGTCGAGCCCGTATTTCGCGATCAACGTCTTGGTCACGCTGCCACGACAGCCTTCGGCCAGCACCGTGAGCTTCGCGAGGATGTCGATGCCTTGCGTGTAACCCGGCTTGTGCGAGCCGTCCTTCGCGACGCCCATGTCGCCGATGCGCACGCCCGCGACCGCGCCCTTGTCGTCGAACACCGGCTCCGCCGCGGCGAAGCCTGGGAACACGTCCACGCCCAGCGCTTCCGCCTGCGGTGCCAGCCATGCGCACAACGCGCCGAGTGAGACGATGAAGTTGCCCGCGTTGTGCATCTGCGGCGGCGTCGGCAATCGGGTCGCGCGCCTGGCATCGCGCAGCCACAGGAATTCGTCGTGTGCGGCCGGCACGCAAATCGGCGGCGGCGCGTCGCGCCACGTCGGCAGCAGCGCATCCAGCGGCGCCGGTTCGATCACCGCGCCGGAAAGGATGTGCGCACCGATGGTCGAGGCTTTCTCGATCACGCATACGCGCATGTCCGGCGCGAGCTGCTTCAGGCGGATCGCGAAAGCGAGTCCGGCAGGCCCGGCGCCCACCACGACCACGTCGTACTCCATCGTTTCGCGTTCGCTCATCGCGGGCTCCCGTCACACTGCGTTCCAGCGCTTCATTGTCTTGGGTTCCCGCGCACGCGGCAAACCCGCATAATCGGGACTCCGGGAGGGTCAATGAGCGCGATCGAAGACGGCGAATTGCTGGGACCTGAAGCGCTGCGACGCGGCGGCGTGTGGCAATGCCTGCACTGGCTGGCGTCGGGGCGCACCACGTCCGAAGCATTGGCCGAGGCGTGCCTCGATGCGATCGACCGGCGCAATCCCGAACTGCATGCCTTCGTGGACGTGCGACGCGACATCGTGCTCGACCAGGCCGCCAGCGCGCAGCGCCGCCGCCGCGAAGGGCCGCTCGGCCGGCTCGACGGGATTCCCGTCGCGATCAAGGACAATTTCGATGTCGCGGGCTACCCGACGCGTGCGGGCCTGCCGACGCGCGACGGACACGTTGCGCGCAACGATGCGCATGCGATCGCACGGCTGCGCGCCGCCGGTGCGGTACTGCTCGGCAAGACCAACCTGGATGAAGGCGCGCTGGGCGCCGCGACGCGCAATCCGCATTTCGGCACCACCCGCAATCCGTTCGATCCGGATCGCGTCGCGGGCGGTTCGTCCGGCGGTTCCGCCGCGGCGGTCGCGGCCGGCATGGCGCCGGTCGCGATCGGTTCCGACACGCTCGGTTCGGTGCGCATCCCGGCAAGCTATTGCGGCGTGTTCGCGCTCAAACCCACGCACGGCGAAATTTCCGCGCGCGGCCTGGTGCCGGCGGCGCGGCGGCTCGACGCGGTCGGCATCCTCGGCCGCAGCGTGGGCGACTTGGTGGTGATGTTGCAGGTGCTGGCGGGCTACGACGCCGACGATCCGCGTTCGCGCCGCCGCCGCGTCGCGCTGCAGCCGCCGGACTGGAATCCGAACCAGCTGCATTGCGGCGTGCTGCCGGATCTTGCTTCCATCGGCGTGGAAGCGCCGGTCATCGAAGTGTTCGAGCAGGCATTGGCGAAGCTGGAGCACGCCTTGCACGAGCGCACGCCGCTGGATTTTTCCGACTGGCCGTTCCAGAAGATGCGCCGCGCGGGCCTGCTGCTGATGGAAGCGGAGATGCGCAACACCTTCGCGGATGATCTCGCCGATACCGCGAACCCGGTGTCCGAAAACTTCCGCACGATGCTCGATTACGCCGCGCGCAAGTCGGCCGCCGACTACGCGCAGGCCGACCGCATCCTCGACTTCGCGGTGCTGAAGGCGCGCCGCGTGTTCTCGCGCGTGGACGTGCTGGTGCTGCCGACCACGCCGCAGGGCGCGTTTTCCGTCGATGCGCCGGTGCCCGCGTCGCAGGCCGACCTCACCGCGTTCGCCAGCCTCTCCGCGTGCCCGGCGGTCAGCATCCCGATGGGCACGTTGCCCGATGGCATGCCGATCGGCATGCAGTTCGTCGGCGCGCCGGGTTCCGACCTGCGCCTGCTGGAACTCGCCGAAGTGTGCGCGTCGGCGCTGGACGCCGCGCCGGCGTATCCGGTCGGGGCGTGAGCGATCACGCGGCCATCGATTGACTGCTGCTGATCCGTCTTTCCCGGACGGACAGTGGCGCGTCCAGTTGAAGCGTGCAGCAAAGCTCAGCGTGATTTCGCAGGCGGTGGCTAGTCAGCGCTTACCGGATGCGTGGCACGATCCCGATTCGCGACCTCAAGCGTCCACGCAACGACCTGCTGCGCGAGTTGATCGTCGGCCGCGCCGAACGCCGCCACGACCTGCGGCACGTCCACGCCCGACGGAGTCTGCGTGATCACGAAGCTGCGCGTCGCGAGCAGGTCGCGCGCGCCGCCGCGGCGCAGTTGCGCGTCGAAGCGCACCACCACCACCGGCGAGCCGTTCCGGTATTCGGACTGGAACCCGCGGAGATTGCCGCCCAGCGAGTAGTCGGACGCGAGATGATCGTCGTCGGTGGTGACGGCCGGCAGTTTCGCGGCCATGAACGCATCGACCAGCCGATGGCGGACCAACAGCGCGGGCGATTCGCTCCAGCGCGCGCCCTTGTAGTTGCTGATCTGGCCGGGTTCGGGCATCACCACGATGCCGGTGCCGTCGAGTGGCCCGGTGGTGTTGGGGGCGTCCACGCGCAGGCTGAAATCGGCCGACGTCGCGGGCGCGGCGATGGCGGCTTCTTCCGGCTGCCAGATCTGCACCGGCGAATTCGTGGGCAGGATCGAGCAGGCGGCGAGCAGCGACGATGCGGCGCACGACGCAATCAGCAGGCGCACGGGGGAGAACAACCTGGGCCGAGTCATGTTGGTCTCCTCAGTGTTTCGGCGTGAATTCGGAGGGCTGTTCGCGTCCGAACAGGTAGCCCGCGGGATTGGCCTGCAGCTTGCTGGTCAACTGGTGGATGTCGCGCACGGTCGAGCGCAGTTCGCGCAGGGTGGGGCCGATCTGGTCGACGCCGCGCAATCCGGATTGCAGCGAGCCCTGGTTTTCCGTGAGCAGTGTGTTCAGGGTTTGCGTGGTTTTCTGCAGCGATGCCATCGCGGCGGCCGCACGATCCAGCGTTTCGCGGCCGGGGCCGTTGACCAGCGAATTGGCGCCGGCGAGGGTCTGGTTGAGTTGCTTCGACGCGGCCGCGGCCTGCTTGATCAGCTCGCGCAGGTCGTCGCGCTCGGCAGCGAGTGCGCTGGTGGTCTGGTCGATGTTTTTCAGCGTCGAGTTGATGCGGTCGACGTTCTGGTCCGAAATGATCTTGCCGAGCCGGTCGAGAATGCCGTTGATCGAGGTGACGACGTCGCTGCCCGAGGCGAGCAGCGCGCTCAGCGCCGAAGTCTCCGACTTGATTTCCGGCACCGGATTCTCGGGCGTCGGCATCAGCGGCTGGCTGGTCGGCGCGCCACCGCTCAATTGCACGAAGGCGACGCCGGTCAGGCCCAGCAGGCCCAGCTTGGCGCGCGTGTCCACCTTGATCGGCGTGTCGGCGGCCACCTGGATGCGCGCCAGCACCTTGCGCGGATCGCGCGGGTCCAGCTTCAACTGGCTGACCTCGCCGATCTGGATGCCGTTGTATTGCACCGGGCTGCCCTTGGACAGGCCGGTCACGGCTTCGGTGAACACGATGTCGTAATAGCTGTACTGCCGGTTGAGGCTGGTCTTGCCCAGCCACAGCGCGAACAGCAACACCGCCGCCACCACCACCAGGGTGAAGGCGCCGATCAATACATGATGGGCTTTGGTTTCCATAGCGCTACCTCAAGCGATCGCCTGGATGGACTGTGCCGCCCGGCCGCGTGGTCCCTGGAAATACTCGCGAATCCAAGGGTCGTCGAAGCTTTCGACCTTGTCCAGTGAATCGGCCACGATCACGCGCCTGTGCGCGAGCACCGCGACGCGGTCGCAGATCGCGTGCAGCGAGTCGAGATCGTGGGTGATCATGAAGACGGTCAATCCCAATGCATCGCGCAGCGTGCGGATCAACTGGTCGAACGAGGCCGCGGCGATCGGATCGAGGCCCGAGGTCGGTTCGTCCAGGAACACGATGTCCGGATCCAGCGCCAGCGCGCGCGCGAGCCCGGCGCGCTTGACCATGCCGCCGGAAAGTTCGGACGGATACTTGTGGCGCACATCGGGCGTCAGGTCCGCCAGCGCGATCTTCAGTGCCGCCACGCGAAGCGCGTCGTGCAGCGACAGGTTCGAGTGCTCCATCAGCGGCACGCGCACGTTCTCGCTCACCGTCAACGACGAGAACAGCGCGCCATTCTGGAACAGCACGCCGCAGCGGCTTTCGATCGCGACGCGCTTGCCTTCCGGCAGGTCGTGCAGGTTTTCGCCGAACAGTTTCACGCTGCCGGCGTCGGGCCGGCGCAGGCCCAGGATCGTGCGCAGCAGCACCGACTTGCCGGTGCCGGAACCGCCCACCACGCCGAGGATTTCGCCGCGGTACACGTCGAGATCGAGATCCTCGTGCACGACCTGTTCGCCGAACTGGCTGCGCAGGCCGCGCACTTCGACCAGCGTGTCGCGCGGCTTGGCGGTCACGGCAATGGTCACCAGCCCATCTCCATGAAGAACAATGCCGCGATCGCGTCGACCACGATCACCAGGAAGATCGATTGCACCACGCTCGAGGTGGTGCGCTCGCCCACCGACTGCGCGCTGCCTTGCACCTTGAAGCCTTCGAGGCAGCCGATCACCGCGATCAGGAAGGCGAAGATCGGCGCCTTGGCCAGGCCCAGCCACAGGTAGCGCAGCGGCGTATCGGTCTGGAACACCGAGATGAACATGGTCGGCGTGATGTTGAGCGCGAACCAGCACACCAGCGCACCGCCGACCACGCCCGCGAGGATCGCGAGGAACGTCAGCAGCGGCGTCACGATCATCAATGCCATGACCCGCGGCAGCACCAGCAGTTCCATCGGGTCGAGGCCCATGGTGCGCATTGCGTCGATTTCCTCGCCGACTTTCATCGAACCGATCTGCGCGGTGAACGCGCTGGCCGTGCGGCCGGCCAGGATGATCGCGGTGAGCAGCACGCCGAGCTCGCGCAGGAACGCGTAGGAAACCAGGTCCACCGTGAACACGGTCGCGCCGTAGCGCTGCAGCGCGGTGGCGCCGAGGAATGCGATCACCGCGCCGATCAGGAACGACAGCAGCACCACGATCGGCACCGCGTGCAGCCCCGTCTGTTCCATGTGCGCGACCAGCGAGGTGACGCGCCAGTGCTTCGGACGAAGCAGCACGCGCGCCTGCGTTTCCAGCGTCATGCCGATGAATGCCAGCAGCTTGGCGCCGAGCTGTCCGATGCGGACGACGGTGCTGCCGATGTCGGAAAGCATGTCGACGAAACCGAAGTTGGGCTTCGGCTTGGGCCGGTGCGCGTAGATTTCCGCGACCGCGTCGCTGACGGTGCCGAGCAGGGCGCGCAGCTCGCGCGGTACGTCGCGGTCGTGATCCGCCAGCCAATGCAACGCCTTCGGACCCAGCGCGACGGCAATCAGGCCGGCGCCCGAGGTGTCGACCCGCCCGACATCGTTGAAATCGACGTCCGGGCATTCCGGCAGCGCGGGCTTGAGGGCATCGAGTTGCGCTTCGAGATGCGAGAAGTACGGCAGCGTCCAGTCGCCGGTAAAGCGCAGCACGTTCTCACCGGTCTCCGGCAGCGGCAGCCATTCCACCAAGCCGGGCGTCGTCGGGGACGAGTTCATGCGCGCAATTTAGCAGCGCCGGTGTCGCAAAAGTATCGTGCACGTGCGATTCGGCGCGCGCGCCGCGATAATTCCCGCTCATTCCAGCGGACGCTCGACCACTGCGAGGTCTTTGCGCCGCTGAATTCGCGCCATCATGCACGAGACGCAACCCATGACGAGAAAGACCATCCTCAATGCCACCCACCGTGCCGCCGGCGCGAAGATGGTGGACTTCGGCGGCTGGGACATGCCGCTCAATTACGGCTCGCAGATCGAAGAGCACCACGCGGTGCGCCGCGACGCCGGCATGTTCGACGTTTCGCACATGACGGTGGTGGACCTGCGCGGCGCGCGCTGTCGCGAATTCCTGCGGCATCTGCTGGCCAACGACATCGGCAAGCTGAAGAAGGCTGGCAAGGCACTGTATTCGTGCATGCTCAACGAGCGCGGCGGCGTGATCGACGACCTGATCACCTACTTCCTTGCCGAGGATTGGTTTCGCGTGGTCGTGAATGCGGCCACCCGCGACAAGGATCTCGCGTGGATCGAAAAGCAGGCCGCCGCGTTCGACGTGGAGGTCAGCGAGCGGCCCGAACTCGCGATGATCGCGGTGCAGGGTCCGAATGCGCGGGCGAAGGTGCTGGCGTTGCTCGCCGCGAGCGATCGCGAGCGCGTGGAAAAGCTGGGCCGTTTTGCCGCCGCCGAAGCGCGCGGTCCGGACGGCATGCCGCTGTTCGTCGCGCGCACCGGCTACACCGGCGAGGATGGTTTCGAGATCATCGTGCCGGAACAACATGCGGCGGCACTGTGGAATGCGCTGGCCGCGGCCGGCGTGCACCCGGCGGGTTTGGGTGCGCGCGACACGCTGCGGCTCGAAGCCGGCATGAATCTTTACGGCCAGGACATGGACGAGGACGTGACGCCATGGGAAGCGGGTCTCGCCTGGACGGTGTCGCTGGACGAGGGGCGCGATTTCATCGGCCGCGCGGCGCTGGAAAAGCAGAAGGCATCCGGCGTGCCGCGCGAGCTGATCGGCGTGGTGCTGGACGACAAGGGCGTGCTGCGCCATGGCCAGCGCGTCGTCACAGGCAAGGGCGACGGCGAAATCCTGTCCGGCATCTTTTCGCCGACGCTGGGCAAGGCCATCGCCTTTGCACGGGTGCCGGCGCGCGCGCGCGAGGACTTGCGCGTCGATATCCGCGGCCGTGAGCTGCCGCTGCGCGCGGTGAAATACCCCTTCGTCAGGGACGGCCAAGCCTGCGAAGGCATCTGATTCGCGGCACGGTCGCCGCGATTCGCCGAGGCATCTTTTTCCGGGCCCGTGGACATGGCTAGAATCACGGGTCTCCCGAACAACCAAGGACACGTGTCATGAGCGAGATTCCCGGTGACCTCAAATTCCAGAAGTCGCACGAATGGGTGCGGATCGAGGAAGACGGGCGTGCACGTGTCGGCATTTCCGATCATGCCCAGGGCTTGCTGGGTGACCTGGTCTACGTCGAATTGCCCAAGGTCGGCGACAAGGTCGAAGCCGGTGCGGGTTGCGCGGTGGTCGAGTCGGTGAAGGCGGCGTCGGATGTGTATGCGCCGGTCAGTGGCGAAATCGTGGAAGTGAATGAAGGGCTCGCCGACAAACCGGAAACCATCAACGAAGATGCATTCGGCGACGGCTGGTTGTTCATCATCAAGCTTTCCGATCCGGACGAAGTGGATGCGTTGCTCGCTCCCGACGACTACGAAGAGCTGATCGAGAACGACGAAGCTTGATTGTGCGATCCATGATCGCTGCGCCACGGTGCAATTCGAGCAGTGAATTCGTCTCGATCTTGGTTGCGTCAGAACGGCCTTCCATGGCCTGACTTTTTCACAACAGCCGCTTCGAAGTCGGCGCGTTGTGCGCAAAATCGGGTGCTGCGCAAAAAAATTTCGTGCGCCGGTTTGTCCAGCATTCAGCCGGATTCGTCGCGCGCGCGTGCGGCAAATGCCTGCGAGCGCGACGCCTCGTGCTTTCAGGCGCGCAGCGCCATGTCGCGGCACATGCATCGCATGCAGGCCAGTGTTCATGCGGGTTTGCGCGGTTGCGCATGTGCAACGCGACAATTCCGTTTGGACGTCTATCCATCCGCCGCTGCGATCGGTTACATGCGCAAGGCGCCGTTCGACCGTCGCGGGGCGCCGGCGGCGGCGATCGCAAGGGCTTCATTTGCCGCAAAAAATTGATTGACACCATGTTTGCGTGGGGCTAGCTTTCCGCCCGACGACATGTCGCAAGACGGAAACATGCCGACTGCCAAGTACATCAAGCCGTACATCGAGCACGGTTCCAAATCCGAGAAGGTTCGGAAGATCACCGTCTCGATTCCGCTGCATGTACTCCGGCTGCTTTCCGACGAGCGTACACGTCGTCAAGTGTCCAACCTGCGGCACGCCACGAACAGTGATCTTTTGTGCGAGGCGTTTCTGCATGCGTTCACTGGGCAACCACTGCCAACTGATGAGGAGCTGAGACGAACCATGGCTACCAAGAAAGCTGCGAAGAAACCCGCCAAGAAGGCGGCCAAGAAGGGTGCACGCAAGTCCGCCAAGGCGAAAACCGCCACGGCACGCAAGACCGCACGCAAGACGGTGCGGAAGGCCGCGAAGAAATCGGCCAAGAAGCCGGCACGCAAGCGCGCTGCCAAGAAGACCGCACGCAAGCGCACCGCGAAGAAGGCCGTGATGGCCAAGACCGCGCGCGCCAGCAAGACCAAGCGCGCGAAGAAGGCGAAGAAGTAAGAAAGTTCGCAACCTGCTTTTGCAACCGTTGCACGTTGTCTTCGACACCATAACCACAAGCCTGCCCTCCCCGCGGCGCCCAGCGCGGGGATGCGGGCAATCCGCATGACGTTGGCCCCGGTTCTGCCGGGGCTTTCCATTTGCGGGAGTCGTGTCGATGGGCGCCGGTGCCCCGCGCCTCGGCGGCCCGCAAGCACCACTTGTGTCGATCCGGTCACATCCTGCGCAGATCCGCGATGCAACCTGGCGTGGGCCGGAATGAATGCACGCGGATGGAACGATTCGTGCATGTCCGGGGAACCGGATATCTCTCTTCGCACAGGTGGGCCGCATGATCACTTCCGATTCCCGTCACGACGAACCACGTTCCCCCCAACCCTTCGGCGCGATGCAAGGCCTGACCCTGGCCGTCGGCATGGCGCTGTTGCTGGCGGGCTGCGGCAAGGGACAAGGTCCCGCATCTTCGGCGCCCGTGACGTCGGCCAAACCCACGGCATCGGTGCCGGCCGCTTCGGCCCCCGCGGAATTGCCGGCTGCCACGCCTTCATCGGCCAGTTCGGCCGCGCAGGCGCAGGCTGCCGCCCAAGCGAAAGCAAAGCTGTCCGGCATGAGCGTCGCAGACTTGCTGTCGGCGGCGCGCGATGCGTATGCGCAACATCGGCTGGTGGCGCCGGCCGGCGACAACGCGATGGAATATTACGAAGCAGTGCTGGCGAAGGATCCGAAGAACCAGGTGGCCAAGGATGCGTTGCGCGAAACCTTCCCGTTCGGCGTTCCGGATGTCGAGAAGGCGATTTCGCAGAACAATTTCGCCGAAGCCAATCGCGAGATCGATGTGCTGTCGAAGGCCGATCCGACCAATTACACGTTGACGTTGCTGCGCTCCAAGCTCGATGCGCAGCAGAAGCTGCAGGCGCGCCAGCAGCAGGAGGCGCAGCAGAAGGCCCAGCACGCGACCGAACTCGCGGCCGCTCAGCAAGCTGCCGCGGCCAAAGCCGCCGCAGA